>DEBR01000005.1 GCA_002348615.1 Candidatus Saccharibacteria bacterium UBA2951 | reverse complement strand
TATGAATTATACGGCAAACAGAGGTATATGTAAAGCATTTTATAAGAGTATTTCACTCGGCTACCCGCCGTTGAAATGAAAATTGGATTAGTTCTATTGTACCGAAAACGCTTGAGGGGTCAAGCAAATTGACACGCCTACGTTTTTGTGATAATATATTATTATAGCCATTCGACAGAAGAATGGCCGACCGAGAGGACTTTACAGATGGTAACCATGTCGACCCGGCCCACCGGGATCAAGGGGCTGACGTCCCTGACCGAACTCGACGTCGAGGCGATGTCCGACGAGGAGGTCAAGCAGACGCTGATGGACCTCAGGGGGCTGCCGACCGCGGAGCGGTTCGAGCTGATCATCCTCTTCCAGGGACTCGACGCCATGCCGAACGAACAGATCGCCTGCCTGAGTCGCGAAGAGGCTGCACAGATGCTGCTCGACCTGCGCGACATCACGCTCAAGTACGTCTGACCAACCTCTCCGCCGCCGCGGAACGAAAAGGCCGCTGAGGACTTTATATCCTCTGCAGCGCCCCGTTCTCGGCGGCCTTTTCATTGGCATAATTTTCAAATTGAAGTGGGCCGGGCGTGTATCTAATCACGCCCGGCCCTTCCTCTGGGCTTAGCAAACTCCATTCGAACTGTCAGTCCGACCAATGTGACGTGTCACAAGGTCGGGGGTAGCCAGTAGCGTGGAGATGGCTGTGACGGCATGCGAGTGTTGATCCCTGAGGAGGTACACATTAGCTCGCGTCATGTTTCGGGCTGTTAGCCCTCCGGTGCGGCTTCAGCCGTGAGGCCTTGCCGGGGTTCACAGCGTTGCTGATCTGTGAACCTTCATGTCGGGTATCTAATCCGACAGTGATGGCATATACCGGCCATCGGCGGTTTCTCAGGCAACCTTGCGGTCGCGGTTTCGGTTGATCGTGCGGAGATTCGGTACTCCACACGGCGCCGGACATGTGCTCAGTTTCCAGGCTCCAGGCCGTCGTGAGACCCACATTTGCGTGTCCGGTAACGTTATAATACCAGATTATTCGACGATCGTAGCCCGTACAAGGACGCGGCTATCAAATACTTTATCCTTAGGAATCCATTTGCCAGCTGGTGCGATCAGGCTTAAGCCCTCTCTGCTCGGGTCGACAGAATACATCATTTCTTTCATGCCTGCCTTTAGAACCCATTCGAGCGGCATCGTCCGAACATCGTGCACTTCATACGTGAACGATTTGCCGTCGCCACGTTCGACCGACACTTGGTCGCCCTTTTGGAGAGTTGCTATCTTTTCGAATGCGCCGCCCCTAGAAACGCCTTTGGCGTACCCATCAAGGAGAACCGCACCTACACCACTCCCTGGTTTCGCGCTTTTTGTATACCATCCGACGTCGTCTAACGTTCGAGGCATGTCGAGCATCCGATTGCTCGTTAGCCCGACTTTCATTACGCGCGCGTTCGTTACGCCGAGCTTAGGAATTTCAATATACCTTGGTTCGTCCGTCGCAGCTGTATGCTTAGTTATAAGCGCGTCCGTGACGGGTGATTCGTCAACCGATGAATCAGCAGCAGCCACCGGTAGCGGCAGTGGGGATTCAAGACCGGTACTGTACCACCTAATGCCAAAATAGGCATACGTGCCAGCCACGGCAAGTATAATTAGAGCGATTGCCCAGCGAATAACATGAAAATTTCGTTTATGTTGGATTTCAAGTCCCGACATGTTTGTTTCCCCTCGATTTACAACCAGATTACCATAAGTTTCTTGCACCATCAAGCTACCGTAAAGTTGTTCAATTTTGCCGCAGTGTGCATTTTCTTTACCAGAAACGAGCGAGCTGTATGAAAAATACTGCGAGCGAGGCTCGCAGTAAAAAAATGCGCAGAGTGGTGAAATTCAACTGCTTTATTTGTAGTCGTCGTATGTGACCATTAAGGCGCGTGAATTAATCTGGCGCAGTGATTCAAGTCCGACAGATACGACGATCAATATACCGGTTCCACCGACGGCAAGGTTGCTATTTTGCACCCCGGCGGTCTGGTACAGCAGATATTCCGCAATGAACGGCAGCACGGCGATAAGTCCGAGTACGAGCGATCCGAATAAGATCAGCCTGTTCATCGTCATAGATAAATATTTTTCCGTTTGTTCACCAGGACGCACGCCTTCAATGAAGCCTCCTTGCTTTTGCAAGTTTTCGGCAATTTCGTTCGAATTGAACACGATGCCCGTATAGAAATACGTGAACGCAATGACAAGAAGGAAGTATAGGCCCGGATAAATGAACGCCTGCCACGTTTCACCCGTAAATTGCCCGGGATTCGGTGTTTGGAACCAGGTCACCAAGTTATTACCGATTTGTACGTAGTCGGCATTGTTCGTCGCCTTCAGGACCTGACCGACGAACGCAGGAAGGCTCAGGAACGCGACCGCGAAGATGACAGGAATGACACCGGCGGCAATCAGTTTCATTGGTAAGATGCTCTTCACGCCACCGTAGCTGGAGTTTCCCTGCACACGCTTCGCGTAATTGATTGTTACGACACGTTGGGCTTCATTGATTTTCACGAGTAGATACAGTACGAGCAGCGAAACCAATGTGATCGCAAGGACGACCCAGAATGCGAGGGGATTGATCGGAAGTTCAAACCAGTTGAATACGGCCAACTTGCCACTGCTGGTGTCAAGCAGAGACGTGCCGATGGTCTGCAGCGTCTGTGGCAGCTGACTGACGATACCGGCGAAGATCAGCAGCGACAATCCGTTGCCGACGCCCTGTTCTGTCATGATTTCACCAAGCCACATGAGCAGCATAGAACCGGCCGTCATAGCCCCTACCGCCACGACCCATTCGATCAGTGTCGTGTCGCCCAAGCCAGATGACGTGTTTCCCGCTAGCACCGATTGCCTCAGGATATAAATGAATGCTATAGACTGCACGACCGCGAGAGGTAGGCTGATAATACGTGTCCATTGCTGTATCTTACGGCGACCGGACTCACCGTCTTTATGTAACTCTTCCAGCTTCGGAATGGCCTTGGTAAGCAGCTGTGTGATAATACTGGCGGTAATGAATGGACTTAGCCCTACGAGTACGATGGAAAAGCTGGCCAAGGCGCCACCGGATAACAGGTTAAGAAAACCTCCGAAGTCACTTCCTGACACAACGCTGTTGATGACTTCCTTAAGCTCCGAGGGTTCGGCCAACGGGACAGGTATGTGGGCGAGTAACCGGTATACGACCACCAGGCCCAGCACAACGAGCAAACGCTTTCGCATGTCCCCGTTCTTAAAAGATTTGAATATGGTTTTCCAGTTCATCGTATTTCTTACCCTCTGATTTGAAGCGCTTCTTATGTCACACCGTAGTATACGTTCTTCCAGTATACTACGAGGTAAGTAACAAGCGGGCTACTTATCGGCTTTTTCAGCCGCTTTTTGGCTGGTTGGAACAGGTGTCGAAGTTTTGTTGAACGTGCCACCGGCTTTTTCAACGGCCGCTTTGACGCTGGCGCTCGCGGCTTGGACGTTCAACGTCACCTTAGCGGTCAGCTCACCACGGGCTATAACCTTGACGGTGTGGAATGGTGTTGCGACTAGACCAGCTTCGAAGAGGCTCATGTTGTCGACAACCTTACCGTTAAAGGCGTTCAGGTGGTCCATGTACACGACCTGTGCCGGCGTGCGAAGGCTTTTGAAGCCACGGTTCTTAGGAATGGCCTGAACCAACGCGCGCTGTCCACCCTGGAAGCTGGCAGCCAGCTTCTTGCCGGTACGTGCGCCCTGACCTTTGGTACCACGACCGGCGGTCTTACCTTGACCAGCTGAGATACCGCGGCCGACACGCTTCTTGTTCTTGTTAGCGGCGACTTGGAGTTCGTTGTATTTCATTACGCTTCCTCCTCGGCTTTCTTGGCGGTCTTAGCGGCCTTTGGCTTTGCCGCGTTTAACCACTGTTCGCGTGGAACTTGGCTCTTCAGGGCTTCGATAGTCGCATACGCGATGTTTACCTTGTTCGTCGAACCAAGACTCTTTGACAGCAAATTGGTAATGCCGGTCACACCGATGATCTGACGAACGACACCACCGGCAATAATACCGGTACCAGGTGCGGCAGGCTTGATCATAACGCGAGCGCCAGACAGCTTAACCTCGGCGTCGTGCGGAATGGTAGCATTGACGACCGGAATGGTAATCATGTTCTTCTTCGCCACGTCAGTTGCCTTAGCGATAGCAGACTGGACGTCGGCACCCTTAGAAACTCCGACTCCGACCTTGGTCTTGCGATCTCCAACGACGACAAGCGCCTTGAAGCGGAACCGTCGTCCACCCTTTACGACACGTGCGACGCGGTCAATGTTGATGACGGTTTCTTCAAATTGCTTTGGTTCCTCTACGCGAGGAGCGTTTCGCCGGTCATCCCGGCGACCGCCGCGTGGTCGCGAAGCTGGTGCTTCGGCGCGCGGGGTAGTAGTTGCTGCTTTTTCGTCAGCCATACTAGAATTCCAATCCTTCCTTACGGGCCGCATCGGCCAGCGCTTTTAATCTTCCAGCGTATGCTCGTCCGTTTCGGTCGAACACTACGGCTTTAACCTTTGCTTTCACCGCTTTCTTAGCAATGTCAGCACCAACGGTTGCCGCTTTTTCGGTTAATGTACCGTTCGTCTTCTTGCCGACTGTGGTAGCAGCAGCGAGCGTCTTACCGGCAACGTCATCGATCACCTGCGCTGAAACGTGAACGTTTGAAATAGTAACGGTCAGGCGGGGGCGTTCGGCGGTTCCGGACACCTTGGCACGGACGCGCGCCTTGCGCAGGTTCTTGTTCAGAAGTTTCTTGTCAGTAGCCATGATTACTTACCAGCCTTTCCAGCCTTACGCAGAATCTGCTCGTCGGCGTATTTGATTCCCTTGCCCTTGTATGGTTCAGGTTTCTTGAGGGCGCGGATTTCAGCCGCTACCTGGCCGACTTTTTGCTTGTCGATGCCGCTTACGGTGATTTCCATCTTGTTGACGGTCAGTTGAACGCCTTCTCGCGCTTTATATTTGACCGGGTGGCTGAAGCCGAGTTGCATTTCGATCTCTTGGCCACCACCGCTGACGCGGAAGCCGACACCGTTGACTTCAAGCTTTTTCTCAAACGCTTCGGTCACACCGACGACGGCGTTGTTAAGTAGTGCGCGCTGTAGTCCGTGTTGGGCTTTAGCGACTTTTTGATCATCCTTGCGGGTGACGGTTGCGACGCCATCTTCGACGGCTACGGTCACGTCGCTCAGATGCGGAACGGTCAGTTCGCCCTTAGGGCCTTTGACCGAAATAACATCTGAGTCGACCGTGATTGTCACGCCTGATGGAATCTGAATTGGTAGTTTTCCGATTCGACTCATGATTTATCCTTTACTTATTAATACACCTTCAGGAGCAGTTCGCCGCCCAGACGCTGTTTGACAGCTTCCTGGCCGGTAACGACACCCTTACTGGTTGAAACGAGCACGATACCGCGGCCGCTTTTGACGCGTGGTATGTCATTCGCACCGACATACATACGTCGTCCTGGCTTGCTCATTCGAACCAGTTCGGTGAACGTAGCGTTTTCGCCAGCTTTGTTAATGGTGATCACCAGCGTGTCACGAGGCGATCCCGGCTCGACTTTTACGTCGGCAAGGTAGCCGTTTTTCTTTAACTGGTCGGCAACGACTTTTTTCAGTTTGGCGTTCGGAACGCGAACTTCAGTCTTACCGACGGCAGCAGCATTGCGGATCCGGGTCAGGAGATCGGCGATTGGGTCTGTAGATTGTAAACTCATATTCTGTTCTCCTTTCCTTTACCAGCTACTTTTTGTTACACCGGGGATTTCACCCTTGCTTGCTTTTTCGCGGAAGTTGATACGGTTCAGACCGAACTTACGCATATATCCGTGCGGACGTCCGCTCAGGATGTCGCGGTTCTTCCAGCGAGTCGGGCTGCTGTTACGAGGTAACTTCTGCAGACCTTCTTGGTCACCAAGCTCTTTCAGTTCGGCGCGCTTTTCGGCATACCGTGCAATCATCTTCTTTCGCTTTTCGTCGCGGGCGATCATGGATTTCTTAGCCATTACCTGTTTCCTCCCTCTTTCTCGAATGGAATGCCGAATTTTTCCAGTAAAGCGCGGCTGTGCGCCTTATCTTCACTCTTGATGACAAACGTGACTTGCAGTCCGTGCAGGACCTGCGTTTCCTCAAATGTCAGTTCCGGGAAGATAGACTGTTCGATAATGCCAAGGTTGTAGTTACCGCCACGGTCGAAGCCTTTTGCCTTGACGCCGTGAAAGTCACGAACACGTGGCAGGGCGACGTTGACCAAACGGTCTAAAAACTCATACATACGAGCGCCGCGAAGTGTTACGGAAACGCCAATCGGGCTACCCATGCCGGCACGGATCTTAAACCCGGCAATCGACTTTTTAGCAAGCCGTTCGACCGGGGCTTGGCCGGTAATTTTAGTGACGGTGTTCTTGACAGTGTCAAGCGCACGCTTGTCGTCTTTTGATTTACCGGTTCCTACGCTTACGACGATCTTTTCAAGCTTGGGGACCTGGTGAACGTTCCCAAGGTTAAGTTCGGCCTGCAGTTCCTTGACGACGGTCGTGTCGTACAAGGCTTTCAAGCGAGGAGCGGTAGTAGTAGCGGTGTTCGCCATTACTTGATCTCCTTATTCTTCATACTTTTTGCTACGCGGGTCTTTTTGCCATCGGCGTTTTTGACCAGCCCGACGCGTGACGTCTTACTTGTCTTTTCGTCGACAACCAGCGCAACCTTGCTAATGTCCATTGGGACGTGGATATCCTTGTGGCCACCTGTCGGGTTCAACTGAGATGGCTTGACGTGGCGGTGTTTAACACCGACACCTTCAATCAGAACGGTGTTCTTTTTGGTGTCGACGGCCAGTACCTTACCGGTCGTACCTTTCTTGGCACCGGCGATAATCTTGACTAGGTCGTCTTTTCGAATTCGGGCCATATTAGAGTACCTCCGGGGCTAAGCTGATGATCTTGGCGTAGCCTTGGTCACGCAGTTCGCGGGGGACAGGACCAAACACGCGGGTCGCCTTCGGCGTTTTGTCGTCGTTGATGATAACGACGGCGTTGTCGTCAAATGCGATCGTGCTGCCATCTTTACGCTTGATCTGGTTGCGGGTACGGACGACGACGGCCTTTTGGACCGACTTCTTTTTAACACCACCGGTAGGGTTGGCGTCTTTGACCGAACACACGATGACATCACCGACGTGTGCGTAACGTCGACGTGTGCCACCGAGAACTCGGATACAAAGGACTTCCTTGGCACCTGAGTTGTCGGTAACCTTTAGACGTGATTCTTGCTGGATCATTATTTCGTCTCCTCACCAGCCGTCGTGACGTCTAGAACGTCTTCCTTGAGTTCGACCGTACCGACGGCACGAGTCTCGATGTTCGCAAGCTGAAAAGCTTTTGTCTTTGAAACAGGTCGGATCTCAGAAATCTGTACCTTGTCGCCAAGATGAGCTTCATTCTTAGGGTCGTGGGCCTGGTACTTGCGGTTGACGGTGTACTGTTTCTTGTAGATCGGGTGGGTTTCCCGACTAGTAACAGTGACCGTAATCGTCTTGTCACGCTTATCAGAGGTGACAATGCCGGTTAATGTTTTAGCCATCTACTTTGCCTCCTTCTGAGCGTTAATGGTTGTAAGTAGTCGAGCGATATCTTTTCGGATAGTGCCGATGATGCGCGGGTTGACCAGCTCACCTGACGCGAGTGACTTACGAGCCTCAAGCAGGTCGGTTCGCTTGGCCGCAAGCTGTTGCTCAACGGTCAATTCAGCCTTAGGCGCGGCTTTTGCTTCGGTAGTCTTTTCAGCCATAACTTTACGCCTCCTCCCGCTTGATAAACTTGGTCTTTACCGGCAGCTTGTGGCTCGCGAGGCGCATGGCTTCGCGGGCGACTTCTTCGGACACACCCTTCATCTCGAACATGACGGTACCGGCCTTCACCTTAGCAGCGAAGTATTCCGGGTTACCCTTACCACTACCCATCTTGACGTCCTGCGGCTTTTTGGTCACAGGAGTGTGAGGGAAAATGCGGATCCAGATCTTACCGCCACGCTTGATGTAGCGGGTCATTGCCTGACGTGCGCTCTCGATCTGGCGTGAGGTAATTCGTTCGTTACTTTGTGACTGCAACGCATAGTCACCGAACGCGATGTAGTTACCGCGGGTCGCGTTGCCATCGTTCTTACCGATACGGACTTTGCGGTACTTGGTTTTCTTTGGAAGTAACATTACGCGTCACTCCTTTCGCCCTTGTTGATCCATACCTTGATACCGACGATACCACCACCGTTAGGCATCTGTGCCCGTGCGGTGTGGAAGTCGACATCGGCACGAAGCGTATGCAGGGGTACTGAACCTTCGGATACCTTTTCGCGGCGGGCCATTTCGGCGTTGTTCAGACGTCCTGATACCTGAATACGGATACCTTTGGCACCGGCGTTCATGGTGTTCTGAGCGGCCATCTTGATGGCGCGGCGGAAGTTGATACGTCGCTCGAGTTGGCGGGCAATGTTCTCGGCAACCAGCTTGGCTGCGAGTTCAGGGCGCTTCACTTCTTCAATATTGATACGGATCGGTTGCTTAACGATTTTTTCAATCGCAGCCTTAAGTTCGGTTACACCTGCGCCACCACGACCAATCACGACACCGGCTTTAGCGGTGTGGATGGTAATGGTTACCAGGTTGGCCGAACGTTCAATTTCGATCCGGTCGATGGTCGGGCGTGATTCGAAACGCTTTTCAATCAGCGCGCGGACCTTGATGTCTTCCGCTAACCAGGCCGCGAAATCTTTCTTACCGGCGAACCAGCGTGAATCCCAGTTCTTGTGGACCTGAAGGCGGAAGCTGATCGGGTTTACTTTCTGTCCCATGACTATGCTTCCTCTTCTTTCTTAGCGGCTGCGGGTTTTGCGGCCGGTTTCTTCTTTGGCTTTTCAGTTCCGGAAATTTCAACCAAAATGTTGGTCGAGATCTTCTGGAATGGCAACGCCATACCGCGCATGTGTGGCTTGAAGCGCTTCAGACGCTTACCGACCGTAACGCTGAGCGTCGTGATCTGTAGGCTTGAAGCGTCGAGGCCGTGGTTGTTAACGGCGTTGGCCTGCGCACTGGCGATAGCTTTCTTAATAGGGAGTCCGGCGCGACGCGGCACGTGGTCAAGAATGACCAATGCGTCGGCAACCGAACGGTTACGCACAAGGCTAGCGACGACGCTTACCTTGCGGGGAGCGATGTCAACGCCTTTGGCGTATGAACGGACGGTGTAAACTTCTGTAGCCATTACTTCTTACCACCGTGCTTTCGGAACTTACGGGTCGGGCTGAACTCACCGAGCTTGTGACCGACCATATTTTCCGTTACGTTAACCGGCACGTGGACACGGCCGTTGTGGACAGCAAAGTTCTTACCGACCATTTCTGGCGTGATTGTGCTGGCGCGAGCCCACGTCTTAATGACCGTGCGGTCATCCGGACCAAGGGCTGCTACTTTCTTGGCCAATTTCGCGTCAACGAATGGGCCTTTTTTGAGTGATCGACTCATATATTACCTCTTCCTCTTCGCGTCGTGGCGCGTACGTACGATTAACCGGTTGCTGTCCTTACGACGGCGTGTACGGTAACCAAGTGTTAACTGACCCCATGGGGTGCGCGGGGCTTTACCGGCACCGTGGCGTCCGCCGTCACCACCACCGTGTGGGTGGTCGGCGGCGTTCATAACGACACCGCGGACAGTCGGACGGATACCCTTGCGGCGGTTTCGACCGGCTGAGCCGACCTTGATGTTTTGGTGCTGGACGTTACCGACGACACCGATGGCTGCCGTAGCTTCCAGTCGGAAGCGGCGGACTTCGCCTGAAGGTAAACGCACCTGGGCGTAATCACCTTCCTTAGCCATCAGCTGGGCTTTTGTTCCGGCTGAACGGACCATCTGTGATCCCTTGCCAGGATGAATTTCAATCGCGTAAATTTGGGTACCGACAGGAATCTTTGAAAGAGGCATGCGGTTGCTCGTTTCAATCGGAGCGCTCGCACCGCTTTCGATCGTCTTACCCTTCGTCATGCTGGTGTCAGCCAAGACGTAGTGGTACAGACCGTGTTGGTCCTTAACTCGGGCGATACGGGCGGAACGGTTCGGGTCGTATTCGATTTCTTCGACCGTCAGCTTAAGGCCGTCGGCCAGATTGTGGTTCATCAAACGGTAGTGACGTTTGACACCTCCACCGCGGTGACGGACCGTAATGCGACCCTTGTTGTTGCGTCCGGCGTTCTGCTTTTTGCTTTTAACAAGGCTCTTTAGGGGCTTACGAGTGGTGATCTGCGAATAGTCTTCGCTGGTCATACCACGTCGGGCCGGTGTGGTTGGGTTGTAAGCTTTAATCGGCATTACTTCTTCTCCTCAGCGGCTGCTTCTGGCTGTTCGAACACTTGGATCGAGCTACCTTCAGCCAGCGTTACGTAGGCTTTCTTAGTATCCTTACGGTTTGTCGTACCTGGGTAACGGTTCTTACCGCGAGAAAAACGAACGGCTTTACCTGACTGAACGGCTGTCGCGACGTTCTTCACGGTAACATTGTATTCTGCGGCGACGGCGTCAGCGATCTGCTGCTTGTTCGCTGTCAGTGGCACGTTGAACACGTAAATATTACGCGCGCTTTGACCGTACGCCTTTTCAGTAGCACGTGGAGTGATAATGATATTCATTACTTTGCTCCTCCGTTCAACCAGGCGTCGATGGTCTTGACGCTAGCGGCACTAATTACGATGTGGTCTGCGTTCAGGATGTGGTAGACATTCAGGTAAGTGCTGCGGACCAGCATGACATTCTGAATGTTACGGGTCGCGCGGATCAGCTCCGGTGTCTTTTCGTCGACGACGATGAGCGTCTTACGGGCAAATTTGTTGTCAGCCAGGAATTTGGCGACTTCAGCGGTCTTACCGGTGGTCTTTACGTCTTTAACGACGATCTTACCGGCTTTGTTAGCCAGGCTGAGTGCCTGCTTTACAGCGACACGTTTGCTCGTGGTCGAAAGCTTCTTGGTGTAGTTTTCGTTACCAGATGGACCGAAAACGATACCACCGCCACGCCAGATCGGGTTACGGGTCGAGCCGAAACGGGCTCGGCCGGTACCTTTTTGCTTCCAAGGCTTTTTACCGCCACCGCTAACTTCACCGCGTTTCAGCGTGGTTGCGCTTGCCTGGCGAGCATTTGCCAAGTAGGCGTCGTAAGCGAGCTTCAGTAGTTCGTGGTTTTCGACGTCGACCGCAAAGGTAGTCTTTGGCAGTGAGACGGTCTTTGGAGTAGTTTCAGCCATTACGCGTTACCTCCGTTTACGATGATCAAGCTCTTACGAGGGCCGGGAACGGCGCCTTTAAGGCCAATCAGGTTGTTTTCGGCATCTAGGTAAGCGACCTCAAGGTTTTTCACGGTCACACGCTCACCGCCCATGCGGCCGGCCATGCGCTTGCCCTTGAAGACCTTCTGAGGATACATCGATCCGATCGATCCCGGCTTACGGACGTTGCCGTTACCACCGTGGGTCTTTTTGCTGGTGTTGAAGTTGTGACGTTTCACCGTTCCGGCAAATCCTTTACCTTTGCTGGTGCCCGTAGCGTTCACTACGTCACCGAGTGCGAATGCACTTACGTCAATGGTGCTTCCGACGGTCAAATCGTCGGTCAGCTCATCGACACGAAATTCCCGAA
Organism: Candidatus Saccharibacteria bacterium UBA2951; assembly: GCA_002348615.1. GTDB lineage: Bacteria > Patescibacteriota > Saccharimonadia > Saccharimonadales > Saccharimonadaceae > UBA1020. Next base: position 160,586 of record DEBR01000005.1, on the reverse strand, counting down.
TATACTTCGGCGATGTTTTGCTAGACTTTACGTGTCCAGCGACGGCCTTGCTCAGGTTCTTACCCGATCCGAATGCGACCTGTACCGCGTTGTAGCCATCTTTTTCAAGAGACTTCACCTGAGTAACGGTGACAGGACCGGCCTGGATCAATGTTACGGGCGTTGCCGTACCATCCTCAGACAGGATCTGGGTCATACCAATCTTGGTGCCGAGAAGTGCTTTCATGCCTTCTTTCTCCCATTTAAAATCTCCGGTGGCGAGCGGTTCCCTACCCAGGGCCTACTCATTCACTCGGAAACGAGGTTGTTATTACGTAATAAGTTACCAACTAACTGTAGCAGAGTTCACCACTGTAGTCAACTGTTTACAAGAGTGTTCCGACGCAGTCGCCTATGCGTCAAATTGGATATAACAACGTGTGGTCCCGGTTGAGTAGTAAATACGGCCGTTTGGATTGACGAGGCTCGACCCGGCTGGAGTGGTACAAGGCTGATCGCCCTTCAGATAGTAAATAATGTACCCATTACGAATATCAGGCCCGAAGTACGTACCGTACATGACATACAACGCTCCTTTGACGGTCTTACTCTCACATTGCAACGTCTGACTACTGACAGTGGGTATGCTGGCAATGACCGTTTTAATGGCCGTATTAAGAGCGTTGCTCACACCGGAAGCACCAATACTGGCACAATCAGGACCTGCGCTACCGGCCACCATTGCACATGTGCCGGACTCGGCGATACAACCAAACTGGAAGCCTCCGCCGGCTAAGGGGTAGTCCCCGGTGTTTGTCTTGTACAGTTGCAGAGCCTTGGCATATTGGTCAACAGCTGCGATGGTTTTGGAATTTTCTGCTCGCATTTGTATGCCGTTATAAGCAACCAATGTGATGGCTGCGATTACAGCAATGACGATTATGACAATAAGAAGCTCGACGATCGTGAAGCCATTTTGGTGCTGATCGTTTTTAGGTAATCCCACCATACGCATATTTTCTTATATTACGATGCCAGCGGGCACGAAATAACTTATGACGCCGACAATTAGGAGTACGGCGTACCAAATCTTGCGATCTTCCTGGTGATGCTCAAATGCTCGGACAACCAAGAAGCCGAGCGCGATACCAAGTGGAAAAGCGGTAAAAGTCAGTGCGCCCAATGAAAATGGATTACTAAACTTCAACCATAAGGTTCCGAACAGCACGACCACCACGAGCTTTAAAAAATACGTGCTGTCGCTTTCAAACACCCGTTCGTGAAATCGTCTTCGTGCTTTCGTGGGTGTCTTACGTGTCTGTTTTTGCATGATTTCTCTTATTGTAATTTAGACCAATTTTAAACACAAGCGTGTATACTTGAGGTATGGCTACGAAGAAATCAACGAGCAAGAAGGCTCCAACCAAGAAAAAATCAACTGTTAAGCGTTCGAAGGCGCAGTCGTCTTCAGCACTTGGATCGGTCAGGCTCCAACCTGAAACCCAACCGTTCATGACGTTTCAGTTAACAAAGGAAACCGTTTACTGGCTGGTGCTTGGCGCCGTCGTCATTCTGTTTACCATTTGGCTCATGCGCCTACAGATGGATATCCAGACGTTGTACGATGACATCGACGCAACCAACCTGTCAGAAGCAACCAATCCTTAACAAGTGATTGACATAAAATACCCTCCATCCGGAGGGTATTTTAATGGCGGCACGTCCGCTATTACATACGGATTTCAGCGTCGACACCGGCAGGCAAACTGAGGTTCTGCAGACTGTCGATGGTCTTTGGGCTGGCATTCGTAATATCAATGAGCCGTTTGTGTACGCGCATTTCAAAACTCTCACCACCGGTCTTGTACACATGAGGGCTTTTAATTACCGTGTAGGTACTTTTACGGGTTGGTAGCGGTACTGGTCCAGCGATGCTAGCACCCGTACGGACTGCCGTGTCAATGATTTGTTTTGCTGATTGGTCGATCACCTTGTGGTCGTATGCTTTTAGACGGATACGGATCCGCAAGCCTTCTTCTTTTGCCATGGGGGCATTCTCCTTGTTGCTCGCCGTAACCTCTGCTCGATTCGTGTCCTACTATAGACTCACGTCTGGCCGAGTTGTCGACGAAATTTATATACTGAAGTACTGTACCACGGCTCTTCGTATCTGTAAAGTTGCTTAATTATGTTTCTTATGCTATAATAGTATTATGGATCGTCACCCACGTCGGACTACTCGCGAGAAATTAGTCGAAGCCGAAGACCGCAAAACACTGCTGGCCAAAGCGGTATTGATACGAATACGCGCGGAGCTTGTCGAGAAGCCTGACGCTGATGAATTTACGTTCCCGCTTCGAAGTCCAGTCGGCAAACTTGAACGCTTCGTGCTATCGCATTACCCGCAGGATATAGCGGATCGGATCAGCAAGAAACACGCGATATCGCTACAGCTTGACGAAACAGTCGAACCACCAGAGCTTACCGTCACGATCGGCCAGCGCCCTTCTTCGGTTTAGCCTGTCTTATTAACGCCCGGCAAGATAAAGCGCGTGCTGCGCCAACGCATCCGCACGCCCAAAGTCACCACTTATCGTACCGTCTTCGTTCTGCCGGCGATGTTCAAGCCGTTCAAAATACGTACTGACCGGCATACCGTTGCCTAGTGTACGACGTGAGACATTGATACAAAGCGGGTATTCTCGGCCATCTACCTCTACAATAACGTTCACATGAACGTCCCCGACAGATGTTCGTTCGACACTTACTTGTCGTTCGACAACTTGTTTGTGTTTATCATCCTCCGGTAGTGCCGGTACTAGATGAAGGTTCGGCTGCGCGACCCTTCCTTCTTCAAAAAAGGGTTCGAGTGCTCGTTCTGCTGCCATGTTTCTTTTACTCCATTTAATAGATGCTAGCCACTATACTCCTAGTGCTTGGTTGCTGTAAATAGCGTTCTTGGCAATTAAAACATCCCCGACTATGCGGGGATGTTTTAAGTTGTATACCGTGATTACTTAGTAATCTTGGTAACGACGCCGGCACCAACGGTCTTACCACCTTCGCGGATAGCGAAGTTCAGACCTTGCTCCATAGCGATAGGAGCGAGCAGCTTGACGTTGAAGGTAACGGTGTCACCAGGCATGACCATTTCTTTGTCAGCCGGGAGTTCAACTTCACCGGTTACGTCAGTCGTACGGAAGTAGAACTGAGGTTTGTAACCCTTTGAGAATGGAGTGTGGCGTCCGCCTTCTTCCTTCTTCAGGATGTAGACTTCTGCTTCAAACTCGGTGTGAGGAGTAAGTGAACCTGGCTTAACGATAACCTGACCGCGTTCGACTTGTTCGCGTTCGATACCACGAAGCAACAGACCGGCGTTGTCACCTGCTTGACCCTGGTCAAGGTTCTTCTTGAAGGCCTCAATACCGGTAACGACAGAGTTCTGAGTAGGCTTGATACCGACGATTTCAACGGCGTCGTTCAGCTTGATGACACCCTGTTCGATACGACCGGTAGCAACCGTACCACGCCCCTTGATTGAAAAGACGTCTTCGATCGGCATCAGGAATGGCTTGTCGAGGTCACGGACTGGCTCTTCAACGTATTCGTCAAGAGCTTTGACCAGTTCCATGATTGCTTCTTCGCTTTCGGCGTCGCCTTCAAGAGCCTTGGTAGCAGAACCCTTGATGATAGGAGCGTTGTCACCGTCGTACCCGTTCTTGGTCAGCAGTTCACGAACGTCCATTTCAACCAGCTCGACCAGTTCAGGGTCAGCAAGGTCCATTTTGTTCAGGAAGACGACGATCTTAGGAACGTTCACCTGGTGAGCAAGCAGAACGTGTTCGCGGGTCTGTGGTAGTGGGCCGTCGTTAGCGGCAACAACAAGGATTGCGCCGTCGATCTGTGCGGCACCGGTGATCATGTTCTTAACGTAGTCGGCGTGACCTGGCATGTCGACGTGAGCGTAGTGACGCTTTTCTGACTCGTATTCCTGGTGAGAAGAAGCGATGGTAATACCACGAGCTTTTTCTTCAGGAGCGTTGTCGATGTCCTCGTAGTTACGAGGCTTGTTTGTGTCGCTTGGCAGCCGTTTCGCGAGTACGTGCGTAATAGCGGCGGTTAGGGTTGTTTTACCGTGGTCAACGTGACCCATGGTACCAACGTTGACGTGCGGCTTGCTTCGATCGAAATCGGCCATTAAGGTTATATCTCCTTTGGTTAGTTATTAGCAAGCAGGGCATTCAATAAAGACCCCGCAGGCGTATAGGGCTAATTATACATAGCTTTTAGGGGTAAGTAAAGCGTAATGATGTAATTTAGGATTCTAATTTGTCAGGCAGACGCAGTTCTTGCTTCGCCTGCGCGCGCCAAGCTTTCACTGCCCAGCCAATCGGTAGGACGTCGTGGTAACCAATCATATCGGCCAGGACGCGCATGATACCGCCTAATAAGCCGCCGAACCGTAGTTTACCCCATTCGAAGACCGCCCAGCCATGCCCGATCGGCACGACAGATGCCGGCATGACCGGACGATACGGTTTGGTGCTTCCCTTCAGGTGCTTGACGACGAAAATCGCATCGTGAAGCGCCGTTTGCGCCAGGCCTGAGAACGGCGTGTTAGCGTTATCGCCGATTACATACACGTGCGCGGCCGCTCGCATGAACTCGTCTACCTTTACCTTTCCGCGGTCATTGAGCGGCAGCTGGGACTCGTTCGCTTTGAAAAACGGCGCGTTCATAACGCCTGATGTCCAGATAACCGTATGCGTAGGAAGAGGCCGACCATTCACCATAAGTTCATTAGCGGTCTGTCTTTCAACCTTTTTGTTCACCTCGACATGAACGCCTAGTTTTTTTAGTCGGCGCAGGGCGCGGCGACTGGTCGACTCGGACAGGCGTGGCAAGACACGTGGTGCGGCTTCAATAAGATTTATACTGACCCGTTTTTTCTTAATGCCGAACTGTCGGCGAAGCAACCGTAAGTATTCGCCTAGGGCACCAGCCAGTTCTACACCAGTCGGACCCGCACCAATGATGACATAGTGCTTTTCATCGTCTTTGCCATCGCTCATTTCGTCCCATAAGTGTGCCTGAAGTCGCTTGATCTCGTCTTGTGATTTGATGCCGTATGAATACGTATCCAGCCCTTCGATACCAAAGTACGTAGTTACGCTTCCGAGTGCCAATATCACGTCCTCATAGTGATACGAACGACTACCAATAAGAAGGTGTGCTGACGGGTCGATCGACGTAATAGTGTCTTTCACTAACGTTACGTTGTCTTTTCCAACGAAAATTTCTTCGAGCGGCACCCATGATTGCCGATGATCATGACCGGTGGCTGCGGAAAATAGAGCTGGGTAGTACTGAAAATCGGTCTTGTCACTTATCAGTGTGACTCGGTTCGTCCGGTCTTTGGCAAGCTCTAACGCCGCTTTGACGCCGCCGAAGCCGCCGCCAACAATAGTTACATTCAGGTTCTTTCGCATGTTCATTTCCCTAGATTATTTATTTCATTGTAGCTCACGACAGGCCGGCAGTGAACAAGTTCAGAACGGCAGCAACAACGAGCAGTATCGTAAGTACCAGTGACGCCAGAAATACAGAAAGCGCCCACTTACGTTCATCGGTTTTGTTGTTGTAGTACACCGCTATCCAATATGCTGATCCCACGAGAAGGAGTACTCCCGCTACTATGCCCACGGTCCGCGATATGATTAATAGTGCAATGACCAGCGCATAGAACAGTATATACGCCAGCATATAGCGTTTTACGATAGTGATCGGCTTTACTACACCGAGCACGGGGAGGCCGGCAGATTCGTACTCGCTGCGCCGAAACACCGATATTGCATAGAAATGTGGCATCTGCCAGGCGAAGATAAGCAAAAACACCAGCCAGGCGCCGACAGAGAGTTGTCCGTCGATTGCCACGTAACCGGCCATCGCTGGCAACGCACCCGGTATAGCTCCGATCAGCGTGCTGTGAATGGTCGTGCGCTTCGCCCAGCCATACGCAAAGACATACAGCATGTATGCGATAAGACCGATGGCGATGACGAGCAGGTTAGTCGTAACGTACAGCACGGCCAATCCGGCAATAAGCAGGAACGCAAGGTAGATTACGGCACTTTGAAAGGCGATTTGGCCGGTCACCGATGGCCGCTCTTTAGTGCGCTTCATCCGGGCGTCAATGCCGCGGTCCATATAGTTGTTCGCCACACAGGCCGAAGCGATGACGAGTGATGTGCCAACCAGGACACCAAGCAGCTCTTTCCATAGCAGTCCGCTGGCAGACGCGAACAGAGCCCCGGCTACCACATGTACAGCGTTTCCCCGTACGATCCCCGGTTTCGTCACCAAATAGTAGGCCTTTAACCGCTCGCGCACCCGTTAAAAGCCCTTCTTATTCTGCTGCTGCATGTAATGGTTCATATCTTCGGCGCTTCTGCTCATGCGGTAGTCAAGATTACGCATGACCCATAGTGAACCAATGATAATGATGAGCATCATGATGAGCGTGAAAGTAATAGTAAGCGTACGGTTTCTCGACCTCCCTGCGAATCCAAGGTGTAAAAAGCAGACTAATTGTATAACCAGCTGCACCGACGCGAGCAGTAACAGCACCGCCATAGTGCCAGTCGCAGTCGGTAGCCACTCAGCCGTTACGATCACGTAGCTGAGAATACTGAGCACTAACGCGGTAGCGAAACCAAAAAGGTATTTATTTAACAGAAGGATGAAGTCTGAATGGCTCATAAGGCGGCTCCCAGGTAGACGATTGTAAAGATGAATATCCATACCAAATCAAGGAAGTGCCAGAACAGCGAGAACAATGTGAATTTACGGACGGAGTTCGCTGTCGTGCCGTGCTTAAGTAGGTAGAACGCCATTGCACCGCCCCAGATTAGCCCAATGGTAATGTGCAGTCCATGCGTAGCTACAAGCGTGAAGAATCCTGACAAGAAGGCACTCGCCTGCCATGAATGCCCTTCGCGAACCAGTTCAGCAAACTCGTTTAGCTCCAACGCCAGGAACGCAAAACCAAGTAGTAAAGTCAGAACAAGCGACCACAGCGCCATGCTCACCTTCTTAAACCTCAGCGCAAGCGCCGCAATTCCACAGGCAAAACTACTGGTTAGCAATATGACGGTTTCGATTAATGCATACTTAGGGTCAAGCAAGTCTGCAGATGTGGCGCCGCCGGCCGTATTTCCACGTAGCACCATGTAGGTTGCGAATAGTGACGCGAACAGGATGATGTCGGTCATCAGGTATAGCCAAAAACCGAACTCAGCCTTTTCGTAGCGTTCTAGGACTTGTTCGTTAGTTTGTCGACTCATACTTGTGCCCTCGCCGCTTCATGATATAGTTCGTTCGCACTTATCCGGTAATCGTTATCGTCACTCATCGTTCGACGTATGATGACGACGATAGCCGCAATAACGGATACGAGCACCAGCCACCATAAATGCCATATGATACCAAAGCCGAATAACCCGGCTAGTACGCCAACAGTGAGCCCCACTCCACTATTCTTAGGTAGCCATATGTCGATGTAGTCGGCTTTAGTAGGCGCTCCAATGCCAGCTTTCTTGCGGTGCCACCATTCGTCGCGATGCGTAACAGTCGGTGTAACGGCAAAGTTATAATGTGGCGCAGGCGAAGGTACCGACCACTCCAGTGTGCGGCCGTCCCATGGGTCACCGGTCGTGTCTTTCAGCTCCTTGCGCTTCCAAATGCTGTAAAGCAGCTGGAGGACGAACAGACCAATACCACCTACAATAACAAGTACACCGATGCCAGATGTAATGAACAGCGGCTGCCAACTTGGGTCGCTGTAACTATCCAGACGCCGCACCGCGCCCATAAGTCCCAAAATGTAGAGCGGCATGAATGCCAGCAGGAACCCGATTTGCCAAAAGATTGCTGACCACCGCCCCAACCCATCATGCAACTTGAAACCAAATACCTTCGGGAACCAATACGTAATCGCGGCGAAGAAACCGAATACGACACCGCCAATAATGGTGTTATGGAAGTGCGCGACGAGGAACATGGTGTTGTGAACTTGGAAGTCAAGCGCTGGCACGGCCATCAACACGCCTGTCACACCACCGAGCGTGAACGTAAATACGAACGCCAAAAACCAAAACATCGGTGCCTTAAAGTCAATCCGGCCACGGTACATCGTGAACAGCCAGTTGAATATCTTCACGCCGGTTGGGATGGCGATAACCATGGTCATGATTCCAAAGAACGCGTTGACGTTGGCGCCGGCACCCATGGTAAAGAAGTGGTGCTGCCAGACGACGAAAGACAGGAACATGATAGCCATGAGCGCACCGACCATGGTGCGGTATCCGAACAGTTTTTTCTTGGCAAATGTCGCGACCACTTCCGAATAAATTCCGAATGCCGGCATGACAAGAATGTAGACTTCCGGGTGGCCCCATGCCCAAATCAGATTGATGTAAAGCATAGGATTGCCCTCTCCATCACTGGTGAAGAAATGCATGCCCATAGTGCGGTCAAGGCCAAGTAGTGCCAATGTGACGGTTAGGATTGGGAACGCAAGCATGATCAGTACGCTCGTCACAAGCACGCTCCACGGAAAGATCGGCATTTTCATGAGTGTCATGCCTGGGGCGCGGTGCTTCAATATCGTCACTACGAAGTTGATGCCCGACAACAGGCTACCGATACCCGCTATTTGTAAGGACCATATCCAATAGTCGACTCCCGGACCGGGGTTGTATTGAAGCTCTGTCAATGGAGGATAGCCGAGCCACCCACCATTGCTGAACCCGCCGAACACAAGCGCGGTGTTTACCAAAATCATACCGGCCACGAACAGCCACAAGCTGATCGAGTTCATAAGGGGGAACGCCATGTCGCGAGCGCCTATCATGAGTGGCATGACGACGTTGATCAGTCCGAACATCAGTCCCATGGCAACAAAGAATATCATTATAGTGCCATGCGCCGTAAACACTTGCTGGAAGGTGTCGCTACTAAACGGACCTTCGGCTCCGTTGGCTGCAATGGCGGTTTGAAGTCGTAGCATCGCGGCATCCGCAACCCCGCGCAGCAGCATGACGATCGCAACGATGATATACATGACGCCAATTTTCTTGGCATCAAGGCTTGTCAGCCAATTATCCCATAGCCAACGCCAGCGGCGAAGATAGGTTACCAGGATAATGAGCCCAAGGACGGCGAGCGGCATACCGACAGCAGCCCCGATCGTTACAGGATCTTTAGGCAAGTACTCGGGTGACAAGCGCCCGATAAGGAATGAAAATAAATCGCTCATACAGCCGGCTCCCCGTGCATAGAGTGGCCGCCGTATTTCTGGGTGATGTATTCAAAAAGCTTCTTGTTCGCCAACCGATAGGTTTTCTCTGTCTGGTCGCTCGCCGGTTCCGCCAGTGTGTGATAGGCCCCCATTGTCAATGAGTCAGGACTTTTTGCAGCCGCTTCTGCCCACTGTTCGAACTCCGGCTGGTTCATGACCGTAGTCTTGAATGTCATCTTTGCATACCCCTCCCCATTGATATTCGTCGTATACCCTGTATATTCACCGACTTTGGCTGCTTTTAAATTCAACTGTGATGCCATGCCGGACATCGCATATACCTGCGATCCGAGTGATGGAATCCAAAAGGCGTTCATTGGCGCGTCAGATGTCATCGTAAAGTGCACGGGTTTATTAACAGGTATGGGAAGGTGGTTTAGTGTCGCCACTTGCTGCTCGGGGTAAATAAATAACCATTTCCAGCGTAGTGCCACGACTTGCACTTCTAACGCTTTGCCGCCGGCAAGTGGCTTATACGGGTCAAGGCTATGGCTGGTCTGATACGTTATGACACCCAGTATGCCGATAATTAAAATAGGTATGCCCCACCATAAACCTTCGAGCCACTTGTTCTCCGCCCATTCGGGTCGGTATACAGCCTTTTTGTTTCCAGCACGGTACCGGATGGAAAAAAATATGAGCATCGTGAACACAGGTACGACGACGAGCGAACTGAGAAACAAGGCGAACATCAAGAGATTCAGCTGATGTGTCGCAACTTCACCAGTAGGCTGTAGTACGGGAATACTCTTACCATTTACAAGGAAAGCAAATAACCAAACCAAACCAACTGCAACGACAACCGGAATGACGGTTCGGACTACCCTCTTCATAGTGTCTTCACTATACCGCTTATGTGTTAAGCGGACAAGCAGGGATTAAAGATTTGCCTGCGATTCGGCCGACGTCGATGCTTCGTCGTCGAAGTTGAGTTCATTCAGGGCTTTTTCAGCGTTCTCGAGGTCCGCTTTGGTCGTGATTACTTCGGCAGATTGTTTTGACGTGCCGGTCGTTGATGCCGTGTTAGTTGCGGATTTCGTGAATGCCTTCCAACCGACATACCCGACTCCTGCAAGCAATATGACGACTCCAAGTATGATAATACCTTCGACGAGCGAGAAGCCGTTCCAACGGGATGATTTACTCATTTCCACCCTCCGCTGCCTGGACCTTGTCGACGAACGCCTGTCGGACAATCTTAATCAGTTGCTGGACGCTTTCGCGATATTCCTTCAGGGCTGTCCGTTTCGCTTCGTGTGCGGTGTGGATGGTGTCAGACGGTTTGGCACCGTCGACTTCGTCACAACTGAAATCCTCGCTTTCGATCACTTCAAGTGCCGCGACGGCAGCTGCTTCCTTTTCGTCAACCGTCTGTAAAACAGCATCGTATTCGGTACTGCTTAGCTGTTGTTTTTCGTAAAAAGCTTTTACACCGTCTTCAATGCCTTGGATCTTTGCAAGGCGGGCTTTGCCAATGGCGGCACTTTTATCAAGTAGCGTGTTAATCGCGTCTTCACGGTTCTGGCATTGGGCCAAGCGCCGACCTTCAAGTTTTTCCTTGCGATCTTCTTGTTTTTGCTTCAGCTTGTCTTCAAGTTCGGTCTTACGTGCCTCTACCCGGTCTCGTAGCGACGTCAGCGATTCTTTCGTGTCATCGGTCGTCCTTGCTACCGTATTTTCAACGGTTTTTATAACCCCCCCGTTGTCATCATTCGGCTCGGTCGTCCCCTCATGCGCATAAGCGGGAGCGGCGACCGCGACGGCTACCAGGGCCGTGAGTGCCGGAACTATGAGTTTGCGTTTCATTCAAATTCTCCGTTTAGGATGTATGGTCGCATTATACAACTTATGCTAAATAAATCCAAAAACGCGCCCCGCTTTACGACGAGGCGCGATTAGAAGCAGTGGACGTGCGATTACTTCGAGCTACGCTTTTCAATGATCTCGGCAGCGACGTTTGGTGGTACTTCTTCGTACTGCGCGAGTTCCATGGTGCTGGCGGCACGGCCTTGGCTCATCGAGCGGATGTCACCGGTGTAGCCGAACATGCTTGCCAGTGGAACGATCGCACGGATCAGCTTGGCGCCGCCCATCAGGTCTTCCATTGATTCGATGCGGCCTCGGCGAGAGTTAAGGTCGCCAATGATGTCGCCCATGAATTCTTCAGGAGTCGTGACTTCGACATGCATGACAGGTTCGAGCAGCACCGGCTTGGCCTGCTTAATACCTTCGCGAGCAGCTATTGAGCCGGCAAGCTTGAAGGCGAGTTCTGACGAGTCAACATCGTGGTAGCTTCCGTCGTACAAGGTGGCTTTTACGTCCACTACAGGGTACCCGGCAATCACACCGCCATCGAGCGTTTCTTTGACACCAAGTTCAACCGGCTTGCGATATTCCTGAGGAACCACACCACCCTTGATTTCGTCAAAGAACTCAAAGCCTTTACCAGGTTCGTTGGGTTCGAAACGGATCCAAACGTCACCGTACTGACCACGTCCACCGGACTGCTTGGCGTGCTTTCCTTGGACCGCGCTTTCGCCCCGGATTGATTCACGGAAGGCAACCTGTGGTTCACCGACATTAGCTTCAACGTTGAATTCACGCTTCATGCGGTCAATCAGAATGTCGAGGTGAAGCTCACCCATTCCGGACATAATTGTCTGACCGGTTTCGTCGTCGGTGTGAACGCGGAACGTCGGGTCTTCTTCGGCAAGACGGCCGAGAGCGATGCCCATCTTTTCTTGGTCGGCTTTGGTCTTTGGCTCGACCGCAATTGATACCGGAGGGTCTGGGAACGTAATCGATTCAAGGGCGATCGGATGCGCAGGATCGGTTAGCGTATGGCCGGTAAATGTACCCTTAAGGCCTACCACGGCCGCGATGTCACCAGCACCAACTGAATCGATTTCTTCACGCTTGTCGGCATGCATACGAACGATACGGCCGACACGCTCTTTTTCACCGGTAGTCGTGTTTAGAACGTAGCTACCAGCCGTCAAACGACCAGAGTAAACACGGACGAAGATTAGTTTACCGACGAATGGGTCGGTCGCAAGCTTGAACGCGAGAGCCGCCATCGGCTCTTTTTCATCCGGCTTACGTGAAACCTCGTCGCCGGTCTTAGGGTTCTTTCCCCAGATCGCGTCGACGTCAAGCGGACTCGGCAGGTAGTCGGTCATGATATCAAGAAGTTTTTCAACGATAACGCCGCGACCGTCACCACCGGAAACAAGGAAGAAATCACCGGCAAGGACACGCTTTCTAAGTCCGCGCTTCAGTTCCTCTTTCGTGATCGCGTCGACGCCGCCTTCGAAGAACTTGTCCATCAGCTCGTCTTCGGCTTCGACTGCCGCTTCAACCAGCAGAGCGCGGGCGTTTGCCGCCTTTTCGAGCATGTCTGCAGGAATTTCACCTTCTACCAGAGCTTTGTCCGTGTAGTCAGTGTAGGTGTAGGCTTTCATTTCAACGAGGTCAACAAGGCCGTTAATCTCTTTTTCAAAACCGATCGGCAGGTGAACAGGCAACGCGTTCTTGGAAAGACGCATGTGGATGCTCTGAAGAGACTTGTAGAAGTCACCGCCGGTCTGGTTGATCTTGTTAATGAAACAAATACGAGGAACCCCGTACTTGTTGGCCTGACGCCAAACGGTCTCAGACTGAGCTTCGACGCCCATTTTGCCATCGAACACGGTGACCGCGCCGTCAAGCACACGAAGCGAGCGTTCTACCTCGGCGGTAAAGTCGATGTGACCCGGAGTGTCGATAATGTTGATCTTGTGACCTTTCCAGAAACAAGTGACCGCTGCAGAGGTAATGGTGATACCACGCTCTTTTTCCTGGGCCATCCAGTCGGTCGTCGCACCGTCACCGTCGCCACGGACTTCACCGATCTTGTGGTTAATACCGGTGCGGTACAAAATACCTTCTGTCGTGGTGGTTTTTCCGGCGTCAATGTGAGCAATGATTCCGATGTTACGGTAGTCCTTTAGTGGGACATTAGCAGGCGTGGCCATAATTGTTCTATTGTTTCCTCTCGTTGCTTACTTATTCAGAAATTTTTGCCATAAAAAATAGCGCTTTAAGTCAATTTTACCAGAGAAGGAGTTAATATACTAGTCTAGAACGCCAACGATTCGATAGAACTTATCCGAAATGTATGATATTCGCCGTCTTGCTTATCAAGAACAATCATAAATGGGCCAGTTGATTGTTCATTCTCAAAAGTAGTCATACTAATATCGGCTACGATTCCATCAACAAAACGGATGTCGCCATCCCCCATTGAGTCAGAAGAACCAGACGCCATGATACTGCGATTCATCAGCATCGATGATAATGCTTCAAATACTACCACACTTGCCGAGTCGCCAGATTCAATATAACGGGCGATCCTTCTGATATCGCCAACATTCTTTAAATCTTGATAACCCGAATCTGTCTCGGCACTAAACGCCGCATATAGCCGATTAACCCTTCGTGTTATTTCGTGATTACCAAGCTCTTCGGCCACACGTACACGAGCTTGCCTGTCAGCTTCATACCGCGTAAGTGAAGGAATCGTAATGTCAACGGTACCATCGAGCGATATCATAGCGCGCTGCTGCACCATGACTTCCACCAGGGGCACTCCACCATACATAAGTGGAGACGCGGAACTTGATTTTACGTCAACGATGAGGCGTGGGAGTGCTTTATAAGAAGTTTTTCCGGTATTATCGTCCTCATCGACTAGCACATCGCCATGCAAAGCGTAAAATGTGCCTTGAAAATTGTCCCCGTGTTGCAACTGAGCAAAAGGATTCTCGGGATCTACACTAACCGTTACCTCGCCCGGCTCTACGGGCCGTGCAGGATTCTTTAGGGTTAGCGCGCGGAGTGCATACTCACCTTCAAATTTAAGACTAAAGTTGTAAATGCCAGCTCCGATGAGCCGATCACCAATCGTCCTAGTAAGTGCCGTGCTTACTTCACGCGCTTGTTCGAAGGTGTCGTACGTTTTGCCTGCAAGCGGCCTTACCATTTCAATCATGGCATCTATCTCATCTTTAAGCATGCGCATTTCATTTATATTCGTAGGATCGCCGCCATGATGCTCTTTGCGAGTGGGTTCAACTCGCACATTCGGAACTACATAATCGTCCATATCTTCTGGTATACCGGCAGATTTGAGCGCTACGGCTAAATTCTGTTCATTCGTAGCAAGTGCTATATCAACGATGGAACGATAGGTTCGTGTGCCTCTTACATGGGTAATATTTAGCGAATTGATACCAATCTGCGTCCCTTCCCACTCATCTCGAGTATCGGGCAGTTCGGCGAACCACATAGATTTTATAGAGTCGTCCGACTCAGCTCTGACGAATTCAATGCGCGGCTTCCTGACATCGAGCCGTACCGAACCATCAATACCCATTTCAAGCCAGTCTTTACTAGCTTCATCATCTTGAAAGTAGAGCGTATTGGATACAGAAAGCACGTACGGCCATACTTTATTCAGAGCAAGTTGATCATTTACATATATCGAGAGCCATTCACGATAATCTGACGAACCAACCAACTCATCCTGCAACAATCGTGCTATAGCAGCAAGTCTTCGCGGAAGTTTGTCTATATCTTCGTCTTCATACTTCAACAGTTTATCGACCACCTTCATTTTGTCTGGCCATGTCTTGTGAAGTCGTACATCAATCGCTTCTGGCGTAGGCAGCGGGTAAACGTGTTGAGATGACTCACCAGGATACAAAATCAATTGAGCCATCGGCGCATCAGATCCCGGAAGCGCAAACCCATAGCCGATTCTTGCGGCCACTCGGGTGTCATCAATCGTCTCACCATGGGGCCCATCAAAGATCCCATAAGAACAAAGCTCGAAATCTTCAACGAAAAAGCTGAGATTTCCCTGTTCATCTTTATCGGGCTCTCCCCAGCGTTGGGCCAGTTCAGACGCTATTGATCCGTCAATAACGTATATACGTCCCGTAATGCGCGCGATATCGTCATGGTAAAGCCATTGTTCATTCAGTGCCTCGACACCCGGTTCTATAATTTCAGAAAACGAGCCACCGTCATCATTGGCGTTATCGGTTAGGCGTCTGAGACGCTCGTCAAAAACCTCAAGGCCAATATCGTGTCCTTCGTAGTTCTCTTGCAATTCCTGGAACGAGACTTCTATCTTAGCTCGCGACGGCATCTCCGGCATGCGTTAATTAAAACCCACTATGTCATGATGAACAAGACCAATAGTGTTATAATCCCGGTAATGTCTACAACAAAATCCACATCTTTATACTGTTTTTCTCCGCCTGTAATGTTGGCGACCTTCGCGCTTGAAATTACGTTTGCTGCCTATGTCTTATGGCGGTATAAGTTCACCCCCATCACGCGATTAATCGTTGCACTACTGGTGCTGCTCGCGACGTTCCAGGGTACAGAGTTTTTGCTTTGCGGCGGCTTAGCCGTCAGCGGTGGTACCTGGTCTCGAGTTGGTTACGCGGCGATTACCCTACTGCCGCCGCTCGGTATTCATTTGGCGTATTTGCTAGCGAATAAAAAGCCGGGCGCAGTCGTGGCATTCGCCTATGTAACCTGCGCGGCTTTCTTTGGGTACTTCGTGTTCGTCACTCAAGCTATTTCCGGTCACACCTGTTATGCGAACTACGTGACGTTTGATACATCAGACGGCTCAACGATTCCATATACGCTGTACTACTATGGTTGGTTGTTCATAGGCACGTTCCTGACATTCAAATGGGCACCGCTGCTCGACAAGCACAGGAAAGCTGCATTATACGCTTTAATGGCCGGCTACTTGGCCCTTCTTATACCAACGACGACGGTAACTATCCTTTGGGATGAAAGCATGGCTGGCATACCTAGCATTATGTGCGGATTTGCTATCATTCTGGCCGGACTTCTGACGCTTAAAGTTGCGCCGGAAAGTATCAAGTTAAGACACAATTCTCATAGCTTGCGGTTCAAGCTGCCATTCTAGCTTTTCGCCGATTTCCGTACACGAGCGGCATCAAGTTTAGCGCTTTTTGTCCGGCTACTCTTCCGAGGTGCCGAGCAACGACGTCTGGTGGTCTGTTAATTAAGTCCCCGTCAACGAATTCATTGCCAATCGTAACATCAGCCTTGCTGTTTTCGAAGTACGCCTCAAAGTTCATCATGATCTGCATAAGAATTTCATCATCAAGTAGTACTTCACCTGTTTCAAGTGAAACCGGCACGCCGGCAATCTTACCCGGTTTTCTTCGCGCAGTGACCGCACCTCTCGCCGACTCGAATAGAGCGGTTGCAATCTCGTAGTCTCGCACTCTGGCCTCCATGACTGAAAAATCAGGCATAGGAGGAGGCGCAATGACGGCATGCATGAAGTCATGTAGCTGCCTGGGCAGGTATCCCTTGTGAAAGGATATGCTGTCCCGATAATCACGTGGTATCGAGCTACCGTTAAAATGTCGCGGGTGATACCAGTCACGCTCCCAGACAAAGTGGTGGACATCAGGCTCTGGTTCGTCGCGTGGCCAGACATATTCTGAATCAACCAGGCTTAGCGCAATCTCGACGGTTTTAAAAACATCGACGACGCATCTGTCGTCGACCGGCGCTTCCAGTCTATGCCCATCCTCAACACGCCGAAGATCAGGGTCGTAGTGTTGCAAGATGGGTGCGACACTGACGGGCGGCAAGTGGGGCGGATGCTCGTATCGCAGCGGCCCCACGAAAGTCATTATTCAGTCCCCCAGCCCGTTTCTTGTTTGTGTTGTTCCCATTTGCCCTTTTTATAGCATGAGCGGATTGGCGGCGTCAATGTTTTCGGGATTTTTGGTACAAAGTCAGTTGTTTTAGCGCGAAATCACGAATCGATTCACGTTCGCCAGGTAGCCCTTCGGCAAATTGTTCGCGTCGAATAATCTTCTCGTCCTCGATCTTATCGAGGGATACTTGGTGCACATGGGCAAAATAGCCGGTCACTAGGTGAACGACCTGGGTCGTATATTCACCCTTTAGAAAACGAACAGCCGCCCCGATGAATTCTTCTTCGGTAGGGCGGCCTGGTTGTCGTTCGGGCATATATTAGCCTCGGGCAAAGTGGGCGAAGGCACGGTTGGCCTCTGCCATCTTGTGGGTGTCTTCCTTCTTCTTGAAGGCAGCGCCGGCTTCGTTGTAGGCGTCAACGATTTCAGCGGCGAGGCGCTGTTCGTATGGCATACCGCTACGAGCGCGGGCAGATTGTACGAGCCAGCTGAACGCGTAGTGCAGTTGGCGGTGTCCCTGGACTGGGAACGGAATCTGGTAGTTCGCACCACCGACACGGCGGCTTTTGACTTCGAAGTTCGGGCTGACATTCTTGAGTGCCTTTTCAAAGACTTCAAGCGGGTCTTCGCTGTCGACTTTCTTGGCAGCACGTTCAAGCGCGTTGTAGACGGCACGTTCGGCAACAAGCTTCTTGCCGTCAAGCATGCTCTTGTTGATCAGACGCTGCACCATGACGCTCTGGTATTTGCGGTCAGGCTTGAGTTCGCGCTGTAGTTTCTTGGTAACTTTACGAGGCATTACTTTTGCTCCTTCTTGGTACCATACTTCGAGCGGCCTTGCTGGCGTTTTTGAACGCCCTGAAGGTCTAGCGCGCCACGGACGATGTGGTAACGGACACCTGGAAGGTCAGGTACACGTCCACCACGGACCAGCACGACGGCGTGTTCCTGTAAATTGTGACCTTCGCCACCGATGTATGCCCAGACCTCCTGCTTGTTGGTCAGGCGAACACGGGCAACCTTACGAAGAGCCGAGTTCGGCTTTTTCGGGGTCTTAGTGGTGACCTTGATACAAACACCGCGCATCAGCGGGGCTTCCTGCTTGTAGTAACGCGTCTTAAGCGCGTTATGAATGGTGCCAAGCGCAGGTGACTTCGACTTCTTGGTCGCGGTCTTGCGTGGCTTTCGAACCAATTGGTTGATTGTTGGCATGTTAAATGCAAACTCCCATTTAATACTAATTAATCTTACGATCTGGGAACCTTCAGCATTGTTCCAAACCGTCTTTGTCTTTCACGGGCTCTTGCTAAAGGAGCTAACGAGAAAGATGAAACTCTTATGAATTACTCTAACAGATTCAGGCAGAGATGTCCATATCGTCTGACGGATGTATGTACCGGGCTGCCGCGATGGCGTCTTCTAGTGCGGAACGTGCCCGTTCGTCCGACGAGTCTGGCAGCGGAATACCGGATATATCCAGATGTTCCGTGTGCGCGTCGTAATCAACACTCACCCCGACGACACCACTGGCGTGACGCCCAAAGTGCTTGATGATGAGCTCAAGCTGCGGGAACGTAACGTGTTCACTTTGAACTGAAACTCGTCGTTCGCCGAAATCGCGTGTATCATTAGCCATAATAGTTTATTATACCACTTATGACTAAATAAAGCAATACAGCGCCCGAGTGAGCGCTGTATTGCGATTGACTCGTACCGATGTTAGGCGGCGAGTTCGGCGTCTTCGACGACCGCTTCGTAGTCTTCTTGCTCGTACGTCTCGACGCCAGTTCCGACAGGAATCTTGCGTCCGATGATGACGTTCTCTTTCAGACCGTTCAAGTGGTCGGCGCGACCGGATGTCGCGGCGTTGATGAGCACGCGGGTCGTGTCTTGGAACGATGCGGCAGAAAGCCAGCTGTCGCTCCAGATACTGACCTTGGTGATACCAAGCAGCAACTGGGTGTAGGCGACCAGGTTCTTACCTTCAGCGGCCAATACTTCGTTGGCTTCAACGACAGCCGCCTTAGAGACGATGTCACCGGTAACGAAGCTAGAGTCGCCCGGGTCTTCGACCTGCACACGAGAGAACATCTGCCGAACGATGATCTCAAGGTGTTTGTCAGCAACATCCTGTCCCTGTGCGGCGTAAATACGCAGCACTTCGTTGATGATGTATCGCTGGGTGGCTTCGGTGCCCTTCAGCATCATCAGCTGGTGCAGGTTCAGCGAACCGATCGTTAGGCGGTCACCGGCTTCAACCGTGTCACCTGCCTTGACGACGAGCTGGGTAGTACCAGGAATCTCGTAACGTACTGGCGCGCTGGCATTGGCTGCCAGGACAAGCGTATCTTCAGCGATTTCAACCACACCGTCAAACGGAGCGACCAGCGGTTTGGCCTCGCCTTCGGTGGTTGCCAGCACATCGCCAACCTTCACGTTGCTGCCAGCTTTGACGTTGACCGTACGGCCTTCGAGCGGCAAGCGTTCAACGTGCCCGGCTTCCGGAGTGACCTGAACGACGTAGTGGTTGCCGTCTTCCCAGACGTCGACCAGACCGGTAACTTCGGTTACATAAGCCTGACCCTTAGGGCTACGGGCTTCGAAGAGTTCTTCGACACGCGGCAGACCCTGGGTGATGTCTCCACCAGCCACACCCGAGGCGTGGAAGGTACGAAGCGTCAGCTGGGTACCAGGCTCACCGACAGACTGAGCGGCGATGACACCGACAGGCTGGCTTTTCGCGACCAGCGCGCCGGTAGCCATGTCGATACCGTAGCTCTTCTGCGGAATACCGCGGAGGTTCTTCGTTGAAAGCACGCTCATGATCTTGACTGATTCAACCGAGCTGTCGTTTTCGATTTCGTTCGCAATCGCGCGGGTAATCAGCTCACCCTTCTTAACGTGATCAGTGACGTCTTCGGCAGCATAGCGTCCGTACAGACGGTTAGAAAAGTCGATCATGGTCTGTTTGCTCTCACTGCGGAAGATGGCGAATCCGTCGTCATCTCCGGCTTCGTCTTCAACAGTGAAGACGTCCTGAGAAACGTCGACCAGACGACGAGTCAGATAACCGGAGTCGGCCGTCTTAAGAGCGGTGTCGATCAGACCTTTACGGGCACCACGGGTAGCGATGAAGGCTTCCAGGCTTGAAAGACCTTGACGGAAACTGCTTCGGATCGGGAGCTCGATTTCGCGGTTGGTCGCGTCGACCTGAATACCGATCATGGCGCTTGCGAGCTTAACGTTCGAAATGTCACCACGAGCACCAGAGTTAACCATGACGGAAATACTGGTGTCCATACCGGCAAGCTTGCTCTTTAGGAAGTCGGTGACTTGGTTGTCAACCGAGCGCCATGCGCCGACGGTTAGGTTGTAACGTTCGTCATCGGTAATCAGACCTTGGTCGTACTGTTCAGAGATCAGAGTCGTCTTGGCATCACCTTCGGCGACAAACTCGGAGATTTCATCGAAATGCACGTAGTCGTCCTTACCAGTCGAAACGGCTGCGACGGTCGCGAATCGGAAGGCCAGGCCTTTCATGCGGTCAGCGGTCTTAGCGGTTTCTTCGGCACCGTAGGTGTCAAAGATCTTCGCCAGGACCTTCTTCAGCTGTTTCTTGCTTTGGACGCTGTTATCGTATGGGAAGTCAGCGGGCAGGATTTCATTGAAGAAGACGCGTCCCAGTGTCGTTTCGCGGATTTCACCCTTGGCATAAATCCGGATCGGACTTTGGAGCTGTAGTTTCTTGTCGTCATATGCCATTTCGGCTTCGTAGACCGAACTGTAAGCTTTGACTTCCTCGGTCTGAGCACTTGGCTTTTCGTATGTCAGGTAGTAGTTACCGAGCACGACGTCCTGGCCGATGTTAAGCACCGGCGCGCCATCGGCTGGCTTCAGCAGGTTGTTGGTTGCGCTCATCAGCTCGCGTGCTTCACGCTGCGCATCGTCTGAAAGCGGAAGGTGAACGGCCATCTGATCACCATCGTAGTCGGCGTTGAATCCGTTAGCGACAAGTGGGTGTAGTTGAATAGCCTTACCTTCTACCAGCTTCGGCATGAACGCCTGAATTGATAGACGGTGCAGCGACGGAGCACGGTTCAAAAGAACGTACTTACCTTCGATGACGGCGTCAAGCGCGTCCCACACCAACGCATCACCAGCTTCAATCAGACGGGTAGCGCTTCGGATGTTGTGTGCGTGTTCACCACGGATCAGCCAAGATATGACGAACGGTTTGAACAGTTCGAGTGCCATTTGCTTCGGCAGACCACACTGGTTGATCTTTAGTTTCGGACCGACCACGATGACCGAACGGCCAGAGTAGTCGACACGCTTACCTAGCAGGTTCTGGCGGAATCGCCCCTGCTTACCCTTCAACATATCGCTGATGGACTTGAGGCGACGGCGACCACCGGTCGCGTTGACGGCACGTCCGCCACGGGCAGCGCTGTTGTCAACCAATGCGTCAACCGCTTCTTGAAGCATACGCATTTCGTTGCGACGAATCACTTCGGGAGCGTTCAGGTCGACCAGCTTCTTAAGACGATTGTTACGGTTGATAACGCGGCGGTAAAGGTCGTTCAAGTCGGAGGTGGCAAAACGGCCCCCGGTCAGCTGGACCATCGGACGGAGGTCCGGTGGAATCACAGGCAGAACGGTCAGACACAGGCTCGACGGCTTGATACCGGCAGCTTGCATGCCTTCAAGCACCTTCAGGCGCTTGAGCAGTTTCTTTTCGCGTTGACCCTTGGCGGTTTCGACTTCGGTGGTTAGTTCCGCAATCAGCGTCGGTAGGTCGATTTCGTCAAGCATAGCCTTAAGAGCAGTACCGCCCATACCGACACTCGCCAGTTCTTCGTACTCTTCTGGCAGGTTGCGATAGTCGGTTTCAGAAATCAGCGCGCCCTTTTGTAGGCTTTCAAGCTGGGTCTTTTTCGCCAGGTAGCGTTCTTCAAGCTCCTCGCTTTCGCGAGTCTGAGCTTCGGCGAGTGCCTTAACGTCTGCGCCTTCGGCTTCGGCTTCTTTTTCGTAGCGCATCTTGATTGCGGCGCGACCTGCTTCGGTCTCAGCTTCAAGATCAGCCAGCATTTGGTCACGCTTGGCTTCGTCGACCTTTAGAATGACGTAGGTCGCAAAGTATGCGATACGTTCCAGGTTGCGGACCGTCAGGCCAAGCAGCAGGCTCATAGCAGACGGCGTACCGCGCATGAACCAGATATGTGCGACCGGAGCGGCCAGGTTAATGTGGCCCATTCGCTCACGTCGGACGATAGCCTTGGTGACTAGTTCGCCGTTCTTGTCGACTGCGGCTTCACGGGAACGTACACCCTTTAACTTGCTGTCGTGCGGGTTAATGTCTTTGACCGGTCCGAAGATCCGTTCGCAGAACAAACCATCACGCTCAGGCTTTTGGGTTCGGTAGTTGATTGTTTCCGGCTTGGTGACTTCACCGTGGCTCCACTTCAGGATGTCTTCCGGGCTAGCGACGGCTAGACGGACGGCGTCAAAGTCAGCGATACCGGTGGTGGCGACGACGCGTGACATTACGCTACCTCCTTTTCGTCTTCTTCATTAGCAAATTCTTCAGCGGTTTCCACGCTTAGCCCGTCTTCTTCGAGGTCGATATCATCGGCTTCGTCGAATACGGTTTCTTCGTCATCGGTTGGAAGCACCGGGTCGGCAGGAACGGTTTTATCGTCAGGACCGGCTTCGGCGATGACCTCTTCGGCATCAACGACTTCGGATTCATCCAGCAGGTCGACGCGAAGGCCGAGTCCCTGAAGTTCTTTCACGAGCACGTTAAAGCTTTCCGGTAGTTTCGGGCCGACGATCTGCTCATCCTTGATGATGGCTTCGTAAGCTTTGGCACGTCCGTAGACGTCGTCGGACTTAATGGTCAGCATTTCCTGAAGGGTCGTGGCTGCGCCATACGCTTCGAGTGCCCATACCTCCATCTCACCGAACCTCTGACCACCGTTCTGTGCCTTACCACCGAGTGGCTGTTGGGTCACCATGGTGTATGGTCCGATTGAACGGGCGTGAATCTTGTCGCTCACCATGTGGTGCAGCTTGATGATGTGCATGACGCCAACGGTAGTGCGCTCTTCAAAGGCTTCACCTGTACGGCCGTCAAACAGTTGGCTTTTGCCATCGCGGGCATAGCCGGCTTTTTCAAGCTCGTCGGAAATGACTTCGTTTGGCACACCATTGAACGGAGGCGTCGCTACCTTGTACCCAAGGGCACGTGCTGCCATACCAAGGTGAGTCTCGAACAGCTGTCCGATGTTCATACGGCTTGGGACACCGAGCGGGTTCAATACGACGTCAACAGGTGTTCCGTCTTCGAGGAACGGCATGTCTTCGACTGGCAAAATGCGAGCGACGACACCCTTGTTACCGTGACGACCAGCCAGCTTGTCACCGACTGAGATCTTACGGAGTTGGGCGACAAAAATCTGAATTTGCATCAGCACGCCGGCTTTGAGTTCGTGGCCGTTTTCGCGGCTGAAAATCTTAACGCCGACAACCTTACCGCCACCGGCGTTGTTCATGCGCTGCGAGGTATCGCGGACATCCTTGGCTTTTTCACCAAAGATAGCGCGGAGCAGTCGCTCTTCTGAGCTGAGTTCCTGCTCACCCTTAGGAGTAATCTTACCTACCAGTACGTCACCGGCACGGACTTCAGAACCGATTTGGACGATACCGTTTTCGTCGAGATGACGAAGCGATTCTTCGCTGACGTTCGGAATGTCGCGGGTAACGATTTCTGGACCGAGCTTGGTTTCGCGGACTTCAACGTTGTAGTCCTTGATGTTAATACTGGTCAGGCTGTCGTCCTGTACAAGCTTGCTCGAAAGCACGATAGCGTCGTCCATGTTGTAACCACCCCATGGCATGAAGGCCACGGTAAGGTCACGACCAAGTGCAAGTTCACCGTCGGCAACCGACGCGCCTTCGATCAGAATGTCGCCGGCTTTGACCTTTTGGCCGCGGGTAACACGGACTTTCTGGTTAATCGAGCGGTCGTCGTTACTCTTGGCAAAGTGAATTGGTTCATACACCTTGACGCCGTCCTTGTATTTAACATGGACTTCGTCGCCGTCGGCACGGACGACTTCACCGGCACCTTCAGCCAGGATCAGCTGGCTGGTGTTCTTAGCGATTTCACCTTCGACACCGGTACCAACGACTGGTGACTGTGGTGTAAGTAGTGGAACGGCCTGTTTCTGCATGTTCGAACCGGTCAGGCTTCGGTCGATACGGTTCTTCTCAATGAATGGGACGAGGCTGGCGGTGCTTCCGAGGATCTGCTTGTTAGCAGCGTCCATATAGGTAACTTCGCTGGCGTCAACCTGTTCCGGGAGCAGACCGTTACGAGCACTGACACGTTCTGCGACGAACTTACCGTTCGCGTCCAGTTCGGCTCCGGCGTCGGCAATGACTTCGGTGACTTCCTGAGAAGCGTCAAGGTAGACGACTTCGTCGGTGACCTTGCCATTCTTGACTTTCAGGTATGGGGTTTCAATGAAACCGTATTCGTTCACACGGGCGTAGGCTGCAAGGTTCAATACCAAGCCGATGTTGGCACCTTCCGGTGTTTCAACCGAGCAGAGCCGACCGTAGTGGGTTGGGTGGGCGTCACGGACGTCAAATCCGGCACGCTCACGGGATAGACCACCAGGACCCATAGAGCTTAGACGACGCTTATGGGAAAGCTCTGAAAGTGGGTTCACTTCGTCCATCAGCTGTGACAACTGAGAGCTGGCAAAGAATTCACGAACGGCAGCAACAACCGGGCGGGCGTTGATGAGCTGCGATGGAGTGACCGTTTCAAGGTCGCTCATTGACATACGGTCCATGGCATTACGCTGCATGCGAAGCATACCAACGCGGAACTGACGAGCGACCAGTTCACCGACCAATTTGACGCGGCGGTTTGAGAGCGCGTCAATGTCATCGGCGGCATCTTGGGTGTTGTTCAGACGGATGATTTCGCTAACGATAGCTACGAGGTCGCTCATTTGGAAAACACGGTTTTTGGTTGTGTTCGCGACGTCCAGTTTAAGGCGCTGGTTCAGCTTGTAGCGACCGACGCGTGAGTAGTCGAAGCGCTTAAAGTCAAAGAACATGCGCTCGATCATCTGGCGGGCGTTGTCGACGGTCGCAAGGTCGCCTGGGCGGAGGCGGCGGTAGACTTCGATCAGGGCTTCGTTCGAGCCGCGGGCTGCGTCTTTTTCCAGAGTGGCGTCGATGTACTTGACGTCACCGGTGTCGACATCGGCGAACAATGCTTTGATTTCAGACGTCTTCGAGTGGCCAAGCGCGCGTAGCAGCGTCGTGACAGGCAGCTTGCGGCGGCGGTCAATCTTAACGTAAATCACGCCGTTTGTCGCTGTCTCAAATTCAAGCCATGCACCACGGCCTGGAATCAGCTTGGCACCGTAGTAGTTACGGCCGGTAGCGTTTTCGGCGGTAAAGAAGATACCGGCAGATCGGATAAGCTGTGATACGACGACACGTTCGGTTCCGTTAATGATGAACGTACCGCGGTCGGTCATCCACGGATAATCACCAAGGTAAATTTCCTGCTCTTTGACTTCGCCGGTGACTTTGTTCGTCAGTTCGACCATCGCGTGCAGCGGTGCGTCGAAGGTGACATTGTTTTCTTTGGCAAAGCTTTCCGAATTCTTAGGATCCTGGAATTCGTACTTACCGAAGCGCAGTTCCAGCTTTTGGCCGGTGTAGTCTTCGATTGGGTTAAGCTCCGCGAAAATCTCGCTCAAACCGGTCTCGACGAATTCTCGCCATGAGTCCTTTTGATGAGCCATCAGGTTCGGGAGCGGGAGTGCGGTGTCATCTTTAGTAAAGAAGACTCGCTGGTTGGTGGTAGCAGGCTTGGTCGCCACGACTATACTCTCCTCGCATGAGTTAGATTGGTTGATTGGTGGGTGGTATGAGTTTCTAAACAACTGTTAACACGCAAAAAACGCCCCGCCCAGGCGTGCGTATCAAAAACAGCAGCTTATGCAACCTTCATTAGGCTCCATTATGAACAGGAGCAACTCTTGTGTCAATATTTTCGAGCGACTTTTTCGCGCGATTGCACAGGGATTACGACTAGGCTTGCGTAACAGTCTTATCGGCCAAACCGTATTCGACGGCTTCGTCGGCACTCAGCCAAAAGTCGCGTTCAACGTCTTTCTCGATTTTCGAGAGCTTCTGACCAGTATTCTTGGCGAGGATTTCATTCAGGCGCTTTTTTAGGGCTATCCCTTCACGGAGGGTGATTTCTTGGTCGCTGATCTTACCCTGAGTGCCGCTGGATGGCTGATGAATCATGACACGCGAATTGGGTAGTACGAATCGCTTACCTTTGGTGCCACTTGAAAGAAGGAATGCACCCATGCTAGCCTGCAGGCCGATTCCATAGGTCGCAACGTCGGGTTTAATGAACTGCATGGTGTCATAGATTGCCAGGCCATCGTAGACACTACCGCCAGGGCTGTTGATATACAGACTGATTTCTTTTTTGGGGTCTTCATATGCAAGGTGCAGGAGCTGTGCGACTACCAAATTAGCCGTATGTTCATTGACTTCTTCGCCTAAAAAAATGATTCGTTCTTTTAGTAGACGCGAATAAATATCGAAAGCCCGTTCCCCCAAAGGTGAACTTTCGATGACCGTAGGGACAAGATAGTTCGATGGTTTCATAATCTCAGTATATACAAAAATTAGCACTCAGGCAATATGAGTGCTAATTTATAGTTCGGTGTTACGTGCTCCCGGTAGAGAACTCGTAACGGTAAGGGATGTTCCTAGTTGCGGTAGTCGTCGCTGTCCTGTGTCATTCCCCACGCAAGGAATCCGATGGCGGCAAGAAAGACGGTACCTGCGCCCGCGGCGAACCAAACGGCAGCTTTTTTCATGGCATACTCCAATCTTCTACCGGGAGCATGCGAGCAACTTTACAATACTCAGGCGTTTAGTTCAACTAAACGGTCGACGGTTTTTTCCGTCAGTAGACGGTTCGCGATGTCGCGCTGGGCTTCAGGCTCGTCGAACCTTTTGACCATTTCAGGATTGTTTGCGTACTGCTGTTTGTACAGATTGATGTGCTCCGCGAGTTCGTCAGCAGTGGCTTCAACCTTTTCGACTTTGGAAAGCTCAGCTAACACCAGACCAGCTTTTACTCGCTTCTCAGCCGCGGGGACGACTTCTTTGTCGTGCCAGTCTTGGCGGTCCTTGAATCCTTTGTTCGCTATGTACTGTTCAATCGTCAGACCCTGATACATCAGGTTTTGTGTCATATCCTGTTCGATACTTCGGGCTTGGTCGTCCAAAAGGACCTGCGGCACAGGAATATCGGATACTTCGATCAGCTTGCCGACTAGCTCATCTTTCAGCTTGTCATTAGCCTCACGTTCCTTTTGAGCCTTCAGTTCATTTTTTATATCGTCTTTTAATTCTTTCAGCGTCTTCAGCCGGTTGTCAGCCTTCTTGGCGAACTTGTCGTCGAGTTCAGGCAGCTGCAGTTCGTGAACCTTCTTCAGGGTAGTCGTGAATACGACGTCAGCGCCGGCCAAGTCGGCTACGTGATATGTTTCAGGAAATTTGAGCTTAAGGTCGAACGTGTCGCCGATGTCCTTGCCTACGATACCTTCTTCAAACCCAGGAATGAAGGAGTTTGAGCCAAGCTTCAAGTCGTAGTCTTTAGCCGTCCCGCCGTCAAACGCGATGTCGTCTTTTTTACCGACAAAGTCGATCGTCACTTCGTCACCATCCTTGGCTTTTCGCGTCACTTCCTTCTTTTCGCTCATACCTTCACGCATTCGGTTCAGAATGTCATTGACATCGGCTTCGGTCACCTTGACCGCTTCCGGTTTGACACCGAGTTTCTTGTAGTTACCGAGCTTGATTTGCGGAAGTACTTCCGACTCAGCGGTAAATTCCATTTCCTGACCTGGGACGAATTTTTTCAGTTCGACCTGGGGGCGTTCCAATGCCTGAATGTCTTCAGCTAAGAACGCCTCAGCGACTGCCTTAGACAGCGCATCATCGGCTGTCTGTTGTGCTAACAGGTTCGGGTCGATATGTTTCGCCGCTACGCTGGCGGGAACCTTGCCTTTTCGAAAGCCCGGAACCTTTACGTCGTGTGCGAGTTTTGTCAGTGCCACCTGTTCGGCGGCATCGAGTTCCTCTTTGCCGAGCGTGATGGTCAATTTGACCTTGGTTGGTGATACATGTTTAACAAGAGTCTTCATACAAAGACCAACTATAACAGATATGAACTACTCGAACAACTCGTCGACGTCGGTCGAATGTTTGTGTCGACGGTCTTTTACACGTGTAACCAGGCGTTCGAAGCTCAGTGTCTCTTCATCGCCAGTATGTGTGTCTTTTAGGTTGTATGTCTCGTTCTTCAGCTCCTCTTCGCCTACGAATAGGACGTACGGAATCTGCTTTTTAACGGCAGTTTTAATTTGACGGTCGATTTTGCGGCCGGTGATGTCAAGCTCGGTATTTACGCCCTCGTCACGAAGCCGCGCGGTTAATGTGCTGGCGCCAGGCAGCGCGTCGCCGAGGACCGCGACATAGACTTCCGTCGTCGACGTGAATTCCGGCATGAGCCCATGTGAGTCCAGAAACAGCTCTGTCATAGAAAGACCAGGCGCCATGCCGACCGCACTCAGCGGCTCAGCTCCGAACAGTCCGACCAGTCCGTCATAACGGCCGCCACCGAACATTGCACGGTTATTGTCTGGGTGCGTGTCAAAGAATTCGAAGACCGTGCCAGTGTAGTAGTCAAAGCCGCGCATGAGCGTGATGTCGAAGGTTGCGTTCGTAACACCCCTACCTTTTAAGATTGAAAAGAGCTGGTGCAACTCTTCGACTGCCGGGTTTTCGGCGATCTCTTTTGGTAGGTTTTCAATCTCTTTGGCTAATAAAAGCTGCGCGATTTTTGACAGACCTTCCTTCGCCTGTTCGGTCCCAAAGATTTCTATCGCTTGGTCGCGGAAGGCCTCGTTGGATATCTTGTTCTTGCGGTCAAACAATTTGACCATCAGGGGCGCTTGAATCGGATCAAGGCCGAGGTAGTCGTGCATCATGGCATCGATGACCTTGCGGCTGTTCAGCTTAATGACGTACATGTCCGGTTTTGCCCCGAACGCTTTCATGGTTTCGAATCCAAGACTGATGATTTCAGCGTCTGCCTGCACGCCATCGGCTCCGAACATGTCCACGTTCAGCTGCCAGAACTCGCGTTCTCGGCCACGCTGCGGTCGTTCATAGCGCATAAAGTTAGCAATGCTGAACCACCTCGCTGGATACGCCAGTTCTTGGCGCTTCGCTGCCACCATGCGACTGATGCTTGGTGTCATTTCGGGGCGAATAACAACATCGCGATCACCGCGGTCGGTAAACCGGTATGTCTGTTCCCCTACGAGTTCCTGCCCGCTTTTCGCGGTATAGACTTCAAGTGGCTCAAGAAGTGGTGCTCCGTACTCCTCATACCCAAATCGCTTAGCCATACGCGCCCAGACGCCAAATATGTAATTTTGGCGGCGTTTGTCGGCTGGATAGTAGTCCCGGGTGCCTTTGTAGGGAGCAGAAGAAAGAGAACTCATAATGGACTGATTGTGCCATTTTTACAGATAGAAAGCAAGGATAAGCGTCAAATGCGTAGGTTCGGGGTCGTAAGATGGATGCCTTCAACTGTCAACGGTGGTGTTCCATCAAGAGCTTCTAAAAGCTCGTCTCGGATTCTCGGCAATTCATGGCCGAGTCGCATGTCCTGACGGGCGATGGTCAAGTGCACTGGTAACGTACCGTCCCTATTCAGCAATACCGAACGCTGAAGCGCCAGTGCTGTCAAGCTGTCGATGGCGATGCCAAAATGAAGCTTAAGACCGGGCTTTTCTTTCGTGTTTCCGCGCGTCTTTATGTCTGGCGCCACTCCGACATTAGGCAGCACTTTCGGTCGAATCTGTCCGCGTCGCCGTAATTCCGATTCCATTGCAGATACCCGTTTCAGACTGGTCATATCTGGGTATTTGTCTATCGTTTCATCCGATATTGGATCGCTGTATATGCGAAGTCGGCGATCTGACACCAATTCAAGTGCTCTGCCACCTAATTGCCGCAGTGAAATGTCATTATAAAATCGTTCAAGTTTGGCGCTAAACCGACTATCTGGGCGCGCGACTACGAAAGCCTCACCGATTTGGCGAAATGGATTCTCCAAAGCTTCCGACATACTTTTATTATGAATTCTTTTTTATGAGTCGTCAATAGATGTGTCGACGTGTCCACTCATACATGGCTATTGCCGCCGCCGCTCCGACATTGAGCGACCGAGTACTTCCCAGCTGCCGAATCGCTACGATTGCAGTTGCTTTGGCTTTCATATCGTCACTTACACCGGACTTTTCAGATCCAAACACCAGAACACTGCTCTTCGGTAACTCCGCCTTTTGGATATCTACCGCACCGTCGATATTGTCGACGATAATGATTTGTCGGGTAGTACCTATATGAGCGACGAAGTCATTGACCGTTGGGTGGTGTTTGACGTGAAGGTATTTGTCGGTAGCCATGGCACCGCGTTTATTCCACTGCCTGCGGCCGATTATGTGAACATGACGGACACCGAACGCGTTCGCCGTTCGTACGATCGACCCTATATTGAAGTCTCGTTCAAGGTTTTCGATCGCGATATGAAGCTCTGACCCTCGGCTGTCCAAGATTTTAGTAATCGCCTCTTCGGACATTCCTTTGAACTCGTCGGTCACATTGCGCGTGTCGTTCACCGTGTTAATCCCCTACGAAGATATGGCATACTCCAAGGTTACCATGTATAATTGTCGGCGTACGAGCACGAGTGGCGGAATTGGTAGACGCGCTAGCTTCAGGTGCTAGTGTCCTTCGGGACGTGGAGGTTCAAGTCCTCTCTCGTGTACCATTCAAAATCAGCGATAGTAGGTCGCTGTTTTTGTTTAAGGCTAAAACTTAGCCAAATAACCAGTGGCCGCAGCGCCATCGTAGCCATGGCGCAGCTGCTTCGCAAGTTCGTGTACGGTCGTGCCATGCTTGACGCCAGGATTCAACGTGCCATTGGGATCAAAGATGTCCTTGAGCTTTTTGAACAGCTCTTGGTGCCTGTCAGATTCTAGACGTAGCCCTGCCCCCAGTCGTCCATCGCCGGACGCGCCGAATGGTGCGCCGTCGTGTTTTCGTACCAATGCGGCGACTTCCGCTGTTAACTTGAATAGCTTTTGCTTGTCTGCGACCGCGCCCATACGAAGTAGCGGCCGGACATACCAAAGTTCATCAAGCGGACGACCGTACAGCGCAAGCGTGACATGATGGTGCTTCGCAAGCGTATCTAGCGCGTCGGCGAATACGTCGAACCGGTCCAATGGAACGAACATACCGTCGAGCAGCGGCGGTGATGAGAAATCATCTTTTTCAGGATTTAACAGCCAATAGGTGACCGAGCTAAGGGCACGCAGGTCGCTATTCAGATAATCCGCGTCACCGACAACGAGGGCTTCGACCGGCTTAAGACGCGACTCGAGCTTTTTCATTTTGCGCACCCGAGCGCGCTCGTTGAAGTCGTTGATTGTGACAATAATGATGGCCGCGACCGAACCGAACTTTTCTTTGGCGTCATCGTAGAACTGGAAGGTCTTACCGGCTAGTGCAGCGGCTTCAAAATATTTGGCATCAACGTATTCGACTGCCGCTGGGTCGATGTCATCAATGATATCCAGCGCGTCCCTGGCGGCTCCGCGGTCACCGAAGGCGGCCACGATCATGGAGGGATTTTGATTCACGAAATCTGCGCGCAGAATCATTTCAGAAATGATGCCAAGGCTTCCCTGGCTTCCAACGAAAAGCGGTGTCAGGTCGAACGATCCGTTCTTTTCCTTCACCATTTCCAAGCCTACGTATCCCTCATGGTCGAGCCGTTCGTCACTGGCAACCATTTCGTCCAAAAGATCCGAATTATCTTCAATAAGTGCGTCGACACCTCGGTAAATTTCGCCTTCGAAGTTTTGCTGACCTTTCTTCTTTTCAAGTTCGCGTTTTGACAGCCGTTTGGTCTGTAGCACGTCACCATTCGCGAGCACCACTTCTAGCTGGTCTACGTATTCGACTGCACCGCGCTGTGACGCGATCGCGCCTCCTAAGCTGGCCTGCTGGTGGTCCCACCGAAGCTCGGGGATCGCCGTACCGTGAAGCGAGAGCGCATTATGGAGCGCGTTCACGGTTACCCCCGGTTGAAGGCGGACAAGTTTTTGACCTGAATCGTACTCGAAAATACGATTCAAATGCGGCGTAGTCGCGATAATCATGCCATTACCAACGGCACCACCCGTCGTATCGGACCCCGCACCGCGGACCGTGAGCGGCAGCGTGTGTCCCTTTTCGGCCAGCTGCCATGAAAAGCGGGCAATCTTGCGAATGTCACTTGTGGCACGCGGGTAAGCTACCATATCTGGCACATAACTAAGCACGCTGCCGTCGGTCGCGAATGCCTCGCGGACGTTCTTGTTGACGATAACTTCGCCAAGCATGTGAGTATTAAGGTAGTGTGCGATCTTATTCACGTGATGTTCCCATTTGATACTTATCATAGCACAAGCGGTACGCCTGATTGCTACATCTTTAAACTACGGCTCAACTTTGCTATAGTCTAGAAAGATGCGCGAGTGGTGGAATTGGTAGACACGCATGCCTTAGGAGCATGTGCCTTCGGGCGTGAAGGTTCAAGTCCTTTCTCGCGCACCATAAAAACTACCGGCTGTAATGCCGGTATTTTTTATGATGAAAGTGAAACGCCACTCCGTCCGAAGACGAGGTGGCGTTGGTGAGGACAGCTCGCGCGATCAGGTGTCGCGCTCGCAGTCCTCGGGACGATGGCTTCGTGGCGGCTCAATCGGAGCCGTGAAGCCATGCGGCTTGTCAGGGTCGCGTACGGCCCCGATCTCGCTGAGTTCAGCGTGACGGGTGCGCGGCGCTTGAGCGATGAGAGAAGCTTTCGGCGTCTCTTCACGGTTGGCCATTTCTGGCTCCTTCCAAGTCTGGATGACACAGTTGCCATCAGTATTATTATACTGCTTATGTGTAATTCTGTCAATATATGCAATGTTCAAAAAAGACGCCTTTTCAGGCGTCTCGGCGGTAGAGAGTGAGGTTCAGGTTTCCATAACTACGATTGTCCACCACAACAACTCCGGTCTTGGAAGGAACCTCACCCTTACCTGAGTGCGATAATACCATAAGCGCGCCTGGTTTGAGAAGTCCGAACAGACGTGTAACTGTGGAAAACTGAGGGTCATGATAGGGAGGGTCCGCTAGAATGACGTCAAACAGCTCCTCGTCGGATGTTTCAAGCCAATTCGAGACCGTGGTTTTAATGACCTTCCCATCTTGGATTTTTAACAGGTCAAGATTCTTTTGAATGATTTTCGCGGCAATACGATCTTTTTCAATAAAAACAGTGTACGAAGCCCCGCGGCTCAGCGCCTCGATTCCAAGACTTCCGGAACCCGCAAAGGCGTCCAGCACACGGGCGCCTTCAAGTTCGCTCGCAATACTGTTGAACAATGCGTTTCTGGCCCGTTCGCTCATGGCGTGCGTGGACCGACGATCGGGAGCGTCGATGATCCGCCCGCCGTACAACCCAGAAATGATACGGACGTTCATTCCATCTCCTTAAGCGCGCGGTCGTAAGCCTCGATCCAGGCTAATTCAACGGCATGTATGATCGTCGGTATCAGCTCACGGGTGGTTTGCTGCGCCAGAGTGCGGGTCCAGCCATCACGCTTAAAGCGCTCGTACATACCAAGTGAGTCGATGGCGCGTATCATATCGATATAAATCGCCCGAAATCCACGTTCTTGAAGTTCTGTTAGGTCTTCCGTGTCGGCGGCGGCATTCTTGAACGCCAATGGCTTGGCCGTCGTCGCAACACCCGCCTCGAACAAAGTGTGAGTTGTCATAATTCCCTTCGCGCCCCAATAATGCCAGTTATTCCGAATGAACTGCCGGCGCGAACCGTTCCCTGCCATGATTACCTTGCTACGTACATTCACCGGCTCCGTGTCATCGTTACGTAACATTTTGACCTGTTCATCGAAGGGGTCATGATGGGCTGGCGTCAGGCCGTCGGTGACAGCATGCGCGAGCCACGCGGCTTCGAACGCGGCACGAGTCATGTCAGACGATTTGAGTGCCGAGGTCAGGTTGAGACTGTGATCGTTGATCGTTTGAAGCAACTGGTCATCTGCCGTTATCGCTTTTGGGTCGATGAAGTGGCGCGGTTCATCCCGGCCGGGGCTTTTGAGCTTGACGCCGTCAGGTCCGCGTGACCCTTCGAAATGCAATATTTCGGAGATTGCTGGAAACGGAAGGCTCGTAATATGACGCGACAAGTGGCGTCGCGCGACACGGTCGATTTTTTGATGCGTCCCGATAATCCTACCGGTACGTTTTTGGCGCGGAATTGGTCCGAATGCGTACATACTATTCGCTCCGCTCTGCTTCGCTTAATAAGACAAACCTACGGTTTTTCTCATCGCGCAGGCAGCCGAAGTAAATTCGGCTGGTCTGGCTGCTCTTTTCCCTGGTTGGCATCATAATTAATTTAACGTCGTTAAGCGCTGGTATTTTTCGACGTGCGCTGATAACTGCTTGTATTGTAGCAAGTCATTCTCCGTTCGCGCGAAGTCTTTGGCCGCTTTTTGAACACGTGCGATGAGCTTCGTGTCGGCGAGTGACGCGACTTGTAGGTTCAGCGCTCCGTGCTGTGCACGGCCATATATTTCGCCCGGACCGCGAAGCTTCAGATCCACTTCAGCCAGGTAGAACCCATCATTCGAGCGTTCGACTTCACGCAGACGCTGCGACGGCTTGCTCGTGTCTGACATCATAAGGTAACAATAACTTTGGTGCGATGACCGGCCCACGCGGCCACGCAGCTGGTGCAACTGACTAAGGCCGTACTGTTCGGCGTCTTCGATAAGCATGACAGTCGCGTTCGGCACGTCGACACCTACCTCCACGACCGTTGTACTAACTAAAATGTCCAGTTTGTGCTCCAAAAAGCGTCGCATGACCGCATCTTTTTCGGTCGGTTTCATTTTGCCGTGAAGTAAGCCTATTCGCCTGTGACCAAAAACGGAGTTCTGCAGCTTCTTATATTCCATCTCGACACTTTTTGCTTCGTTCGCCGGATTGTCGTCGATCAGTCGGCATACGACATACGCCTGGCGACCAGCGGCTAGCTCTTTGTCAACCGATGCATAAAGCTCCTTACGACTTACCGGTGATATGGTTTTCGTGATTATCGGTTTACGTTCAGCCGGTTTTTGATTAATGATTGAAACTTCGAGTTCACCGTACACCGTGAGGGCAAGACTGCGTGGAATCGGCGTCGCCGTCATGGTAAGCAGGTGCGGCATGCGGCCGGATTTTTCAAGGAGTTTTTGGCGTTGATTTACCCCAAAGCGGTGCTGCTCGTCGATGATGACAAGCCCGAGACGCTTGAACTGGATTGCCGGCTCCAGCAATGCATGCGTGCCGATAATAATGTCAACCTGCCCATTTTTTAAACCCTCGAGTAACGGCTGGCGCTGTTTTGACGTTACACTCCCGCTAAGGAACCCGACGGTAATATTATCGTTTTTTACAAGATCGGCGATTGTTCTCGCGTGCTGTGACGCTAAGATTTCTGTCGGTGCTAGTAGTGCTACCTGATAACCTGCGCTGACAGCTTGTATAGCCGCGATTGACGCTACGACGGTCTTCCCGGCGCCAACGTCGCCTTGCAGCAGCCGGTTCATCGGGTGTTCGCGCTCAAGGTCTTGTAAGATTTCCCAGGCCGCCTGCTTTTGCGCCGGCGTAAGCGTGAACGGAAGAGAATCGACAAACCGTTTGACGACAGGCGGCTCGAACTTGATAGGCCAACTTTCTAGCTTAGCGTTTGCCTGTTTGTTCAGCTGGGACGCGAGCATCAATTCGAATAGTTCTTCGAACGCTAGGCGTTCGCGTGCTCGTTCGACATCTTGTGACGTTTTTGGGAAGTGCACACCGAGTAGCGCATCGGATACCGAAACGAGCTTGTTCGTTTTTATCACCGATTCCGGCAGCGTTTCGGGCAGCATGGTCATGAGCGGGCGAAGTTCGTTTAAAATTTTTCTCACCACTTGGCTTTTTAAACCTTTGACCGCTCGATACACGGGCAGTAACCTGTCGGTCTGAACCGGAAGATCACTTACTTTTTCGGTGCTCGGATTCGTCAGTTGATACTTGTTATAGTTGAATTCGAATTCGCCTGAAAAAAAGAATTCTTGGGTAGAATCTCTTAACTGCGTCGCTCGATAAGCCTGGTTAAACCACACCGCCTGTACCTTGCCCGTGGCGTCAGCGAGCGTTGCTGTCGTCACACGCATGCCTCGGCGAACTGTACGCGTACTAATCGATTCGCAGCGTGCCTTAATCGTTCGCTTACCGGGCTTTAAATCGGTGATGTTCATGACTTCGGAGAAATCCTCGTGTTTGCGCGGCAAGAAATAAATCAGGTCCTCGACAGTATGAAGCCCGCTCAACTCCAGCTGTTCGGCCGTTTTCGGACCGACGCCTTTGACTGAACTGAGCGAGGTGGCGAGGTTCATACTCGCTCTAAAGCCAAGCCTTCTAGCGTCCTGGTCATGCCGTCGACGAAGTGCTGCAACTTTTCGTAGGCGAGCTCGGACGTATCGCTATCATCATGCCACTGGACATAGAATTTAATGATTGGCTCCGTACCACTTGGACGAATCGTTACGCGACGGCGACGATCGCCGAACTCATATACCAATACATTACTCGGTATCATGTCGATCTGTGTGGTCGATCCATCGGTAAGTTCTGTGCGTTGTAAGGTTTGGTAGTCAAGCATGGCGGTAACTTCGTGACCTTCGACCTTTTCGATAGGTGATTCACGCAGGCTTTTCATGATGTTCTGCATCTCAATGAACCCTTGAGAACCTTCACATGTCGCAGTGGTCAGACATTCGACATACAAGCCGTGCCGTACATACAGGTTGAGCAGGGCGTCATACAGTGTCTTACCTTGCTGCTTCAACTCGGCCGCATATTCCGCGATAAGCAAAGAGACCGCGCCGTCTTTATCACGCGTGTAGCTACCTTTCATAAGCCCGAAGCTTTCTTCGCTTCCGGTAACGAATACGCCACCGTGTGCTTCTTGCTTGTTTATGACCTCACAGATCCATTTGAATCCGACGTGCAGGTTGCCGATTGTGCGGACATCGTAGGATGTCGCGATCGCCTCGAGCAAATCGGTAGTAACGATAGTTTTAGCAATGTAGTGCTTGTCAGTAATCTCTCCGCGTTCTTTCAATTTTTGAAGCACGTACTCTGTCGTGAGTGCCGCCGTTTGATTACCACTCAAATAAACGACGTCGTCGTTATGCCTTACCATTACTCCCAGACGATCGGCGTCCGGGTCGTTACTTACCGCGATATCGGCTTCTTCGGCGAGCATTAAGGCCACGACCCGGTCGTTCGCCGGCTTCTTTTCCGGGTTGGCGCGGCCGTCTTCCATGGTCGGAAAATTACCATCCGGAAGCATCTGCTCCTTTACTGTGAGGACTTCGAAACCAACCCGCTGAAGTACCGGTAGCGCATTACGTTGTCCGGCGCCGTGAAGCGGCGAGTAGGCAATTTTGAGATTCGTAAGATTGTCCATACGTTCATTCAGAACCGCTTGCTGGTAAGCTTCGTCAACGTCGGCGCCGATTTCAGTTATCTGTCCATCAGTGACAGCTTTCTCATAATCATTGAGAGCCTTGATGGTTTGAATCGTATCGGCGACAGTTAGCACGCCCTTGTCATGTGGAGGTACGAGTTGCGCGCCGTCTGACCAGTACGCCTTAAAGCCGTTATATTCTGGGGCGTTATGGCTCGCTGTAATAACGACGCCGACCGCGCATTTAAGATAGCGAACGGCGAAACTAAGTTCAGGGGTAGAACGGAAACTTTCGAAAATAAATACCTTAAATCCATTTGCTGCGGCCACACGGGCCACATATCTGCTTAGCTCTTCGGAGCTTAACCGCGTGTCACAGGCGATGACTATGCCATTGTTCGGCGCGTCCGGATCGACAGATTTTGCGTACTCACATAGCGCCTGGGTCGACTCGCCAATCGTAACCTGATTGATTCGGTTTGACCCAAGTCCCACGATTCCTCTGCGACCACCAGTACCAAATTCAATTTCCTTAAAAAACGCATCTTCCAATGCCTGCCATTTTTCTGCCGTGATCATCGCCTCAAGTTCAGCTTTATAGGCCTCGTATTTCGGCTCGTTCAACCATCGTTCGATATTTTGAGCCGCAGTTTCAGAAACGTGTTCGCGGACGTTTTCCATGTTATTTCCCTCCGTATGTCAGAAACTATATTATACAAACTTATCGGACGAGTATAAAGCCGTTCTTGCCTTTTTTGACAAGGGCTGGCCCGCGAACTTTCATGGTGGAGCCGACTTTTTCGCCGTTGACGCTGATCGCCCCGCCGTCGATAAGACGTCGGGCATCACCGTTACTTGCGGCGTGTCCGCTCTTCACGAGAATCTCAACCAAATCGCCCGAGTCGATAGTCGGGATTTCCGCCGCTAAGTCGTTAAGCTCGGTCTCATTCAATTCCCGAACAGGAGCACCGCCGAATATGACTTTGGTGACATTTTCGACCGAGCGCGTCCGGTCGTCACCGTGTATGAGGGCCGTGACTTCGTGCGCCAGACGAGCTTGCAGGTCACGAGCGGCAGGATTCTCGCGGTGAGCACCAATGAGCGCTTCGACTTCCTCATGACCAAGCAGCGTGTAAACCTTTATCAGATCTTCGGCCGTTTCATCGTCGGCATTCAACCAGAACTGGTAAAACTTGTACGGACTGGTCTTTTGAGGATCGAGCCATACCGCGCCGGCTTCGGACTTACCGAATTTGACACCAGTCGCCTTGTTGACCACCAATGGTGTCGTAAAGACGTGTGCTTCTTTTGATTCCAGGCGCCGGATAAGCTGCACGCCGGTGATGGAATTTCCCCATTGGTCGGCACCGGCAAGCTGCAAAGTGACTCCTTTTTCGCGGAATAGATGCAAAAAATCATAGCCTTGAATGAGCGAGTAGCTGAATTCGGCGTAGCTAATACCTTCGCCACCTTCGCCAATGCGGCTTTTGATAAAGTCGCGGTCAAGCATCTGCGTCATAGAGGCATGCTTGCCTACGTCGCGGAGGAAATCCAGGTAGTTGATTGTTTTGAACCAGTCATAGTTGTCGACGATTTCGAATGATTTGCCAGCAAAAATGGTTTCGTATTGCTTGGCTAGTGCCGCTTTGTTCTGTGCGATCGTTTCTACTGACTGAAGTTCACGCTCTTGCTTCTTGCCGTCCGGGTCACCAATCATGCCGGTGGCACCGCCGACAAGCAGAATAGCTTTGTGGCCATGGTCAATAAAGTGGCGAACAAGCATAGCGGCGGCTAAGTTTCCAACTGTCATACTGTCGGCGGAGGGGTCGACTCCCCAATAGAACGTCCGTGGTTCGTTAATGTCAGTCAGGGTGCTGAATGTCGTCTGGTTGACGAATCCACGCCACGTCAGTTCTTGAGATAAATCCATATGGGTTAAGTATACCTAAAATAGGTCTAGGGCGACAAACATTAGTGCTATAATGGGCGCATAACGTGTGTGAGAGAGAAGACTGACATAATGGTAAAAAAATCAAACCGTAGGTTGAACGTATACGCCAACCTTTCGCATGCCCGCAGAACGAAAAAGGATCGTCTCGCCCGCCGTAAAGCGGAGTATCTTGCGACATTACCGAAGCACCCCGTAAAGCGACTACTTTATCGTATGCACCCAAAGCGCGTCGCCAAATACTGGTTTAGCCGCCAAGGTGCCTTCATGGCACTCAAGATTGTTGGCGTGAGTGCCTTATTGGTAGTAATACTTGCCGGCGGACTGTTTGCTTACTTCCGTAAGGATATTGACCAAATTCGACCATCCGAACTCGCCAAGCGTGTCCAGACCACCGTGACCCGTTATTACGATCGTAATGACAATTTGCTTTGGGAAGACAAAGGTGACGGCAACTACAAACTGGTAGTCAAGGGCAGCGAAATCTCGAAAACCATGAAACAGGCGACCATCGCCATTGAAGACAAGGAATTTTACAGTCACAAAGGTATTAGCCCGACCGGACTGATTCGCGCGGCAATCAATAACACCCAGGGTGACAGTGGTACTCAGGGTGGCTCGACCCTGACGCAGCAATTAGTAAAACAGGTATTCTTTGCCGACGAAGCCAGCAACCGCGGACTGAGTGGGATTCCCCGGAAGATCAAAGAAGTCATTCTGGCCATCGAGGTAGAGCGTATGTATAACAAGGAGCAAATTCTTGACCTGTACCTGAACGAGTCTCCGTACGGCGGACGGCGGAATGGCGTTGAGTCGGCCGCGCAGACGTACTTTGGCACGACGGCCAAAAACCTTACGCTGGCACAATCTGCACTTCTTGCAGCGATTCCAAATCAGCCTGGACTGTTAGACCCATATAATGACGCCGGTCATGAAGCGCTTATAGCTAGGCAGCACCGTGTGCTCGACAATATGGTCGGACAAGGTTATGTAACCAAAGACCAGGCGGACGAAGCTAAAAAGGTTGCCATTCTCGACACTATCAAACCGGAATCGGACCAGTACAAAAACATCAAGGCGCCGCATTTCGTTCAGATGGTCCGCAGCGAACTCGAACAGAAGCTTGGCAAGGCAACAGTCGGCCGGGGTGGCTTAATCGTCAAAACAACGTTGGATGTTCGAATCCAAGACAAGTTGCAGGCCGAGATGGACGACATGTTCAACTCATACTTCCCTAAGTTCGCAGGTTTTTCGAACGGTGCCGGTACGGTCGAAGACGTTAAAACCGGCCAAATAGTCGCCATGATCGGTAGTCGGGACTTCAATTACCCTGGCTTCGGGCAGGACAACGCGGCAGCGGCATTCATTCAGCCAGGCTCATCGGTAAAGCCACTCGTCTACGCGGAGCTGTTCGAGAACAAGGGAGCAACTGCCCAGAATTTCGGAAGCGGATCAGTCCTTGCCGATAATCCTATAAATATCGCCGGCTACAAGCCACAGAATGCCGATGGGAAATACAAAGGTAATATCACGCTTAGAAATGCACTCGCTTTGTCACGCAATATCCCTGCAATCAAGGCCATGCAGGTGTCAGGTGTCGACCCGACCCTAAAGGCAATCCGTGCCCTTGGAAACAAGTATTACTGTACCCAGGGTGCCGAAAAAGAAGCCGGGCTGTCATCGGCGATCGGAGGCTGCGGTACGCGTATGATTGACCACACGAATGCAATAGCAAGCTTAGCGCGCGGTGGCGTCTACATGCCTACTAGTACCGTACTTAAGGTTACCAATAGCAGCGGCGAAGTGCTTGAAGAGTACAAGGCTGAGTCGAAAAAGGTTATCGACCCACAATCAGCTTATGTAGTGACAGATATCTTAGGTGATTCGAACGCACGAAGAGGCTTATTTGGACGCACCATTACCCCGACACTCGACGCCGCCAAAATAAAATTTGCTCTGAAGACCGGTACCAGTGACAAGAACCGGCAGCCAAAAGACATTTGGACCGTCGGCTACACACCTTCACTTTCGGGTTCCGTTTGGCTCGGTAACCCAGATACAACGCCACTTGTGAACGGCAACTCGTCGATTCCTGCACGTGTACTGGATCCGGTCATGGCCTTCGCTACACTGCTGTACGAAAAAGAAGGCAAGGCCAAGCCAGGTGACTGGTTTACTGCGCCGAAAGGTATTCAAGTTATAGGCAAGGAAGTATACCCGTCATGGTATAACAAAAAGTCAGAAGCCGGTGTTAAGCTTGTCTTCGACAAGGTATCAAAGAAGAAAGCCTCTGACTGTACTCCTGATGCCGCAAAGATCGAACTAGCCGTAACGAAATCTATTGATCCGACGACCAAAAGCGCTGTATATCTTGCGCCCGACGGGTATGACGCATCGAAAAGCGATGACTTCCATAAGTGTGGCGACGTAGCACCCGATATCAGCGGTATTTGTATTAATGGCAATGATATTTCAATTATGGTCACCAAGGGGACGAATCCTTTGCAAACGTTAGATGTCAGTGTGAACGGAGCTAACGTAGCGTCAATCAACGTCACCGATAGCGGCACGTATACGACGAACTACAATTTTGCAGGCGCCGCTACAGTTGTCGCCACGTTGACCGACTCCGGCTATTACACCGACTCCGCCTCTCAGGCATATTCCGGTTCAGGCAACTGCGCCACTGGTACCAGTGCACGCACAAGCAGTGATCCTCGCACCGAACGTCGCATTTGGCGATCGTTCCGGTATGCGAACTAGTCCTGATTATTGACTAGTTCAATCAAGCTATCTTCTTTTGTGCGCCGTGAAGTGCGGCGGCTCGCCTGAGGCTTTGCAGCTTTTGCCCGCTCGGATTCGACTTTTGCTTCTCCTTTGGGCTTCGATGTATGTTGCTCATTCTCATCAAACATACGGCTGCGTCCTTTGGACGCCCCGCGTGTTTGCTCGGCCTTCGGCTGCGCCTTAAGGCGAGCAAACATCATTCTTCCGGCCGCGGTCTGTAGGCTACGGATAAACTCGATTTCAACCGTTTTCCCTATTGAACTCGCCGCTTTTTCAACGACAACCATAGTTCCATCGGCGAGATACCCGACCGCCTGGGTTGAGTTCTGACCTTTCTGCGTCAGCGGTAGGCTTATTGTCTCGCCCGGTAAAAACGCCATGCGGATGCTGCCGGCAAGTTCGTTGATATTCAGAACTCGTATGCCCT
This sequence comes from Candidatus Saccharibacteria bacterium UBA2951, assembly GCA_002348615.1. GTDB lineage: Bacteria > Patescibacteriota > Saccharimonadia > Saccharimonadales > Saccharimonadaceae > UBA1020. Next base: position 117,572 of record DEBR01000005.1, on the reverse strand, counting down.
GCACGGAAGCAACCTTATTAAGATTAAAATCGATCGTACAGATCGTTCCGTGGTGCTTTTTCGCAAGTTCAATCAGCCGCGTGTCGACGCCGCCATTACCGGTTGGACCGTCTTTTATTAACTTCACCTCAAGCCAATCTATTTCCTGTAATTCCTTGACCGCATCCAGTCCGCGGCGGGCGCGTGAACGTTTTTCAGCGTCTGCCTGGTCGGCAAGTAATTGTAATTCATTGATAACGCTATTTGGAATAGCAATCGGCGTTGGTAAAAATCCCGTTTGCGCGGCCGTTACGATACGGCCGTCCATGAGTGCCGAAGTATCGATGAATAAAGGCGCTCGTCCAGATATGCGGGGTTCGGACGTTTTAACTGCGCGATACGTAAGGTAGCTTGTTTCAGCAAGCACGATAAGAATGATGATTGTTAGTAATACCATGTGTGGTTCCTTTATTTTAGATAGTCAATGAGCGCCTGACGGAGCGTCGTGACGGGTGTCGTTACCGTCTTTTTCGTGCTTTTTGGACCGATCGAATGCGTGAAGCCCAGTTTTTTCGCTTCGGCCACCCGTCGTTCAGGTTGACGCGCGGAACGGATTTCACCTCCCAGGCCAACTTCCCCGAATACGACCACCGAATCGTCAAGCCGGCGCTCAGCAGCCGCGCTTGCGATCGCCATACACACCGCCAGATCCGCCGCGGGATCAACGATCTTCAAACCGCCGACGACATTAATGTAGATATCTTTATCTGATAAGTTCAGTTTCGTACGTCGCTCGAGAACCGCGATCAAGAGGTTGAGCCTATTTAGGTCAAACCCGCTGGCAGTCCGTTTAGGATACCCGAAACTAGTGGGATTCACAAGAGCCTGAATCTCAACGAGGAGCGGCCGTGTCCCTTCCATGGTCGCTAAGACCACCGATCCGTCGGCGTTCTGACGTTCAGCCAAAAGAGCTGCCGAGGGATTCTTTACGACCTTCAGGCCTTCCTCTTCCATTTCGAATAAAGCCGTTTCCGACGTTGAGCCGTAACGATTTTTAACGGCGCGAACGATCTTGAATCCGCCATAGCGATCACCCTCGAATTGCAGTACGACGTCGACCAAGTGTTCAAGCACCTTCGGACCGGCGATGCTGCCTTCTTTCGTGACATGCCCGACCAATATAACTGCGGCGCCCGATGCCTTGGCTGCCCGTATGATGACGTTCGATGAATTCGTGATTTGACTGACAGTGCCCGGAGCGCTCGTAATATCGCCCAAGCTAAGCGTCTGGATAGAGTCGATAATAATCAGTTTATGGCTACCCGCACGGATGGTCGCCCCGATATCATCTGCGCTGGTGCTGGCGACAAAATCCAGATGTTCGTTCGCGGTCGCGCCAAGGCGTTCCGCACGCAGACGTACCTGATGAGCACTTTCTTCGCCGCTGACGTACAGTACCGGCCTGTCCATCGCGACGCTTGCGGCAACCTGAAGCAGCAGCGTGCTTTTCCCGATTCCAGGTTGTCCGGCTACGAGCATGACTCCTCCAGGCAATATACCTCCGCCAAGCACATCATTGAGCTCGCTGAAGCCCGTATCAAGACGTGCTTCAAGCTCTGACACTTCAATGGACCCGATAGACTGAGGTTTTAAAACGGTACCCGATACAGTGCCCTTCGCCACGACAGAAGCGCCGGCATCAATCGCTTCTTCCGTGAGAGTATTCCATGCTCCACAGTTTTCGCATCGTCCCGTCCATTTCGTATAGTTTGCGCCGCAGTTGCCGCATACGAACCGTGTTTTTGCCTTTGCCATCACCTTATTATATCTTAGGAACGTCCGACAAGGTGCTATCAAGACTGGCGTTAAGCGAAGCTGCCTCTGCATTAATTGCGTCTAACTTTGCTAATAAGGTTTTATACTTTGCTATGTCTGCAAGAATACTTTGTCTAAAGTCACCGAGCTCTTTACTTTTATTTATTAGTCTTTGCCGTGCTGCTTGAAAATCCTGCTGCGTAGTGAATTCTTGTGCATGGGTATTAAAATATTCAACACTTTGATTGAAACCGGCAACTTCAACATCATATTGAGCCTTCTTGCTATTGATTGAGTGAGCTAATTTTTCAATTTCATTTGCAAGTGAATCTGCTTCCTCATGAAGCTTCAAGAATGTTTGTGCAACTTTTTGATGTAAAGCTACTAACGCAGACCTGTCTTTAAAATAATGCTTGTAGTAGTCTTCTAGCTCTGGACCTAATGAAAGGTATTCTGTTCCAAGTATGGAATGTAGCTCATTAAATGCTTCACCTGGCTCAGTTTTTTCATAGTATTTCATACGTGCTTCAAGCTCGCTATTCGTTACTCGTTTATACGCGGCCTGGAGTAGGGGCTGCAATCGTTTCTTCTCAGAATCCGGCAGTCGATCATATTTAGCATGTAGCAGCTCATGTGCCGCAGTGACGGCTTTGGTGCCTGATAGCCTTTCATCTGTAACATTGTATATGTATATTCGACTTAACACATAACACCCGAGGATAGGGCTGTCAGCTTCTTTTCTTTGGCAATGCTGATTAAAGTCGTCTCGAGACTCAACCGATGGCCGCGTCGCATAGAAGGTGAACCTGGCGTCATCGGTCAGCCCCGCCTGGTTCGCCACCTCTTTGACGGTTACAGTCGGAGTATATTGGTTGTACTGGATGGCGTCGACGACATACTGGCGTTCAAACCAAAGCCATATCGAGCCTGCGACAAGGAGGATCGAAACGATCCAGCCCACCCATGATGTCCGCCTACTCTTCGCTTGTGACATGTACCGCTATTTTACCTTTATCGGCGGTTGCGGTCAAAACCGTCCCCTTCTCATACTCGCCCGATAAGATACCGTCGGCAATCGCATGCTCCAGTTCATCCTGAATAGCTCGTCTGAGTGGCCGAGCACCATATTTCTCGTCGTAGCCCTTCTCAATAATCAACCGTTTCGCAGCTGGTGTTACCACAAGATGGATACCTTTTGAACTCAGCCGCTCGTCGAGTTCGCCTATAAGTAGGTTAAATATCTTGCCGACCTCTTGTCGGGTGAGGGCACGGAATGTGACCAGCGCGTCAAACCGGTTGATAAGTTCCGGACGCATGATTTTTTTCAGACTTGATTCGGCGAGTTCGGCATTGGCGGCGTGCTCTTCTTCCATCGCGCTTACCGCCTTACGGCTGGTAGCATGGAAACCGAGAGAAGCTTCTTTCTGCATTGCCTCGGCACCGACATTGCTCGTAAGTATGACGATGGTGTTCGAAAAGTCGACTTTGCGACCCTTGGCATCCGTCAAAGCTCCGTCTTCGAGCAGCTGCAAGAGCAGCTGGAATACGTCCGGGTGGGCCTTTTCTATTTCATCGAACAGCACGACGCTGTATGGCTGCCGGCGAATCTTGTCCGTCAATTGCCCGTCATCGTCATACCCGATATAACCGGCCGGTGCCCCGAGCAAACGCGATGTATTGTGGCGTTCACCGAATTCGCTCATATCTATCTTTATGAGCGCATCGTCACTCCCGAACACCTCACGGGCAAGCACACGGGCTAGTTCCGTTTTTCCGACTCCGGTCGGCCCCATGAATACGAACGAACCGATCGGGCGCTTTGAACTGGCGACCCCGCTCCGCGAGCGTCGTACGGCTCTTGCGACCTTTTCAACAGCTTCTTCTTGGCCGACGATATATTTCGCCAGGTGTTTTTCGAGGGAACGCAGCACCGTGGCTTCAGACTTCTGAAGCCGTTTGACCGGCACGCCGGTCATGACCGATACAGCCTGCGCGACATGGTCTTCAGTAAGCGTGACGGGTGTCTTGTTTTCGCACTTTTCTTTCAGTTCCTCTAATTTTTCATTAATCTGAACGGAACGGGTCTTATAAAGTGCCGCTCGCTCGTAATCTTCAGCTGCGACCGCTTCGTCCATCTTTTCATTCAGATTTTTCAGTTGACGCATGTAGTCACGACGTTTGCTCGGACGACCCGATCGCTCGACTCGAGTCAACGCCGCTGCCTCATCAATGACGTCTATCGCCTTATCCGGCATGTAGCGTTCAGACACGTAACGGTCGGCAAGATAGACGGTCGTTTCAATCACTTCGTCACTGATCGTAACGCCATGGTGGCGTTCGTAATAGCTTTTTAGGCCCTTCACGATCGCGATGGTATCTTTGAGAGATGGCTCAGGTACCATGATCGCCTGGAACCGACGCTCCAGCGCGCTATCTTTTTCGATGTGCTTGCGATATTCGTCAACGGTCGTGGCGCCGATCATATGAAGTTCGCCGCGGGCCAAGGCGGGCTTTAGCATGTTGGCCGCGTCTAGAGCCCCTTCGGCCGCTCCCGCACCCACGAGAAGATGGAGTTCATCGATAAAAACGATGGTATTGTTGGATTCTGTCAGTTCTGAAATGACTTTTTTCAGGCGTTCTTCAAACTCGCCGCGATATTTCGTACCAGCGATCATACCCGCCAAGTCAAGTTGAATGACTCGTTGGTCGAGCAGGTGGTCAGGCACGTCTTCGCGGGCAATTCGCTGCGCCAACCCTTCAACGATAGCAGTTTTACCAACCCCTGGCTCACCAATCAGGACAGGGTTGTTCTTGGTGCGACGGCTCAGGACAGTGATAAGCCGCTCGGTCTGGACGTCCCGACCAATAACGGGGTCAAGTTTTCCTTCCCTTGCACGTGCCGTCAGGTCGGTTCCGAACGTTTCAAGCGCGCCTCCCCGTTTTGTGCGTTTAGGAGCGTCGATGACGGTAGATTCACCATCGTGAAAGGCATTGTGCTGACGGTCAAAGAAATCTTCGAGTTCAGCGCGAAGTTCTGAAATATCAACGTTCATTTCCCGAAGGAGCGTTGACGCTCGTGCGCTCTTTTGGTTCAAAATGCTATACAGGATATGTTCGGTGCCGAGGTGATCCTGGTGGAATTCCTGCGCGATTTCCCAGCCCATCTTAAGTGTCAGTTTCGCGGTCTCACTCAACGATAACGCGCCCGTACTGATAACGATATTGCGTGGGCTTAGGTTTAGCGCCAATTCGGCGCGTTCCAACGTGACATGCGCGTCCGCGAGCATTTTCGCGCCGACACTCGATCCTTGTGCTAATACTCCGAGCAGTAAGTGTTCGGTGCCAATATAAGCGCTTCCATACCCGCGCGCGATAGCGTTGGCATGCTGCAAGCTCGTTTTGGCATTGTCGGTTAGCCGTGACACAAATTCTGCGAAGTCATCTGCCATAATACTTATTATCGTCCTCCTGATCAGTATGCGCAAGCGGTATTCAATCTTTGACCTAACGCATTACTATACTTAGTATACATAAAAATTAGCACTCAATCAATGTGAGTGCTAATTCAGTTCGTGAACCTATTATTCGGCTGACTCGTTCAATGCGTCGAGTAAGCTGTCCTCGATATTCTTCTTCGGCGCTTTTGTTTCCGATTTCTTGGTGGCTGTTTCAATATCAAGTTCGTACCCGGTCAGTTTGCTAGCCAGACGCACGTTCTGTCCTGCGCGGCCGATAGCGATTGACTGCTGATCTTCGGCTACGAATACCTTGGCTCGCTTGGCCTCTTTATCAATCTCTACCTTCGCGACTTCCGCCGGCCCGAGGGCGCTTCGGATGAATGTTTCAGGGTCATCACTGTACGGAATGATGTCGATTTTTTCCTGGTCACCCACTTCGTTCATGACCGCCTGGACACGTGTTCCATGGCCACCGACGAACGTTCCGACCGGATCGACACCTGGCACGCTTGAGTAGACCGCGAGTTTTGTTCGTCGACCAGCTTCACGTGCGATGGCTTTAATTTCTACCGCGCCGCTTTCCATTTCCGGCACTTCCTGTCGGAACAAAAAGTCGACGAATGCTTCGTTCGCTCGTGACAAAATAAGCTGCGGACCACGGTTGTCACGCTCGATATCCTTGATAAATACCTTTATACGTGAACCGATGCTGTAAAATTCGCCTTGAATCTGTTCGCTCTGCGGAATAATACCGACCGCTTTACCCAGTTCCACACGTACAACGCGCGGCTCGACACGCTGGACGACACCGGTAACGATGGTCCCGATCTTATCTTCGTATTCTTCAAGTACGACTTCTCGTTCGGCTTCACGCAGTCGCTGCAACACAACCTGCTTGGCGGTCTGCGCGGCAACGCGACCAAACGCTGTGACCTCATGCTTTTCCTCGATGACGTCACCTTCTTTCGCACCTTTTTTCTTTTCCTGTGCTTCTTCGACGGTCAGTTCGGCTGCCGGGTTCTCGACCGTTTCAACGACCGTCCAGCGCACGAATACCTTTGCGGTACCATCGTTGACATTCAGCTCAGCCCGGACATCCTGGTCACGTTCACCGTTATCACGGCGCCAAGCAGCGGCGATCGCCTGCTCGATTACATCCATGACGACTTCTTCCGGCAGGTTCTTTTCTTCGGCGATGGTCCGTACTGCCAGCGTCAGCTGCTTTATGTTTAGATCTTCCATGTATTTCCTTTCGATTCTTTGTACTAAAAATTCCGACCTGCCGGCCGGAATGTACTGCAATTATTATAACGCTTCCCCCGACAGCTTGCAAGCGTGTGAATATTCTTACAGAAAAATTAGTCACCGATTGGGATAATCAATCACAGATGAGGAGGAGAAGTAATGTTAGCGATTGAACGCGTACCCATCTATAAAAACAAGTTGTTTTTAAGTACCATGTCGGTGCTTACCGGCTTTGTCATGACGGTCGGCGTCATACGGGCGGTCAACCCGCCCGACACGACCTCGCAGCAGTCGGTACTATCAGGATCGGACGGTAGGGCATCTTCGCTCATTCCAATCAACGCCAGTTTGTCTGAAGCATCATCAGAATCTGGAAACTCCAAAGGTGAAACTGGTGCAAAAGCTGAATCAAGTACGAGCGTATCAACGCCTAATCGCTCCGTATCGAATACCTCAACAGGCCAAGTAGCCTCATCCTCAACAGGGACAACCTCCGGTCAGACGGCTACTCAAACGTCGGTTCAGTCCAGCAGTACAGGCTCTCAAACACAAACTGGTACAGAGGACGGTAAGGCCACTTCTAAACCGTCCGATAGCAGCCCGATGTGTTTGGCGACGGTATTGAATATCGGCCTGGTCTGCCATTAGCATTTTTGTAAAACCGTAGCCATAGCCGCTTGCTCCGCGGCCGTTACCCATAAGCCATACTTAAGCTTGACCGCAATCTGACGGTTGACGTATTGGCAGCGGAACGGTTTATTCGGTGGTAGCCATGTGGCCGCATCGCCGTCGGACTTGTTTTCATTGGCCTTGCCCTCAACCGCTAATAGGTTGAGGGGGTCGTTGGCGAAAGCGATTCGTTTTTCGTACGGCAATTGCTGGGCGCCGGTCTGCCACGCGTTGGAAAGCGCCACGACGTGGTCTATCTGTACATCGTCGCTTGTCGTTTCACCCCGCGTAAAACGAATTTGTTTCCCCGTATACGGGTCGTTTAGTACACCACTTACGACGCGACAACTTTGATCGCGCATAACTTCCTTCAAATCCCGACCGAGTATGACATTTCTCGTGTCACAGCCGAGCGATGTACCCCACCCTTCGCCGAACTGCGCCCGGCTGTAGCCCGTTTTCGGCGCGCGTCCTTTAACGGGAAGAGAGGCTAGGTCACCTGTCACCGGTGCTGTTTTGTATCCGACGACCTCTTCGAGCGTTGGAAAGTCGAACACCGCACCAGAAAGCGGAACTCCTAAAAGAAGCAATAGAACCACCACTAACATGGTCCGGCGCGCTCGGTAGTTCGTCATATCTATAGAGTATAATTGAATCATGACTACCCGACGACTGACAGACCATTTCGCACCCGAACACTATGAACTCTCACTGGATATCGACCGGCCTGGCCGGACGTTCAATGGAATCGTCACTATGCGCGGCAAGGCTGTGAAAGACGGCCCGCTGTATGTTCATGCTAAGGAGCTCGTCATTGACACCTGCCATGTCAATGGCAGCAGTTCGGAGTATTCGTCAGGCGAAAATGATGAAGTCGAAATTCAGGCAAATATGAAATCAGGTAGCGATTATTCGGTAACGTTCGCGTTCAGCGGCACAATAACCGACCAGATGCATGGCATGTATCCGTGCTATTTCACGAAAGACGGTGAAAAAAAGGAGCTCATCGCGACGCAGTTCGAAAGCCATCACGCTCGCGAAGTATTCCCTTGCCTGGATGAGCCAGAGGCAAAAGCTACGTTTGATGTCACGCTTACTACCGAGTCGGGTGTCGAGGTGCTTGGAAACATGCCGGTCAAAAGCCAAAAGAATGAAAACTCTCGATTAGTTACGACCTTCGAGACCACCCCGCGTATGAGCAGCTACCTGCTTGCCTGGGTGTACGGAGACCTCCACAAACGTTCGACGAAAACCAACCGGGGTATCGATGTGAACGTATGGGCGACATCTGCACAAAAACCGGAAAGCTTGGATTTCGCATTGGATTTTGCCGCAAAGACGATTGATTACTTTGAAGATTATTTCGGCGTCGAATACCCGCTTCCTAAGTCGGATCACGTTGCCCTCCCTGACTTTACATCGGGCGCCATGGAAAACTGGGGATTGATTACCTACCGCGAAATCGCTCTCTTGGCCGACCCCGCCACCGCCACAGTTGACAGCAAGCACTACGTCGCAATGGTCGTCGGCCATGAACTTTCACACCAGTGGTTCGGTAATCTCGTGACCATGAAATGGTGGAACAACCTGTGGCTCAACGAGAGTTTCGCGAACTTCATTGAAAATCTGCCTATTCATGCCATGCACCCAGACTGGGGGATTTGGATGGACTACGCCTCGTCGTGGAGTCTGATGGCCATGCGCCGCGATGCGATCGACGGCGTGCAGCCGGTCGAGACGGAAGTCAACCATCCGGATGAAATCAGCAGCCTGTTCGACGGCGCGATCGTCTATGGCAAAGGCGGCCGTTTGATCGGTATGCTGCGTCAGTATGTCGGCGAAGACGCGTTTCGGCGCGGATTGAAGCAATATTTCACAACCTATGCATACAAGAACACCGAAGGCGAGAATCTGTGGCAAGCGCTTGAGGATGCTAGCGGAAAACCGGTACGCGACTTCATGAACAAGTGGGTACTGCGAGCCGGTTACCCGATCGTTCACGTGGCGCATGACGGCCTTATGCAGGAACAGTTTTTCATTGGCGAGCACGCCGAATCGGATAGGATATGGCCTATTCCGCTTGCAGCAAGTCCTCAAGGGAACCTACCGGACGTCATGGATACTAAGGAACTTGCCGTCGAAGTCCCGGAAGGAACTCGCCTGAACCTCGGTAACTGGTCGCATTTCATTACCAATTACAGCCAGACTCATTTTGACGCGCTGCTACAAAGTATCCAGTCGTACCAACCACTCGACCGCCTGCAGCTGATTAACGAACGAGTGCTTCTTACGCGCTCCGGTCATGTTAAGAACTCGTCCCTTGTTCCTCTGCTTCTCGCATCGGATTCCGAAACTCATGAGAGTGTCTGGACGATACTTAGTCTCGGTCTTGGCGAACTGAAAAAGTTCGTCGACACGGATGATACCGCTCGCGCCAACCTTAAAAAACTCGCCGCCAGGATTTCGAACGCTCAGTTCGATCGGCTTGGATGGAGCCAAAAAGATGGTGAACCTGAAAATGACGTTAAGTTGCGACCGCTCATCATCGGTATGCAGATTTACGGCGAAAACGAGGCGATCCTGCAAGAAGCCGTCAGCCGTTTCGACTCCGTTGATACGCCCGAAGCGCTCGATCCTGAACTTCGCGGCGTCATAATGGCAGGAAAGGTGAAACAAGGATTGTCTGAGGGTGAACTCGACCGTCTGATCAAACAATATGTGGCTACCAGCTCATCGGAGGTGCGTGAGGACATACTAGCCGCCATTACATCGACGGAGGATGAAGTTCAAATCAAGAAACTACTTGGCTATATTACCGATACATCCGTCGTTCGCCCTCAGGACGCCGCCCACTGGTACGTCAACCTGCTCCGAAGCCGGTTCGCGCGCGACGACGCCTGGAAATGGCTCCAGGAGAACTGGGAGTGGGTCGTCCGGACCTTTGGCGGAGATAAGAGTTACGATGATTTCGCCCGCTATTCCGCGAGCTTTTTGCAGACGAAAGAACAACTCGAAGAATATAAATCATTCTTTGAACCCATGAAAGACCAACCCGCTCTGACCCGTGTCATCGAACTGGGAATCAACGAGCTGCAGGCAAGAGTCTTACTGATTGAATCGCAGCGTGACGAAGTAATCTCTGCCCTAGCTGATTTCAAGTAGACCATCTATCGTGATCGGCATACTGTGCGTCGTCACGACGGCAAGCACCGCGTCAACATCGAGAATCCCCGCATACTTGCGGTAATATTCTGCGGCAAATCGCATTTGCCTTAGCTTCCGTGGTGTTATGGCCGCCACGCCCCCGCCTTGACCGGATTGTTTCCGGTGTTTCACCTCTATGAAGTAATATCTTCCCTGCTTGGCCGCGATGATGTCTATCTCGCAGAACTTTGTCTTCCAGTTACGGTGGATGATTTCAAACCCGTTCACCCCTAGCCACTCAGCCACGGCTGTTTCGGCTTCGTCACCCGTTCGCTTATTACTCTGTTGTTTGGGGACTTTAGGCATAGGAGTATCCCCCAAGATGGCGGCAATCGGTGCGAAGCTGCGACGGTGTAGCGGCGTTACACCATGCTTTTCAATCGCTTTCCGGTGGTTTGCCGTGCCGTAACCTACGTGGTTCTTAAAACCATACTGCGGGTAAAGCTCACCCTGCTCTGCCATATAATCGTCCCGTGCCACTTTAGCGATGATGGACGCCGCCGACACGCTTGCGATCAAAAGGTCTGCTTTTTTCATGGTAGTCACGTACGGACCTTTTCCGGTTTCCGCAAGAAAGTTGATCGTGCCGTCAATGATAATCTCGTGGTACGGCACGGTAATTTGTTCAACCGCTCGCCTAGTCGCAAGTTTCAGAGCTTCTGACAGGCCAAGGTCATCGATTTCAGCCGGCTCGACCCAGCCTATACCATGCGCTGCTGCTCGTTCGATTATCTGCGCCGCAAGTAGTTCACGTTTGGTTCTTGACAGTTTCTTGCTGTCGGTCAGCCCTTCGATCACCGTGTCCCCGAGCAAGACGGCACCGACTACTAGTGGACCGGCCCAAGGCCCGCGCCCGACCTCATCGATACCCAAAGTCTTATTCATGTTCATATAGTAACAAAGCCCCGTCTAGGCGGGGCTTTGTTACGTTCTGCAAAATGCGACTATTTGTTCTCGGCGTGAGCGGCTTCGACTTCGGCCTGCTTTTTTTCAAGCTCGGCCTGTTCAGCGGCTTTTTCAGCAGCCTTGGCTTCCGCGGCCTTGGCAGCTTCTTCCTTCAGTCGCTTTTCTTCGGCTTCGGCATGTGGGTCACGAACGTCGTTGATTTTTTCGCGGTCAAAGTTGACTGCGGTCAAGCGGGCACTCTTACCGGAACGGTCACGTAGGAAGCTCAGGTACTTGCGACGAACCTTTGAACGTCGGACGACTTCGACTTTTTCAACTAATGGGCTGTGGAGCAAAAAGCTCTTTTCAACTCCGACACCACTTGCGACCTTACGAACCGTGATACGGCTGGTGTGCTGACCTTTGTTGTCGGTGCGGATAACGACACCTTCGAAGACTTGGATACGTTCCTTGTTACCTTCTTTGATCTTCTGGTGAACACGAACGGTGTCACCACTGCGGGCGTCAACGACAGCCGCCTTTTTTTGGGCGTCATTTACCTTCTGAATTAATGCAAAACTCATTCTTTTCTTTACCTTACAAGTTTATAGTGCTTATTAGTTAGTAATTGTAGCATAGAAATGACATATTTAAAAGGGGTATACTAGGGTAATGGATTATGACAAACTCGCCCTCGACCTGCACGCGAAGAATCGCGGCAAGATTACTACCCAACTTCGTGACACAGACCTAGACAAAACAAAGCTTTCCGCCTACTACACGCCAGGCGTCGCCGCCGTATCTCGCGTCATTGCAGACGACCCGTCCCAACTACCTGTTTACACCTGGACGAATAACCTGGTAGCGGTCATATCGGATGGTTCGGCCGTGCTCGGACTCGGTAATATCGGTCCGCGCGGCAGCATGCCGGTCATGGAAGGAAAGAGTTTGTTATTTAAGCATTTCGCGGATATCGATAGTATTCCGATCATTCTTGACGTGCATACGCCGGACGAGATCGTCGCGACAGTCAAAGCCATCGCTCCAAGCTTCGGTGCCATCAACCTTGAAGATATCGCCGCGCCACAGTGTTTTGAGATTGAAGACCGCCTGAAAGCCGAACTGCCGGTTCCAGTCTTTCATGATGATCAGCACGGTACGGCGGTCGTAACGTTGGCTGGGTTGATCAACGCCGCCAAGGTCACCAGCCGTAAACTGGCAGATTCGAAATTCGTCGTGGTCGGTGCCGGAGCCGCCGGAACCGCGATCACGAAGCTATTAAAACTATACGGTGTCGGACAAATATTGGCCGTCGACTCGAAGGGAATCATATCGCATAATCGGACCGATTTGAATGAGGCGAAGATGCGACTGCTCGAACATGCCGACGGTTCGGTCAACGGTTCGCTCGCTGACGCGCTTGACGGCGCCGACGTATTTATCGGCGTTTCACAACCGGACCTCCTAAACGAAGAACTGATAGGAAAGATGACTAAGAACCCCATCGTCTTCGCCATGGCAAACCCCAAACCTGAAATCATGCCGGACATTGCCAAAGCCGCCGGTGTCGCCGTCATAGCGACCGGACGGTCGGATTTTCCGAACCAGGTCAATAACGCGATCGCGTTTCCAGGCATATTCCGAGGCGCTCTAGACAACAAGGTTCGCACTATTACGGACGAGCATAAGCTCGCGGCAGCCGAAGCGATTGCCGCGCTTGTCGAGAACCCTACGCCCGAAGAAATCATTCCGAGCGTCTTCGATGAACGGCTCGTACCGGCCATCGCCGCCGTGATTAAATAACGCGATTTATTTCGTCGAGCGTGGTTTCGCCACGAAGAGCGGCCAGTACGCCAACCTGTAAGAGCGTCGCCATGCCGTTCTTCTTGGCAGCCGTTTCGACGATTTCGGTATGAAACTCTTTTTCATCACCACGCAGGAACTTTTGGATCGATTCGTTCACCACAAGTTGCTCCATGATGACCATGCGGCCGGCGTAGCCGAATGGGTTATCGTCAGACTCAATTGGCTTCCATAGCTTGAAATTATCAAGATCCGGTTTTTCATAGCTGTCCGGAAGGTCGCTTAAGACTTCACGAACCCAGTTCTTGATCGCTTCGTCCGGATCGTATTCCTGTTTATTATCGGCAAGCTTTCTAACAAGACGCTGCGCGATGACAAGGCGAATCGCGCTCGAGAATATCGGGTTTTGCCCGATCATATCGATCATACGGCTGAACGCAGCCGAGCTTGAATTGGCATGAAAGCTTGAAAGCACGAGGTGGCCAGTGATCGACGCCTGGATTGCGGTTCGCGCGGCATCGGCGTCACGGATCTCGCCGATCATCACGACGTCAGGGTCGAGTCGCAAAACGCTTCGTAGTCCGTCGGCAAAGCTGGCACCACCGCTGGTATCGATAGGAATTTGGGAAACTCCGGTAATACCGTACTCTATTGGGTCTTCTAGCGTGATGATCTTACGGTCGGGCGTATTGAGCGCATTGATCATGCTATAGAGCGTGGTTGATTTACCACTCCCGGTCGGGCCGACCATCAATACCATACCGCGAGGGTGCGAAATGATCTCATCGATTTCTTTTCGTTGGCGCTCCGGAATGTTCAGACGGTCAAGCTGAAGCAGTGATTCGTCAAAATTAAAGAGTCGCAGCACGGCGTCCTGCCCATACATGGTCGGTATGGTTTCAACACGAAGGTTCAGCAGGTGAGTGCCGGAGTCGGTCGTGACTTCTTTTTGCATATGACCGGACTGCGGCGCCGTAGCTGCCGCAGAGACGTTCGCCCGTGAACCAAGCGCCCCCATAATGACACGATAGCGGTCCTTGTCCAGCTCCGCTACCTGGTGCAATGCCCCGTCGACACGCATGCGAACTCGGATTCCCGTGCGTTGGTTTTCGATATGAATGTCGCTAGCACCTAAACGGTCGGCTTGGTCTATAAGGTAATCGAAGACTCTGTCACTGCCGACAGAATTTAGCGTCTGCGAGACAGAAGCAAGCGTCTCGCTGTCGCCTTCTTTCGCGATTTCGATATCATCGTAAATGACTTGCTTTGGCGGGTCGTAGCGGTTCATGAGTGCCTTGAAACCACTTCCTGAGATCATGCCGAACTGTATACTATCTCCGCGCTCGTTGTATTCGCGGCGCATCGTATCAACCAATGACTGGGGGGTCTGGGTTGTCATGCCGAACCGGTACGGAGTGTCTTCGGTGCCGCGCGCGAGCGGAACGATCCGGCCGTTATACATCTCGTCGATTTTTAGTAAACCATCTACTAATGGAATGTCGCGTTCGAACGGGCGTGTGTCGACATAGGGCACGCCTAAAATCGCAGCGCGTTGCTTTGTCGCCGCTTCATCATGCTCACGGCGCTGCTGCTGTACCTTGTCTTCATCCATTGAGTGTATTGTATCTTAAAACGCAAGCGTTTTAAACTACAATACCAGGGAGGGCCAGCCCTCCCGATCCGTCTTGAAATAAATTCAAAACGGACCTCCCACCCACTAAAGCTCGGCTTACGCCTCGTCGCCTCGTTTATAATAGTGCTGATGCCTGAGATTACGCTTTTGCTGCATAACATCCGCTCGACCCATAATGTCGGTGCGATCTTCAGAACGGCCGAAGGTTTCGGTGTTAAAAAAGTTGTTATGACAGGCTATACGCCGTACCCTGCACTTCCTCACGACACTCGCTTGCCCCATTTGGCCGAGAAGATCGATAAGCAGATACATAAGACAGCCTTGGGTGCTGAATCTAGTGTCCCGTTTGAATACCATGACAACCTGTTGACATGGTTAAGCGCGAACACGCTACCGCTAGTGGCACTTGAGCAATCACCGAACAGCATACGAATAAGCGATTTTCAGACGCCCGATGAGTACGTTTTGGTGCTCGGCGAAGAGGTTGACGGCATTCCAGCCGACCTGCTGGAGCGCTGCGAATCCGTCGTTGAAATCCCGATGAAAGGCAAAAAAGAGTCGTTCAACGTCAGCGTCGCCGCTGGTATCGCACTGTATGCGCTAACTATTTAATTACTACCGCGTCTTCGCCGAGCTTCATCACCAACTGGTCAATCAGCGCGTCACTGTCCTCGACTTTGAATGGCAGCCTGATTGCCGACTTCTTTTCGGTGCCAAGAACAAGCACGATATCTGAAGTACCGGGGAATTTGGCACAGATTTCTTTCAGTTGCATTAATCGCTCAGCATCGTCAGGGTCTTTTATGTGGACAAACAATTTTCGCAAGCTAACGGCCGCCGGCTTGTATACGACCTGAGCTGCTGCCTTTTTCTTGGTCACCTTGACTGGACCTTCAGGCCGTGGTTTCGGTGCTTTCATAACCCTACCGGTCGACTCATACTCGGCCAGCTCTTTGTCCGTCACCGGGGTAATTTCGTCGGCGATGATCTTTACTTCTGAAGACAAGTTCCCGTCACGGTCGCGTGCATTCACCTTGCCGCTGGCCCGGATCACGGCGTCTTGAGTCAGTTTTGCCCCGACTTGAGAATAGAGATCTGGAAAGACGATAATCTCGGATTCACCCGATTTGTCCTCGATTCCCACGAACGCCATCTTGGAGCCGGACTTCGTAATGATCGTCCGTACCGTGGTAACGATTCCACCTATCGTTACCTTCTTGTTATCGATATTTGGGTTCAGGTTATTGAGCGGAATCGTCTGTTCCTGGAAGTATGCGTCGTAATTATCAAGCGGATGGGCGCTGATGTAGAGACCCAGTAATTCACGCTCCCAAGTAAGGCGCTCCCGCATAGTGTGTTGGGCAGGCGCTTTTTGCAGTGTTACGGAACGTTGCAGCGATGCGTCATCGGAAAGACCTCCGAACAGGTCGGTCTGACCTGACAGCGCGTCCTTCTGGAGTTTCGACGCGAATGCTTGGATAGATTCAAGGTTGAATAGCAGATCGGAACGGTCACCGAACGAATCGAACCCGCCTGATTTGATCAATGATTCCCAAGCTTTCTTGTTGAACTTCGCCGTACTGACCCGCCGGGCAAAGTCCTCGATACTTTTGAATTCACCGCTTTCACGGGCTCGCAGAATCTCCTCAACGGCACCGACGCCTACTCCCTTCACGGCTGCCATGCCGAAACGGATAGTATTCTCGCCCGGAACAACTGCAAACTCGACGAACGATTGATTGACGTCCGGCGCGAGTACCGTGATGCCCATGTGCCGGCATTCGGTAATTTCAATCGCTAGCCGCTCGATGTCGTCCTGGTCGCTGGTCATAAGCGCCGCCATGAACGCGTCTGGGTAATGCGCCTTAAGGTAAGCTGTCCAATACGCGATCAAACCGTAGCATGCAGCATGCGACTTGTTAAAACAGTAGTTGGCGAACTCTTCCAGCTGGTCCCAGAATTTTTCTGCAACTTGGGCGGTCGCACCGCCGACCTTAACCGCACCTTCGACGAATTCAGGCTTCACCTTCTTCATAAGGTCGATGTTCTTCTTACCGACGGCTTTTCTCAGCGTGTCGGCCTGACCTCCGGTAAATCCGCTCCATTCCTTCGAAATCTGCATGAACTGTTCTTGGTAGACAAGAATGCCGTACGTGCTTTCAAGCGAGTTCTTCATGCCTTCATGAAGATAAGTGATCTGCTCGTCACCATGCTTACGACGAATGAAGCTGTCAATGAACTGCATCGGGCCTGGCCGGTACAAAGCGACCATGGCGATAATGTCGTCAAACACGGTTGGTTTCAACTCCTTCAGGTAACGTTTCATCCCGGCTGATTCGAGCTGGAACACACCTGTCGTGTCACCACGCTGTAGCAACTCGTATGTCTTCATGTCATCGAGCGGTATCTCACTAAGAGTTATTTCTTGTTTATAAACTTTTTTAATGATTCGGAGCGCGTTGTTGATGATCGTAAGGTTCGAAAGACCTAAGAAGTCCATCTTGAGGAGTCCGAGTTCCTCGACCGGACCCATTGGGTATTGGGTAGCAACGACCCCTTTTTGGGCCATTTCAAGTGGGGTGTAATTCACGATGTCATCTGGCGCGATGACGACACCAGCCGCATGCACGCCATGCGAGCGGATTGTCCCTTCCAGGCGGATGGCGTAATCGAAGACTTCTTTTGCTGTCGGGTTACTTTCGTATTCAGCCTTGAGATCCGGATCTTTTTCGACGCTGACCGATAGCGGAATGTGTCGACCCTGCACCGGCGGGGGGATCATTTTCGAAAGTCGGTCGGCCTCGGCATACGGCACTTGCAACACGCGCGCGACGTCACGCACACTCGCCCGTGCGGCCATCTTACCGAAGGTGACGATGTTCGCTACTCGTTCACTCCCGTATTTCTCGGCACAGTATTCGATGACTTCGTTCCGGCGAGTATCTTGGATGTCGATGTCGATGTCCGGCATTGAAATACGGTCAGGGTTTAAAAATCGTTCAAACAGCAAGTCATACTTTAACGGGTCAAGGTCGGTAATATTCAGTGCGTAGGCAATAATCGAACCGGCGGCCGAACCACGTCCGGGCCCAAAAATAATACCTTGGGATTTACCCCAGTTCATGAAGTCCTGCACGATCAGGAAATAGCCATTGTAGCCCATTTTTTGCAAGACATCGAGTTCCATATCAAGCCGTTCGGTGACTTCTTCGCTTAATTCAGACCGTATGGCATCGTTTGTAAGTAATTCAGCTTCTTCTGTCGCCTTGCCGAGGTAACGGCGGGCGAGTCCTCGATAGACGAGTTTGTCGAGGTACGATTTTTCGGTTTCTCCTTCGGGTACAGGGAAGGTTGGAATCAGGATGCCGCCGAGTTCGATTGACAGTTCGCAGCGGTCAGCAATCACCTTCGTGTTAGCGACCGCTTCCGGGTTGGTCTTCTGCCACCTTTCAATGATTTCAGCAGGATCGGTGACATGCAGTTCAAACTCCTTCAAGCTCATGCGCTTTTCATCTGAAAGGTACGCACCGGTTCCGACACAGAGCAGTATTTCGTGCGCGTCTTGGTCACTGTGATCAAGGTAATGGCCGTCGCTTGTGACGACGCAGGGTATATCGAGTTCCTTGGATAGTCGTTCAAGCCCCTCGTTAATCTTGACCTGGACGTCCCACTTTCTCGGAGCGTCTGGATGGCCATGATCCTGAAGCTCCAGGTAGTAGCGATCACCGAAGATCGATTTGTACCAGCTGGCAACACGCTTCGCTTCTTCGTAATTATCAACTCGCAGGTTTTCGCCTAGCTCCCCACCTGCACAGGCACTAAGCGCTATGATTCCCTCGTTGTATTGTTCTATGAGTTCGCGATCGATTCGCGGTTTGTAGTACATACCTTCAAGGTTGGCGGTGGTCGAAAGTTTCATCAGGTTTTTATAACCGGTGTCGTTCATCGCCAGAAGAATAAGATGGTAGCGTGCCTTATCTTTCGCCGGGTCACGATCGAACCTGGAGCGTGCCGCCACATAGGTTTCAATACCGATGATCGGTTTGACTTCGGCTTTCGTGGCGGCTTTATAAAATTCGATTGCTCCACTCATGGTTCCATGGTCCGTGATGGCGCACGAACTCATGCCAAGCGATTTTACGCGCTCGACTAATTCATCGACCTTCGTCAGGCCGTCAAGAAGACTATGGTGCGTATGATTGTGCAAATGCACGTAATCCGACGCTGTAAGCACCTTCCCCATATGCATTTAGTATAGCGAACATCGCCCGCATACTCCCTGAATTAGTGTAGTCAAATTAGCGTGGGCCGGATTCGAGCGTATGACTAATACCGTCAAAGAAGTTTCCCAGCGGTGGGATGACGTTCCCGAGGAGGCTAAGAATCCAAATAATAAGGGCAATGACGAGCGTACCGCCTATGACACTACCGGCACCAAACAATATGCCTCGAACAAAATTCATGACATACACCTGGGCACGCGAGCGGTTGAAGTCGTAGAACAGTTCCTCAATCAATGCCGTTCGCGCTCCGCGCTCATTGTCTTTTTTTACAGAATGCGCCGCGCGCTTGACGTGTTTTACCGGCATGCCTACTTCGTTTTATCCTTATGTTGTTTTACGGAGTCAATCACTTCGACCGCTTTTGCCCGCACGTCGTCCGCGACTTCTTCGGCCTTGAATATAAGCTCATCCTTCCCGGAGGCTACTTTGTCTTTAGCTTCCAGGGCTTTCTGCTTAATGTCCTCTCGTGTTTCCTTACCGCTTTTTGGTGCGGTCAGAATGCCGGCGACAACACCCGCAGCCGCACCTACGATGGCTCCAAGGGCCAGTTTATTGCCTTTCATGTTTTGCTCCTTACTTCTTCCGGCGTTTCTTTAGCTGGTCAAGCACGATTTTAGCGAGCATCGCAGGTGTCGTTACTTTATTCACTCCCGCCACGACGTTTTCTAAACCTGTAACGGTTCGTTCGGCGCTCGATGTGACCCGCTTGATCTGCTGTGTCACCCGAACCAACAGAATGGCGAGGATTATCCCGATAAGCAGGAATACTGCCAAGAACACAGAAAGAATGATTACTAAAATTTCCATTGCTGTCATTTATTACCTCTACACAAATGGTAGCAGAAACGTCACGTCCCTGCTACCAAATGCGTCCTACGGTCAAACGGGCGTTAGGCTGCCGTATCGCGGCGTCCGCTGAAGAGCTTAACTACGAACAGTAGTATGAGTGCCCCGATTAGCGCGACAACAAAGCTCCAAATACTGAAACCAGTTGTGCCACTTACGCCTAATAACGGTAATACCAGATTACCGAGAATAGCGCCGACAACACCGACGACGATGTTCATAAGAATGCCCATCGAACCATCCGTCTTCATAATCATCGATGCGACCCAGCCAGCGAGACCGCCGATGATAATAGCCCCTATGAATCCTCCCATTCCTACCATTTCTTGCCTCCTTGGTTATGATTGGTAGCTCAATTATAGGCTTGCCGGAGCAGGCGGAATGTGAAGATAATTACAGTTTTTCGCGAAGGTAGTCTCGGAGTTCGTTCCCGAAATCCGGATGTGCCAAGCCGAAATCGAGCGTCGTCTTCAAGTATTCCAGCGGGTTTCCGGTGTCGTAAAATCGTGCCCCTGTAATTTCTTTGGCATAAAAGTCGTGTCCATCATCTATCATTTGCTGTACGAATGGTTGGAACGTAAACTCACCGTCCGTATGGTTTGTGATACCTCGTTCGATGTAACCAAGAAGTGACCCGGGTAGCAAGTAACTTGAAACTGCCGCCAGTTCAGAAGGCGCGTTGTCTTTTCCTGGTTTCTCGACAACCTCATTCATCTTTATCAAGTCATCACCCACCGGCTCACCGGCTGCGAATCCATAGCTGTCATATTCGCTGTCTTTTTCGGCACGTTTGCAGGCGAATACGCCACCACCGGTCCGTTCATAGACGTCAATCATTTGCGTGGTCGCATTGGCCTCAGGCGTAAAAAAGTCGTCTGCCCAGGTATAGATGAAAGGCTCGTCCCCAACAAGATGAGCGGCGCTTAGAAGCGGCGTGGCGTTGCCATACGGGCCTTTCTGGCGGACATAGATGAAGTTTGCCAGGTTGGCGATTTGCTCGACAAGCTCGATATACGGACGCTTGCGCTCGCCGCCGGCCCGTAGGTTGCTCAAAAGCTCCTCGCTAGGCAAATCGAAGTGGTCTTCGATCGACCGCTTGTTCGAACTTCCCACGATAATGATATCTTTTATGCCGGCTCGAACAAGATCCTCCACGACATATTGAATGATCGGCTTGTCGATAAGCGGCATCATTTCTTTCGGCATGGCTTTGGTTTGAGGCAGGAAGCGCGTGCCGAACCCTGCCGCCGGAATAATAGCTTTGGTTGGTCGGTTCATAATGTTTTCAGTTTCTCACGTATCAACTTTTGCGCCAAGCTTGGATTAGCTTTGCCGCTAGAGCGCTTCATGACTTGCCCGACAAGGTAACCGATGGCTTTTTCGTTTCCAGCTTTTATGTCGGCAATGGACTTCTTTGAGGCGTCGTCGGCCAAAATCTCCTCCACGACAGCGGCAATCGCACCTTCGTCGCTTTCCTGTAGTAAATTCCGCTCAGCCGCTATCGTTTCAGGGTCGGTTTCACCGGCGACAAGTGCCAGGAATACCTCTTTGGCCGATGTGCTCGAAAGCTTCGCGTCGGCGGTCATCCGTGCAAGCGTCAGCAGGTCATCAACCGTCGGTCCGTCGTTAGCCTCAAGATCGACCATGCCTTCATCGCTGTCGGCCACCTTGAAGACGCTCGCGAACCAATGGGCGACCCGTTCGGCATGTTCAGGGGCTTTCTGCAAAACGCCATAGACCAATTCGGCGTGGTGTTTGTCTGCCAGCAGCGTCGTAATGACGGAACTATCGAGCGACAAACCCGAGAACGCCGCCCTGAAGTCACCAGGCAGCATACCGACGTCAGCCTGGATGCTCTCGATTTCCTCATCGCTCAGAATAACCGGCGGTATGTCAGCATCCGGCATGTATCGGTAATCCTGGGCGTCTTCCTTGGACCGCTGCGACGTCGTCTTTTGTTTGGCATCATCCCAGCCGCGTGTTTCCTGGACGACCGCCTCACCTCGCTCAAGTAGCTCGACTTGGCGCCTGAACTCGTACTCAGCGGCTTTTTCGACGCTACGGAATGAATTGAGGTTCTTTACCTCGGCACGCTTGCCGAGTGTGTCATTCCCGGCTTTGGCGACCGATATGTTGACGTCGAACCGCATATTGCCATGATACAAATCACCATGTGTCACGCCGGCATACGTCATCAAGCGGTACAACTCGGTACAGTACGCCCTGGCCTCAACGGGGCTATGCATGTCGGGTTCGGAGACAATTTCAATTAGCGGGGTACCGGCACGATTCAAGTCAACCAGCGTGTGGTCTGCATAATGCGTCTGCTTACCGGCGTCTGATTCAATGTGGGCGTGGTGAATCCGCACCTTGACGGACGAGCCATCAGGCATCGGTGCGTCGACAAGACCGGCACCGATCGTCGGATGATACATCTGCGTGATCTGGTATCCCATGGGAAGATCCGGGTAAAAGTAATGCTTACGGTCGAAACGGCTCACTTTTGCTACCTCAGCCTGAAGCGCCTTCGCGGCTTTTACCGCAAGGTTGACTGCCTCACGGTTTAACAATGGGAGCATGCCTGGCAAACCGTAATCGATCGGATGAACCACACTGTTCGGTTCTTTGTCACGGGCATCATTGTCGGCCGGACTGAAGAGTTTGGATTTGGTAGCGAGCTGCACATGGCATTCGATCCCGATTGTCATGACCCAGTCATTCATATCAAATTGCCCCCACGTCTTTTAACGCCTGTTTATATGCCGCCAGTGCCCGCCTGGCATCGTCATAGTTCACCCGTACGTTGGGCTCATGAGCGATGCGGTTGCGCACCTTGTGCGCCGTCCACACGGCATTCGCGTTGGACCACGCGTCACGAGCGAACTTCATGCGCTCGCCCATGGTAGCGCCTTTCATACCTCGCTGACGTAGTGCTTGGTCGAGCAGTTTGTCCGCGTTCAGTATTGCCAGGTGGTAGCTTGACTCCTCACCCCTTACCAGTTGCTGTTCAATCTGCAGCCAGCTGGTTCGGAAGCGCTCCATGTCGAGCGTCCGTCCACCGCTACGGCCATGGGCGATGACGAACAGGATGCCGGCGCCGACCAGCACAATAACGACAAGGAATATAATCATTAAACTATCGGTCATGATACCGCCTCCATTGAACGAGCCAATGCGAGCAGCGTCGCGTCTGAACGCCGTTGGCCGATCAGCTGCACTCCGACCGGCAAGCCATCAGACATACCGGCGGGTACGGACAACGCTGGAATACCCGCTAAGCTGACGCCGACCGTCATGGCGTCAGACAAGTACATTTTCATGGGGTCGTCGGTATTTTCTCCAAACCCAAAGGCCGTCGTGGGGGTAACAGGCGATATGAGCACGTCGAACCGAGAAAAGAGGTCGTCGAACTGCTCAATAAGTTTTTGACGTGCCTGTTGCGCCTTAAGATAATAGGCGTCAAAATAACCGCTTGAAAGAACATAGTTGCCAATCATGATCCGTCGTTTCGTTTCGGCGACGAATCCTTTGTCGCGGGATAATCCGTATAACTCTTCGATGCTCGCCGCGTCTTTGCTGCGACTGCCATATCGTACGCCGTCGTAACGCGCCAAGTTGCTAGCCACTTCGGCAGGAACGATAATGTAGTACATCGCGAGCGTATACTTTGCGAGTGGTAGTTCGACATTCTCGACGGTATGTCCGTTCGCCTTGAGTCGTTCAATATATTCGTTCACTCGGCTGCGGACACCGGCATCGGTATCTTCGGTCATGAAGTCGGTTATGACACCGATTTTAAGCGAGGAAAGACTGGTAACCGGTTCAAAAAAATCAGGTAGTGTTGTGGGGTCTTTCGTGTCCTGTCCGGCCATGATTTCAGTCACAAGTGCGGCGTCTTCAGCCGTGTTCGCGAAGCAGCCCATGACATCCGTGCTACTCGCCATCGCGACGACACCATAGCGGCTGGTCATGCCGTACGTCGGCTTCACACCGTATACGCCGTTAAAGCTGGCCGGCTGGCGGATCGAACCACCGGTATCACTTCCCAGAGCAAATGGGACGATATCAAGTGCGACAGCTACCGCCGATCCGCCGCTACTTCCCCCGGCGACTTTGGTCGGGTCTACTGCGTTCTTGGTCGGGCCGAAGGCCGAGTTTTCAGTACTGCTGCCGTGTGCGAACGAGTCAAGGTTCGCCTTGCCTATGCAAATAGCTCCTTCAGCTTCAAGCCGCTCAACGACCGTCGCCTGAAGAGGCGCCACGAAGTTTTCCAGAATATGGCTCGCAGCGGTTGTCGGTCCGTCAAAAGCAAGGTAGTTATCTTTTACGATGAACGGTACTCCGGCCAAGCGCCCGGTCACTTTGCCGTTATCGACCAGTTCGGCACGTTCATAGGCACGTTCAGCTGTTAAATGAAGTAGCGCGTGGTACGATTCGTTAGCACGCGCGGCCTCAATAGCCTGCTCGACGTTCTTACGTGCTGTTCTGCCAAGATATGTCGCTATCGTTTTCATTAAATTACCTTCGGCACCTTGATTTGGGCGTCTTTTACGCTCGGTGCGAGCGCGAGCAGATCTTCACGGGTCACATCTCCGGCGTCAACGATGTCGTCACGGTAGACATTCTGCAGTCCGGTCACCTGATACGCTGGCTCGACATCTTTTGTGTCAAGTTCATCAAGTTGCTCGACATATGCCAGGATTCTTCCCAGGTCATCAGTCAGCCCGTCGATTTCATCTTCAGCCAGTTGAAGGTTACTGAGCGCGGCAAGCCTCAGAACCGTATCACGAGAAATTTGCGTCATATAGCCCATTGTACCGTACGTTACAGTGGTATGAGAAGGCCTTCCGTGCTGAGTTCTAGCTTACTTGCCGCGGCGCTGGTTGATTTCTGCTATAAGATCCCGCAGCTCGGCTGCTTTTTCGAATTCAAGATTCGCGCTGGCAAGTTCCATCTGTCCAGTCAGGTCTTTGACCAAACTGTCGTATTCGTCCTTTGGAATCTTTTTCAGATCGATCTTCGGCTTTTTGTCATCGTCCTTCATCGGAATAATAGAGCGTAGACCTTCGTCGATCGCTTTAGCAATACTCGTGGGTGTAATGCCATGCTCACGGTTGTATGCTTCCTGGATACCACGCCGCCGATTCGTTTCGTCCATCGCGGCCTGCATGCTCCGCGTCACGGTGTCTGCATACATGATGACCGTCCCTTCCTGGTGGCGCGCAGCGCGACCAATGGTCTGGATAAGCGCGCTTTCCGAACGTAAGAAACCTTCTTTATCAGCATCGATAATAGCGACAAGACTCACCTCAGGTAAGTCCAATCCTTCACGAAGTAGATTGATTCCTATAAGTACGTCATACGTTCCCATTCGAAGGTCGCGCAGAATATCGCCGCGTTCCAACGTATCGACATCGCTGTGAATGTAGGCGGTCTTAATGCCAAGATCCAGCAGGTGCTGACTCAGGTCCTCGGCCATGCGTTTCGTCAGGGTCGTCACAAGTACGCGTTGGTGTTTCGCGGTGCGGTCCCGTATCTCTGCAATCAAATCATCGACCTGACCACGACTTGGGCGAACCTCTATCTTCGGGTCGAGCAGCCCCGTTGGGCGGATGACCTGTTGGGCCGGCTCCGGCGAATGCGAAAGTTCATATTCACCCGGCGTTGCCGACACGTAAATGGCCTGATTGATATGTCGATCGAATTCGTCGAATCGGAGCGGCCGGTTATCAAGCGCGCTTGGTAGACGGAATCCGTGCTCTACCAGTACCTCTTTACGAGCGCGGTCGCCGTTATACATGCCGCGGACCTGTGGCAGGGTCATGTGACTTTCGTCGACAAGCAGCAGCCAGTCATCCGGAAAGTAATCAATCAACGTGGCGGGTTGTTCGCCAGGTTCACGATTGGTAAGGTAGCGGCTGTAATTCTCGATTCCTTTTACGAACCCTGTTTCTTCAAGCATTTCAATATCGTACTTGGTGCGCTGAGCCAGGCGTTGGGCCTCGAGGAGCTTGTCGTGACGCTCGAACCATTCCATTCTCTCGTCGAATTCATGTTTGATCTTTTCAATCGCCGTTTCCAGCTTTTCCTTTGGGGTGACGTAGTGGCTAGACGGAAAGATTTTTAATTCATCCGGCTCGCCTAATATTTCCCCTGTCAGTGGATCGATACGCGTAATGCGGTCGATTTCGTCGCCGAAGAACTCCACGCGGTATGCGACGTCGCTTCCGGCTGGGAATACATCGACAACATCACCCTTAGAGCGGAATGTACCGCGATGAAAATCGACATCGTTGCGTTGGTATTGGATGTCGGTTAAAAGACGCAGAAATTTGTCCTGCTGGCGACGCTCGCCCTTTTTTATGTGAATCGACATTTCGGCGTATGAGTCAGGCGAACCGATGCCGTAGATACAACTGACACTCGCGACGATAATCACGTCGCGTCCGGTAAGGAGCGCTGTGGTAGCGGCATGACGCAACCGGTCGATTTCGTCGTTTATCTTCGAATCTTTTTCAATATAGGTGTCGCTTGACGCGATATACGCTTCCGGCTGGTAGTAGTCGAAGTAACTGACAAAGTAATGAACCTCGTTTTCCGGAAAGAATGCTTTGAATTCAGAAAAAAGTTGCGCGGCGAGCGTCTTGTTATGTGCCAGCACGAGCGTCGGCACACCACGGTTTGCAATAATGTTTGCCATGGTGAACGTCTTTCCCGAGCCGGTTACACCCAGCAGTGTCTGTTCACGGACTTCCTGTTCAAGTCCGCCGATGAGTTGTTTTATAGCCGAAGGCTGGTCTCCCATCGGGGCGTAATCGGTACTCAGCTTAAAGACACTCATCCCATTATTGTAACCCAGCAGCTACCGAGATTCTACGTAAGGGTCGTAGACAGAAGTATGGTTTTCGCCTCTTCGAACGTTTTTCCGCTAAACAACTCACGGGCTTCTTTTTCAGATGCGACACCTTCGTCACTCATACCGTCAACGATATTCATCTTCGTGCCTTTGCCGTCATGGATCGATGCGTCAAGCAGGGTCAAGCCGTACTGCATTGAAGGAACATTAATGACCCCAAGCCCGAATCCACAGCCGCTTCGACCCGGTTTCGTGTACGGCAGTGAGTCGGGGTCTACCAGCCCGACGGTCGTCACGTACTTATCAGAACGGGTCTGTGCGATCGCTCGCATGAACTTCGCACCCTGCCAGCCTTTCAGATCTTCGGTTTCAGCGGCGATAATTTGTGTCGCACCTTCGCCATCACAGGTGCCTCCTAGGCCTCCGTTTGCACCGAGCCGATACACGACCTGGTATTTCTTATCTGGAGATTTCACCGTGAGCGTTTCTACGCTAGTTTCATTGGCGGCAACAGGGAACGTACCTGACTGCTCCTTGCTAAGCGTCCATGTCTCAGGGTATTTGAAAGAAAGGTTGATACCGAAGCTTTTATCGAACGATGCTTTTACCAAGTTTTTGGAAGAGCCTGTTGCCGATGTCTTGTCGGTCTGTGTATCGTTGCCCGTCAGTGATACGTTACCAAGCTTGTCCCAGAACACGTAACCCAGTACGCCCAATAGCGCGATAATGACGACAATTACGATAACGGCCGTTACCGAGCCTCGTTGTCGCTTCAGGTTCATAATTATTCCTCCAACTTATGATCGTACGTTCATTACAACAGACGGACTGTCTAAGCACAAGCATTTTTACGGGTTATTTGCTACAATCATCTCAAACGAACCGATATGAAACCAAAACCAGATACCGACATACCAGTGTGCATTCCGCGCGACATCGTTCTGCAGGCGGCCATGATTCGTTTAGGAAGCGTCGATGATGAGCTGCAGGCCGGATATAATGTCATTCGCAAGTACCACCGTACCGTGACGATCTTTGGTTCGGCCCGGATTCCGGAAGGCGACCGCTACTATGAAGCAGCAAGGCACCTGGCATGGAGACTCGCTGGACTGAACTACGCCGTCATTACCGGAGGCGGTCACGGTATCATGGAGGCCGCCAATCGTGGCGCGTTTGAAGCAGATGGTGACTCGGTCGGATTCAACATCGCGTTGCCCCATGAACAGACACTAAACCCGTACACGACCGAATCACTGTCATTCAGTCACTTCTCACCTCGAAAGATCGCCATGACGTTATATGCCGACGCGTACGTCTATTTTCCTGGCGGGTTTGGCACGATGGACGAAATGATGGAGATTCTGACACTCATCCAGACCGGAAAGACTGCCAAGGCACCTGTCATCCTTTACGGCGTTGACTTTTGGAAGCCGTTCGACCAGTTCATTCGCCAGTCTATGCTCGAACGAGACCATCTCATTTCACCAGGCGACGAAGATTTGTACCACATCACCGATGACGTGAACGAAGTCGTTCGAATCGTTAAGTCAAACAAGACCTACTGCGATCACTAATCTTTGACTTCCGTAACCTTATAGTCGGTAGGTGCTTCGTCTAAGTACTTTTGAATGTCATCAACGCGTAACAAGCCAGCCTGCGCACCAATTGACTGCACGACGCTCATGCTGTTAATTGGCGCCCATGTCAGGGCTTCCTCAACGGATTTTCCTTTGGCAAGACCGGCGACGATCGTGGAAGCGAACGCGTCGCCCGCGCCGGTGCGGTCAAGAGGCGGCGCTGGGTCGGGGTAATTTGGGATCGTGACAAGCTTTCCATTGAAGGACGCGTATGAGCCGTGTGAGCCATCGGTTATGACTACGACAGATGGACCAAGCTTATGCAGACCGTCGGCAAGGGCGCGTACATCATCATGCGGCAACCCTGTCACCTGCATGGCTTCTTCCCTATTCATAACGACCATGTACGCTTTCTTGTAGAGTGAGCCAAGTTTTTCGACTCCCCATTCAAAGTGGTATGTTGCCGGTTGGAATACGAACTTTATTTCAGGATTGTCGGCCAGATACGCGTCCAATCCTTCATGTAGCGCCCATGAATCCTTGCCTATGTATGCCAGGTAAATCCAATCGGGCTTCTTCGCCGGTGCTGTCCAGGAGTAGTCATAAGATTCGCTTTTTACCAACATCGTACGATCGGAGCCGTGCCGAAGTACATACCAATAGCTCGACTTTGAACCAGCTTGGGTAATCATGGGAGTCGTACCGATGTTTTCTTTTTTCAAGTGCGCGAGAGAGTTCTTACCATGCTCGTCATCCCCTAGCCATGCCATAAGTTCCACGTCCAAGCCAAGCCTGGCACACGACACAGCAGCGTTCGGTGACGGTCCAACCGAGCGCACGATATCGACATGTTCGTATGGCGGCTTTGAACCGAACGGCAGTTTCAACCATTCCTTGCCATCTTCATCGGTTTCCACTACGCTGTAATGTTCGTCGAGCTTAATGAAAGCGTCAGTAAAAATATCACCGATAGCGAGTAGTTTCGGTCGGTCCGAATTTTCATTTTGCGCTGCCATAACATCGTGGTGGCCTGCATCTTCGTCAGGCTTTAATCCGGCTTGTTTTGCCAGTTCATGAACCATGTCACCGCTCGTCCGGTCGTGCTCGGCGTATCGTTTGACGATTTCGGCACGGAGGTGTCGCTGGGCATGTCCGACAATTCGATTCTTAAACGGCAGTTCATGGTGCGCATTCTCGACCACATCCTGTTCATTGAACGATACGGGTCCTTCCGGAAAACGCAGCAGTACGTACTCGCATCCCTTCAGTACAGAATTCGGGCTGTCGTTCATGATATTCGCGCTTAGCGCATGGTACAGCTCTTCTGCCGGCGTGTCTGCCGGATCCAGCCCAAGCTGTCGCATGGCCTCGTGAGCCTTCTCGGTGATGTCCGCGATCAGTCGGGTGTCAACGCCCTCGTTTCCCACGGCCCGTTCGAATTCGGCGATCGTACGGGTGAACAGCGGGTGATCGTTCGATAATATGCCTGCGAGGAATTTACTCATATGTCTCCTTAATACGGCTTCTCACTCAGTGGCATTTCGTGAAGCCGTACCCCGTGGTGCAATATCCCCGCTTTCGCGCCAACCTTCGTTACGACGGATGTGGAATTCGCACTCGCGAACACGATCGCCTCTTTAAGCGACTTTCCTTGTGACCATTGGCTTAAAAAGCCCGAACCAAATGCGTCACCTGCGCCGGTGCGGTCAACGACCTTCACGTCTTCGTACATTCCACCACGAACGATCGTTTTGCCATCCGTCGCGACCACGCCGTTCGGTCCGTCACTCACGATTGCCACCGACACGTAATGCAAAAGGTGCCGCGCCAATTCCTCCGAATCCGACCCTTCGACGATCTGTACCGCTTCCTCCTTGTTGACACTCAGGACTTCAACGTCATCGAGCAGCCCCTTCAATTTAGCCGGGTGGGCGAGTTCACCCTTTCCCGGATTAAAGAATATTTTTATACCTTTGTCGCGGGCATGGTCAAAGATCTTGGCGAGTACGTCCATGCTCCCTGCCATGCTCGAAACATACAGCCAGTCCACGTCCACGTCCTTCAGGTCGAAGTTTCGGATGTCGTAATGCGTACTGGCACCGCGGTACGTCAGAATGGTACGCTCGCCGTTCGGGGCAAGCAAAAGCACGGAATAGCCGGTATGGTATTTTTCAGAATATGATACGTGCCGTGTATCGACTCCTTCTTCGTCCAGGTCATCAAGGACTGCACGACCAGCCGGGTCATGGCCAATCGTACCCATGAATGTTGCATGCAGACCTTGACGAGCAAATGTGACAGACGCGTTCGTCGCGCCTCCCCCGGTTGAAAAATGAATATTATTCACATCGGCTTTCGCGCCCATTTCCAATTGCATCACCTGTTCATGCAGGCTTTTGTCGGTTACCGGCTTGAATTCGTCGCTATGGCTCAAAAAGACGTCCTGAACCGCTGCTCCGACTGACAATATTGAAGGAATTTGCCCACTCATTGGTGTCATTATATCACTTATGTTTACTCTAAATAGTCAGTTGCGTCGTTAGTTGACGGCTTTTCCGGCCGAGTCGAATGCGTTGATTTTTTCCTCGACGACGGCTTCGACCGCTTTATATACCTCGGGCATTAGTTTGACGACAGCGTACTCCTTCGGGTTATCAGCCAGGACTTTTTCAAGCGTCGTCCTAAAGACATATCGCATATCGCTGTTGATGTTAATCT
Organism: Candidatus Saccharibacteria bacterium UBA2951; assembly: GCA_002348615.1. Lineage (GTDB taxonomy): Bacteria > Patescibacteriota > Saccharimonadia > Saccharimonadales > Saccharimonadaceae > UBA1020. The sequence continues at coordinate 86,601 of DEBR01000005.1, read as the reverse complement.
TAGATACGCCGATTCTCGCAGCTTCCTCAAAATAATGGAGCGGTGTACCCGAACCACCATGCAGGCTTATTTGGCATCCGATCGCTTCACGGATACGGGTCAATAGTTCAAGATCAAGCTGCTTAGGGACGGGGTACTTGCCGTGCAGATTGCCGACTGCGGCTGCGAATGTATCAATTCCAGTCGCATCCACGAATGCTTTGGTCCCCTCTGGCGTACTGAATGTCTTCTTAATTTCTTCGTAGTCAATTTCCTCTTCGTGCAGGTTCGATGAACCACCAAAGTAGTGTGGTTCGCTTTCGACCAGCGCGCCCGTGAACTTGGCGTACTCGACGACCTCTTTGGTCTTCTCGATGATTTCTTCTTCGGTAGCATCGTGATTCGCCTGCGAAATGTCAATATGGATGAATTCGTAACCGGCATCGATCGCTCGCTTGCAGCTCTCGACGGTCGGACTATGGTCCAGGTTAAGATACATCTCGACACCGTACTCCGCCTTGTAGTTGTCGACCATGTCACGAACGTTCTCAAGCCCCAACGCTTCAACCTCGCCGTCACTAACCTCTACAAGCACAGGCGCATTCAGTTTTTGAGCAGCCCGTGCTACGGCGATGAGCGTCTCCTGGTTATCGATATTGAATGCACCGACCGCGAACTTTTGTTGACGACTGCGCTGCATCAAGTGGCGTGCCCGTGTCGTGTTATCCCGAATCTGTCGTATGCTGTGACTCACGGTTAATATCCTTTCTTGTACTGTGGTACGCTTCGCACGAATGCTTTTATCTTTTTTGCCAAGCTTTTACCGTCAAGGCCGAAATGTTCCACGACCGCCCTCGGGTCACCGCTCTCTCCGTACCGATCTTGGACACCTAAGCGCTTGACCGGCACGGGCAGGAATTCGCTCACGCATTCGGTAATAGCGCTACCAAGACCACCGTTAATTTGGGCTTCTTCACATGTGACGGCCCGACCGGTCTTTTCAACGCTTTTTAGGACCGCCTCGGTGTCGAGTGGCTTAATGGTCGGAACGTGAACTACCTCAGCGTCTATCCCCTGACTCGCTAACACCTCGGCAGCAACGAGCAGTTCGTATGTCATCGTTCCCGTTCCAAACAAGCTGACATCTTTTCCGCTTCGAAGTACGTAAGCCTTGCCGATCTCAAACGGTGATTTCTCGGTACTGAACACGGCCGTCTTGTCACGGGCAAGTCGCAAATAGCTCGGCTTGCCGTTCTTGGCTATCGCCATAGTCGCCTTTTCGGCTTCAATGCTATCGCCTGGCGCAATGACGATCATATTTGGCATAGTTCGCATAAGTGAAATGTCTTCAAGCATCTGGTGCGTCGCGCCGTCCGGACCTGTATACAGGCCGGCATGGCCACCGATTACTTTGACTGGCTGGTCGTTCAAGGCGACCGTCGTTTTTATCTGCTCCCAGTTGCGGCCCGGGCTGAAGGCGGCATAGCTGGCCGTGAATGGAATCTTGCCGGCACGCGCAAGGCCGCTCGCGACTGTCACCAGGTTCTGTTCGGCGACACCGACTTCAATGAACCGTTTTGGAAACGCTTCGCGGAACAAATGCATCTGCAGGCTTTCGGTCAGGTCGGCACACAACGCGACCACGTTCTTATCGGCTTCACCGGCCCGTTTCAGTCCACGCCCAAACCCGGCACGAGTCGGCTCGTGTTGAACGGCATCGGTCAGTATATCTTTCGCCAAATGAAAATTACTCATGTTTCTGTCCTTCGTGAGTGATCTTGCCACGGAGCGTCCGCAGTTCTGCCAGTGCCTGCTTGGCCTGTTCGTGATTCGGCGGTACGCCGTGCCAGTGGTAGTCGTATTCCATAAAATCGATGCCCTTACCCGGAATCGTATGCGTAATGATGACACTAGGGCGGTTCGTGATCGCTTTGGCCATGCCAACGGCGTCAAGTATGCTTTCAACGTTATGGCCGTCAATTTCCTGCACGTGCCACCCGAAGCTCCGCCATTTGCCAGCCAGGTCCTCTAGTGGCATAACGTCTTCAGTGTTACCGTCGATCTGTATGTTGTTGCGATCGACGAACACTATAAGCTGACTTAACTTGTACTTGCCGGCGAACATGGCGGCTTCCCATATATTACCTTCGTCAAGCTCGCCGTCGCCGGTAATACAATAAACGAACCGGTGCGTCTGGTTATCTAGATACTGCAGACTATAAGCTACACCGGCCGCTTGACTTAATCCGCTTCCAAGTGGGCCGCTGGTATTTTCAAGGCCAGGCAGTCGTGTGCGCTCCGGGTGACCCTGCAGTCTTGAGCCTAACTTTCGAAGTGTCATCAGTTCTTTCTTATTAAAGAATCCCGCCTCTGCCATGGCAGCATATTGTACCGGCACGCAGTGGCCGTTCGAAAGGAAAAAATAGTCGCGGTCAGCCCATTCCGGCTTTTTCGGTTTGTAGTTCATGACACCGAAGTAAAGTGTTGCTACGAGATCAGCGAGTCCTAGTGGCCCCGCGGAGTGCCCGCTGCCGGCTTCTTCGAGCATACGTATGATATCGCGGCGAAGCACCACCGCTTTTTGCTCGATTTGCTTTATCGTAAGAGGCCCACTCATTACCGTTATTGTAGCATGAGCGGTATGGTTTTAAATCACGCCGTGCTTGTTAATTTCTGATACCAGCGCCTTATAGGTTGCGGCAGGGTCGGTCGATTTCGCTATCGTTCCTCCGACGTTTAGCACATCGATTCCACCTTGCGCAAGGTTGAACGCGTTATCAAGCGTCACGCCGCCATCCCACCCTATTTCGATATCCGGTTTGATTGCCCGTATCAACCGCACCTTTTCAAGCTGCATCAGGCTGGCCGTGCCGCCATAGTGGCCTAAATCGCCACTAAAGATCATCACATGATCGGCTTGTTCAATGAGCGGAGTGACGGCCGACGGTACCGTTGGGCGCTGCAACGCGATACCGGCTTTCACACCCGCCGTCTTTATACGCTGCATAATGGGCAGTAAGTCTTCGCTAACTTCTGCGTGGAATATTATCAGGTCTGCCTTTAGAGCGATCAGCTGCTCAACATATTCCGACGGACGCGCTACCATAGCATGAATATCAGCATGCCAGCCCTGCGGCCACCAGGCTTCGCTGGCACCGATTGTGAACGTCGGTGCGAATTCCCCGTCTGAAATATCAATATGCACGCGATCGGCCAGCTGATGAATCTTCTCCATCATGGTCTTATACTGGTCGGTCGTTTCAGCCAGGACCGTCGGGGCAATCGTCGCGGCCATCAAGCAAGCTCGTCGATCTGCGCGTTGCGGCGCCTAAACCGGGCAGCATTCCCAAACGGCGTGTTAAGCCACGTCTCAATAATACCTTTCCAGGCGGCTTCGTCGTCTTCAAGTACCCGTGATGGCAGACACAACACATTGCTGTCGTTGTCGTGCCGCGTCATTTTGGCTTCGTACGCATCCCAAATTACGGCCGCACGAATACCACGGAACCGATTCGCGGCCATCGCCATACCTTGACCGCCACCGCAAAGTAAGATTGCTCGTGGATCGTCATCTGTATCTCCTATGACCCTGGTGGCGGCAAGCTGTGCGAAATCAGGAAAATCATCGTTCGGGTCAAGTTCGCTATCGCCGACGTCTTCGACATCGTAACCATGCTTCGCTAGGTATGCGAAGACCTTTTCTTTCAAGTAAAACCCTTGGTGGTCGGCGCCGAGATATATCTTCATTTCACCTCAAAGTATAAGCGGTTTATTCAACTTTTTGCAACGATTTGGCAACGTCTGCCACTAGTTCTACAAGACGGTTGCTGTAGCCCCATTCGTTGTCGTACCAGGCGCAAACCTTTACCAAGTTGCCGCCCACGACGCGAGTAAGTGCGAGATCCACCGTGCCAGAATTGCTATTACCTATGTAGTCGCGGCTGACTAAAGGCTCATCCGACACACCCAGGATTCCCTGGAAGTATGGCTGCGCGGCAGCCTTTTTGAATGCTTCGTTAACTTCTTCGACCGTTACATCCTTAGAGAGTAGCGCGGTTACATCACTAATGGACACGACGCTGGTCGGTACGCGCATCGAAATACCGTCGAATTTGCCAACTAACCCAGGCAGTACTTTAGTAACTGCGATCGCGGCCCCTGTACTGGTAGGAACTATATTTTCGCTCGCGTTACGACCCTCTCGAAGATCCTTCGATGGAGCGTCTTGTAATTTCTGACTGGCGGTATAGCTATGAACGGTGGTAAGCATCGACTTTTCAACACCGAATTCGCTGTCTAGGACAGCCATGACCGCACCAAGTGAGTTCGTCGTACAGCTTGCGTTTGAAATGACTTCAGTCGAGCCTTCGACCTTATCGTCGTTCGCGCCTAATACGATAGTGTCAACGCCGTCGGACTTCGTAGGACCTGAGATGACGACGCGTTTCGCGCCGGCTTGGATATGCTTCGAAGCACCTTCCTGGTCAGTAAAGAAACCGGTCGATTCAATCACGAGGTCGACGCCTAAGTCTTTCCATGGTAAAGCTGCCGGGTCTTTTTCAGCGAGTACCTTTACTTCTTTTCCATCTACGGTAATTCCTTCGTCACTCGAGGTAACATCATGACCGTACGTACCGTAATTACTGTCATGCTTTAAAAGGTATGCCAGTGTAGCGTTGTCGGTCAGGTCGTTAATAGCGACGATTTCAAGGTCGCTCCGTTCAAATGCGATCTTGAATGCGTTACGTCCAATCCGGCCGAACCCGTTGATGGCGATCTTGGTCTTACTCATGTACTGCCCACTCCCTTGTAACTAGTTGATCGGTAATTCGCTTATCGATTATGATTATACATGAAAAGTAGCCGGTAGGCGCTGGGTCGTGTTGACCTTAGCGCCTACCGGCAGGACAGGTGTCAGCAGTCGTCAGGCTCCTCTCGAGGTACGAAGCTACTGTCGGGGCAGCTTGTGTCGAAAGCGTCCATAGGCTCACCTCCTCTCGTCCGTAAAATCAGTATATACTACGAATATGAAGAAGCGCGACGTCATAGAGGCGGCCCGGCCGCATTATCCGGAAGGACAGTTACTCGAACTGGAGCACGCCATCGATGTCACGACTGAAGCGCATAAAGGCCAAAAGCGGCGCAGCGGCGAGCCGTATATCGTGCATCCGCTGGCTGTCGCCAAGTTACTGATTGATTGGGAGATGGACATCGACTCAGTTTTGGCTGGCATCTTGCACGACACCGTGGAAGACACCGACCTGACGCTCGAGCGTATCGAAACATTGTTTGGCCAAGACGTTGCGTTCTTGGTAGACGGCGTTACGAAAGTCGGCCAAGCCCGCGCTGGCATGCGTGATCTTGAAAGCTACTTGCCGCAAACTAAGGATAATTTATCGAAACTGCTCATCGCCATCGGCCGCGACGTACGCGTCATCATTATAAAAATCGCTGACCGCTTGCATAACCTGCAAACGCTTGAGCACATGCCGAAGGAAAAACAGGTAAAGATTGCCCGTGAAAGCCTTGAGGTGTTTGCTCCTATGGCCGACCGGCTGGGTATGGGTGGACCGCGCATGCAAATCGAAGAGCTTGCTTTCCGCTACGTCGACCCAAAGGAATTCACCCGCACCCAGAACCTGCTGAAAAAACGGCTCGGCAAAAGTACTCGTAAGCTTGGTAAAATTCGGCAGGAAGTCGAGAAGCGCTTAGCCGAAGAAGGCGTGGAATTCGAGATCAACGGCCGGGTCAAAAGCGTTTATTCGTTATGGCGCAAGTTGCAACGGGTTAATGGCAACATAGACGACATATACGACCTTATGGCGCTTCGTATCATCGTCAAAAACAAGCACGAATGCTACCGCACGCTTGGCATTCTGCATGGCATGTACCAACCGATGATCCATCGAATTAAAGATTACATTGCCGTTCCAAAGACCAATGGTTACCAGAGTCTTCATACGACTGTCATTACGCCGAATGAACAGATCGTGGAATTCCAGGTACGCTCCCACGCCATGCACCAGTATGCCGAAGGCGGATTGGCAGCAAGCTTCCATTACCACGAACAAAAAACGGCAGACACCTATACCAAAAAGAAGGGGCACCTTGAAAAGCTGCCAAGCCAGTTGCAATGGATAACCCAGCTACAGGAAATTGCTGGAAAGTTGCGTCGTGGTGAAGACGTTCCCCGCGAACAGCTTGATATCGACTTGTTTGGCAGGCGCATGTTCATATATTCACCGAAGGGCGATATTTATAACCTCCCGCACGGAGCGCTGCCGCTTGATTTCGCATACCTTATTCACTCCGATATCGGCAAGTACGCGGCAAGTTTTAAAGTAAATGGCAAAATCCATCCGTTCGACAAACCGCTCGAAAACGGCGACATGGTTGAAGTCATCACTAAAAAAATGCCTCAGGCCAAACGTGCGTGGCTAGACCTCGTCAAGACGTCACACGCAAAAGAAAAGCTTCGCTCTCAGTTAAAGCAAATGGGTCTTGTTGAAACGCTAACAAACGCCGCGGCGATCATGCGTGAAAAAGCAAGACGCCGTAAGAATTAGATTAGGAATCCCTTTTCGTGCATGAATTGGAACAGCTCCGGGTACGGTTCGCGCATTTCCAGCTTCAGTACCTCATCGGCACTCATCCAACGATACGAATCGTGTTCCCAACTTAGAGTAATTTTTGGATTTTTGACCGTAACGAAGTAAACAGACCTTTCGTACAGCTTCCCGTCATGAGTTTCTTGTTTTGTACGGACAAGCTGCATTTCATTTGGAAGTACCTTCAGTCCCGTCTCTTCTTCAAGCTCCCGGATAGCTCCTTCTATCGCCGTCTCTCCGTCTTCCACTAATCCGCCCGGTAAATCCGGTTGAAGCGAACGCTTAGGATTCTCTGGCCATTCACTCGAACGAAGCACAAGATACTTACCCGCGCCGTTACTCACGAGGACCTTAGCTAAGCTTTGGGGAGCCATAACGCCTACTTGTTATTCCAGCGCTCAATGCAAGATTTGATGATCGCCTTGGCCTCTTCAACGTCACCCCAGCCTTTTACGATGGTACTGCCTGGCTTTTTCAAGTCTTTGTAGTGCGTAAAGTGGTGTTCTAGCTTCTGCTTCAACACAGGATCGTCGTCAATCGACTTCATCCAGTCGCCTTGGTCCCGATTGTCAGCAGGAACGACAACGACCTTATCGTCGACTTCGCCGTCATCTTCAAATTTCATGACTCCAACGATTTTTGCTTCCAGCCATACGCCAGTTGGCAGTGGTTCAGGGCAAATGATAAGCGTATCGAGCTCGTCGCCGTCTTCATCCAGCGTCTGTGGAATAAAGCCGTAGTTGCATGGCTTGGCAAAGATTGCAGGCTCGACGCGATCAAGCATGAACGCCGCATGTTCACGGTCCCATTCGACTTTCAGTCGTGAGCCTTCCGGAATTTCTACGACGGTATTCACCAGTCCTTTATCTACATCACCCGGGGTTAGTACTTGGTTAAAATCGGCCACGGTTCGTCTCCTTCTTTCGTATTACAAGTGAACGCTCTTTACTACAAGTATACCAAAACAATCGGTGTCGTATAATAAGGCCATGTCTTCTCCGAAACTGCTGATTACGCCCGATTATATACGTGCCGCGATTACGGCGATCGAAAAAGCCGAACACCGGGTTATTTTCATGTCCCTAATGTTTACGGATGACGACGTGACCGACGATTTCGTCGATGCCCTTGAAGCCGCAGCCAGTCGCGGCGTTAGCGTTCAAATAGCTGCCGATACGTTTACGTACGGTGAACTTGGCGGGCATTTCGTTCCATTCAAGTTCTTCAAAGAAAAATCACGCGCTACCACGAAAGTCGTGCGAGAGCTGACGAAAAAGGGCGTCACGTTCAACTGGCTTGGTCGTTTTAGTACGACACCAGTGACTGGCCGAACACACATAAAATGTTTGATCGTCGATGACATCGTCTTTTCTTTTGGGGGTGTCAACCTATATGGCAAAGACATCACCGGAAACGTCGACTATATGTTCCGCTGCGCAGATGATCGCTTGGCGGATGACCTGACACACGAATTCAATCAGATCACGAAGGCGGACCGCAGCCACTTCGCGTACCGCAGCCATAAGTTCTCATACGGCCCCCACACCGTTCTGACCGATGGCGGGTTCCAGGGCGATTCAATCATCTACCGCCGTGCGGTTGAGCTTGCCAAAGAGGCGTCTGACATTCTGCTTGTTTCGCAGTACTGCCCGACCGGAAAGCTCAGTCGTATCATCAAAACCAAACCGTCGCGGCTTTATTTTAATCCACCTCATTTAGCTGGCCCGTTGAACAAGATGGTCATTTCGGTCGGTATGTTCTTTTCGAACCATAAGACGCTATATGTCAGGAACCGTTACCTGCACGCGAAGTTCATGATCTTCACCATGCCGGACGGACGCAAAATCGCTCTGACCGGTTCACATAACTTCGTATACGGCGGCGTACTCCTTGGTACGCGCGAAATCGCGCTTGAAACAGCTGACCCTAAAATTATTCGTCAGTTGGAAGCATTCTTTCGGGAACATGTTGCCTAAGACCGTCTAGGTATTCCCGTATGGCGAGTGCCGCGCTGGCACCTTCGCCAACCGCGCTGGCAATCTGCATGGTTGCGCCGCTTCGGACATCACCGCTCGCGAAGACGCCTTTCATAGATGTCTGCAGGTTCAAATCGGTCTTGATCAAGCGGTTCTCATCCAACTCTATCGCTGAATCCTTCAAAAACTGTGTGTTCGGGTTAAGCCCGACGAAGACGAATACGCCGTCGGTTTCAAATTCAACCGGCTGACCGTCTTTGACTGCACGAACCGAGCTTACCTTCCCGTCGGTCGCGACTATCTCGGTAGTCTGCGTGTTAAGATGCATCGTAATCTGCCCGTCGTCGACGTGCTTCTTCATTTCGTCCTGTAGCACTTGGCTGGCTTTGACTGTGCTCCGAACAAGCAGGTCAATATGCGACGTAAAGCGTGTAAGAAATATCGCTTCTTGAAAGGCGGAGTTGCCGCCGCCAATCACGACCAAGCGTTTGTCTCTGTAGAACGCGCCGTCGCATGTCGCACAGTAATGAACGCCTCGGCCGTAATATTCCGCTTCGCCCGGAACGCCAATCTTGTTATAGTCACTACCTGTCGCAATCAGGACGGCACGGGCTTCTACCGGTTGGCCATCGACAACGACCGTCTTTGTATCACCGTTATCTTTAATCTCCGAAACTTCACCGAGCTCAATCTGTGCGCCAAACCGTTCGGCTTGCGCCTCAAGCTGGCTGGCGAGTTTCATTCCTTCGATGCCTTCTGGGAAACCAGGGTAATTGTCGACTTTGTCCGTGATTGCCGCCATGCCGCCGATCACACCTTTTTCATACAACACGGTGTCAATGTTTTCGCGTGTCGTATACACCGCCGCTGCGAGCGCGCTCGGGCCGGCACCGATCATAATTACGTCGCGTACGCTTGAATTACTCATGATTTCTTCAGTTCCTTGATTTCCACAATGAATTGCAGAGGTCCAACCGGGTTTCCGGTACCGTTATCCGTCGCGCCGTATGCTTTATCGGCCGGGATGGTTAGTCGTACCGTTGATCCGACTTTCACACCGGTCAGTCCTTCGGTCCATCCTTTAATGACACCGGTCAAGCTGAATTCGGCAGGTGTAACCACGCCATTCTTCTTTGAGCTGTCAAAAATCTTTCCATCGCTCGTCCAGCCAAAATAGTTAGCGCTGATAGTGGAGTCCGACTTCAGTGTTTCGCCGCTGCCTTGGACTAACGTTTCTACCTTGAGTGCAGTCACGCTGGCCGAGTCAAAGGCCGAGGCCGAATAACCATCAAGCGGCTGGCTGGCTTTCGCGTTCTCTTCGCTCGCTTTCTTCTGCTCTTCTTGGTATTGTTTTACCATTTTCTCGTAATCCGCTTGTTGTTTCGCTGCGTCCTTCGCTTCGTTGCCAGGCGCCAGAATCATGGCGATAAAACCGGCTAATGTGCCGACGGTCAAAACAATCGCGATAATCCAAATGCCCGTTCGTTGGGCGGTCGATGTAGCCATTTTCCCTCTATTCCCTTTATTTGCAGTAGGTTATTGCTTGTAATAGTATATCAAATTGTTTCAGCTTTAAGAGCAAGCTTCGCCGACTGGCTGATCCGTTTGATCAACGATTTCACATCGTTGTCCGTGAGCGTTTTCTCGTAACTGACGACGTTAAGTCGCAGCGTGATCGTCTTCGTATCGCTTTCGTCTGCACGGTAAATACTTACCGGCGAAAGCGTCAGACGTAGCGACTCATCGGCATCTTGACCAACCGCCTCTTGTGCCGTAGCAAAGACGTCCGCGTACGACACGTCGTTTGCAACTGCCAGCGATATGTCCTGACTGATGGCCGGGAATCGTGAAAGCGGTACATAGGCGTTACCGGCTGCTTCACGCGCTTCATGAAGCAAAGCCAAACTTAAGCTGGCCGCCGCGACGGTATCTGGTAGCTTGAAGCCTTGTCGGACCGATTGCTTTAGTTCACCTATAATGCCGAGTGTCTGTCCGCTCTTTGTCAAAACGAGTGCCGAACGAGACTGTTCGAACACGGACGCACCAGGATAATTCAGCGGTTTCGTTATGGTTTTATAGGTAACATCTATGCCTGTGTCAGCGAAGAACTGGTCAATGACACGGCGGACTTTATAAAAAGGCGCCCCGTCACCACCGCGTTTTGACGCGTACACGAGTTCAAGCAGTTCGGTTTCGTTCGGTAAGCCCTGCTCGTCGACATCTTGTTTGTGATGTCCTTTGCCAAGCTCGTATAGTACGAATTCATCGAACCCGTTCTTAATGTTTGGGTGGACTTTGTCCAGTAGACTCGGTAGCAGGCTTAAGCGGTAATACTGAAGGTCAGGGCTAAGGGCGTTCGACAGCCCAAACGCTTCACTGTCGTCTTGACCGGCTTTTTCAAGCAGTTTCCGGTGCACAAAACTGTACGTCAGTACTTCGTTCGCTCCGCTCCTTTTGAGGCTTGTACGGATGAGCCGTTTCGTCTGAAGTTTCGGATCAAGCGGTGCGGGAGCGATGGAGCGGTGCGGTAACTCTCGTGGCAGCTTGTCAAATCCGTACAAGCGCCCTACTTCTTCCACCACATCTTCTGGTAGTTCGATATCAGTCCGCCAAAACGGAGCCGTAAATCGCAAGCTACCGCTATCTTCTTCGACAGTGAATTCAACGTTTTCAAGAAGCGTTTCGATTTGTTCGGAATCGAAGTTCAGGCCGAGGCGCGCGTTGATGAAATCGGGATGAACGGTAACTGATATCTTCTCAGCAAGGCCAGCATGCTTGTCTTCTATTTCCGACGCCTGGGTTCCCCCGGCGACGTCAAGCACCGATTTAAGTAGCAGGTCTAGGACATACGGATTCTGCAAGGCGGACTGACCTTTGTTGAACCGCGTGACGGCGTCGGTGAACAAACCGTGTCGCATACTGCTTTTTCGAATCGCGTACATGTCGAAGTTCGCGACTTCCAGCACGACATTTTTCGTTTCGTTCGAGACTTCGCTGTTACCGCCGCCCATGATTCCACCGAGCCCCACGATTCCTTCGCCGTCGACGATAACGATGTCGCTTTCGGACAACTCGTACGTCTTGCCGTTCAGCAACTCCGCCGTTTCGCCTTTTGTGGCCATTCGTGTGCCAAGTTTGTGGCCGCGTAGTTTGTCGTAGTCATAGGCATGGGTCGGCTGCGCTGTTAGTAACATTACGTAATTCGTGACGTCGACGATATTGTTGATTGGTTTGCCACCGAGCCGCACTAGTTCGGCCTGCAGCCATGTCGGGCTGGGTTTGACCGTAAGATCTTTAACCGCGACCGCCATGAAACGCGGCACGACGTCTGATGCGTCGTTCGAAACGGTAAGGTCAAGGCCGCTGCCGTTACTAAATTTCGGAGAATCCTTGTACCAGTCAGGGCTAACGAATTTCTTACCGGTAATACCGGCGATTTCACGAGCAACGCCCAATTGGCCGAATAGGTCTGGCCGATGCGTGAACATTTTGTTCTCGATGTCTATGATTTTGTCGTCCAGGCCATAGGCTTGCGCGAACGACGTACCGGCTTTTATGTCGACGCTGGTGGGTTTCCATTCATCCGGATCAAGCTCAAGAATGCCTTCATGACTGTCGCCCAACCCAAGCTCTTTCGGACTAGCGAGCATACCATTGCTCATTTCGCCGCGCAGTTCACGTGCGCCGAGAATGAACGGCTCATCGTCGTGATAAGTTGACGGGACGACTGCTTTCGGTGGTAACCAAACCGCGAACATATCGGCATGCACGTTAGGTGCACCGCAAACAACCTTCACGTATCCGTCTTCATTGCGGGCAACATCTTCGACGACGCCTGCGTCGTCAACCAAGCATACGTGTAATTTATCAGCGTTCGGATGTTTGCCGCATGACACCACACGAACGATCACGGCGTCCTTATATATGTCACCGAAATCTATGACGTCCTCAACGCCCCCCAGCTGTTCGTTGATGCGTTTTACTAGCTCGTCTACGGGCGGCAACTCGCCATTAATATATTGTTTGATCTCGTTCAGGCTTACTCGCATAACTACCAGAATTATAGCGTATTTCGCTATTGACCGTTATAGTTCGTCCAGTCCGTCGCAAGATCGAAGCCATATGGATGTCTAACTGCGAAGCCACCCGTGTCGTATACCTTCGCCGGCCCAAGGCTCGTTTCGACAACCGTGCAACGGGGATACGAGACCAGGTTGGCAGCCACAAGTACGTACCCATCCTGGTCGATCTTGGCACCGTCTGACCGTATGGAATAGGTGTTACTTGGTCCGCACGACGTGATGACACGGTTCATAGGTAGGTCATAATATGTTTCGCGGTGCGCGACACCCTGACTGTCGACAAACACTTGGGCTCCTTTGGAAGCAGTCAGCGCATTTGGCCGTGGAGCAAACGCCACTCGTTGTGGTTGTTGGGCTGGCGCTTCTTTGACCCGCTCGATGACGAGCACGGTCGATGTGCCGTTTGCCACCAAATCCCCTGCTTTGAACGCTGCTTTATCTTTCGTTCCGATCGGTTCGAGTCCGGCATCATTTAATATCGAGTTCGGAGACTGCGCGACCGTTTGCACCGTCTGACGTATGCTGCCATCAATCACTGCGACTAAGCGCGACCGGTAAATAATGACGTCTTCGTATTCTGCGGCCAGCGTAGTCGTTTGTGTTGGTTCAACGATATCATGCGAATCGACCGTAATATTCGCGGCACGCAGTGCCTCTTGTACCGTCGTCGCACGTGTTAAAATGACCGTCTTTTTACTACGGTCATAAAATGTTACCAACCGCTTCGTGCCTGCGGGCTCGGCTTGCATAAAAACATAAAGCAGACCGGCGACAAAAAGAAGTGTCACGACAATGGCGACGATCAACGAACGTATATGTCGGCGCATCTTCTTGTGAAGTCTCCTTTTTGTCTTCGTATTCATGACATTGGTAAACTTCGCTGCGATTCGTTTATCTAGAATTGCCGCAAAAAGTCTAACTTAGCCGAATGGAAATGCCGTACGTCTTCGATACCGTTTTTCATCATGACAAGTCGGTCGACCCCGACTCCCCACGCGAAACCTGTATAGACGCCAGGGTCGATATCGGCTGCCTTTAGCACGCTCGGATGAATCATTCCGCAGCCGAGCAGCTCAATCCAACCTTCGTGCGAACAAACCTTACAGCCTTTTTGATTACAGAACGGGCAGCTCAGCGAAAATTCAAAGCTTGGTTCGGTGAACGGAAAATAATACGGGTTGACGCGAACGTCGAGCGCCCGGCCATAATATTCTTCTAAAAATTTCTGAAGGGTCGCGACTAGCATGCCTGCATGAACGTCTTTTGAAACATACACGCCTTCAAGCTGGTAGAACGTATGTTCATGGCGCGCGTCCAGGTCTTCGTTGCGAAATACGCGATCGGGAACGACGGCTGCGATTGCTTCCCCTTTTTCGAGGTTCTGCCGATACTTCTTAAGCACGCGGTTCTGCATTGTGCTGGTGTGCGCCGGAGCGATCCATGGGTGGCCATCTTTGTCTTTTTCGACCGTCATGAACGTATCGTAATCGTCTCGGGCAGGGTGGCCGGCTGGAAAGTTCAGCGTTTCGAACATGTGGTATTGGTCGTCGATTTCACGAGACTCTTCGATCATGAATCCCATGCGGTTGAATATATCCGAAAGCTGGGCGATCTCTTGGCTGAGTGGATGAATCGTGCCTTGATCGCTTGGTAAAAGGTCCGGACGCGACGCGTTCGTATCAAATGGCGCAGTAACATCGATCGGCTCAAGCTCTTTTTCATTCCCCGACTCAGCGGCTACCATTGCTTTTAGCTCTACGGAAAGCGCATTAATCGCCTGACCAAACGCTGCTCGCTCACGCGGCTCCAATGTCGGAATACGGGCAAACAGCTCTTTCAATTCCGGTGCTTTTAAAATATCGCTCTTTTGCTCGAGCGTCTCGTACTGTGCTAAAAGTTCGGTTCGGACCGAAGCGACAATGTCGTCGTTTTTCATCTGGTAATCAGTATACCGCTACCGAGAAGCGGCGACAAGCCAGATGAGAATACCGACCGCGACCACGACAATAAGAACCCATACCCATGCCAAGCTCGTCGTCGTTTTTGTCTTTTCAAGATATGCCGAATCGGTAATACCGTCGGGGCGCTCCTTGTCGGTTTCAAGCGACTTTTTCTTCGCTTTCTCAGCTAGTTCTGCAGCGATTCGTTTTTGGAGTTCCGTACGTTCGTTCTGCTGGTTTACGAATAATGCCATTGCTTTCATTGTATACCAGTTTACTTCTATCGCGCTATGGTATACTTAAGCCATATTTCTATACAAGGAGGGAAATATTTATGGCAACTAAGAAACCGGCCGGATCATCCAGAAATACGGCCAAGAAACCGGCTTCAAACGCCAAGAAAACGTCTACTAAAGTAACGACTGTCCGCGCCGCGTCCGGCGCATCGGCTAACGCGTCAGCACGAAGCGCTCGCTTTACGTTTAGCCGTTCACCGCTACTTGCCGCTTCGGTCGCTGAATTCATCGGCACCTTCCTGTTGGCAACTGTCGTGATCGCAGCTTCAGGCCAGCCGTTGTTCGTAATGTTCGCCGCGCTCGCAGTCGTGCTTGTCGTCGGTGGCATATCAGGTGCTCACCTGAACCCGGCATTGACCGTCGGGGCACTAGCAACCCGCCGCATCAACTTGGCACGTGCTGTCAGTTACGTCGTCGCTCAAGTACTTGGTGCACTGCTCGCGCTCGTCGTACTGAACGCCTTCGTCAGCGCCGCGCCTGAAGTCAGTGATTCTGCCAAAGCATTCGGCCAGGCCGCACCAACGCTCTTTAGCGCTCCGTCTATCGCGAGTGGTAAAGAATGGGTCGTACTCGCCGCCGAACTACTCGGTAGTGTCGTACTCGCCTTCGGTGTCGCCGCTGCTCTTCGTAGCCGCGTACTGCGCTCTGACGTATCACACGCATTTACGTATGCCGGTGTCCTGTACCTTGCATTGCTGCTTGGTGGTACCGCCGCTAACTACGTTGGTGCTAGCGCTATCATGAACCCAGCTGTCGCCGGTTCACTGCAAGCGCTTAAGTTTGAGCTATGGCCAATCTTGGTCTATGTCGTAACTCCTCTGGTTGGTGGAGTACTTGGGTTCGCCCTGAACGATGTCGTTCAGACCGAAAGCGAAGCCAAAGTCTAATCACAAGACTTAGAAGAAAATACCGCCGATGAATCGGCGGTATTTTTTATTCGTCCGCGGATGGTCTGTCGAGCAGTAACGTTTCAATTGCTTCTGTGCCGCCGGTGATCTTAACGACATCTTTATCAACCTTACCAAGTTCTTTTTGCGCACTATTAAAGTGTCCGACTGTCGCGCCCAGGCTGTTTCCAACTTTAACGAGATACGTCTGAAAGGCTTGCATGTGCTTACCGAGTTGTTCGACGTTCTTTCGGATAATCTCGGTGTCCTTTTGTATTTCTAGACTGCTTAAGCCTTGGGAAATTATTTGAAGCATTGCACTGAGCGTACTTGGGCCGACTATCGTGACTCGTTTTTCAACAGCGGCGTACTGCATTAAGTCACGTCCGTTCACACCGCCCGCACCGACTTTATTTGCCAGCAAATCATAATAAATGGCCTCGCTTGGTATGAACATCAATGCCTGCGACAATGTGCCCTTCTTGGCATTAATGTACTTCGCCGTTTCGTCGATACGTTTTTTCAAATCTTCTTTGAAGGCTTTTTCGTAGGTTTCTTTTTCTTCGGGCTTGCACTCAATCAGACGATTATAGTTCTCAAGTGAGAACTTAGAATCGATTGGCAAAATCTTGTCATCTAAATGGATAATCGCGTCGACGACCATGCCCTCGCCAAGGCGGTATTGCAGCTCGAACGCACTTGGTGGGAGCATGTTTTCGAGAATTTGCTTCAAGTAAAACTCACCAAGCACACCGCGCTGCTTAGGATTGGCCAGTACGTTCTGTAGGCTCTTCAGTTCGTCGGCTACATCTACGACGCGACGGTTGGTTTCGTCCAACTTCGTAAGCCGGTGCGACACATCCGCGACAAGTTTAGCGCTTTCTGACAATTGTTTTTGGACTGACTGCTGAATGGAGTTATTGCTTCGTTCTAGCTTGTCACCCATGGCTTGCTGCAGCTGTCCGATTGAACGGGTCAGCTCGGTAACATCCGACTTCATAAGCTCGACGGCACTTCCTTGCTTAAGTTCGCGTAGCCGCATATTCAATATAACCGTCAGAATGACGAACCCGATGATGATAACGATCGCCAGCACGATAATGATAAGCGTACCCTCTGTCATGCTTACGATTATACAGTAATGAGCCTACCCCATCGCCAAACGGGCAAGCGTGGCAGCCACCACGACCGTGATGACGCTTATTGCCAGACTTGTTGGTTGGACCAACCACGAAAACAACACATACGCGACGCCGAACAGAATAACCGACACGACAGCTGCCAGAATAACCGGCAAGCTAGCGACGAGCGCGAATAGTCCCCACAAGCTGGCGGCAACTCCGATAATGGCAAGGATTGGGCGGTAAACCCGCTCGCGGACAAGCAGAATCAACCCAAGCATGGACGCGAGTACAATAGCGGTTCCGCTGGCAATCGCTTCGCGGCTGTCGCACCGCGCAAGTGCTGCTGATTCACGGCAAAGAATCGGTTCGAACACGAATCGTTCGAGCAAAAGGTAGGCTGCGAACGTAACAACTCCGACAAGAAGACCGTACAGAAAGATATTCGTGATCGTCCGGACATTCATTGTCGCCCATGCCGCATGAGGATCATTTGCTTCGATAACCTTAGCCACTCGTCTGGCCTCCCTGTAAGAAATATTTAGGTTATTTTACCAGATTTTCGCAATTTTGACCATTGCTTCACGCTGCCAGGAGCAGGTATTTTCTCACGCTGCAAGTACCAAAGACCGCCGAGCAGGGCTATGCCAATTCCACCAGCTACATCCAGCGGACTATGTACCAGTGCGAGCACGCGGCCGATTGCGACAGCGAGCGTCAGAAGAGCCAGGATGACCGTAATTAATTTCTGTCTTGTTTCGAACCATACGGCCAATGTTATAGCCGTACAGAACAGAACATGGTCGGATGGAAATCCTGGATTGTTCAAAAATGAAGCGCCAGCAGTAACACCCATCAGTTCGAACGGTCGCTCCAGTTCAGGTTGGAATATGCTTCCTATAAGCTTCGCGAACAAGTAGGCCGTGAGGCCGGCCAGCAGTACGCGGCAGTACGCTTGGTACCTTTCGGCTTGATTTACCTTAAAAAGCAGTGCCCACGCTCCAATCACAACGACCGGCAGTACCGCCCCGTCAGCAAGAACTTTTACAAGAATTTCATACATAAGAAATATTATACTCTTCTGTCGTACATTCGTTACGGACAGGTTTGTTACAATAACCCCATGGACAAACCCACACAAAACACGTCAAATGCAACCCTTAACAGATTACGCGCCGCAGTGCTCGGCGCGAATGACGGCATTGTTTCGACCTCCAGTGTTCTTATGGGTGTCGCTGGTGCTACGAATGATAGTAAGACGCTGTTTACCGCGGGTATGGCCGCACTCGTGGCCGGAGCATTGTCTATGGCAGTCGGTGAATATGTATCAGTCAGCTCACAACGTGACGCAGAAAAGGTAGACCATGAGAATGCGCACCCACATGATGAGCACGAGTTCACAAGTCCAACCCAAGCAGCGGTTGCTTCACTGATCGCCTTTACCGTCGGAGGTCTGATTCCGTTCTTGGCGGTTATTTTTGCCCCTAGCTCTACAAAGATCCCGGTCACGGTACTCGCTGTAGTTCTTGCCCTCATTCTCACTGGCTATGGCAGCGCCACCGTCGGTGGTGCATCACGCAGACGCGCTGTTATGCGCGTTGTCGTAGGTGGTTTGATTGCCATGGCCGTCACCTATTACATTGGTGCTCTTTTCGGAGCGACATTTATTTAGCACTCCTTCTTTTGTCAGAGATTTATCGTATAGCGAAATGCTTACATTTACCTATACCCCGCCACATTTGAACTACTAGGCAGACCCACTTTTCGGACGGGGTTATATTCCGTGTGTGACATTTTTATTCACAATCGGAGTCAGGCTGGTTGGTACACTTACCGTCGCATGCTCTATTTGTGCCGTTCATGCATCGGTCAGCTCGGCTACGGACATCCGTGCCGAAGTTAAGCCAGTACGAATTATCTATGCAGATACTCACGATGCCATCGTCCGCGTAACAAGCAATACGCCGAATACTATCACTCCTGTCGTACGAAGGACCGGATCAGAAAATACTATCCCCCTTACGTCGTCAATCCGATCCCAATACGAACAGGTTCTTCGAAGTCATGATATGTCTCGCCCCGTAGATATATGGGTCAGCGACTCCACCGCTTGGCAAAGCGTCTTGAACTACCTAGCGAACGTTTTTGTGCGTCTGTTTAAAGTGTGATTTGTCATATTTTTCATATTTGTGAGGTATCATACAGCACGCCGTACTTAAGAGGCATATAGTAAAATAATGTTTGATATAACTCATGCGAGAGCATCTTTAAAGGAATTTTTTTCAAACGGTAAGCGCGAATTTGCGGCTCGTAAAGCTGTCATAATTCCATACGACGACCTCTCTGATCGCGTATTTCTTGTCGTCGAAGGCTACGTAAAGGTCGGGTCGCATGGTAGCACAGGATCCGAGCACATTCACTATCTGTATGGCCCGGGTGATTTTTTTCCGGTTATACGGCTTTTTAGCGACATTCAAGTGCGTGCAGAATTCGTTGCTTTTACCGACATAGTTATTCTAAGCAAGCCGGTAACCGACACGATGCGGTTTTTTGAAGACGATCCCCATGCAATGCTTGCTATCATGCGCCAACAGGCGTCGACATATAGCCGAATTGTAAACCTGAATATGGGCAAGGCCAAGCATCGTGTCGCTTACAGAATCCTCATTTTATGCCAACGGTTCGGAAAAAGGCAGGCGGACCATATTGTCATAGAAGTCCCCATAACGCTGCAGGACATTGCCAATATGGTTCGTCTTACTCGTGAAAGTGTCGGCAAAGTCATGGCCGAGCTGGAACGTGAAGGGCGTGTACACTTCGGGCGCAGGAATATTATTGCGTACCCTGACAAGCTGCAGGAGCTTGCCGAAGAATAGTTGCTACGTTTCAGTAAGAGATGTCAGTTCTGCATACAATTTATTTGCACGTTTCACGACGGCGTTCGATTTATGATTCTGCTGCATCTTTGCTAACGCAAGCATTTCGCCAATCGGGAACTCTCCGTTTCTTGTGAATGCAGCCAGCGTTTCCATTGCATTTGAAGCGACGATCCAATCAACGTCAGTCGAATGCAACAAGTCCGTCAGCCAAAGAATCGCCAGTTTCTTTTGCCTGGCATTTAAATCAACCTGGGCATATATCTGAGCGATGTGCCATTGTATCGAGGCTTGTGTACTTGAACTTAGCTCACTCTGAATCCTATCGACATAAGTCTTTACCCATTCAGGGTTAACCCGGCACACTTTTTCAAAAGCATCCGCCGCACGCATTCTGACCCAAGCGTCGTTATTAAACATGGTCATGTATAGTTCTTCCAGTCGAGATGGGTCCGCTAGTACGTCGTCTATAACCTCATTTACCCTGCCCAGAGAATTCTTCCTGCCCTCTTCAGCCAACATTGCATCGAATGTTTCAATCATAGGACTACTTTAACCGTTTCGGATTTGCGCCGCTAGTTTCGCCAGGTATAATCATAAGCAACGACGTATCGTATAAAAATCATGAAGCAAACGACGCCCCACTCAAAGCAATCTGTACGCCAGCGCCAAATAGGCCGCAAAGTTCTTCTTGCCGACCGCCTGAGCCATTCATTGAAAGCAACCCAGCCTACGAAGGTCAAGCAGCTGCTTGGGCTTTTGCAACAGCGCCCTAAAACGATTGCCCTGTTATGCCTTAGCGTGGCACTGGTCGGTATGCTCAGCTTCACCGGCTACCAGTTTTACGTCGCAAAGGCAGAAGCCGCCCAAAAGGCCGCTGCCACCGAAAAACAAACCAAACTTGCTAAAAAAAGCATTGCTGCCGAAGCCTGCCGCCGCAAAAAGGCAGAGCAAAAAGCCGATCTGATTGGTAAAGTTACCTATGATCAGCTGTACGACTACGACGAATGCGATAAGTAAGTTAATTCACGTCACCTGGTGGCAAATCTCGGTTCATTCCATCGGGTATTCTAAATCGTAATTCATCAAGTTGCTCTTCAGTCAGACTCTTCGGCATTCGGCGATCCTTAAGATATAAACATACGTCATCAATGATTCCTTCGCAGCTAGTCCTTCCCTCCATTTCATATTTGGGGAAAATGCAACCCATGCCAATGTGCGCCAATCTGTTTTGCGCACTGTTTTCAAAACCCTGCCAAAATTCGCATTCATTTCCTAAGTTTTCTTCAGAAGGGTAAAATCTCTCGTGCACCATATAATCATAATGAACTTACCAAGGGGGTTTGGCAATATAATCCGAAAATGTCGAGCATGTCATTTTTGCGTCAACATCACGGCTGTGGATGAGAAATTTGAACACCTTTCTTCTGGCTAGAGTGGTTGATTGACAGATTACAAATATAGATACTTATGCGTCAGGGTGAAAGTAAATCCAGCATGTTGTGTAGCCGCCACCTGCCGAAGATGAACTGCTAAACTTCGCACCGCTCGTCGTCGAATAAAGGAAGTTGCCACCACTTGTTCCTGTGTAAGTTAACACCGGGTTGTTCCCACAATCAACATTTTCACCCACCAAGATATAGCTAATGTACCCAAATACATTGGGCTTGCCGTCAACAAGGTATGTTGGAGCCGAAGATACATACGTTAATGTAGGCGCCGATTGCTCTATCGGCGGGTCCATCGGGTCAATAATAACCTTAACCCTTGGCGACGATACGGAAATGTTACCCCATGTCTGCAGTAGACTGTCGAGATTGGCATAGCTGGAATTATATTGACCGGCCGTGTTCACATAGCATCCGACCGCCGCTCCTTCAACGACATCTTGATAGCCTGTACCAAGACAGTAGGTTACAGGTGATCCACCAACCGGAAGTTGTGATTTCATCTGTTCTGCGCCATGCAGAGCAACATACGAACGCAAGTACTTGCTCATCTTACCTGCCTGTGAGGTGATGGCGGCGTTCCGTGCTCGGGTTTGCATACCATTAAATGCAACGATGGTAATCGCAGCTAGTATAGCAATGATGATAACTACGATCAGCAGTTCAACGACCGTAAAGCCTTTTTGTTTTTTTCTGGCCCACATACTGAATAAAGTGTATATCAAAATAGGTTTTGAAAGAAGCAATGGTTTTCATCGGAAGGTTTCCTTACGGATAGCCACCGACAATCCTCACCACAATCAGATCCGGCGTTCGAAACACAACTTAATAACGAAAAAAGACCAGCAAATGCTAGTCATTTTTCGTGGCTGTGTATGTGGGTCTAGTACGTAAAAAATGCTACCAAAACGCTACCAAAAACACCTACTTCATGAAAAAATAACATTAGTGAGTAAGATTAACTGGATTGAGGCGCGTGAACTGTATGTTTACGACGAACGTATCAGCTATCAAGCCATTGCTGATACCTATGGAATTGCTAAATCTTCGGTTCAAAGACATGCGAGTAAAAATAAATGGCAAGAGGACCGATGGACATTTCATAAGGATCTGAAAAAACGGATGGGCGCGTACAACATGGACAAAAAGGTGCGTGCAGAAGAGAGGCAACTCGAATTTCTAAGAAAGTTGCAAGTTGTCATGACTAATGGACTAAATAGCCTAATACGAGCACAAAATGAAAACGGCGAGTTATCCCATGCTGAAATGAAGCAGCTATATAAGCTGTCCAGCGTTGCCTCAAAAGTCATCATGATGGAGCGAACTATACTCGGATTACGTAACCGCGTTATTCGCACCAATGAGAGCAAAGAGAGTTTCTATCATTCGATGGAAGCTGACCTGTTGACGACTGAAGAACGAGAGAAAGAAATCAATAAGGCTCAGTTCGATGCAAAGTCACTCAGAGAGTTGGTAAATCGCTTAGAAAAGTATAGGAATAATGGCTAATCAAATGCTATCGAGTGAAAGCGCTCTTTACTGCTTAGTATAGGACTAGATTTAAGTCGGAAGTAGAAGAAGTTATTTCTTACGGGACTTTTTTATCGACTTGGAAGACCCTGACAATAGGTAGCCTACTCCTGCACCGATAGCGAGAAGAATGACAGAGTAAAGAATTGTCTCGAATGTATTTACGGAAATATTTTTTTCATTCATGGGCTTTTGCCTGCCAATATCATTAGCAACTACTAAGCCATCCGAGTCGTAGTTAACAGCACGAGCGGGCATTTGATTTGCTAGACTTGCCACAAACCCCATCGAGATGAGAGATAGTACGAATATAATTTTTTTCATTAGTTTAATTAAAGCATATGCTTAGTTATATAAGATACAACTTGTAGACTGGTCCAAGCGAGCAACCCATTGCCATTCCAGGATGTTGCCTAAGATACTCTGCCTTACTGGCTCTGCGTTCTTGAGCATCTTTTTTTGCTGTTTCAAATTTATTGAAATCTCCATTTACCACACTTAGTCTAATAGTCCTCGTGCCACCGCACTCACCTACCCGTGCAGTGTCAATAGGAATAATGAAAAGACCCAAAACAATTATAAAAAATGCACCAATGATAATCGCGACTATTTTATTTGTCGCTTTTTTAGTTTTCTTTTTATTCATGCCAAAAGTATATCAAAGCTTTTGCGCTTTTCTGCATCCTGCATATGTTTAATCGAAGTTAATGGAAGTTTTTCATGAAGGTCACAAGTACCTTACTCTTTTGGCGCAACCGTCTGCAATATCTTTTTAAATGTGTCCTTGCCAACAAGATTATTACTCGTAATCATGGTATATAAGTCCCTACCTATGAAAGTCTGATATGTGTAATTCCCGCCAGCTTTATCCTCGATTATTGTTCCAACCATATTCTGCGTAACATATTGCTCACAACTTTTTACGTCATCGGGGAGGTTGACGGAGCAAAACGTACTAACATTACTGGTTGAATTCTTGAACTCGAGAATGCTAAAAGTAATGTTTTCCGATATGTTTGGGTCTTTAGCCATACGAACCATGTTTGTATTTTTACCTGGGCGATCGTATACGTGTTTCCATCCGGAGGGATATCGAAATGTAATAGGTAAGGCCGTTCCTGAATATGTTGCCCAGTCAGATGGAATTACTTTGTCGGCTGAATTATCGGAATTCTTTTGATCTTTACTGCTTGTACCCAGTTCCCTGTTATTTGAACTGGCTGAAGATTCGCTTGACTGGTTTTCCAAAAAGTTTTTCCAAAACACGACGCCCAGAGCGCCGACTAAAAGCGCAATTATTCCTATGACAATGAATGCGTGTGCGAAACCGTTTTGCGACTTCATGCTGGGATTATAGCATGATGCTTATGCTTGATCGTCTGTCGTAGCCGCACTTCGAAACTTTGACGATTAAAATGAAGATGCCCCCGGATTTCTCCGAGGGCATTGTTCTTCAGCAAGGGTGTCTTGGTTGAGTTAACTCAGGACGCAGTGATGCGGAACGTCCTCTCCGTAGATATCGCATGTCCAGTTGTTGCTTGTTGGTGGTGCTGGTGACACAGTGCCGAACGCCGTGGCTATCGCCTGGCCACATGAAACTGAGAAGGTGTATGGGTCGGTATTACCCATGTAATACTTCCAGCTCGAAATACCCAGTGACACATACGTCAACGATGCCGCACTCGTTACACCGTTCTGTGTAATGAGCATCGCTGAAGGGTTCTCGCCACCACAGTCGACTGTTCCTTCGACCAGCCTTGTTGGTGCATCGCCCTGAATACTCACGCCTTCGTAAGCACCAGGACTATTTGGAAGCGATGGGTAATCGGTCTGAACGAAGAGGTTCCACGCCTCATCGGGAGAATCGACCAAATCAGTTCCCGTACTGACAAGCGATGCCCCACCGAGAATCACGTATGGCGAACAGTCGCTACCCACAGTCTGGGCGTTCTTGTTGCGCACAAGTACGCTGTGGAACGTGCTGCCGCCAACAGCGCTTACGAGATGTCCACTGTAGACGTTGTCCCACTGTAGTTCGAGTGAGTCATCCTCTGTCCAGTAGACAATGAAGCCTTCGATCGTATGCCCGTAGGAGGTTGTCACCACCTTTGACACGCCGATTCTACCGCCGTCCAGCGCGGTGTTCAGACTAGCTTTGTAAGCACTAGTCATCTGGGGCGCCGCATCCAACGCCTGCTTCCAGGTGGTCGTGTAGTCAACGGACGCGCAGGCCGAGTAGGACGGATACCAACCGTCATTGCTCAGCGCAATCGAAGTCGTGGTCCTGTAAGCGCCGTCGTATGGCGTCGCTGCTTGCGCCGGATTTGGCAGCACGGCAAGTGAAGTGACGAATGCCAGCATCAGCACTACCAAAAGCCGGCTGTATGGCTCTTTTCTCATTATCTTCCTATCAACGAGTTGTCAAAGAACAAGGTCGTAAAGCATGTGCCCTACGACCCGATTACGAGATTGCTGAAGAACTATACATTTATAGCATATTTATCGTGACGAATTAAATATTCCCTATACGATTTAGTTACTGCTAGCGCGAAAGTAATTCATTTACTTCTTGTCGGCACTTAGACCGAGCTTGATCTTCATCGTAAGCAGCATTACCGAAGCTATCAGCTATACCCACGCCGCCCTTTAGGTTTACCCCTCTACCTTGATTGGCATTTATGCCACCCTGTATATCATCACAAAGAGAAGCGTCTTTTTTTGTTAAGGCATCCGCCCATACATTCAGATTCTTTTCACTTACAGAATCGGGTACGGTGGGTTCCGCTTTAGGTTGGCTTAGTACATATCCCAGTATTAAACCAAGGGCTAGAAATAACACTGCTATGAGGCTTATAAGATTCAAGTGTTTATTAGCTTGTTTTGGGTTATAGGTAAATTTTTTAGGCATAGTTCTAATCTCATTTTCGGCGACGCTTAGTGCTCAGAAACCAAACAATACCAACTATGGCAAGTACTGCTATTGCGCCCCAGAATATGCTTTCGGGAGTAAGTAAATTCTGCTGATTTATAGGAGCGCTAATTCCATCACCCGGCTTAAATTGTGCAAGCATCGTTATTAGTTGCAGCATGCCTTCCGATTCTAAATTCATATGCTCAGTAAATCAAAAACACTCTGCTATTGCAAAGTGTTTATGCTTGGCAGTGGTTAGATGTATTTCAGGACAATCTCGACAAGTTTTAGCTATCCATCAACTCCTCTACATGAAATAGGACACTGCAATCTTACGGATTAAGACGGCCGACAAGATTGCGACAATCAGTCTTTGCTTCTGCCTCAGAGCGACTTGATTGGTCGGTTCGTGTGATATCTACACCATAATCATCTGCACTACTTGCAGGTGGAAGAACTCCTTTAATTCCGCCGACGATGCTATTACAAATAGACGGATTCTTAGATTCAACAGCCCTAAGTATTAATTGTACATTTCGATTACTCACTGCATCGTCATTTTGTGTTCGATTATAAGAGATGCTTGTTGAAATGAGATAACAAGCGATTAAACCTAAGACTAGTAAGCCCCCTATTAGTAATAGATTATTTGAGATGCGCGGTGATTTCGTTGATTTTTTAACCATTATCAATATAGTATCAGAAGTTTATATGATTGACTCATTTTAATGTTCTTAGTGAGCTCCTTGATTTGCTTTTCTATTTAGATGAAGACTCTGGACCTTTAGGTTTCTATTATCCTGAGCCTTGCCTTTGACGAGCGGCCTATCATCATGATGCTTGGATTTGCCTTTCTCAGTCTTTGCATATTCAATAGTCAAACCTTCGCCATATATAAATGCTCCCATTCCTGCATTTATTGCTGCCCAATCATCATGATCGCCCGTACCATTAGTTCCGTCTGAATATTGTATATATTCTAAGTCTGAATATTTTGGCAGAAGAAACAAGTCATCCATAACACTCTTATAATCATAATTTGTATAAGTATCGATTGCATTGAACACACAATTAGAATTCTGTTCCGTAAACCACTGCCTACTAGATAGGCATAGCGTATGCCCTAATTCGTGGAGCATTAAGCCTGCGTATGCCCTATCCAATGAATGTAGAGCATCATCTTGAATAGCACTATTCTGCGACGCAATGATGATATCATCACCAAGGTTTTCAGCAATACCCATAATGGAATCATCATCGGATATTTCGCCTACTCCGTAAATCATGTATCTCCAGATATTTTGTCGATACAAACTGAAATTTGCTGCTATGGTTGAAGTCTGTCCAGTGTCAGCCGGAGACCCACCATATTTGAAGTCATGAATATCGAGGTCACCTTCCTGTTCACTAAAATAGAGCCAGTTTGTGTAAAACGGGAGAGAGTTTCCACCACCATAATTACCGAGATCAAAGTGAGCATGAATCCCGTTATTTGAGTAGTACGTGGTAAGATCTGAGATTACAGTGCTGCTTGGTTTATATTCAGTTGCTCCATTTACCATCCAGTCTACCTCCACGAACAGGTCCTTTTCCCGAGGGTTTGGATCCGCACAAATATGAGGATTTACTGTTGTATTACAGTAGGTATTATCGTAGTCAGGATTAAATTTTGATTCAGCAAAATCTGATATTCCATCACCGTCAGTATCAACTTTCGTGTCTAAAGTACCCTGCTCCATCTCCTGCGAAGCAGTAAGGTCATCGTCGTCAGCATCTGCCGTACCACCGACTGGTGTTCCAGCATATCCAGAAGGATAATTGAAGTCAAAAGTAAGGAGTGGTGAGCCGTATGTCTTGAAGCTTATTGATTTCCAGCTCATTCCTTGTCCTGACACGTCATTCGAAATATGAACAACCGAGGACCCTCCTATGTTATGAAATTGTAAGTTACAGGAAGAATCCAATTCAAATCCAAGGATTTGGCCAGAATATGGGATGCCGTAAAAAGGTGGCATAGAGATTCTCACTCGGTGATCGGTAGAGGAGTCAGCAATCCAACCTAAGTATTGCGAGCCGGTGGACTGGACCGGATTTATAGCAACTGTTTGGTACACGTCATTATTACTGTCCGTATATGTTTGCTGTGTGATGGCAATGATACCTTGTTTCACACCAGATACCATATCCTGATAATAGTCCCTGATTTGGTCGTGCGCATACCACGGGCCTGATGGCCAACCGGTGCTACTCGCTAGTTGAGTATTAACCGCAGAAGTAATATCTTGCTGGCTACATGTCGGGGTCTGAACGTACATACCACTGGTTTGGCGCTGATATGCCGAGTCATACACACTCGTTGCGTGTGCGGTACCGCTGGGGTTAACAACACAAAACACTGCCGCAAGAATTGCGACCAGACTCAAGACCCTCTTCAACATTACAGCCCTCCCGATGTTGAATAATTTAATCGTAATTTAAGTATATTCTTTATTTTTGATTTTGATAGTAGATAATTTGTTTATCCCTTACCTTTTAGCAAAATGGATTTATCTTACCCTTATCTCACTGTTGAAATATTTTTCATCACAAAAGTCTGATTATCCTCTTTAGCTATATAGTACCCCGGTTCCCAGGCATCTAGCTCTGGATCGAATAGTTTAACTATTAAGCCACCTTCTCCTCTTGCTACGACAACTTCAATAAAGTTACCTCCGCTATCATTCGCGATTGTCGTGAATACCCTCTGACCCTGGGCAACAGTTCTTGCTACTTCATGTGCGCTAGAAAGCGACATGATCATCGTTGCTCCAATCGCCAGTAGCAGAAGCTTGTAATTGAAATTCTGAGTCATTTTGCGCTCGGAGTTATCAAAAAACGCGTCCCAATCCAGAAGTTGCTTTCGAAGCTTTAAATATTTTCTTAAATTCGGTAATTCTGCAAACACATTGATCAAAATAACTAGCGCCGATGCGGCGGCACTCAGTATAGTTACAATGTTTTTGTCCTCCGATGCTGTTACGATGAAAATTGATAGAATCGCAATAGCAAGTACGACTACCTTTAAGAGAAAACTCGTAAGAATCAAGTCAGAGGCTTGAGCTTTCCGATACAAGATAAAGGCTCCTAGCCCCAGAAATGCAACAATTGCACTAGCGATCGGCACGACACTACCGTTAGTGATCGTGAGAGTATCAAGTGGTATACCCGCAATAACCGGATTAATACCAAAGTAACTGTAATAGCCCGCTTGATACAATACTCCCATGACGCTTAAGAAAGCTGTAGTAACAGCCACGTAAATAGCGCCGTTGAAAAGTTCACGCAGGGGGTTGTAGCTATCTGATTTATTTGACGCCATGTTCGTATCATACACGCTCGTAGTTCCCCGCACTACTGTAGGCTAGCTATCTTTCACTCCTGGCAGTATACTTTAAGGTGTTGAGATCCTAGGCATTCGAGTGCCGCGCATTATTGCGCGCGTAGTTACGCCATGAAATGGGCAGCTACGTAAAAAAGGTAGGCGTAACCCGCTTGCTTGGGATCTCAACAGTCCAGCGTGGCTGTCCTTTTGATATCCCGGGGCACTTCGCTTAAGTAAGGGATTCGGAGAGTGTATATGAATAGTAACTTTGTAGCATTTGTGGATAGGTATCGCATAGCCGTCATTATCGGCGTATTGGTGCTCATTGTAGGAATATTAGCCGGCGTCAGTGCTGCGCAACAATCAAGCGGTCATGCCTACCGATCGATGAGCCAGCAAGAAGCGAAGGTCGAGAATGCATCTGTCGAGCTCATGAAGGCCGGCCTTCAAGTTTATTACATAGAGAATGGTCATTACCCGTACGATATGGAAGACTTTCTTGAGAAAGCACAGCAAGAGAACCTAGAAGCCTACAGGAGGGCGATGGTCAATCTACAAGACTATAAATATGCCCAGCGCGGTGATAGACAGGCGTATAAGGTGACCTATACAAGTGGAACTGGTGAGCGCAAGTCATTCGAAGGAAACTACAAAGAGGATTATCATTAATTCTGCCTAATATGCCTTAGCATAGGTTTGTAATATTCAGAGGTATATACTTTATGTATGAGCGGTAAAGGTGATATAAAAAAATTTGGAGAAACATCTTTTAAAGACACTTCTTCTGTAGGCCTGATAAATTATATCCTTGGATACCATGGACGAATTGCTTCAAACATAAATACGCATGATACCTGGCCAAATGTAGATGGCGATGTAGGCATTACTGAAAACGATCAACCTATCGGGGTATGGCGAACGCAAGTTAAGACCCTCCCTAAAGATCATGGCGGTAAGTACGATATCCCAGTTGGTATTTATAAATATGTCAAACAGATGGGCCAACCAATACTAGTGCTACTTCCTGACATCAATGACCAGCGAGTTTATTGGAAATATATCGACGAGGATGTAGCGAATGCTACTAGTTATACCGCCAAACAGCAGACGAAATCTATTAACCTTACGAAGCGCAATTCATTCACGATCAAAGAAAAGCGGTACATTGACGACTGGGTTAAAATCACCAAAGATCGAATATCTACGCTCGAAAAAATGCATTCCGCCCTTACCGAACTTACATCCAAAGAGATAGCGAGATCAAAGGATCTTTTAGATAAAGGCCAAACTAGCGAAGCACTTGAACTTTTACAAAAACTCTTTGAAGAAAAAAAAGAGAGCTTAAGCTCAAACGAGCTATTCAGAATCATGACAAATATTGGTTATGCTCAACATCACTTAGGCAATAATACCGAAGCGATAAAATGCTTCTATGAGGCGTATAAAAATGAGTCGTCGTCAGATAAGGCTAAGGTAAATATTGCCCTAGCCTATATGCTTGAAGGCAAAACGGACAAAGCACTAAGGATGGTGAATGCAGTCTTACGAGTTAATCCCATTGACCCGAATGCCGCATCGATAAAAATCCGTGCAATGCACGAATTGGGAAAAACCTACAAAGCTATACTTAAATCTCTCGACAACACAGTTCTAGAATCTGTTGAAGCCTTGCACGCACTTTCATACGTCACCCGTGACACGGACCCTGATGAGTCGATCAGATTGTTAGAAAAAGCTGCCGAGAAAGATAGTAGTGACATTAATATCAGAGCTGACTTAGGAATTGCATTAATGCAACGAGTTGAAAGCAAGTGGGCAGGCAAAATTCGAGGTGAGCTTAATGCTCAAGATCGTGAGTCTATACAGCGCGGCATTGATCATCTTGAGTATGCGTGGAAACAACAGCGGACACCTGAGGATAAAAAGGCTAGACAATCATGGCTCTTCAATATAATCGTGGGGTATCGTTTTCTGAAAAATGATTGCGTACTGGAAAACTCGTTAAAAGAACTCGTAGATCTTGATCCCGAGAACAAAACGAATATTCAACAAGCGGCGGCTATAGCTGTTGAATCCGGAAAGTACGAACTTGCTGAGTCATATTTAATGTCGAGTTCTCTTGGTACGGAAAAAAGCAATGAGCTGGCTTTAATGCTAAGTGACTCATTAATATTGCAAAGCAAGTACGATGAGGCGCTAGTTCTTCTTCAATCGATCTTACCAAAGTTAGCCGATGATTCTTCAATGATTGAACATGCGACTTCAAATATATTCAAAGCATTCATTGATACGGGTAAACTGGACGAAGCCCTCAGGCTCGCAGATAATACATCTCAAAATCAAACAAATGAATCATTGGCAAAATTATTTTACTCTCGTCTTGCAGCTGTTCAGCAAGATACGTCCCGAGCTATTCAGTTGATACATGAGGCGGCTGCAACATTACCACAAGAGCCGTCTAAAAGTTTGATGTACGGAATTGCTAATGACGCATTTGAATTAAAAGAATATACGCTTGCTGCTGACATATATGAACGAATAATGGACACGAGCGCCGATAGTGTTGAGACAAGAAAGTACCTGCATGCGCTTTATGAGGCCAAGCGATACAATACATTAATAGATCGTGTACTTACGTTAAAAAATAATGGTTTTAAAGCTAAACAGGTTTTAAGATTTGAATGGTTGGCATACATAGCCCTACAAGACCTTAAGCGTGCGAGAAAAGCACTGGCATCTTATGTCAAGGCGGATCCATCAGATGAGGACGAAAGACTTAGCATCGCTTTAATCGATTTCAGAACGCATAACACACGAGCTTTAAATAGCTATCTGAGTAGTGATATTAATCTTGAAAAGCTTGATGAGGCATCATTGACTCAGATCGCACACCTCTATCGCACGCGCGGCATGCTACCCCGAATGCTTTACGTAGCCTATGAATTGCGGAGGAGATTCATAGATAGTCCGGACGCTCATAGTACATACATTGGTCTTTTACTTGGTCTTGGCAATGCAGGGAAAAAGTTCCTTGATGCCGATAAAGCTGGTCCTAATACGGCGCTGATCTATGATGGTGGCTTCTTTATTATCGAAGCAGATTATCCACCGTCAATTAATAACCATGAGATAAGTGTGGAAGATGCGGCTCGAAGAGGATTCATAGGAAAGAAAAAAGGAGATCAGATCGTTCTTAGCCGCAACAGATTAAGTGGCGAAAGAACCACACAAATTATTGAAGTACAGACAAAATACGTCCATGCCCTGCAGGACTCGATGAAGAATTATGAGCAACGCTTTGTCGATCGCAGCGATTTAATGGGCTTTAACATTGAAGATAAAGATTTTACGCCATTGTTTAAGCAGGTCGATGAAACATACAGTAACGCGCTTGCTGTGGAGGAATTATATAAAAGCGGAAAATTAACTATTGATCTGTTTGCGGAGTCGGTTGGCAAAAATATCATTGAGGTTGTCTATGCACTACGAAATACACCTCAACTAGGCGTTAGAGCATCTATGGGAAGTTCGTCTGAAATGGACAGCTTGAACGCAGCGATGAAGCAGATGAAGAATCCCCGTTTTGTAATGGATATTGTCGCATTAATTAATTTCTATGAGCTAAGCATCGATGTGAATTCAATCGGCTTAGATAAATTCAAAATATCACAGTCCACCAAAGATCTTATTATCCAAGAGGCTGCAAAACTTGAAAGTGAAGCTAATCAACAAGGGGCTACCATATATAAACAAGGTGATAGTTATATTCGCCAAGAAGTAACCACTAAAGAACGCAGACAACGGGTAAAAAATATTCACGCGCTCATTAGATGGGTTAATCGTAATACTGAAGTAATGCCTTTTGATGAGGCATTACTTACGAAAGTTGCGAATAACAAAAAACTCTCAGGACTAGAAAACGCATTGCTTGATTCGCAGATGGACACAATGAAGCTGGCAACGAACAATCAAACAATTTTATACACTGATGATGTTGGCATTGGCTCGTTGGCTAAAGAAGTGTTTGGAACACAATACATCTGGACTCAGGCTCTTCTAGGGTATTCTGTGCGAAATCAAAACCTAGATCTAATTAGCTACGGAAAACTTTCTATAAAATTAGCCGAAGCAAATTTGCATCACTTAGGTATCAGTCCTGTTATTCTTTTACAATCAATACTAATTAGTGAAGAGGGCGCATTCGAGAGTAGCCTCTATGCACTTACGCGAAAAGAGGTAGAAGTTACTTCGATGGCGAAAGTAATCGTCCAATTTATCGAGCTTGCAGTTGCAAGAGGTCTCTCGGACAGAATTAAGGAGCTATTGCCTGTGATCCTTGAGCATGCCGCACAATTCCATGACAAAGAACATGTAATTGACTTAATCAAAGAAGGAATCGAAGTTACTCTTATGAGTCTTGGCGGGGAGCGAGACAAGCTAACCATGGAAATTGAGCGATGGATGAATGAAAATCAGTAGCCCAATTAGCTTTGGTATCCGCTTCATATAAATACCACTAGACTTTATATTCATTCCGAGTATTGTTGTGTTTGATGGATACAATACAGCCAACAAGGTATTGCCTATACGCACGAAAATCTACCGAGCAAGACGAACGGCAAACAATGAGCATAGATTCACAGATTAAAGAAATGATAGATTTGGCGAAACGTGACAGGCTTCAGATTGTATCAATCAAACGAGAAAGCTATTCAGCAAAAGCATCGGCCACACGGCCGATTTTTAATGAACTCCTAGAAGAAGTCAGGAATGATAAGTTCGATGGCATACTCACATGGGCACCAGATCGACTTTCACGTAATGCTGGTGACTTAGGTTCGCTTGTTGACCTCATGGATGCAGGAAAGCTACAACAAATACGAACGTACGGGCAGAGTTTTAGTAATACACCGAATGAAAAATTCTTATTGATGATTCTTTGCTCACAGGCAAAACTCGAAAATGATAATCGTGGCATTAATGTAAAGCGTGGTATTCGGGCTAAGTGCGAAATGGGTTGGCGACCAGGCCCTGCCCCTATAGGCTATATTAATCGCTCGTACAATGGCGTTAAGGAAATGGCACTCGACGAGAAACGCGCCCCAATTATCAAGGAAATGTTCGAGCGTTCTGGGCTTCAAAATCAAAGTGGTCGAACAATAAAGAAGTGGCTAGACAGTATTGGCTTTACGACAAAGGCCGGCGCTCGATTATCGCTTAGCCAGATATATCGAATACTAACCAACCCTTTCTACTATGGGTACTTCGCCTATCCTTCCGGTGGACCTTTATATAAAGGCAAGCATGAGCCAATTATCAGCAAGCAACTGTTCGATATTGTTAGAAACAGAATGAACGCAATCGTTCCCGAGAATAAACCGGCTTGGGGATCAAAAAAGTTCCCGTTCAAACACCTATTCTATTGCGGATCGTGTGGCTCTCGACTAACAGCTGAGGAGCACTTCAAGAAACGCATGGATGGTGGTAAGAATCGGCATGTTTATTATCGCTGCACAAAGTCCACTAAAGACCCTGATTGTCCTGAACGATCAATTACCGCCAACATGATAGTTGATCAGATACTTGGGTTGATTGAAGCTGGTATATTTGATGATGTGGTGCCAAATGGAATGTTATTTAAAAGAATTGAGCAACATAAGCGAATTACGAGTCAGCTAATCAAAGATCACGGCATAAAGTTGACCAAACGAGATCATTTCCGTAACTTTGCTAGCTATACGCTCAAGCAAGGAACTTTGGCAGAGCAGGATGGATTTATACGTGGCCTTAACATCCCACTATTTGTTAGAGATCGACAAATATTTAGAAGAATAGATAAAACTACTGCCCCTAGTTTTAATATAATTCACTAGTCTTCGATTAAACCAATATTCTCCAAGAGCATATTTCCTAAGGTAGTAGCTTCCGAATAAGTAATCTCGGGTTTATTGGTAAAAGTGTTATATTCTGGAACACCTAGGTCCTTATTCATCTTTATGTGGCTTTTGATTAGGCCCAATCGCTCTAGGTGTTCTTTATAGCTTTCTTGTATAGCTCCTTTTTGCTTCTCTTCTTTACTAGATCCTATCATCACTTGAACGGGCGCAAGTATGTTCTTGTGTAACGCTTGAAATTGTCCTTTATCATGCAATGTTCTTTCATGGAAATAGCGTAGCCAAATTACTTCATTATCGTTGAGCTCCGATAGTAGTCCTAAAATGTACTTAGCGTTATTTATAGCCGCCTTATCATTTGACATACCATGCCACACAATGCTCAGGATGTATTGACGTCTTTCTTCGGAACTTGCACGACTTACTCTAATGAAGCTCTCTTCCACCATGTCAATGAACTGCTCGTTATTTCGCAGTTGATCCATCAATTCTACAGGCATTCTTTCTAATCGATCGTTAAGCTCGGTCGCGTATTTAACAAGCCGATCAAGGCGCTGGTTAGGGATTAGGGTACTTACAACTTCTGCCAAAAAACTGCCAGCAAAAGGGATAGCACCGAGTCCACCCTTAGCC
Source organism: Candidatus Saccharibacteria bacterium UBA2951 (assembly GCA_002348615.1). Classification (GTDB taxonomy): domain Bacteria; phylum Patescibacteriota; class Saccharimonadia; order Saccharimonadales; family Saccharimonadaceae; genus UBA1020. The sequence continues at coordinate 51,059 of DEBR01000005.1, read as the reverse complement.
ATTACAGCAGCCCAGTCTGACTTGTTATTCCCTAGCCGGATTTTGTCATTATTCTTATCCACTATAAACGCCCCATGTAACTGTAGTCATTGTATCGCACAGAATATGGAATAAATATTAAATGTGACCCATATGGGTCACATTTCTAACAGTCGCACTTGGCTGGGGATGAGGGATTCGAACCCCCGATCATGGGACCAGAACCCACTGCCTTACCGCTTGGCTAATCCCCAATATCTGGTTGTACAGAAATAAATTGTACCGTAGAATGCCGTTTACCTCAAGAGGTGGAGGTATCGTGACGAAACTTACTGTCAGTGTATATGACCGTCGCAAGCGTACCAAATAGGACGAATGTCCATACAGCTGCCAAAATACCGCCAGGCAAAACGAATGTCGTCGAAAACAGACCACTGTTTGCCGCGTGAGCGTTCGTAAGCGCAACGATAAGCCAAAATGTCGAAGCGAGAGCCGCGAACAAAGCGCTCACCACACGCAGGAACGCGGACAGGTACATGCCAAGTAGGTACGGTAATGCAAGTAGTTCCGCTATTACGGCAAGCGCCGCGGTCAAGTGAATCAACGGCTGCTCGTTGATTGGCAAAAGAATATTCAACGTCGATGCGAAGTCCTCGTACGAAAAAAGTTGGCTGACGAGCATAATTACTAATAGGCCTGCGCATACCCATGCGGTCACCCTTGTACGCGGATTCCGCGTCGGTCCATACGAAGGAATGATCTTCATAACTTTATTATAGCCACATGCCCTGTATGATAACTGTTGTTATTTTGAAAATTACGCTTGTGTTTTTATGCTAGACCGTTTAAAGTGATGGACAGCGACGTTACAAAAACAAAAACTCCAACAAAAAAATGTGACTGCTCGCTCTACGACATCCACCACAACAAGCAAGAGGACTCTTACGAGTCCTCTTTGCTTTTCAGGCTGTTCTGCTGACGCCATTTGGCGATCTCGCCGTGATGGCCACTGAGAAGCACGTCGGGTACTTTCATGCCCCGGAATTCTTCAGGTCGGGTGTACTGCGGGTATTCTAACGTTTCACCGTCGGAAAAACTTTCGATTTCGGCGCTCGATTCGCCGCCGAGTACACCTGGTATCAACCGAACGATGCTATCGATTATTGTCATAGCCGGGAGCTCGCCGCCAGTTAGTACATAATCGCCGACGCTCAGTTGCGTGTCCACCAGGCTAACTATGCGCTCGTCGTACCCTTCGTACCGCCCGCAGATAAATATATAGCCGTTGTCGGTGTCAGCGTATGCCTGCGCCGTTTCTTGCTTCCAGCGTTCGCCACGCGGTGTCATAAGCAGCACCTTCGCGGAAGGGTCAAGCGACTTCGCGTGCTCGACGGCCGCGAACAACGGTTCAGGCTTTAATAGCATGCCGTCACCGCCGCCATACGGTGTATCGTCAACCTGACGACGCGGCCCCAGGCCGAAGTCACGCAGATTAATCGTCGAAAGCTCCACGTGCTCGCCGTTCTGTGCCTTCCACATCATGGAACTACCGAACACGCCGGTGAACATATCTGGAAAAAGCGTTATGACCTGGAACTTTCTCATCTGTACTAGAGTACCAGCTATTGATTTTTATGTCTATACATGGTATTATTAAAAGACAGTAGTATGTCTCTTCAAACAAAAACCGTCCGAGTTCGGACGGTTTTTGTCACATATAAGGCTCTCAAACCTTTAGGTTTGCTCGCATAGAGCTTTTTGTAGTTCTCGCAGTGCTGTTGAACTGTTTATGATTATATATCGAGGTCGTCGAGTTCGGCAAGCTCTTTACGAGTATTTTTTGCCAGGTCTGATTGCTCGTTTTCCACAGCTGTATCTGTTGATTCTTCCACAACCTGGTCAGATTCATCATTTGATTGGCTAGCGTACTGTTCGCGGTCTTCGTCGTTGTTCACGATCTTCAAGTTGTAACGGGCGTCATTCTTGGTTCCTAGTGCCCTAAGCAGCGTACGAAGACTTTGGGCAGTCATGCCGCGCTTGCCAATGACACGTCCAAGGTCGTCCGGGTTAACAGTCAGAGTGAGTAGTACACCTTTTTCGTCAATGACACGCTCAATGACAACGTCGTCGGGGTGGCCGACAAGTGATTTGACGATATATTCTACGAATTGTTGGTCAATTGTTGTCATAGTCTCAGTCTCCAGGGTCTCCGTAATCACTACCGATTTGTAAATCAATTATACCACGCGGTTAATAGCTGTAGTTCCATGTCCCGCTTGTCGTACCACCGGAATTGATCCAGGCGAACGAAGCGGTTGCAGACCCTAGTAGCGGGTCGCATGCCGACGCGACGGTCGGGCTACCGGTCGTCACAGGGTACGTACCCGTAAAGCTTTTGACCGGACCCTCACTTACTACGTAATACGCTTTTCCACTCTTCGAACGCGCCAACAGCACATACTCGGAACGGGCGGCATTCGTACAGTACACCATCGCACCGGACGTCGCCGTGTTGTCATAACTTGCCCGATTTACCTGCACCTTCGCGGTACTCAGGGTCGAATCGGCGGGCGGATAAACATTGTTGTCGGTAAAGTAGTTATTGTAGCCCTCGGCAATCTTCGACAAGTTGTCTTGCACGGCCGTATCGTGCCCTCTTAGCTGCACCCCCCTGTAAGAAATCATGGCGATTCCGGCGATTATGCCGATCACGACTATAACGATAAGTAGTTCGGCAACCGTAAAGCCAGCAAAAAAGCGCTTATGCATGGCGGTATTGTAGCATGAGCGCTTTCGCTTCGTCGATTTCTGGACGGGGACTATTCTTTGTCGGCTGTTTCTTCGACTGGAGCTTCTTCTGTAGCAGGAGTTTCAGCTGGTGCTTCTTCAGCAACCGGCTCTTCAACCACTTCTTCTTTTGGTTGGTTGCGGCGCAGCTTTTCGGCGTTACGAATAGACTTTTGCTTGTCGGTTGCAGGCTGCTTTACCCATGACGGCAGTTTAACACCGGCGTCACTCAGCAATTTGACGACACGAGGGGTCGGCTGAGCGCCGTTGTCAAGGTATTTTTGTGCTGCTTCAACTTGAACGCTAGCTTCTTTGGTGTGTGGGTTGTACGTACCGACGTAAGCGACAACGCGACCACTCGAAGGGTGGCGTTGGGCTTCCTGAACGGCCAAACGGTATACTGGGTAGCCTTTGCGGCCGAGTCGTTGCAAGCGGATTGCGAGCATAAAAATAAAACTTCCTTATTGAATCGTTAGATTTGGTATTTCTACTTCGTATGATTCTACGCTATTTCGTGACACCTGTCAATCTGTTAGCGAACTGCTTTCGCTCTGGTACTTGATCAATGCTGCTTGAGCCGCTTTTTGCTGGGCGATTTGCTTGGAATGGCCCGTGCCCTTGCCCATCTGCTTGCCAGCGACATAGACGCCGAGCGTAAATACCTTGTCGTGGTCTGGTCCGACTTCTTCAAGCACTTTGTATTGCGGCGTAGCACCGTCTATCCGCTGTGAAACCTCTTGCAAGTGCGACTTCGGGTCGCGCCATGAGCCTTCTTCTAGAATATTCTCAAGCTTAGATGTGATGTGCCTGTTAATGAACGCTTCGGCGTCTTTGTAGCCTCGTTCAAGGTAAATCGCGCCAATAACAGCTTCAAACGCGTTCGCCAAGATTTGCTGACGCGCCCGGTCGCTTCCCTGTCGTTCGCCACGCGACATGCGAAGCAGCGGTTCGTACCCCAACTTGTCGCCGGCTTCGCCGATACTTTCGGTACGTACCAAAGCCGCCCGCCAACTCGTCAGCGTACCTTCCGGCTCGGTGTAATTCTCAAACAAGTAATCGGTCACGGCCAGTTCCAGCACCGCGTCGCCCAAAAATTCCAAACGTTCGTTATGTTCCGTCACGCTTTTTTTATGCTCGTTCACGTAGCTGCGATGAGTTAAAGCGGTAACTAGCAGCTGAATGTCCTTGAATTCAAACCCAAGCACCGTTTTCGCGAATTCTTGGTATGGTGCCGTCGGCATGCCGCTCATAGGTTCTCCTGTCTGATTTTTTTCATGGCCAGTAACATTAACTTGCCAATGTCTTCGTATTCAATCGCATCCAGCGCATCGGCGAACTTGAACCACTTAATGCCGTTCATCCACTCTTCTTTTTTAATGGCGTTCGTGTCGCCCTTGGCACGAACCAGGTAAATCTGCGTCGTCATAAGCACCAGCTTGTCGAGCCGGCGGTAGCGGAAGTGAATCTTGCCAAGCCACCCAAGCATGTCCACGTCGTCCAGTCCGGCTTCTTCGCCGATTTCGCGCTTGGCGGTAACTTGGGCGGTTTCGCCTTCTTCAATATGCCCTTTTGGAATCGTCCAACGGTCTTTGGCGTCCTGAATCAATAGAATTTCAATCTCGCCTTTTTTATTGCGGCGAAATACTATACCGCCAGCGGTCGGTTCGCGGACGATTTCTTGGATTGAAGGCTTTTTTGAACGGTTCGAAAAATATTTTTTGAACTTATCAGTTATTGGTTGCTGCATCAGGTTGGTCCTCTGCTTCAACAAGTGTACGGAACGCGGTGCCTAGCACCCCGTTGATAAACTTGCTCGAATTATCAGAACCAAACGCTTTCGCAAGCTCGACCGCTTCGTTGATCACGACCTTTGGCGGCACAGAGTCTGCTTTGTAAAGCAGCTCGTATAAGCCGATACGGAGTACGTTGCGGTCTATTCGGGCTATCTGGTCGAGCGGCCAGCCAGGTGCCATCGGTTGCAACTTGGCGTCCAGGTCGTCCTGGTGTTCCAAAACACCGTCCACGAGCGCGCTGACGAAATCTTTGTCATCGATCGCTTCTTTGTAGCGTTCAATGTTTCGGCCCAGTACTTCTGCAAGGTCAAGATTCGTATCTTCTGACTGGCGTCGGAATTCATATTCGTAGAGGGTTTGAAGAGCTACGATTCTTCCTAAGTGTCGGTTGGATGCCATCTTGCGTTTGGTTCTTTCTTTGAATATTGCTTGAAACGCCCAGCTGGGCGCTTATTAAAGAGCGGTTATTTTTTGCCTGTTTCGCGCTTGGTCGTCTTTACTTTGACCGGTGACTTAGCGTTAACAGCGCGTGCAAGCTTAAGACGCAGGTGACTGCGTCGGAGTCCGGTCTTGCGCGGACTCGACTGTTTCTTTGGTTGTCCCATTGAAATGTTCTCCTTTTCAGGTTGGTATAAACTTAGAGAGCATTATACCTGATACTCGAGGTTACCTCAAGTAGACCGGCGCATTTGTTACACGACGATACTGACGAGCCGTCCGGCTACGTAAATGACTTTCTTTGGTTCGCCCGTCACATGGCGCTTCACGTTCTCGTCGGCAAGAGCCGCCGCTTTCGCTTCGGCTTCGCTAACACCGACAGGCAGCTCAATCGTAGAACGCAGTTTACCGTTCACTTGCACGGCAATAGTTATCGTCTCGGTCTTCGTTAGGGCTTCATCCCATATCGGCCAAGGTTCGGTATCGAGTGATGTATCGTGACCAAGCTGCTCCCATAGTTCGGCTGTCATGTGCGGCGCGAACGGACTGAGCAGTTGCACCAAGCTGTCTAGGTGCGCTTTCCAACTGTCATCAAACCCGTTCGTTCTTGCCTTGTATAGTTCATTCACGTATTCCATTAAGGCCGCGATGGCGGTGTTGAAGCTAAGGTTGCGGTAATCGTTCGTGACTTTTTTGATCGTACGGTGACGAATCGCTTCGACATTCTGATTTATCGGATTGCGGTTTTGTTCGGCTGCCAGGTATTCCTGCGTTAATGTCCACACGCGGTTCAAGAACCGGTGTACGCCGCCCACTCCCTGCGAGCTCCAGGCAGAATCAAGTTCAATCGGGCCCATGAACAGCACATAGGTACGCAGCGTGTCGGCGCCGTATCCTTGGTCAATAATGTCCAGTGGGTCAATGACGTTGCCTAGACTCTTACTCATCTTACGGCCGTCTTCGGCGTTCACGTAGCCGTGGTAGACCAGTTTTTTGACTGGTTCGCGGGTTTCGACTAAGCCCATTTCTTTGAACACGTGGCTCCAGAACCGCACGTATAGCAGGTGTGCTACGGCATGGTCGCCACCAACATAGTAATCGACAGGTGTCCAGTAGTTCGCTTTGGCCGGCTCCCATGCTTGGTCGCTATTATGCGGGTCGGCGTAGCGCAGCAAGTACCAGCTTGAGCAGGCGTAGCCGTCCATAGTATCGGTTTCGCGTTTGGCTGGTTTGCCGCAAGTCGGGCAGGTCGTATTCACCCAATCATCCACGCTTGCTAGCGCCGAACGTCCGTCGCCTTTCGGCGCATAATCTTCAACTTCGGGCAGCATGACCGGCAGCTGCTCTTCAGGAACGGCAACCGCACCGTGCTCGTCACAGTGAATAATCGGAATCGGAGCGCCCCAATACCGCTGACGACTTATCAGCCAGTCGCGCATTTTGTAGGTCGTCTTCGCGTGGCCGACACCCTGTTCTTCCAACCATGCCACAATTTCTTCACGTACGTCACTTGCCGGGCGGCCGTCAAAGTCACCACTATTCATTATCACGCCTTCGGCAGCGAACGCAGTACCATCCTGCACGCCGGCCGGGCGTTCAACGACTTCAACAATTGGCAAATCGTAGGCCATCGCAAAGTCGAAATCGCGTTCGTCGTGCGCCGGTACGGCCATGATCGCGCCGGTTCCGTAGCCAGCTAGTACATAATCAGCAATCCAAATTTGAATCTTTTCGCCGGTTGCAGGGTTAATGGCATGTGAACCGGTAAAGACACCAGTTTTTTGCTTGCCTTCGCTCATGCGTTCAATTTCGGACTTCTTAATCGCGGCTTTCACGTACGCGTCAACCGCTTCGCGGGTTTCGTCGGTCGTAAGGCTGCCGACCAATCGGTGTTCAGGCGCAATTACCATGAACGTCGCGCCGAACAAGGTGTCCGGACGAGTCGTGAATACGGTCAGTTTTTCTGTAGTTCCTTCAACTTCAAAATCAATCTCGGCTCCGACAGAGCGTCCGATCCAATTGGTCTGCGCGGTTTTGATCTTTTCCGGCCAGTCCAAGTCTGGAATTTCGTCAAGCAGCGCGTCGGCGTAGTTGGTAATCTTGAAGAACCACTGCTTCATGGATTTCTTTTCAACTTCGTTGCCGCAGCGCCAACACTTGCCGCCTTCAACCTGTTCGTTGGCCAGTACGGTCTTGTCGACAGGGCACCACCACTGAAGGCTTTCTTTTTGGTAGGCCAATCCACGTTTAAAGAACTCAGCGAACACCCACTGGGTCCATTTGTAATATTCAGGGTCTGACGTATTGATTTCGCGCGACCAGTCAATCGAAATACCAAGGCGCTTAAACTGGTTCTTAAAGTTCGCAATGTTTTCGGCGGTAACTTTGGCCGGCGCCGTGCCGGTCTTAATGGCATAGTTTTCAGCTGGCAACCCGAACGTGTCCCAACCCATCGGGTTCAGTACGTTGTGGCCGTGAGCGCGGTAAAACCGGGCTATCGTGTCGACGATAGTGTAGCTGAAGGCGTGGCCCGAATGAAGCCCGCTACCACTCGGGTACGGGAACATGCCCGACACGTAAAGTTTCGTCTTAGAATCGTCTTCGACGACCTTATAGCTGGCACGCTCGTCCCAACGAGCCTGCCATTTGGGTTCGATTTCGGCTGGATTATATCGCTGCATAGTATTAGCACCAGTATATCACCGATGTTAGAGCTCTGAAACGCGGCTGGCTTTAGAACTTCGAAAAGAAGGCGTTCTTAATTTCCATCCAGTACGGCGACTGACGGACCAGTTTGTGGTCGTCAGCCGTCGAATGCAGAAGCAATTTGACCGTTTCTTCGGCGTAAATGCCGGTTTGTGAACCTTTTACCAGTACCACAGCACTTTCTTCAATGACGCTTCGTACGAACGCGCCGGCTTCAATCGCGCTCATGAACGACCTCACTTGGCAACCACGGGCTTTGGCAGCTGGCGCCAAGTATTTTTCGCTTTCCGGTCCGATGGTAACCACCCACGCCAGCAGACTCGGGTCGCATAAATGACCGATTGCTTCGTGCTCATGAGCGGATGTTTCGCCCAGTTCGTTCATGTCACCCAGTACGGCGATTCGCTGCGGTGCCTGCAGGTTGTACAGCGTCTGCACGGCAGCCGACGCCGATGCCGGGCTGGAGTTATAGGTGTCGTCAATAAGTACCGACTTTTCAATTCCTGGCAGCAAGTTCATGCGGCCTTCAACCGGCGTTATGTCTTCAACGCCTTCTACGATTTCGCGCGGACCCATACCAAGCTTCACCGCTACAGCTACGGCGCCGCAAATCGGCCGCAGGCTGTGCTCGCCAATAACCCGCAGGTCGGCCGGGTAAGTTTCGGCAAAACCCGACATTACCAGCCAGCCTTGGTAACCGTGTTCAATATCAAAGTCTTTTACTTCAATCCTAAACTCGGCGGCAGCGGTCGACCCGTAGGTATCGACGTTCGGGTTGGTCAAAAAGTCGGCAAAGCGGCCGTCAATGTCGTCGCGGTTAATTACCGCTAGCTCGCTAAAGTTTGCGAGTGCCAGTTCTTCCTGCGCCACCGTTTCAATATTGCCAAAGAATTCCATGTGCTCCGGCGTCACGCCGGTCACTACGCCAATGGTCGGGCGCAGGTACGTACCAAAATGCGCGATTTCGCCCACTCGGTCAGACCCAAGTTCCTGTACGATTACGTCTACGTCGGTCGGTTCCTTTATGCGCTTACGTGCAGCTAGCAGTACCTTAACCCACGCCATGACGCTATGCACGTTTTCTTCGGGGTATTCTATGCCCAATATGCCAAGTGGCGCGCTCATGTGTGTATTGTGGTTGTTGTTCAGCATCCGCACCCGGAATTTCTTACTGAGCACCGTTGCAATGGCCGTCTTGGTGCTCGTTTTACCCACGCTGCCGGCTACGGCTACCAGCTTAACTTCGGGGTGCGCTTTAAAATACGCCCGCACGCTGTTTTCAAGTTGTTTTTGTATGAATCGTTTAAACATAAGGCTTACCCTTAATCATACCTCTTCTGGCTAATGCTCACTAGTGTTGAAAATATCTGCCGTTTTACTTATAATCATTCCCTGTAACAACCACGCGGGTTTAGCTCAGTTGTTAGAGCGCTTCCTTGCCATGGAAGAGGCCAGGAGTTAGAGTCTCCTAACCCGCACCATATAAAACGTCCTAGCCTGCTAGGGCTTTTTATATGGTCACGCGGCTATGTAGCCCTAACTCCTGGCCTCGTAAAAATCAATAATAGCCAGGAGAATCTCTTGCCTCAGCCTCCAGGCTGGGTCAAGAGTTAAGAGTCTCCTAACCCGCACCAAATGGGAATTATCGGACGCCTCGGCGTCCTTTTTAGTTTTCTATAAAGTGCTAAAATTGTAATAGCTACAACCATAAGTGGAGGAGTGTTTAAATGGCAAAATACATTGATGGGTTTGTTCTCGTAGTACCAAAAGGTAAAGAAGCTGAATACCAAAAAATGGCCGAAATGGGCCGGGATTCGTGGATGAAGCACGGCGCGCTGCAATACTTTGAATGCCGGGGTGATGATTTGAAACAGCAAGAAATGGGCGACGAAAAGTCCCGAGCTTTCCCAGAAATGGCCGGAGCGGCGGCAGATGAAAACGTATGGTTCTCGTTTATAATCTTTAACTCTAAGGAACACCGCGACGAGGTAAACAAAAAGGTCATGGAAGAAATGAGCCAAATGGATATGGAAGGTTTTGAAATGCCAGCTGACATGACAAGAATGGCTTACGGTGGGTTTGAAGCTGTAGTCGAAGGTTAACGTATGCGAAAAATAATCGTCTACGAGTTCATTACTCTAGATGGTGTCATGCAGGCACCGGGCGGGCCAGAAGAAGACCCGTCGGCCAAGTTTGAGTTTGGCGGCTGGCAAGCACCATACGATGACCCTATCGTAGATGAGGTTGCCGGCTCTGCTCTACAAGCTGACGTTGAGTTTCTGCTTGGCCGTAAAACGTTTGATATTTGGTCTAGCTACTGGCCGAAGCATGCCGATATTTGGCCGTACATTAATGACAATATGAAATACGTTCTGTCGTTTGAAAAAAGCGAGACCGATTGGCAAAACACCACGTTTATTCGAAACGTCGGCGGCATAAAGAAGTTGAAAGATTCTGACGGCGCTGACCTTCATATATGGGGCAGTAGCAAGTTAGTACAACTACTGCTAGCGAACGACCTGGTGGACGAACTTTGTCTTATGACCTATCCGATTATTTTAGGCCAAGGTAAAAAACTATTCGCAGACGGAGCCGTACCGCGAGCGTTCAACCTGATCGAAAGTCGTATCGGCAAGACCGGCGTAATAATCGCCCGCTACCAACGCGCCGGCGATGTAGAAACCGGCACCGTTGGCGAGTAGTCTGACGTTGATATAAGTCACTGACAAACCGGCCCCCGTAAGCGCACTATAAGAAGTGTAGGCATAGCGTATGCGAGCGAAGGGAGTCGTTATGAAAAAACTCTATTTGTCAGACACAGACAAAAAACTAACAGGACTATGCGGCGGAATCGGCGAATACTTCGAAGTTGATTCAAGTCTGATCCGCCTGGCGTGGGTTATTATTACTCTTTTGACCGGCATTGTGCCGGGCATTCTTGCGTACATCGTTGCCGCGATGGTAGTTCCTAAGCAACCGGAGGTTAAAAAGTCATGAAATACTTAGTTACTTATGATTCAGCGTATGGCAATACCGCTCGGATTGCCGATGTCATTAGTAGTTCGTTGAGCGAATACGGTAAAACGGCTATGAAGCAACTCGAAGATGTGACCGACAAAGACGTTAAGCATGCAGATCTGATTGTTATTGGCTCGCCTACACAAGGCGGTCGCCCGACCGGACCGACGCTTCAGTTCATTGAAGCGTTACCCGCAAAAGTTATGCGTGGCAAAAAAATAGCTGTGTTTGATACACGATTCGATATGGAAGCGCAAAAGTTTGGACTACGCATACTAATGCGAACTATTGGTTACGCGGCAACCAAAATGGCGAGTGCGGCAAAACGCAGGGGCTGGGACGTTATTTCACGCCCCATGGGATTTATCGTGAACGATACCAAAGGACCGCTGCGCGACGGTGAAACGGAACGAGCAGCCAGGTGGGCGTCAGACTTAGCGCACGTCTAGTTAGCTGAATAAACCGCCAATACCTTTATTCTTTTTCAACTCTTTTTCGGCTTCTTGGCGCTGGCGTTCGGCTTCTTGAACCTCGTGTTGTTGTTCGGTTTCGGCTTTTTGGAACAAGTCGTTCGCACGGTTGGTATGATCTTGAGCCTGGCGACGCATACCGTCTGCCTCTTGCTGAGCTTTGTTCAGGATTTTCTGTGCTTCGTGCTCAAGGTCGGCCGCGTGTTGGCGTTCGACATCGGCGAGTTTCATTGTGTCTTCTGATGACATAATTTACCTCCCTTCACTACTAATTATACGCTGCTTGCTATAATGAATCTAATGCTCAAATGGAAAAAACCACCGAACCAACTTGATATCGATATACGATTCTTACTGGCAAATGAGCGCACGCTTCTTGCTTGGGTGCGAACGGGATTGACGCTAATCGCCGGAGGTGTGGCGTTGGCGTTCATATCGAACGATTCAACCGGAGCGGTAGCAGGAATCGGAGCGATTGCCTTTGGCGGGTTGTTGGCGTTGATCGGCTATGTTCGGTACCGTGTTGCAGACGCCGCCATCCGCGCGGGTAAACTACCCGCAACCGGATTCGGCGGCATGCTCGTGGTAGCAGGCGTCGTGATTTTCGCGGTGGTGCTTGTTATAGTAAAGCGGCTTGAGCTGCTTTAGCGACCAATCAATCCGATAATGAGCCCCATTAGTAGAATGGTTACGAGTTCGTACCCGGCTGTAAGCAGCGTCAGCTTGAACGGACGGCCTTCGAATGAATCGTGAACATATACGCGCAGTGCCGTCATACCCAGCCACAGCCAAGCGGCAGTCGTTAGTGCGTCCTGCAAGTAGTTGTTACCAAAGAAGTAGTTGGCAACGAACGTCATATGCGCAAGTACGTACGCAGTAACGAGCGATGCGCCGAGAGCCGATGACATAAGAATGACCATTTGGCTCGCTGACATTTTTTTGTTTAGGTTTACCTTGGCAAGTTTTGCCCACTTAGTGCCGAATACCTTTGGCAGATACCAAATGGACCCGACGAGCATTGATGACAGTCCCGCGATAAGGACGGCCAGATAATTGATTTCTACGTACATAACCCCTCCGTTTACGATTGTGGCTTCATTGTACTCCGAGCGTGTAATTTGCACAATATGGCAATGGACCTCTGTTTTTGATACAATCATGTAACGTGTGGCTCTTTAGCTCAGTTGGTAGAGCAGAGGCCTGAAGAGCCTTGTGTCCCCAGTTCAAGTCTGGGAGGAGCCACCAAGAATGAACCTGAGACGTATCTCGGGTTTTTTCTTGCTTCCGAGGTGGGACACAAGGAACCTTGTGGTCACGTTCCGCGACCCCGCGATTTCACGAATGAAAGCATAGCTTTCATCGGAAAGTCGCCTTGCGAAAAGCCGCTGGCTTTTCTCACCCAGTTCAAGTCTGGGAGGAGCCACCAAGAAATCACCCGAGCGTTGACTCGGGTTTTTTCGTGCCTGCTTGATAAAGGGACACAATGGCAGGGGGTTTTATTTGGAAAAAATATCTTTTAGGTTGGTCAGTTCGCTCGGTAAAACTACGAGTGTCTTTTGACTAGGTTCGACCGCTATCTTCTCGAGGGTTTGCAGCGTACGAATGTTGATACCGCCCGGAATCTTACTTAGCATGGCGGCGGCGTCAGCAACGGCTTGCGCGGCAGCTTTTTCGCCGTCTGCGGTAATGATGACGGCGCGGCGTTCTCGCTCGGCCTCGGCCTGCTTTGCCATGGCTCGCTTCATATCCTGTGGCAATTCGATGTTCTGAATCTTGACGTTCTCAACATCGATACCCCATTTGTCGGTCTCGCTGTCGACGATTTCTTTGATTTTGAGGCTGATTTCTTCGCGCTTGCTTAGGAGCTCATCCAAGTCGGCGTTACCAGTGACGTCACGCAGCGCTGCCTGTGCGAACTGACTGGTAGCGTAAATGTAGTTTGTCGTTTCGAGTACGGCTTTTGACGAATCGATGACCCGCAGATATACGACAGCGTCGACACCAACGGTAACGTTGTCCTTGGTAATGATTTCTTGCTTTGGTACATCAATAGGAGTTGAGCGTACATCGACGCGAATGAGACGTTGGAATATAGGAATTACGATCCTAAGTCCCGGCTGGCGTATGCCCGTGAACCGACCGAGTGTCAGTACGACGCCGCGCTCGTATTGATTGATGATCTTGATACCGCTGAGAATCAGCACGACGACCGCGACGATGATAAAGATTGATAGTTCCATATGTACTCCTTTTAAAATTGCTTCAGGAAGTTGGTCGAAAAGCTGGTCTGAATCTTTTCGGCTTCAATATGACGTTCTTCTGCTAGACGCAGGAGCTGCTTAGCGAGTTCCGTGCCTGACACCCCGGCCGCACGCCAGTTATGAGCGTAAAGACTGCCTGGCATCGGGTTGATTTCGTTAAAATATACTTTTCCTGCCTTTGAGTCGATAAGCATATCGATGCGAGCGGTTCCACTACAACCAAGCGCGCGGTAAACGTCGAGGCCAAGTGTTTCTGCTTGTTTATAGAGGTCTCCCGGAAGTTTGGCCGGCAAGTTACTATAGCCGTGAGCGCCGAGTTTGCCGCCTTTTTTGCCCGGCATTTTTTTCTTGCCTCCGTGCATGTATTTGGTTTCGAAGTCAAAGAATGTGTCGGCGTCGGTGAGTGGCTGCTCTAACAGTGCCGGCCTAGGTTCTGCATTACCCATGATTGGCAGCGTAACTTCTATCAGGTTCGGTACGGCTTCTTCGACAATAATCTTTGAATCGTAATGCGCTGCGACTTCAAGCGCGTTATCGAGCTCGGTCTCGCTCGCAACTTTCGTTATACCGATACTTGAGCCGGCGTGGGCCGGTTTTACGAACAGTGGATAGGTAAGTGACGATATTTTAGCTTTTGCCCTTGTTGGGTCGGAAGTAAGTTCTTGCTTGGTAAGCCACACCCATGTACCTGTGGCAATTCCGTTCGCACCAGCAACCTGCTTTGCTAGTACCTTGTCCATGGCGAGCGCGCTCGACGGTACGTCACACCCGACATATGGCACTCCTGCCATTTCGAGCAGACCCATAAGCGAGCCGTCTTCGCCATGCGAACCGTGCATGACTGGAAAGACGATGTCGATACGCTGCTTTCGTACCCGACCGAGCGATTGCTGCTTAACAAGCTGTAGGCCGCCGTCAAATTCGAGCCACGGCGAATTGCTCTTGCTCATTAATTGGTCGACTTGCCCGGTGCGATATAAAGAAACGTCTTTAAGCCTGTCGTCCCAGTACCATGCGCCGTCTTTAGCAATATAGACTGGTTCAACCCTATATTCATTCAGTAATTCAAGCGGTTTGATGACTGCAGCGATAGCCGAAACGATTGACACGTCGTGTTCCGGTGACCGCCCCCCAAAAATAACCAGGACCGTTTTCATATGTACCTAGTATACCAATTATTGGTAGTTATCTGTCCAATCGTTCTGTAGCAGCACTACATCGCCGGCAGCTACGAACTGGTCAAGGTTGGTATAGAAAGTAAGCGCGTCTTGCTGAATAATGATTTCACCTTTGTAGGCTGATTCATTCAAACCGCGCTTAATTGCGTCGGTCACGGAATTTTTCATAAGCACCACGATATCTGGTTTCGCATTCGCAATGAGCCTGCCCATTTTTTCGTGGATAGCTGTCGTTTCGCTGCCTTGGTCGACCAGCCCTGGTGTCACATATATTTTGCGTGCCGCCTTTAGACTGGCAAGTAGTTTTGTTCCGGCTTCGATACCCTGGATATTGCCGTTATACGCGTCGTCGATGACCCACGCGCCGCTAAGCCGGTATGGCTGCATGCGGTGTTCGTAGGGTTTCGTGTGAGCGAAACCGGCTTCAATGTCGGGAATAGACATACCCAAACGGTTCGCGATAACTGCCGTGGCTGACAGAACGCCGATAAGGTGCTCGCCGATAATCTGACTGTTTACTCGTATGACTTTTTTGCCTTTTTTCAGTTCGAACCGCGTACCATCTAAGTCTATCGTTGCTTTGCTAGCCTTCCATCCGTCCAGACCTTCGGAACTAAAACCGATATACCCGGGCTTTACGTGTTTTAATGCGGCGTCTGATTCCAGGTTGGCATATACGTCCGACGGCTTAAGCGCCTCTGCCAGACTAAATATGTCTTTCCCTGCTTCTTCAATGCTGCCGTATTGGTCCAGGTGAGCCGGCGCAAGGCCGGTTATGACCGCGATGTCAGGCTGCACGGTTTTAGTAAAACGACTAACGTCACCGGGGTGACCTTCGCCGAATTCGATGACCAGCACCTCTTCGTCACCTTTAAGTCCACGCGCGAATTGGTAATGCGCAGTAGCGACGTTTTTGTTGCCGGGCGTAGCGGCGACGTTCATGCCTTCTGACAAAACGGTTGCTAATAATTCCTTCATGGTCGTCTTGCCGTAGCTGCCTGCCACGGCAATCTTTACGCCTTTATGCGCCGCCAGTATTCGCTGTGTTTCTTGGCGCTGGCGATCAAGTTTGGGATTGATAATCAGGTGCTTGGCGACGAACATGGGAATGATGACAAGGTATGCCCATAAGATGGGCGCGCTGAGTAACAAGAAGATTCCGGTGAATGTCGTTAGGGCTGAGCCGCTCGAGTAGCCTAGCACCAAGCAAACCACGGCGATGAACGCCTGCAGCAATATTCCTAAGCTCATAAAAATCAAAAATGCCTTGGCCACCATGGTGCGATCAAGCATTCGACGGTGCATGACAGCTGAAAAATCATGCGTGCGGTGCAACCAGGCCAAATACGCCTTCGTATCGTATTCGGTAGACTGAAGCATATAAGCGATCGCTGCCGGAAACGTTGGGTAATAAAGGCTCAAAAATCGTTTCATGATTCTAAAAACTCGCTGATTAACGCGCTGATTTTGTCGGGGTATTGTTGGTGCATAAAATGATCGGCGTCATCAAGCAAAATAAGTTTTGAGCCCTTTACCGCGCGGTGGAACTTTTCGCCGTATTCAGGCGGTGTGGCTGTATCGTTCTTTCCGTACATAATGAGAGTAGGCATATTAAGTTTGGCGGCGTGTGCCTCAACATCCTGAGAAACAATGCGCTTGAATGTTGCTTCCATGCTCGGCGCGATTAGTAGGTCAGAGCCGGCGGACTTGTACAGCCGGGTGCGGAGCGATGCTCGGGCACCGGCCGGTAGCGTACTCGTCGCAACTTTACCGGTCTTGGCAAGCACTTTCCAGGCAAACTTTCGGCCTCTTTCGACCGCGCGGATACCGGCAGAAGACAGGAGAACAAGCTTATCAGCACGCAGCTGACCGTTCGCTAACCCGTATATGGCAATCGCACCGCCGTTAGAGTGACCGACTATTGCCGTAGGTTGGCAATCTATCTTTTGAAGAAAATTACTGACATGCTCAGCGTATTGCTCTAACCCCCAAGCTTCGTTGGGGGCCTGGCTTTTACCAAAGCCTGGTAGGTCTAGCCGAACGACGGTATTATTCGCTTCAAGAAGACGCGCGATGGCGTCGAATGTTTCTAGCCGGTCGCCCCACCCGTGAAGGAGAAGAAGCGGTGAACCCTTCCCTTGTCGGGAGTAGTTTACCAACAGATCGTTTACGATAACGTTCACCCTTATACTATAGCGTAGTACCTCTTTGTTTAATACGACTATATAATAGGGTTATGCAACGGATTCCTTTGGCTGAGCGCATGCGCCCTACTACCCTTGATGAGGTTATTGGTCAGACACACCTGCTTGGCGGCGGTGAGATACTTCGACAGATTGCCAAGAACAAGGAGCCGGTCAGCCTGATTCTGTGGGGTCCGCCGGGCAGCGGAAAGACCACATTGGCTCGGATTATCGCGAACGAGGTGAATGCTGAGTTCATTGAGCTTTCGGCCGTAACGAGCGGTAAGAAAGATATTGAACGAATAGTTGAACATGCGCGCCAGAATTGGAACTTGCAACTACGGACAATATTGTTTGTCGATGAAATTCACCGGTTTAATAAAGCCCAGCAAGACGCGTTTCTGCCTCACGTCGAATCGGGGCTTATAACGCTCATCGGCGCAACGACAGAAAATCCAAGTTTCGATGTTATCACGCCGCTTCTTAGCCGGACACGCGTGCTCGTACTTGAGCCGCTTTCAAAACCCGATATCATTGCCATATTAAAAAGGGCGCTTAAAGCCGAAAAAATTACCGGACGTGTCACGCCTAAAGCGCTCGACTACTTGGCCGAGCTATCCGGCGGAGACGCCCGTGTGGCCCTTGGCAATTTGGAACTAGCATTAGGAATGGACGCTGACAAAGTGACGCCTGACGTCGTAAAAGTGGCTGCACAAAAACGAGTACCCGGCTACGACAAGAAAGGTGAAATGCACTATAACGTCATTTCAGCTTTTATTAAAAGTATGCGTGGTAGCGACGCGACGGCGACCTTATACTACTTAGCCCGAATGCTCGACGCTGGCGAAGACCCGAAGTTCATAGCTAGGCGAATGATTATTTTCGCATCTGAAGACATAGGACTGGCTGGCAATGGCGCGCTTGGACTTGCCGTTGACGCGTTTAATGCCGTCGACCGAGTAGGAATGCCTGAAGCGCAGTACATTTTATACCACGTCGCGGCGGCGTTAGCCAAAAGCAAGAAATCACGCCAAACGACCGACGCTATGGGACGGGCGAAAGACTTGGCAAAACGATTCCCGGATTCTCAAGTTCCCCTCCACCTTCGAAACGCTCCGACAAAGCTCATGAAGGATCTTGGCTATAACCAGGATTATGAGTGGAAGGCCGACTTTAAACACAAGAAAGGTTTTTTACCCGACGACGTACCGGACGAAAAATTGATTTAATGTTCGGCAAGCAGAGCCGCGAGCACCCCGTTCGTCCAGCCAAAGCCGTCCTGTAGCGGGTACTCCCCGCCCCCGCCAAGTCCGTTTGTCGATTCGACGCTGTATTTTTCTATGAGCTTGTGTTTTTCAGTGAACACCTTCATGTTTACTTTGACCCATCGCCGTTTGATGTCGTTTGCTAAATCGTGATAGCCGTAATTCCGAAGCGCCTCGATTGCCATCCAGTGAAGCGGCGCCCAGCCGTTTGGAGCATCCCACTGTTGCCCGTTCGTGGTGAGCGTGGCCACTAGTCCACCGGTCTTTAGAAAGTCGCGTTCTAGCCGTTTCGCCACCGCATCGGCCTGCTGTTTTGTCGCTATACGCGCATACAGCGGAAATACCGCGGCAAGGCTTAACTGTCCGGTCGGTTGAGAGTGGTGAAAGTTATAGTCGACAAAGAACTGCTCTTTTTCGTCCCAACAATAGGCCTGGATAGCCTTCGCACGCCGATCGGCCAAGTTCTGGAACTTCCGCGCCAACAGCGGGTTCTTGATCAGCCAGTAGCTTTCGGCAATGGTCGACTCAAGCTGATACAGCAGACAATTCAGGTCGACCGGAATAATATCGGCAGTATGAATGGTGCCGATGTCCTTGGGGTCCAAAAACCACCGTGAGCTGAAATCCCAGCCGGATTCGGCTCCGGCGCGAAGGTGCAGGTAAAGCCTGTCGGATTCGCGGTCGGGTTTGTTCTTGGCCGTTTCAATGTCCTCGGTCAAAGATTCGGGGCGTGGGGTCATCTTGTTGTCATAGTACCGGTTGAGGTACATGCCATTCGGTAATTGAACGACGCGGGCAAATGCCTTGTGTTCGGCTTTTGATAATTTTATGCGGCCTTTCATCCAAAATCGATATTCGCGCAACATGTATGGCAGGTATTCCGCGAATGTCCGCGTACGTCCTTTGTGACTGGCGAGCAGTCGTACCATGTGTGAAAAAAATGGAGGCTGCGAACGACTTAAGAAGTAGGTGCGGTTAGCCGTGGGAATATAACCGAACTTCCGAATCATGAACGTGTAGTTCTTCATCATGCCTTCAATCATTTTCCACCGATGGTCGGCAGCAAGGCCGAGCATAATGAAATAGGAATCCCAGTAAAATTGCTCTGAAAACCGTCCGCCAGGCACGATGTATGGGTGAGGTAATGCGATTAACGACCCACGGTTCAGCCGGTTACGCCTTTCCAGCACGTCCCAAAGCAAATGGATATGTTCCGACACGGTCCGGTGAGGATCGGTCTTGAAATTCTCTTTTTCCTTGTGCGGCGCAAATTCATAGAAATGGCGGCTGACGAACTCGCGAAGGTCGAAATTCGGGTCTTCGCGCGCTAGCTTGTACTCTTGCTGAATCGATTTCATGCGCGCCCGTGGCACCAAGTCGACGAATGTTTTGCCGTCGTCATAAATACGATTCTGCTGCACTTCGCCGAATAGCTCACCGAGCGCTTCGTCTGGACTTTTTGACGTACGCATGAGCGCACCTGTCGTCGCAACCAGGGCGGTTTTCAGTTTTTCGTCGCGCGGTATCTTAAACGGTATTCGTCGAGGCATGCTGCCTATAGTATAGCCGCTTACGCTTACCTGTCGCAAACCAGACTAAAATGGTCAGGCGTGTGGCGCGAGCGTGTGCACGAATGCCGCCACGATTCCCACTAGCAAGATCGCGCTGATCAAAACGATCGTCTGAATGTTCGCCCATTTCCGTTCCGGTTCGGCATGGATAGTCGGAATGATGTCACTCGCAGCGATATAGATGAAGAAGCCTGCCGTTATAGCAAGTAACGGGCTGAGTGGTAGCGCAAGGCTTTCGCCAAATCCGTATACCAACGCGGCACCTATGACCGTCGCGACCGCGCTTACCAAGTTAACGAGTAGAACCTTACGTTTGGCCATGCCTTTTGCCAGCATCAGACCGAAGTCGCCGACTTCCTGAGGAATTTCGTGAGCCGCAATCGCGATAGTCGTGATCAGACCGATCGATGGATCGGCCAGGAACGCAGCACCAATCGCCAAACCGTCGATGAAGTTATGAATGGTATCCCCGATGACGATAAGACTGACATTACGACGACCTGCCATACGCGTGTGCTCAGATTCTTCGTGATGGTGATGAAACCAGCTCAGGCTTCGCTCTAGCACGAAGAAGACCACAAGTCCCCCGAGCGTGAATTTCATGACGTCCGCGGCTTCACCTTGCTCCAATGCTTCCGGAAGCAGATCCAAGAATGCGGCGGCGAGTAAGGCTCCGGCAGCGAAAGGCACGGCCAGTCGAAGTAGCAGCCTTGTTCCGCGCTTTCCGTAAATGAGGTACAGACCCCCAATAAGTGATATAGCACTGCCTGCTGTGACGGCAGCGAGTAATATAAGCCAGTCGCTCATATTGTTCTCCTTAGATTTTTATGGTCATCAAAATTGAATGGTCGAACGTAAAGTAAATCTAGTGTAGCATACGCTAGGCTTTTGCGGCGCGTTTTCGCTGGTTGGGGTCGAGGAACCGCTTACGAAGCCGAAGTGCTTTTGGCGTGACTTCAAGGAGTTCATCGTCTTCGATGAAGTCAATCGACTGCTCTAAGCTTAGGTCCGTGAATGGCGTCAACTGAATCGTTCCGTCACTTGATGACGAACGCATGTTCGTTAGTTGCTTGCCTTTACAGACGTTCACGTCCAAGTCACCTTGACGGTTATATACTCCGACGATCATTCCCTGATACACGGTCGTCCCCGGGCCAACGAACAGTTCGCCACGCGATGCGGCTGCGTCGAGTGCATAAGCAGTCGTCGTACCCGCTTCGGTGGCGACCAATGCACCGTTGCGATGTTGCGGCAATTTCGGACCAAGCGGTTGGTACCCGTGAGGCAGACTGTTGATGATGACCGTACCTTTGGTAGCCGTCAGTAGTAGGTTTCGTAGCCCGATCATCGCACGTGTCGGTAGCAAATAGGTCGTACGGGTGGTTCCGCTCGATGTCTGTTCTTGTTTAACCAGTGTCGCCCGTCGTGCACCGAGTTCCTGACTGACGGCACCGACAAATTCGGCACCTACTTCGATCAAAAGCTCTTCAACCGGTTCTTTCGTAATACCGTCTTCTTCAACCGTGACGGCTTGCGGCCGGCCGACTTCAAATTCGTAGTCTTCTCGTCGCAGCGTCTCAATCAGAACGGAAAGGTGCAATTCGCCGCGACCGGATACGACAAATCCGATACCTTCTTCGCGCACTCGCAGCGATACGTTGGTTTCAAGTTCCTGGCGCAAACGGTCACCGATTTGGCGACTGGTGTTGTACTTGGCCTCCTTGCCCTTCATCGGGCTCGTGTTCGGTCCAAGGTACATGCTAAGCGTCGGCGCTTCGATATCAATGACCGGCAATGCTTCAGGAGTATCTTTGTCGGCCACCGTCTCACCGATATGAGCGTCAGCAATACCCGTAAGCGCGATAATGTCACCCGCCCCGGCTTCATCCAACTCTTCGCGATTCAGCCCGCGGTAACCGAATAACTTTTCGACTTTCGCACCGATGGTCGTTCCGTCTCGCTTCATAAGAACTACCTGTTGGTTCTTGCTGATACTGCCGCGGGTTACGCGACCGATAGCATACTTACCTAGGAAGCTGTCATATTGGAGCGATGTGACGAGTAACTGAAACGGACCGTTCGTATCTACGTCCGGCGCAGGAATATCATGTACGATGGCGTCGAAAATCGGTTCGAGGTCAGCGTGCTCGGCGGTGTTTTCTGGTAATGTCTTCCACGCTTTTCCGTCGCGGCCAATTGCATAATAGACTGGATAATGAAGTTGGCTGTCGTCGATGGCAAGCTCAAGGAACAAGTCGGAGACTTCATCAATCACCTCGTCGATCCTACGCGAGGGCTTATCAATTTTATTGATTACGACCACGGGCTTAAGGCCAAGTTCAAGAGCTTTTGAGAGCACGAACTTTGTTTGCGGCATCGGTCCTTCCTGCGCATCAACGACCAACAATACTCCATCGGCCATATTAAGCGTCCGTTCAACCTCGCCTGAAAAGTCAGCATGACCTGGCGTGTCGATGATGTTGATCTTGTAATCACCGTGGTAAATCGATGTCTGCTTAGCGGTAATAGTAATGCCGCGCTCATGCTCTTGATCGCCACTGTCCATAATCAGGCTTTGTTCCATCTCAGCCTGGTTGTCACGAAAGGTATTGCTCTGCTTCAAGAGCCCGTCGACCATGGTCGTTTTTCCGTGGTCGACGTGGGCGATAATTGCGATATTGCGAATGAATTTTGGTTCTGTCATAAAAATATGCCCGCATTTCGGGCTTCCTCATGATGTATTATACCACGATTCAAGCTCTTAGGCAGCAGGGAGCGGTAAGTAGCATTGGGCAGGGTTCGCACCTGATGGCGGTTCGGTCTGACCACTTGCCGGTGCGGTCGAGCTATACGTCAACACGTTCGCGTCACCGGCGTTTGAAGCGACCGGACCGACGCCGCAAGGACTCGTTCCCTCCCACGAATAAATAATGAAGTCGGTCCTCACGCCATCGAGCGTATTGTCGTAATACCCCGCGCCTTTGATTGGCGCAAAGAGCGCTCCCTTCAGATTCTTCGGGTTAAGTGCTGGCATAGGAAGATTGCCACCCTGCACACCCTTGAGGGCAGTCATAAAAGCAGCGTTCTCGTACACGTTATTGAACCAACATGCGTCGTTCGGATAGCTGTCTCCAAGACAGGTACCCCCGGTTGGGTTATTGCCCTGAGGATAGGCATGGTTAATCGACTGATACAGTAACAATGCGTCTTTATATACCCGCACGGCTGCGGCTGTCTGTGCATTGCGGGCCTGTACTTGCCCGCCTTCGTAAAGGACTATCGTAATAGCGGCTAAGATAACAATGGCTGAAATCACGACAAGGAGTTCAACGATCGTAAAACCAGTCATACGTTTTAGCATAAGTGTCTTCATTGTACGATTCCAGCCTTCTCATGACAAGCAAAAACCACAACGCGTTATCCGTTGTGGTTGGTTTACATACCTGGTGGAGCATATCGGATTCGAACCGATGACCTCTTCCATGCCATGGAAGCGCGCTAGCCAACTGCGCCAATGCCCCTTATGGGAAAATCCTTGTAATTGTAGCATGGCTACCTCTGTGGCTCAAGCCAGACAACAAACACCACCGCAAGCGGTGGTGTTCATATCGAGCTGCTACGCGCCCACCCGGGGCACGCGGTGTTGATGTTGGGATTGTTTATTTAACCAGCTACAGGCACCCCTGTTGCGTACCAGCTTGATTCCTAGTATGCGCTCGTCCGTTCAAAAACACAAGCATGTTACAATTGCTTCTGAATGAAACAAAAGAACATTAAACACCTGCCCCAAAATAAACTCGCCGAAGCCTTTGGCTGGTTCGCCTCATTTGTCATCTTGACCGGATACGGACTTCTTAGTTTCGGTATTATTAATGGCGAGTCGGCGATTTACCATGGCATGTTCCTTATTGGTTCGATCGGACTGGCGGTCATTACCTATCGACATAGAGCTTTCCAATCTTTCATGGTCAACGTGTTCTTCGGTGTGCTGGCACTTATCGCGCTTATTCGCTCTGTCTACTTCCTCTAATGCTTAAAGTGTGTTTAAATACTAGCGTTCAGAAGCGTAGTAACATGATGGTTCATTGTTGCCTCGAGGTCGATCTGAGTACAAGGTAACAAAGTAAGGAAACATCATGGCACAGCAGAATCTGTTTGTCGGTAGCTTGGCATACGCCACTAGCGATGACTCTCTAAAAGCTCACTTTGAGCAAATCGGTCCTGTCGCGAGCGCTCGCGTCATCACCGATCGTGAATCTGGTCGTTCAAAAGGTTTCGGATTCGTTGAATTCGAAAACGATGCAGACAACCAAAAAGCTGTCGATCAGCTCGATGGTAAGGAACTAGACGGACGTACTATTAACGTCAGCCTGGCCCGACCAAAGGAAGATCGTCCAGCCGGCGGCAACAATGGCGGCGGTTCATTCCGTCAGCGCAGCTGGTAAAAGAATCAGGAGGGGTTCGCCCCTCCGTTTCTTTTTTGAAATATATTCAAAAAAGAACTCCTCCCCCTAAAGCATGGCCTCCGCCATGTTATTTATTTATAAACGGCGAATGCAGCCAGTCTTGACCGAGATGGAACCAGTCATTCAAAAGCCCGTACACATTAAGCAACCATAACGTTACGACAACGACGACTGCCGTGAGCATGTAAGTGGTTCCTCGGACAGTCCAGTGCTGCCGTTTTATCCAATGATTCCACTGATCGTATTTTTTTCGCGTGAACTTCAGGACGTTTGCGGCCCAAGGAAACTCACGTGACAAAATAGTCAGTCCCGCAAACACGATTAACCAGCCGGGACCTGGGTATGGAATGGCGATGATACCAACGATAAGCACGGACCCACCGGCAATCGCCGTCGTAAAACGTCGTAACCTACGTTGTTTAGTTTTTTCGTTCATCGAGCAAGAACTTTCTTATGGCGTCAAATGGTTTTATGGTCGTATAGTATACATCATACCCTGACTCGTCCAGCTCGGCGGCCGTCAATTCCCTACCGCCTTCGGGAATGAAAATCTTATCAAACCCGAATCCGCCGTTGCCTCGAGGTTCGTTCGCTATATGACCGCGGAGTCTCCCTGTAAATAACCGTAGTTCAGAGCCATCAAAATAGCCGAACGTACATGAGGCTTCAGCATTTCTGTCGCTAAATCCGTCCAGCATCCGGCACATCTTATTAAGACCTTCGTCTAGTCCGTTCTTCACGAAGAACTTAACGAACGGACCTGGCAGGCCGCCCCAGGCATTGAACGTCAAGGTGACGTCTTCCACCAAAACAGGTTCGTGAAGTTGGGCATAGGCTTGACGTGCTTTATGTTCTACTAACTCGGCTGTGTCGAGTGTCTGAATCTCGTCTAGGTCTGCCGGGTGATGACGGACCTCAAGCCCGATGTGACGAGAAAAGTTAGCAGCCTTTTCGGAATTTCCCGTTACGTAAACGACTTGTTTCATGGCTTTAGTATACTTGTTTTATGATCGACCACCCACCAATGGACCGTTTGGCTGATTTGCAGCGCATGATCGCTGACTTCGCCAAAGTTATACGCACTCCGCCCATGGGAGATGCTGGCCGACCGGAGAACGATGTCGAACACAGTTATGGGCTGGCCATGACTTGTTGGTACTTACACCCAAAAATCGCACCGAAGCTCGACCTACTTAAAATATTGCAGTACGCGCTCGCTCATGACATCGTCGAACTTCACGCCGGCGATACGTTCATATTCGACGCAGAGCTTGCGGCCACCAAGGAGCAGCGCGAACGAGACGGACTTGTGCAAATCAGGCATGATTGGCCGGACTTCAGCGAGCTTGCTGATTACGCGGAGAGCTACATGGACAAGGTTGACCCTGAAGCGCGCTTCGTCAAAGCAGTCGACAAACTACTGCCCGTCATTATGATCGAGCTCGACGACAAACCGACAGACGTCTGGAAAAGGCTAGGTATTACCCTGGAGATGGAACGAGATAACAAAGTCACGATTCATGTGTCCGACGATGTTTCGCCATACTACGAGCTACTTCTGGAATGGCTTGATGAACGCGGGAATATTCCTAAGCGCTAGTCAATCTTTTCAAATCTCGGTACACTTTTACCGGTAACGATTACCTGATCAAAAAACATCGCATATGGCCGGACCCAGAATTCAGCTCCCTTTTTATATTCGAGCGCCTTATAGACGACCAGCGGTTCAAGTGTTTCGGTATGAAACGCCACACCCATAACCTCGTATTCATTACCTTTATAATGCCTATACCTGCCTTTTTCGATTCTTGGCGGTTCAGGAAGCTTGTCCAAGTTGTCCTGTATGTTCATCTCTCAAAACCTGTCCGCGATCTCTTTAATGTATGGATCGACATCATCGGCTAGCGCATCGGTTTTCGTCATCCACTCATAGTCGTCGTGTTCCTCGCTCAGGCTAATGTCACCTTCCGCTCTTCCGACGTATGTCAGTCTGACGACTCGAAATTCCTTTTCTGGTACGAAAATGTCCTGCGCGGCGATTAACCTTGGTTCGTCGACAATCCTCATGCCTGTTTCCTCGAATAGTTCACGTGCGAGCGCTTCAAGCAGCGGCTCGTCCGGATTAATTCTGCCGCCTGGAATGTCCCATTGCTGCTTGCCAGCTTTGTGTGCAGGCGCCCTACGTAGAAAAAGATACCGGTCAGCTTTGTCCCTGATTAGCAGTTTGACGCCTACCTGAAGATTCATATCAGCTTCAAAAATTCCTTTTCCGTCAGGATGGTCGTGCCGTATTGTTCGGCTTTTTTCAACTTACTGGCTCCTACCTTGCCACCCGCGACCAAATAGGTCGTGTCTTTGGCGACACTTGTTTGGAACGTTCCGCCGAGCGAGCGGATTTTGTCTGCCGCTTCGTCCCTTCCCATGGTTTCAAGTGTTCCGGTTACTACGAAACTCTTACCGGTCAGTTTGCCCTGCTTTTTTTCGTAATGCGGCTTAACCCCCAAGTCCGAGAACTTCGCGATCAACTCTTCATTATCTTCGTCGGCAAACCAAGCGGCGATACTTTCAGCCACGATCTTGCCGACTCCATCTACAGACTCAAGCTGTTCAATGGTCGCGTGCTGTAGTGCGTCAATGCTTCCGAAATGATTAGTCAAGTCGATCGCTGTCTGTGCGCCGACATGGCGTATACCAAGCCCATACACGAAACGCTCCAGAGGTGGATGTTTTTTACTTGCGACAGCGTTTATTAACTTGGTTGCGGATATGTCGGCAAACCGATCAAGTTCCAGTAGCTGTTCTTTCGTGAGCCGATAAATATCCGCAAGGTCATGCACTAACCCTGCATCGACTAATGCCGCGACGTTCTTTTCGCCAAGGGTATCAATATCGAGCGCTCCCTTCGATGCGAAGTGCTCTAAAGCTTTTTTAAGCAAGATAGGACCGGTCACGCCTTTCATGCGGTAGACAGCCTCACCTTCAGGTCGAACGAATTCGAGTTCCGGGTATTGGGCCTTCAGCTCGGCGTCATAATCAAATGGTTCTGCTGACTTAGGACGGAGTTCCATGAGCACCCGTTCGACCTGCGGAATGATATCGCCTGCCTTATATACGATGACCGTATCCCCGACACGTATGTCTTTCCGTTCAATTTCATCGGCATTGTGTAGCGACGCGTGCTGTACGGTCGTACCGGCAATTTGCACGGGATCGAACACGGCAATCGGCGTCGCGGCTCCTGTGCGACCGATGGAGATGACGATATCCTTTATTAGCGCCGTCGTTTCTTCGGCGGCATATTTGTATGCCACGGCACCTCGCGGGCTTTTACCAACCACGCCGAGCCGCGCGAACTGGGCGCGGTCGTCAACTTTAAGTACGACACCGTCAGTGTTGAATGGCAGGTTCTTGCGTTTACCGTCTAGTTCGTCAATGTATCGCATGACGCCGTCAAGTGAGGTGAACGACTTATCAAGACCGCTTGTGCTTATGCCGATTTGTTTCAGTATTCCATATGCTGATTCGTTCGTCGGTATATCTGCCGGGTTATCGCGCAGTAAATCGTATCCGAAGAAGGTCAGAGGCCGTTTCGCAACCAATTTTGGATCAAGTTGACGAATCGTTCCTGCCGCCAAGTTGCGGGGGTTTTTAAATAGCGGCAAATTTTGTTTAGCCTGACGCGCGTTCAACGCTTCGAAATCTTTCTTTAACATGACGATTTCTCCGCGGACTTCGGTGCGACCACGAAGCATATCGCCACTTCCGTCCCGTAGTCTTAACGGAACGTTCTCTATCGTCCGGACGTTCATTGTCACATCTTCACCCACCCGGCTGTCGCCACGGGTTACGGCTTGCACTAATATGCCGTCTTCATAAATCAATGCGCAGGCCAGACCGTCCATTTTGATGTCACAGAAAAACCGATGGGTTGAACCAGGCAGAATCTTGTCCATTCGCTTCACCCATGCTTCTATTTCGGTACGATCGAACACATCGCTTAGGCTGATCATCGGAACCCTGTGCTCGATTTTTTTGAATTTATCAAGCGCGACGCCCGCAACACGCTGTGTTGGACTATCTGGCGTGATTAGTTCAGGATGAGCTTCTTCAAGCACGGCAAGTTCGTGTTTTAGACTATCAGCGGCCGCTTCGCTCATCGTCGATTCATTCAGTACATGATAATGATAGCGATAATCATTAATCAGTTCACGAAGCTGCCGTATGCGCTCTTTAGGCTGGGGCTGCGTCATCCTCGACTACCTTTCTGTAAAGCAGATATACGTATGTGGACATCCATACCACAACGGTAGAACTCATGAACACGATAGCGACGGGTACGAGTGGCAACCAGTCTAGCACAGGCAATACGTGCTTGATTCCGCGATCGATCAGGATGACAAGCAGAACGACGAGGCTCCATGCCAGCATTGAGCCTATAAGCGCCCATCCGATTCTGAACAAAAGACGAATTCTACGGCCAACGACCAAGTCACCCGCAGCACGGATTGCCTGAAGCGGGTACATACCCGGAAGCGTCACCACGACAAGCGCGATGATCGTACTCGTAACAAGATACAGTGAAATTACTGCCAGTAGTCCGACCGCGAGCGATACCAACATTGCTATGATTCCTGTGTCAAACAAATGGGTCGATATAGCCGCGTTCATAGCGATGACACCGATCGTAACAGGAAGCAACTGCAGTACCAGTACCATTAAGATAATGCCTGTCGGAACGATCGGCGCACCGGCATTATATATACCATCACGGATACGCGGCTTATTGCCACTAAGAAGTGCCCGGAGCAACCACACGGTAGTTAGCCACGTCAAAAGAAATATGATGACCGAATAAATCTGCTGCGCCTCCGTAAGCTCTGGAGTTAAACCGCCCGACATACCAGAAAGAAGCAGCAGTCCTGCTTGTCCGACTGAACCCCAAAGTCCACTGAACGTCCCGTTATTCGTATTGTCGAGTAGCGCCGAAAGTTGCGAGTAAAGATCTTGGGACGCGAGGCCAACGAAAACAGCTTCAAGAAGCGCGTAAAGGACAATAAGTCCTAAAAACAACCGCCTATGTGACATCAGCGTTTTCCATACGAAAGTGGTAAATGCCCAATAACCCGGAAGCTCCAGCGAACGGACATAGTCTCGGCGTCGGGTCAGCTGAAAACTCCTGTGTGGCCGACGGGACCGGTATTCGCTGAATGACGTGCGTGCACGGTGACGAAGTCGAGACAATGAAAAACGAGAAGGGCTGACGACAGGGTTTTTCTTTTTCGTGGATGTCCTTGGCTTACGTTGATTCGCAGATGTCTTAACCATGTGGGTCGATTTTGCCAGTATTAGAATGAATTTCCTATTGAACGCAGACGCGCCACTCGATCAGCAATCGGAGGGTGCGTACTGAACAGCTTGGCAAGGCTCGCTCCCTTCAGCGGACTTGCGAAGAATAGATGCGCCGTACTGCTGTTCTGTCGACGCAAAGCCGTGCCGGCTGTTCCAAGTTTTTCCAGTGCAGACGCCAATGCTTCCGCGTCACGTGTCGTCAACGCACTGCTAGCGTCAGCTAAGTACTCACGTTGCCGAGATATCGCTGCCTGCACAAGAACGGCCGCGAGTGGCGCGATAAGTGCGGCGACAACACCAAGAACTAAGAAAATTGGGCTTGGCGGGTTATCGTCATCGCCACCGAACCACATCATTCGCAGGAACATGTCCGCGATAAGACCGATTGCGCTTACTAACCCGAACACGATCATCATGACCCGTATGTCATAGTTCTTGACATGCCCCATTTCGTGAGCCATTACGGCCTCGAGTTCACGGTCGTTCATGATCGATAAAATACCGGATGTCGCGGCGACGTGCGCGTGCTTAGGATCCCTGCCGGTCGCGAACGCGTTTGGCGCCGGATCGTCAATGATATACACCTTGGGCATTGGCATACCCTCAGTAATCGCGAGGTTCTCAACGATGCGGTAAAACCGTGGGTCATCAGACTTCTTTATCTCTTTGGCCCCGTTCACCCCAAGTGCTATCTTTGCAGCAATGAAATATTGGACAAGCGCATACAAACCGGCACCGACCAGTGTTCCCCAGAATATACCGGTGCTTCCATACACCTTTGAAAACAGATAGCCGATACCTGCTATGATCAGCACGAAAACCACCATGATGAATACGGTGTTTCGCTTATTTGCCGCGATTGCCTTGTACAAAGTAACCTGCCCTCTTAGAACTTTACATCGACCGGTTTTTCAACGCTCGCCATGTCTTCAACTTCGAAGAATTCTCGGTTCTTGAAGTTGAACATCCCTGCGACAACGTTAGCCGGGAATTGTTGGATTCGAGTGTTCAAGTCCCTGACGCCACCGTTATAGAATCGGCGCGCGGCTTGAATCTTGTCTTCAGTATCAACTAGCTCGCTTTGCAGCTGCTGAAAGTTTTCGCTTGCTCGAAGCTGGGGGTACGCTTCGGATACGGCGAACAGGCTTTTTAGTGCCTGTTCAAACTGATTCTCTGCCTTCGCAGCTTCTGCCGGGCCTTTTGCGGTCGCTGCAAGGACGTTAGAACGTGCTTCCGTGACATCCTGAAAGACTTGCTTTTCGTGTGCGGCGTACCCTTTAACCGATTCCACAAGGTTCGGAATTAGGTCTGCCCTTCGCTTTAATTGGACGGTAATATCACTCCATGCTTCCTGAACACGAACGTTCAATTGCACAAGGCCGTTGTACGTCGCCCACACGAAGATGGCGAGAAGTACGACCAGGCCGACCAATATCCATAACAAAATACTCATATGATTACCCCCATTAACCGTAGTAATATGTGCTTCAAGTATACCACCATCCAGCAGTCACGAACAGATAGCGAGGTAATAAAAAAAATGGCCTGTCGGCCAACTTTTCTTGGTGCGCGGGGCGGGACTTGAACCCGCACGACTTTTGGTCAAGGGATTTTAAGTCCCTCGTGTCTACCAATTCCACCACCCGCGCACATGGAGGCACGTACGGGAGTTGCACCCGTCTACGCGGTTTTGCAGACCGCTGCGTAACTGCTCCGCCAACGCGCCATTCCTTGATAGATTATAGCAAACCCTCGCACCTTACCGGTGATACAATGAACCGGTGAGATCAATCGGAATCTACCCAGGCACATTCGACCCAATTCATGAGGGGCACGTAGCATTCGCAGAATCAGCTCTAAAAGTCTGTAACCTCGATATCATTTACTTCCTACCTGAAAAATCGCCCAGAAACAAAACGAATGTGACATCATTCAATGAACGTATCGCTAGCACACAATCTACCCTTTCAAGATTGCCCCAGCTTGAAACCATTCGTTTGACCTCGAGTCGCTTCACTATATCAAAAACTCTGCCCGAAATAGAGAAACTATTTGAACCTGCACACTTTACTCTCCTGATCGGTTCTGACGTCGCGAGAAGAATCGAAAGCTGGCCACAGATTGAAGTCATGCTTGCCGGTTGGGGTATCGCCGTTGGAATGCGAAGTAATGACAGTATCGAACATATTGAGAAACTTTTTAAACAAATTGAGAGTAAATACGAGTTATCGGTCCGAAGATCCTTCATTCATACCGATAAACCTCACCATTCATCAACTCAATTTCGTATATAAAAAGGCCAGGAAACCCTGGTCTTATTTATCTGGTGCGGCGAAGAGGACTTGAACCTCCACGAGCCGAAGCTCACCAGCCCCTCAAGCTGACGCGTCTACCAATTCCGCCACCGCCGCATATAAAACGATTTGTAAGGTACGAGTTAGTTTAATGTCTTTTTCCGGACGAAGCGCGTCGACGCGTCTACGATTGACTTTCGTTTCACGAAGCCACCACCGCCGCATTCCCTAGAATTATAGGGGTATTATGGTGTTTTGTAAACCGGTATGCGCTCGGCCGACCAATAGCGGACATCGCTGTATCGGTCGGTTTCAGATGGCACGCCACCGATTTTAATTTCAGGCTGCACACTAGGGCGGTACACGTATTGCATGACGGACTGATATAGTCCGATCGCTGGCACATCCTTGAGCCACTGCGCTGCAAAAGCCTTGTACTTTTGATTTCGGAGAGCTTGCTCAGTCCTAGCGCGGGCACTTGCCAATGCGTCGTCACTGGTACTATTGCGGTAATTAGCAAAATTGAATCCTACTCTTGATGCCTGGGATGAGTGCCAATAGGCAAAGACATCAGGGTCCGCGCCAATAACAAGTTTTTGCAACAAAACATCATAGTTTCGCGGTTGTAGCGTAGCTTGCACGAAGTCTTGCCGAGGATCGCTCGGGTCCTTTATGTCGGTAGTCACTTTTATGCCGAGTTTGCGCCACTGTCCAGCAAGGCGCTCAAGCACTTTCTCGTACGTCGGGTCCTTGACGGTAACTATGTTCAACTGTAGCGGTTGACCCGATGAGTTCTGGCGAGTTGTCTGCCCTGCTGGGAGCTTCCACCCTGCCTGATCAAGCAGACCCGTGGCTTTCGCGACATCCAGCGGGACGGGCGCAGGAATTCCCTGACCCTCTAGTTGCCCATTAACGAAGGGGAGATGCAAGTCAGGTACATCGTACCCTATGGCTCCGCGTAAATCCTTCGTATCCGTCCCTGCCTGTAGGGCTTGTCGGATTTTCAGCTCTTTTAGTACCGGGCTATCCGAATTGAACAAAGCATAGACCCCACTGTTGACAGGATACAGCTTGATTTTGAATGATGACGGCAAGTCAGATTTTTGCGCATCGGTCCCCGCGGCAGCATTGACCTCGCCTGTCTGCAACGCTCTCAGCATATCTTCCTGGTCTTTGTATCCGTGCAGTTCAAAGCGGGCAAGCTTCGGCGCGCCCCTGTAATATTTAGAAGAAGCAGAAAGGTTAGCGATTTTATGCGAGCCGTTCGTCGATGTCTGTAGAAGCCGAAGCGTGAACGGCCCGCTCCCGACCGGTGACACGCTAAACGCGCTTTGACGTATCGCCCCCGGCGAGACATCTTCAAGTATGTGGCGTGGGAGCGTGGCGAAGGTAAGTGCATGCGGGAACGAAGCAGATGGCGCAGAAAGGGTGAATTTGACGGTATGTTCGTTTAGCGCTTCGGCAGTAACGTCAGCCCATTCTCCTCTTGTATACATCACCGAACGGACTTCTGCGGATTTCATAAGTCCGACCGTATACACCACGTCCTGCGCGGTCAGTTTGACGTCGTCGCTCCAACGAACATCATCACGGATGCCGACGACATATTCACGGCCGTTCTGCCCGATAGTCATCGATGTCGCGAGGTCATCACTTAAACTACCGGTGTCGTCGTAGGTGTAAAGTGACGAGAACAGAAGCTTACTAGCAGATTGTTCCGCAGGAGTAGTGGCATACAGCGGGTTCAAGGTATTTATCGGTCCTTGCACGGCTTCGGCATATGTCCCGCCGTCTTTCCAAGCGGCGGTACGGTAGGCCTGCTGGTACCAAAGCATCTGAAGTGCGACGCCAACGATAAGAAGGCCCATGATCGTAAGCCAGACCACCACGTGCCGCTTGACGTTACGTAGACTGTCGAGCTTGTTTAAGACGAATTTGTGTGCGTGGCGAGTAGTCGAGTTTTCAGCCTTTAAAGCGCGTTTGGAAAACGTTTTCGAGTCGAACGAAATCCGCTTGAAACGTTTCCAACTACCCTTTTCGTCTGCCACCTCTTTTTACGTTCCTATCCGTTCGCGCCGGGAAGCAGTAGCCCGGCCAGGATTGAAAGGACAAACACGACCGCAAGGACGATGGTCGCATCGAAAAGGCTTTTGTCCAGACCGCGCCGGGTCGTATATAGCTCTCCAGAGCTTCCGAAACCGGCACCAAGGCTAGCGCCGCGCTGCTGCAAGAGTACGCAGACGATCATCAATATGCCTGATCCGAGTGTGATGAATTGTAATAGTGAACCAATATCCATTTATGACTCCTTACGGATTGCTTCGTAACGCAGTTCTACGGCGCTACTTACAATATAGTTTATCAAACTAAGCAGGAGTCCGGCGAGGACCGAGTGCCAAAACTTCATCTGAAGACCTGGCGTCAAAGCAAGTGAGATATATACCATCAAACCATTGACGATGAACGTGAACAGTCCGAGTGTCACTAATATCGCGGGTAGCGACAACACGATCACAATCGGACGAAGAATGCTATTAATGACCGAGAAGATAAGACCGGCGAGTAAGAATACTCCTGCGCCTGCGTCGATTGATTCAGGTGCGTACCCTGTACCGAACAGGCGCACAGCCAGCCAAAGGCCGAACGAGTTCAACAGCCAGCGCAATAAGAACACAATGAATTGTCGCTTCATAAAATTAGTATCAGTATACATTGCGCGCTATAGTCCTGTCGACAAACGAGCACTTAAATTCTCATTCCCTTTTGAGGTCACTAAGATATCGTCTTCGATTCTGACACCGATCTTTTCTTCAGGTACGTAAATGCCCGGTTCGACGGTAAGAACCATTCCTTCGACAAAGTATTTAGGGGCACCTAGGCTATCGTGCACATCGATACCGAGTCCGTGACTGATAGCATGGGGCATATATCGTCGTATGCCGGCTTCGTCGTGTGCGAGTCCTATACTCTCAAGAGCCTCGCTCATGATCGTATCGACGTCCTTCTGGTACTCCTGGACGGATTTCATGGGTTCGATCAAGTTGATAATTCGATGATGCGCGGTTTCCACGGCCGTATGGATTTCGCGTTGGCGCTTGGTAGGTTCACCCTTGGCGTACGTACGTGTTATATCGGCCGCATAGCCACCATAGGACGCGCCGACGTCCATAAGCACCAGCTGCCTGGATATGAGTTTGTCGCTATTTTTCATGTAGTGTAGCGTACAGGCATTCGAGCCAGCGGCGATGATTGGGTCGTATGCGTATCCAGCCGAACCGTTACGACGAATAGTGTGATTGAAATCAGCTTCGATTTCGTATTCGTGCTTATATGTATTCAAGGTCTTCTTAATACGCTCGAAGCCTTCGATAGTATAATCAATCGCTTGCCGGATCACGCTGATTTCTTCCGGTCGTTTGATCGCTCGCAGCGCATTAAGTTCACGCTGAATATCGTTAACCTTCGCGAAGTGACGCTCCAACATCTGCCAGTTGTGGGCAATGGACGGGTTAAGTGAGAAGTTAAAGTGGTCGGCATGCGTCGGCTTGCCAACCGTGTTCACCATACCATGTGTCTTAGCTAGTTTTCGCAGCAGTACAATCGATTCGTCTGCGGTAATAACTGAATTAACTCCGCTTATCCGCTTGGCGGTCTCGGGTGACAAACTGCCATCAAATGTCGCATGTACCTCTTCTACGTCGGGAGCAACAAGCCAGGATTTATCAATCGAGCCGTCAATGATGACCATCCAGTCGGGCTCTTCAATTCCGGTCAGATACCAAAAGTTAGACTCTTGGACGAAGGAATGCGCCGAGTCATTGGATCGCTGTTGACGCTGATATGCCGAAAGCACCGTAAGCCCGCCCTTCAATGACGCCGCTAAGTTATGGCGATTCTCCGTAAAAAACGTGGCCTTCATAATCTCATTCTATCAAGACATCTGTCGTGTGCCGTATTTTGCCGACCGTAATGACGCGCGTCTACGGACACGCTCCCGCCACCGGCTCCGAACTATTCGCCGAGTTAATAATATAACTTACAGATGCGACGATAGTTGACACGCCTCGAATGCAATAACTTGCGGCGCTGCCGGACATGTAAGTGACGGTTACGTCTTTACCAGGCTTGTAGGTGGCGGGTAGAGAGGTTGGGTAGCCCGTGCCAAAGTTTTTGGCATTCTCCATTGCAACCGAAGCAAGTTTTAAGTCGCTTTTTACGGCTTTTTGGGCCGCGCTTGTACGCCAACTATTCCAGCTAAGACCTACGAGTCCAGCGAGTAATCCTACGATCACGATTACGACTATCATCTCTATGACGGTAAAGCCTGATTCTGACTGATACGATTTCGCATTTATTTTCATATTCGGCCTGCCTTAACCGTGACGATATAAGAGTAAGCAAATTATAGCATAAGTGTTACAGCCGCTGTAAATAGGCATGTATGCGCTCTGCTTTCGCCTTGCCTACTACCGCTGCGATATCCGAGACATCCCTGTCCGACATACTTCGTACACTGCCAAAAGTACGAATGAGTTTTTTGCGCGTTTCAGGCCCAATGCCCGGAATATCTTCTAAAACGCTGGCAGTTTGTTTTTTCTGCTTAAGCACGCTGTGGTAGCTGACTGCGAAGCGATGCGATTCGTCGCGAATTCGCTGAAACAGTTTAGTAATGTCCGCATATGGGCTAACTGACATACCCCCGCCTAGATTTTTTGAATGCGCACCGGCATTTCGCTGTCCAATATGTAGATTTACTACGGTATACGCGCCTTCGTCGAACACGCCCACCCCTGGAACGGTCATGTGTCGCAACGCATTGAGCGCCGCTTCAGGAATATTCGAGCGACTACTGTGGATTATGATTTCTTCTTCCCTTTTTGCAATACTGATCGTCGGCACTGCGACGCTTCGTTCTTCCATTGCTTTTAGGGCGGCGTCAAGCTGACCTTTGCCACCGTCGATTAATACCAGGTCCGGCATACCCCACGACTTGATATTTTTTTCAGAGAACCGGCGACTCAAGGTTTCGTGCATATTATAGGTGTCGTTGTTATGCTCGAGTCTTGTTTTGAATTTGCGATATTCACCCCTATTGCTGACGCCGTTCGTAAACACAACCATGCTCGCGACGACGTTGGTGCCTCCCATATGGGAGATGTCGTAGCCCTCGATCCGTTTAGGGACATCTCTCAAACCAAGTAATGCTGTTAGGTCACTCAGCGCCTTGTCTTTTGATATATCCATGAACTCCCGGTCACCAAACATTACCCGGCGTTTCAGTTCTTGCATGTGATTTAGGCGATTACGAAGCTCGGCAGCTTTTTCAAAATCTTGGTGTGCCGCCGCGGCTCTCATAGCTGATTCAAGTTCGCGGGTGAGCGCCACCCGATTGCCTTTGATGTAACTTATAAGTTTTCGAAGGTTTTGCTTGTACGCTTCGCTCCCCTCGGACTGTTTGGGGCTCAACCCTAAATCTTCTTCAAGCCGTGAAGTCTGTTTGGCAGGAGGCTTGGTGTAATACGGGTACACCTGGCGAAGTAGTCTGAGCGCCTTTTTGACCGGCAACCCATTGTAAAACGGCCCGAAATACTCGGCTCCATCATCGGCCGGGTTGCGCGTAAAGCTGACATGTGGCCAGTCGCTTTTCATGTCAATTCTCACGTACGTTTGGCTTTTATCGTCACGAAGCAAAATATTATAGCGCGGCATATACCGCTTGACCATTTCGCTTTCCAGGAATAGCGCATCGATTTCGCTTTCAGTCTCGACCCAATCCGTATCATAAATCTCATTGACGAGTGCTATCGTTTTTATGTCAAAGTTCCGGGAACTCTGAAAATATTGGCGAACCCGATTTTTCAGGACCGCAGCCTTACCGACATAAATGATTTCGCCAGATTCTGATTTATGAAAATAAACACCCGGGCTACGAGGTAACGTTTTCAGTTTGGCTTCGAGCGAAGTATTCACCCTTATAGTATAGCTCGTCTCTACTTGGCGGCCTCAAGTGCGGCGATATCGATTTTTTTCATTTGCATGAGCGCGGCGAACTGGTTCGGATTTAATTCTGGCATCAGCTGCTCAGGCGTTATTTGCCAACTCAACCCATACCGATCTTTGCACCAGCCACACATTTCGGCTTCCGGCATTGCCGAAAGTTTTTCCCAATAGTAGTCAATCTCAGACTGGTCCTTGCAGTCAATCATCATCGATATCGCTTCGTTGAACTTGAAATCCGGTCCACCGTTAAGCGCCATGAACTTTTGCCCGTTCAACTCGAATTGAACCGTTAAGACTTCACCCGCCCTGTCTTTTTGAAAATCCGCCAGACCATCGGTCGGGTAATGCGTGACTTTCAGAACCTTACTGTTCTCAAAGACCGAGCAGTAAAAGCTAGCTGCTTCCTCCGCATCGCGGTCAAACCAAAAGCAAGGGGTTACTGTTTGAATGTTTGCCATATCATTCTCCTTTCCTTAGTTGGTGTGCCCTATAGGCAGTGATTCGTCGAATGAGGTCGAGCGGAAGTGGCTGGTCGAGCGGAAATTGAACCGAGCCTTTTCCTCGTTTGTAGTTTGAAAGTTCGGACTCAAATTCGGCATGGCCGTCCGGAGTGGCATATAGTCCAATGTGATGAGCGAAGGCCGCAAAATGAATCATGTTCTTACCGTTCAACCGAAACGTCGGCATGCCATAACTGATCGCTTCGACCGCTTCGGGTGCGGACCTACGAATGACATTCCGAATGGCCTTTAGTTTTTCGCGCGTCTCTGGAGGAAAATCCGCCAGATATTCATTAATGTCTTCGTACGTTCTCATCGGCTCTCCGTCCCATCCAGCCGCAGCGTGTCCGACTCGTCCCGGTGCGACCCGGCCGATCCAACATGTTTATCGCTAATTTGTGCACCGTGTTTGATAACGTGGACGAGTGCCATAGCGTGCCCACGACCAAGTCCGAAATCATCTTTTAACCATGCGATGATCTCGCCGGCTTTCGTGCCAGGTTTGTCAAAACCTTTTTCTTTCGCCAGTTTGACGAATTCGTCAGGGGCTTTCCCCGTCTTGGCTTCGATATTATCGAGGTAAGCTTGGAATGACATACGAAGAACCTTTACTCGTTTATCTCTCCGTTAAGGCGGTCATTCCAGAACTGTTCATATTGCTGCAAATAGCCAGCGGCAGCGCGCATACCTTCGGTTCGTGTAGTGACATAATTATACCTGCCGTCTTTTCTCTTAATTATTAAGCCAGCGTCTTGCAAGACTTTTAGGTGTTTTGAAACCGCTGCCAAACTGATGTCGTATTCTAATGCGATTTCATTTACCGTCAGTTCGCTGTCAGTCGTGCGTTCCAATATGTCCCGCCGAATCGGGTCTGCCAGAGCAGAGAAGATAATATCGATGTGTGGAGTATATTCAACCATATGGTTAAAAGTTAGCATGACACCGTAACCGTGTCAACGATTTACTTAATTTTCAAGTACGGCGAGTATGTTTCCGGCGGGATCTTTAAACCACGCGATGTCAGGCCCCATACCGGCAGTTTTACCTCGCAGCACTCCCCTACCGTCTTGGTCGGCGGGTAGCGAATCATAGCGTTCCATCGTGACACCGACTTCAACTAGTGAGTCTATGGCGGTATTTATATCGTCGACCGGAAAGTTCAATACGGTGTACCCGGCCGGTTCGTGGTCTTCCTTTTCATAGATAAACACACTGTGACCGTTTGGGAACTGCAGTTCGAGACCCATGCCTTCGTCATTCACATTACATCCAAGCATATCGGCGTAGAATGTCTTAGCTTCTTCAAGGTCGTCAACCGAAAATCCACTGAATGCGTTCGCGTTCTTAAACATGTGAACCTCCTTGTAATCCCCTTTCACTGCTTCCGCGGGAACATAATGACCGTAATATCCTCGAAGTATTCTGTGTAAAGATTATGTCGTCGCCTCCCTTCCTGTATTTCTATTATACTCCGGTCGGTGGTTGCACACGCTAGACTTTAGCGGCAGCTTTTTCGCGGCAGGCAGTAGTGTGGTACAGCAGGTCGGGGTTCTGTTTGCAGTCTTCGCAAATTAAGACAAGATCGTTACAGTTCGCGAACGCGCAATTTTCGAAGTTACTCGTCTTGCCGCCACAATGCGTGCACTGCCCAATCGTTTTCGCCTTATCACTGAACGTCATCGTCATACGCTTATCGAACACTCGTAAGTGTCCTTCCCATAGGCCATCGTCGCCAAACTGCTCACCGTACTTCACGATGCCGCCGTCGATCTGATATACGTCTTTGAAGCCTCGTTTTTTCATCATGGCACTAATAACTTCACAACGAATACCACCGGTGCAGTACGTGACTACCTTCTTGTCTTTGATGTCGTCATACTTGTCACTTTCAAGCTCAGCTATGAAGTCGCGCGAAGTATTGGTGTTAGGCACTACTGCGCCCTTGAACTTGCCGATCTTTGCTTCGTGGGCATTACGACCGTCGAAAAACACGACGTCTTCGCCATATTTTTGAACCAACTCGTTGACCTCGTTCGGCTTCAAGTGCGTGCCACCACCAACGACACCGCTTTCATCGACATCAAACTCGTCCTCGCTATTCTGAAATCCTACCAGCTCGCGTCTAACCTTCACGCTCATGCGAGGAAAATCGTCACGACTACCATCACTCCACTTGAAAACGATGTCTTTGAACTGCGGGT
Source organism: Candidatus Saccharibacteria bacterium UBA2951 (assembly GCA_002348615.1). Taxonomy (GTDB): domain Bacteria; phylum Patescibacteriota; class Saccharimonadia; order Saccharimonadales; family Saccharimonadaceae; genus UBA1020. The sequence goes on along the minus strand of DEBR01000005.1, from coordinate 10,600 downwards.
ACTGCTTGGTCGCCTTGACGTAAGCTTTTAGGTCATCGATGTCGCCGCCAACCGTTCCATTCAACCCTTGTGCACTCACCAAAATCCGCCCGCGTAGATGTAAGCTATCGGCGAGCGTTTTTTGCCACAACATAACTGCATGCGGGTCGGAAATCGGGGCAAATTTATAATAGAGCAGAATTTTTTGCATCATGAGTAATTATACTATATAGTAAGTTTTACTATGATTATGCAATACGTATAATCCTCTATTCTAAAAACGTTAGCCCGTCGTGGCCGCTTACACGATCTTAAGCGCTATATACTTTAAAGGAGCCTATGCAAAAACAATCAATCAAACTTTTTTGGCAAGCCACGCGCCGTTATAAATTACAGCGTACGCTCGCCTTGTTCTTTCCGACGCTGGCCGTTTTGGTTAACGCCATCATCGCGCCGTATGTCCTTTCATTGTTCCTTAATAAATTGCAGGCAGGCCATATTACGCTTGCGAACAGTTGGAATCTTATCATTACGTATGCGGTGCTGATATTTCTTGGTGAAGTACTTGTCTGGCGATTAGCGCTTTACTTTACCTGGACGTTTCAGGTCAACAGTCAGCGCGACCTTTATCTTTCCATATATGAAAAGTTATCCAAAGAAGATATAGCATTTCATTCAAACCGTTTTGGCGGCTCACTTGTCAGCCAAAGCACCAAGCTTATAGGTTCACTGGAACGGTTTTGGGACATGATCATTTGGAGCGGTATTCCTATACTTACGACGATATTCGGTTCTATCATTACTCTTTCGATACTCGGAATGTGGCAGTACGGCTTGTTTCTCGTCGTATATGCGGCACTGTTCGCAGTCGTCGTCGTACTGGGCTCACGTTTCTTGGCGGAGCGTAATAGGAACGAAGCCGCGGCAAGCAACCGCACGAGCGGCGTCCTCGCCGACATGGTGACAAATGTCAGTACCGTCAAAGCGTTCGGACGGGAAGAGTATGAATATAAAAAGGCTCAAGAAACCATAAATACATGGCGAGATGCTTCCTTCCAATTAAAGTGGGGCGTGCTTGGAGCGACATCCGCGTTCAGCTCAATGTACGCGCTGGGTGCCACCGTGGCATTCATCTTCGCAGTACTTGGCGCCCAATATGGAATCGCGAGTGTCGGTACGGTGTATCTGATTTTTATTTACGCGCTTAACATCAACCGACAGCTTTGGGAATTGAATAATATTACTCGTACCTATAATCGTGTCATCGGTGACGCGCACGAAATGACCCAGATACTTATGAAGGATTACGCATTAATCGACCATACGTCTGATGAGCTAAAGACTTCTAGCGGAAAGGTCGTGTTCGACTCGGTTACGTTCACACACGACGACGGTAAGGGTGAACAGGTCTTCTCGGACTTCGATTTAACTATTCCTGCCGGTCAGCGGGTAGGGTTAGTCGGTCATAGCGGTTCCGGAAAAACAACTCTGACGCGTATATTATTACGTTTTTCCGACATAGATAAGGGTATGATATCGATTGATAACCAAGATATCAGCCGCGTGACCCAAAAGAGTCTTCATGAAGCTATCGCTTACGTCGCCCAGGAGCCAATGCTCTTTCATCGTTCCCTGTACGAAAACATCTCGTACGGCAAGCCCGACGCGACGAAAGAACAAATTATCGACGCGGCAAAAAAGGCGCATGCCTACGAGTTCATTAAGAATCTTCCAAAAGGATTTGAAACCTTAGTGGGAGAGCGCGGTGTAAAATTATCGGGAGGCCAACGCCAACGTATCGCGATTGCCCGCGCCATACTAAAAGATGCTCCTATTCTAGTGCTCGACGAGGCAACGTCCGCATTAGACAGCGAAAGCGAGCGGCTTATTCAAGCAAGCCTGGACGTGCTTATGAAAGACCGCACCAGCATCGTCATCGCTCATCGCCTTTCGACTATCGCAAAGCTTGACCGTATCGTTGTATTGCAAGACGGAACGATCGTCGAGGACGGCACCCATTCCGAATTGCTGAAGAAAAACGGTACATACGCCACCCTTTGGAAGCACCAAAGCGGTGGGTTTATCGAAGATTAGTTTCTGCGCGCAGCAAGCTTCGCCTGGAAGCCCTTCACCTCTTTCGTCAGGTCGACGTCGAATGTATTGGCTAACGTAATTATAGTGATTAAAAGATCACCGAACTCAGAACCGAGTTTGTCGTCGTCAACCTTGTAATCATCTTTCATCGTGCGCTTTCGAATCGCTTCGGCGACCTCGCCGAATTCTTCGATCGCGAACAGCAGTTGCGCTTCGAGGGAAGGTTGCACTTTGCTATTACGTTTCCAATCCTCGCGCACCCATTCCTGCAATTCTTGAATCGTCATCATATTCTCCTAAAATGAAAGTGACCCGTGGTGGGTCACTTTTCGTTAATCTACTGACTACTTATTAGCGTCGACGTTTGCTTGTTTCGGCTCGTCTTGTAGCTTGCCACCAGGCATGGTTTCTTCTGCCTGGGATTGCTGGTCGGTGTCTTCACCGTTCTCGGACTCAACCTCAGAGACATCTTCGGCATCACCGGCTGCGGCTTCATTCGCAGCTTGCAGTGCAGCAGGCTCCCAAACGCTGGCGACCATTAGGTCGGTAATGTGTGGTTTCTCTTCTTCAGTTTCGTCTCCGTGACCGCTGTCATGTTCGACGAATTCAACGCCTTCTGGCAGTTTGGCGTCACCAAGGGTTACCTTTTCGCCGGCTTCCTTAAGCCCGACGATTGAGATTTCGACTGCTTCCGGAAGGTCCATCGGCAGTGCCTTTACTTCGATCTTGTCGAGCGCCTGAAGTACGATCAGCCCGGCTTTTTCAGCTTCTGATTCGCCCTCGCCGACCAGGTGAATCGGAACTTCGGCAATGACCGGCTCGTTCGCCTTGACGGCGTGGAACGATACGTGACGTACCGAGCCCTTAACTGGGTCGCGGTCGACATCTTTAATCATGGCAATTTTTTTCTTGGCGCCGATTGTTAGGTGTACCGGAGTGTATGTGCCTGCCTGGCGGTACAGTTTTGTAAATACACCATCTTCAACCTGAACGCTAATCGGGTCGATTCCCGGGCCATATACTACCGCTGGTACAAGACCTTCTTTACGCAGCTTAGCTACTTTTTTACCGTGGACGGTTCGTTCGTCCAATTTTAAAGATAGTTTTTCTCCCATCTCTCTTCCTTTCCTGGAATACCTTTACGGAGTTAATAATATGTTTCATTATATCAGACTCGGCTCATCTTTGGAACCCCTCATGCTACAATGGAAGCAATGGAACAGCTGTTGCACTTCATCACAGGCTTCGGCTGGATTGCCGTGGTACTCGTGATATTCTCGGAATCCGGACTTATGGTCGGATTTTTCATGCCTGGCGACAGTCTGCTGTTTACTTCCGGATTTTTAGTCCACCAGAACATTCTGACCATCAATATTCACCTGTTCGTGCTGTTGTTGTTTCTCGCTGCAGTACTGGGAAATACCGCCGGCTACCTGATCGGTAAAAAATTCGGCCGTGGGCTGTTTAAACAGAATAGCCGCGTGTTCAAATTGCGCTATCTTCATGAAGCCGAACGCTTTTATGAACGATACGGATCTAAGACGATCATCATTGCCATGTTTGTGCCAATCGTCAGAGCGTTCGCACCGGTAGCCGCAGGAATTGCAGGCATGGACTACCGCCGGTTCCTAACGTTCAACGTCATCGGGGCGGCACTTTGGGTGGGACTTCTTACCTACCTTGGTTACTTTGTTGGTGACTCGCTCATCAAGGCAGGCTTAAATATTGAAGCCGTCGTGCTGCTAATTATCGCTTTATCGCTCGCTCCTGCTGTTATCCATACACTCTCAAGTCCGAAGCGACGCAAGGAAGCCTGGAAACACATTCGGCGGTTCCGCCCTTAGATCATCGGTTTTAAGTATTGGCCCGTGTAGCTTTTCGCTTGTTTCGTAATTTGTTCGGGTGTGCCTTCGGCAATTACTTGTCCGCCACCTGAACCACCTTCCGGGCCCATGTCAATTACCCAGTCGGCCGTTTTAATGACGTCCAGGTTATGTTCGATGATGATCATACTGTTGCCCCCTTCGACCAGCTGGTTCAAAATCGTCAGAAGGCGTTTGACGTCTGCTGAGTGTAGGCCGGTCGTCGGTTCATCCAAGATGTAAAGTGTCTTGCCGGTTGAGCGACGCGAAAGCTCACTCGCCAGTTTGATACGTTGCGCTTCACCGCCGGAAAACGTCGTGGCTGGCTGGCCTAAACGAATATATCCAAGGCCGACGTCTACCAGAGTATCAAGTTTGCGAGCGATTGACGGGACGTTCTTGAAAAATTCGGCTGCTTGCTCGACAGTCATTTCAAGCACGTCCGAGATCGTCTTTTCCTTGTATTTGATTTCAAGTGCTTCGCGGTTGTAACGTTTACCTTTGCATTCGTCACAGGTCACGTACACGTCAGGCAAGAAGTGCATTTCGATTTTAATCACGCCGTCGCCTTGGCAATTCTCGCAGCGTCCCCCTTTGACATTGAAACTGAATCTACCGGCTTTGTAACCACGGATATTGGCTTCAGGCGTACTGGCGAACAGCTCGCGGATCGGCGTGAACACGCCGGTGTAGGTCGCCGGGTTCGAACGTGGGGTGCGACCAATGGCCGATTGGTCAATAATGATCGCCTTGTCGAGCAGGTTGATTCCTTCGATGTTCTCGTGCTTGCCCGGAACCGTTTGGGCACGGTGTAGTCGGGCCGAAAGCTCTTTGGCAAGGATATCATTCACCAATGTTGACTTCCCTGAGCCGGATACGCCGCTGACGACCGTGATGACACCGAGCGGGAATGCCACATCAATTGACTTCAAGTTATTTTCGGCCGCGCCGCGAATGACTAACCGACGATCTGCTTCTACGGAGCGACGTTTCTTCGGAACGGGAATCGATTCGCGGCCACTCAAATACTTACCCGTAATGCTATTCGGGTCTTTGGCGACTTGGTCCGGGGTGCCATGCGCGATAACTTCACCACCATGAACACCGGCGTGGGGTCCGATATCCAGCAAGTAGTCAGCATGGCGAATCGTATCTTCATCGTGTTCGACGACAAGCACCGTATTGCCAAGATCCCGCAGATGTTTCAATGTTTCGATCAACTTGTCGTTATCTCGCTGGTGCAGGCCAATTGAAGGTTCATCAAGAACATACAGTACGCCTTGTAAGCCCGACCCTATCTGGGTTGCTAAACGGATCCGCTGCGCTTCACCGCCAGATAGGGTGTTAGCAGCCCGTGATAGTTCCAAATACGTCAGCCCGACATTACTCATGAATCCCAGCCGTGAAGTAATTTCTTTCATGATTTGAGAAGCGATGAACAGTTCTTGCTTGGTCAGCTTAAGCGTACTGAACAGTTCCAATGCTTCGTCGACGCCAAGGTTACAGATGTCCATGATATTCAAGTCGTGCACGGTAACCGCCATGACGACGGGCTTCAACCGGGAACCGTTGCAGGCGTGGCATTTGCGTTCGCGCATGAACCTCTCGATGTCACGGCGCATAAAATCGCTATCGGTTTCTCTGTGGCGTCGTTCAAGGTTTGGTATGACTCCTTCGTAGGTTGATTCGTAACTACGACCACTTCCAAGATCAACCCGGTATTTTTGATTGCCGGTTCCATACAGCACTTTGTCCAAATCTTCCGGCGTCAGCTGGCCGACCGGTGTGGTGATTGAAAATCCATGAGCTTCAGCAACACGTGCCAGACGCTTCATGTACCAGGCGTCAGAGTTCACGCGATTGTAGGGTCGGATCGCACCTTCCGATATCGTGAGCTTCGGATTAAACACCAGGTCCGGGTCAACTTCGAGCCGAGAACCAAGACCGGTACAGACCGGGCAAGCACCTTGTGGCGCGTTAAAGCTAAATAGCCGCGGCTCAAGTTCGGGAATGTCCTCGTTCGGATGGTCGACACATGCGTAACGCTGGCTATAGGCGTGAGTTTCTTTACTATCAACATCGTTGATTTCAACTACCCCGTCAGCTATTTCGAGTGCCTGCTCGACCGACTGCGAAATACGACTCAGTTGTGCCGAGCTCATGGCAATGCGGTCGACGACGATCTCAATGTCGTGTTTATATTTTTTATCGAGCGCAGGGAATTCGTCGAGAGCATACACGACACCGTCTACCCGTGCACGGGCAAATCCAAGTCGGGTGTATTGCTCTGGAATATGGGCGAATTCTCCTTTTTTATCCTTCACTATCGGCGCCAAAACCATCATTTTCGTGCCTTCGGGAAACTTCATGATTTCGTCAATGATAGCTTGTGGGGTGCGACGTGAGACCTCCTTGCCGCATACCGGGCAGTGCGGTACCCCGATGCGAGCGAACAATAACCTCAAATAGTCATAGATTTCCGTGACGGTCGCGACCGTACTTCGCGGGTTACGGCTCGTCGATTTTTGATCGATTGATATGGCGGGACTGAGGCCGTCTATTTGGTCGACATCCGGCTTTTCCATTAGTCCTAGGAATTGACGCGCATAACTTGACAGACTTTCGACGTAGCGGCGTTGCCCTTCTGCATAGATCGTATCGAAGGCAAGGCTTGATTTACCGGAACCAGATAGTCCGGTAATGACGACTAGCTTGTCGCGAGGTATCTCGACACTGATATTTTTTAGGTTGTGCTCCCTGGCTCCAACGACACGAATAACATCTGACATAACAGTTAATTATAGCATTTTTCGGTTTGCCCTGCCCAGACCGTACCCCTGATAGAGCCTATGCTTGCAATCGGTTGAGTCGCAGCGTACACTCAAACAAATTATGGGCGCCTTAGCCCAACCGGAGAGTACTATGCGTCGTTCACTTATCGCCACAAGCCTTGCAGGATCGTTCATCATTTTTTCTCTTACTATTGACCTGTTCGATGCTATTTTCATGTTCGTGTTCTTCGGCGTCATCCCGTTCACTACCGAGCCGATTCCCGCTATGCAAATGCTTCTGGTATATATGGCAGCAGGTCTGTTCGTTCTGTCGTATGCATTACGCTTTCGTATCAAGTCAGTATATAGTTCTGCTCGCCGCAGATCCGCTCACGTCAACGCTTCTTAGAAATCGTCGCTAACTGGTACGATAGCTTCGGCCCATAATTGCAGCTCTTCGAGCAGGAACCGCTTTGAATCATCAGCCGTGGCGGCTAGTCGTTGCAAAGACGATAGGTACGCGGGCAACTTGGCGTTTAGCCGTTCGGCGCGCCATGCTTCCCATCGCCTCACCTCATCTTCACTCAGAATACTGGCGTAGTTACGTGCTTTATACCGGAGCAGTAAGTCGTCTAGGCGATCGTCGTCAAAGTCGGGATGAAAATCGGCCAATTTTTTAAGGTCCGCGTTTCGTACTGCTTCAATGCGAATCTTATCTGGTCCATTAATGAATCCGTCATACAGTCGCGCCTCAGCATCTTTCTCGGCCGGATATTCAGGTTTCTTTTCAATCAGCGTCCGTATACGTTCAGCGAAATCCGGTCGGCTAAGCAGCGTTGCCTTGTTCTTTTCTGCCTGCGCCAACGTTAGACCAATTTTCTTCCAGCCGTCGTATTGCTCCAGAACACCGATCGGCGCTACGGCCGGGCAACGGTTATATTGCAAGGTTTTGATAGGCAACGGAACGAATCCGTCGGCTTTTCGCTCCTCCCAGCTGGCATACATACGCTTCATAAGCTCGGCCTCGGTCAAATCCACGAAGTCCGCTGGGGTATGTCTAAGGTCATACACCACCACGTTGCCGCCCCGCCCGCTAGTCAAAGGAAAGGCGACAGTGGTTTTGTTATACGACGCGTCATACCGTCCGCTGGTATAGACAAACGGTTGTTTGTTTTCAAGATTGACGAGCTTCTGAACTGAATTCTTGTCCCTAACGGATAGCAGGTAATCGAATAACTTCGGCTGCTTTTCCTTTAGCAGCTTCGTGACGTCAATCAATGCGGTCACATCGCTCAGAGCATCATGGGCATTGTCGTGGCCGATTCCATTCGCCTTTGTAATCAGTTCCAGGCGGTTAGTAGGTCGTCCTTCTTCGTCAACCGGCCACTCGATTCCTTCTGGTCGAAGCGCCCTGGTCATTCGAATCACATCCAACATGTCCCAGCGAGAACAACTCTCTTTCCAGCACCATTCATACGGATCACGGAATGTCCGCCAGAACAAGTGGCGCATAAACTCGTCGTCGAAGCGGATATTGTTGAAGCCGACGGTAATGGTCTCAGGCACAAAAACTTCATTGATTAAAAGTTCGGCAATTTCAGCTTCGGTCAGCCCGTCGGCTAGTGTCGATTGCGGCGTAATGCCTGTCACCATGACCGCCTCCGGGCTTGGAAGCGTATCATCATTCAACTTCACGAGCAGATTGTATGGCTCACCAATAGGATTCAAATCCATATCGGTACGTTGACCGGCAAATTGCATGATCCTATCATCCCGCGCGTTCAAACCGCTGGTTTCAAGGTCATAAAAGAAGAAGGTCTGCGCCATATTCTCTTATCATATCAGACCTGATCTCAGGCAAGGTCGGTCTGCTCTTATTGTTCGGTTAGCGTGAATTCATCTTTACCGATACGAATAATCGAATCGCCTTGTGCGCCCTGGCGGCGAAGCTCATGGGAGATACCCATTTTTTTCATGATGTCACGAAGTCGGTTAACATTCTGATAGCCGCCTGCAAAGTCGGTACGACGGGCGAATTTTTCAATTCGATCTCCCTCGACCCGGTAGTTGTCATCATCCAGCTTAGTAACGGCCCATGCTTTCGATAATTCTTGCCCACTTAGGGTTATGCGCGGCACACCAGACGTTTCGTCTTCTTCGGCTGCTTCTTCGGTCTGCCGAGCTTGACGGACGGCTGTGAGCAGCGCTCGAAGTACTTCTTTTATTCCCGTTCCAGCCGGCGACGAGATCGCATACACCGCGTCATGCCCCGCTACCGCCTTAGCAGCATCGAGTTGCATAGCAATGATGTCATCGTCCAGCCCCTCGATTTTTGTCAGCGCCACGATTTCAGGGCGTTCAGCTAGTTCAGGACTATAGTCAACCAGCTCTTTTCTAATCGTCTTATAATCGTTCGCGATGTCGTTTGAGTACGCGTCAATAAGATGAAGTAGCACGGATGTCCGCTCGACATGCCGCAAGAATGCATCGCCAAGGCCTTTGCCCTGGCTTGCGCCCTCGATCAGGCCTGGAATGTCAGCGATCAATAGGCTGCCGTCGTCAATATCCGCGACCCCCAGGTTCGGCGTCAACGTCGTGAATGCATAGTCTGCTATTTCCGGCCGGGCGTTCGACACGACACTTAGGAATGTGGACTTTCCGGCGTTCGGGAATCCGACCAGTCCTACGTCTGCCAAAAGTTTCAGCTCCAGCTCGGCCTCGAACTGATCCCCTGGTTCGCCTAGCTCCGCGATCTTCGGTGCTTGGCGGGTACTCGACTTGAAGTGCGCGTTTCCAAATCCGCCGTCACCGCCTTTCGCTATCACGATTTCCTGGTCGTCTTCCGTCAGGTCGGCGATGATTTTTCCATCGCGCTTAACGACCGTTCCCATTGGGACCTTAACGACCAGTGGTTCGCCTGAACGTCCGCGGCGGTTCGACTTGGCACCATTCTGGCCAGGTTTGGCTTTTAGTTCAGGTTTGTAGCGAAAGTCGAGCAGCGTGTTAAGATTCTTGGTCGCCTTGAATATGACGTCGCCGCCCCGGCCGCCGTCGCCGCCATCAGGACCGCCCTTGTCGACATAAATCTCATGACGAAAACTGACGGCACCATCGCCGCCCTTACCTGCCTGAATTGTCACTTTCGCGGTATCTACAAACATATCAGGTTATTAGTATATCAAAATCACCCCTGTTTTAACAGGGGTGATTCGCTTGTCGTAAACTTCGTAATACTACTGACTGTCGGCTGCCATTGCCGCTTTCGCTGCCTCCATGGCCGCCTTTTGCTTAGCCCACTCTTCTTCTTGCTGTTTTTTGAATGGTTCTTCGGCTGCTAAGCGACTTCGTAATGAATCGGCATTCGCCTGAGCTTCATAACTATCGGAGTTGTCACCCGCCTGTTTATATAGCTTACTGGCTTCTTCGAATTTGGCTGCAGCTTCTTCGGTCTTCTTATCCGCGGCTCGGCCACTGCCCATTTTTGCGGTTTCATCAAGAAGCTTCTTTGCCTCGGTGTTAAGATCATCGGCTTTCTGTTTTGGGGTTTTATTTGTCGTCGATTTATCACTATTGTCCCTAGGAGCAATGGAGGAAAGCAAGGCGAACGTGACACCGCCGGAAACAACAATCAGACCGAGTGCAATAATAATCGTTGCAACGCGTTTACTCATATGTATATTCTTAATACGCATCATCATACTCCTAAACTGTTATGGGAACACATACGAATATGCGTTAATTGGACCTACGCCGGATGCTACTCCAGAGGTCGGGTTAACACATCTGTATTCCACTGCGATCTTGAAGTAATTATCTGAGTCAAATTGACCATCCACGCCGGCGGATAAGTCCATTCTTGGTGGTTTTACCGCATATTGGTTGTTGTTATCGCCG
>DEBR01000004.1 GCA_002348615.1 Candidatus Saccharibacteria bacterium UBA2951 | reverse complement strand
CCCTCCTTCTACGTTCGGTACTGAGCTTCCCGAATCGCGCGCAACGTTCAAATGAACGCAGGGCGCGACCCGGGATGTAATTCCTAGCTTGTCAATGTACGTGCCAGGAGCAATCTTTAAGAATGCTTAACCGGCATACGTTGAGTCACGGAGAAGAATACTGCGGTGCAGTCTCTACTCGGTAATGATGTGTTGTACCAAAACTTCCGTTACAATGGGTTCTTTAGCTTCTATATCGCTACAAGAAAAGCGCCTTATAACGTATCGGTACAAACGTTCGCCTTAGTATGCGAATGCTTATCCCGAAGCGTTAGAGGCGCTTACGGCTTGGGCACAGCTGTTTCGGTAGCCCGAGGGAACACTGGATGTCCTTCTCAGCCTAGTAACCTTTCGGTTACCATAATGTCATTATAGGACATTGATGCAGTATTGTCAATAGTAATGTTATCGCTGCGCCATGCTGCGACGTGCTTCACGCTCTTGGTCGCGGCGCTTCAGGGTCTCGCGTTTGTCGTAACGCTTCTTTCCTTTTCCTAGGGCGATAATAAGCTTGATGTGCCGACCAGTCGTCAGTAGCTTCGTTGGCACGATCGTCATACCTTGCTGCTTTTTCTCGGTGAAGGCGTCAATCTGTTTGCGGTGTGCTAGCAGCTTCTTCGGACTAGTGTCGACAGTGCGGGCATTGGTACTTCCCTTTTCGTTCATTTTCAGACTGAAGCTCGCATTGTTAAGCCATAGTTCATTGTCTTTCAGACTTACGAACGAGCCTTTTAATTGAACGTGGCCGTCACGCGCGGCACGGGTTTCCGGCCCTGTAAGACTAAGGCCCGCGATAATTTCATCGCCCAAGTCATAATCAAACCTGGCCCGACGATTGACAATCGGACCCGCAGCTTTTGATTTGGACTGCTTCTTGGCCATAACCACTTCATTGTAACAGATGAAGGATATTGACCAAAAATAAAAAAATGGTATTATATAATTATCAGCTCGTTTCTACAGGAAGGTGAATCATGAGGTATCTGGCTGATATCCTTACACTGTTTCGTCTCATCGCCGGTCCTCTGGTCGCACTCTTCTGCATCCAGAATCACTGGCAAGCCGCTACAGTGCTGTTCGCTGCAGGCATCCTGAGCGATGCGTTCGACGGCATGGTCGCAAGGCGCTGGCCCTACACGAAACTCGAGAACGAGCATCTGTTCTGGCGTAAAAACCCAGACGCGTGGGATAACCTCGCGGATGCGACATTGGTCGCTGGCGTAATGGTCGGTTTACTATTCACACAGCTGCACTGGCTGCTAGCAGTCGCCATCATGGTCGGCAACGTCGTGATTTCCCGACTGTGCATTTGGGTCATCGATATGAAGAAGAAGAGCAGCCTGCGCTGGGCGCTGGCACTCGACCTCTTCTATCGTTGGTTCTTCGGGGCCCAACTAGCTACGGCGCTCTTGTGGCTGACAGTGCTTGCGACTGACCGGTGGGGGCTATGGTTCATCCTCTATGGAGTTATGGCGATCATCTTGCTTCGACTCAAGTGGGATCACGCGACCTTCAGGGATGACCCGACGTACGAACCAATCCGGTAGATCGGCTGAGCCGCCCAAGTACTCTACGCGGAGGAACGGGCGGCTTCGTCATTTTTGAAGTTATGCAAGGGCTCTGTTATAGTCGGTTGGAATGTCTATGACGAACCCGGTGCCAAAACTTATCACGTTCGACGGCGAAGCCCGTAGCGGCAAGGGTACTATCGTTCAAGCGACCAAGGACGCTCTGCGCGACACGTATGGTCACCACGTTATGCTTATCGACGCCGGCCAGGTGTTCCGCTGCTTGGTCGTGGCTGCAGCGCGTGCCGGGGTAAATCTTGATGACCCGGTAGCAATTGACGCTTTTTTGGGTGACGACGCCAATGCCGAAGCCAGCGTTCGGTTCGTCAAAGAGGTCTATCATATGTCTAAGTCTGACCGCGACGCACTGCTCTATACCAACCAGGTAGGTGCGGACAGTGCGAAAATCGGAGCAAGGCCGCTCAGCCAGGCGTTTAAAGACGAATTACTCAAGAAATGGCTGCGTGATGCCCGCGCCGAAGGCTTTGATGTTGTTCTGCTTGATGGACGCGCACTAGAAGAAACCGGCCAGATGCTAGAACGCGAAGGGCTGTGTGACTTCGTGATGGGCTTGTACTTCGTATGTGACGCGACTGTTGGTGCTATGCGTACACTCGGCTTCGCCAACCGTAGTTATGACGAACTTACCTCACATCAGCAGCAAGAAATCAATGAACTGGTGGAGCAAATCAAAGCCCGTAACAAGGCGGACGCCGAGAGGGCCGTACAGCCGATCATTAAGCCAGCAGGAGCGCCTACCTTCCGTCTACCAGACATTCCAGCTGTCGATATTGGCGAAGAACGCTTCATGGCGACCATAGATACAAGCGATAAACAGACGAAGCACCAGATGAGCCAACCGGTCATAGCCCTAGTCGCAAAGTGTGTGAATAATTGACAAAATCAGTATTTTTTGCTATAATATAAAGATAGCACCTTTCGTTTCCAATCCGATCCTGCGAAGGAGTCCTGATGCACTGGTGGCAATGGGTGGCATACGCTGCCCTGATGGTCATCGTGGTGGCGTTGTTCGACGGTTGTTTCCGAGTGTTGCTTCACGGCGACGTCTCGGTGACCAAGCTGGAGGGCAAGCGAAACCACGACACCCTGATCGTCTACCTGCCAGGACTCGTGGCAGATGGCGAGTGGTCTGCGAGACAGCAGACCGACACATGGCGTGACTTCGGTGACGTCTGGCTGGTCAACCCAACGGGAGACCGGTTCGAGCACGAGCAGCTGGCTGACAAATTGGCCAAGATGTTGCAGACTGACAGCCAGCTGCAAGTCGTCTTCATCGGCTCTTCGCTGGGCGCAGACAACGCACTCGACGTGATGTCGCGCCTGTCGGAGCGCAAGCGGGCCAATGTCGAGTACGACCTGGTACCCGTCTGCACTCCGTCCGGAGGCGTCGAAAGCATCAAGCAGCCGCTCAAGGCCGTGTCGGTGCTGGCAACAGCATTTCGGTTCGGACCGCTCACGGATGTGACCTGGGGGAAGTACTTCACCAGGTCAATCACTGGTGAGCAGCCTCGCACGTTCGCCATGACGTACTATATCGATCAGGTGAACTACGTCCGGTCGCGCGAGAACCCGTCGAGCAGCCAGCTGAACGAGTTCGACAAGATCGTCTACGTCCAGGCTGTGAACGACGAGCTCGTCTCGCCGTCGGCAGCCAAGGCTTGGGTCGCTAGCGACCTCGACGTCGTGCAGGTGAATTCCAAGCACGTCGCCTACGACGCCGACCCGGAAGTTTGGAACTCGGCGTTCACGCGCGCACTTAATCGCGTGATCAAGCGCTAGGAACAAGGTGCTACGGCCCCGGTGAAATATCCGGGGCTTTAGCATGTCAGTGGCTTGTTAGTTTACGTGCTTCCTTGAGAAGAACAGCGGCCGATTCGTCCCAGCTAAAGCGTCCGACGGCTTTTTTGCCATCAGCTATCAATCGCCGGCGTGTCTTTATGTCATCGAGCGATTGGACAGCCGCAGCAAATCTTTCAGGATTTTTAGGGTCTGCGAACATGGCGCCCTCGTCACCTGCTATTTCACGGAAGAACGGCCGGTCGCTGACGACCGCAGGTACGCCGAGCTGCAAGGCTTCGGCGAGCGGTAGGCCGTACCCCTCGGCCTTAGAGGCGCTGACCATGATGGCGTCATTAGCCAGGAGTGCCGCATACTGCTCGTCGCTGACGCCGTTATGAAACACGACTTCCGCGCCTTCTGGAATGAGCGCGCTGAGTTCCGCCTTTCTGGTTGGCGACACCTTACTGCAGAGGTGTAATGTGCGACCGGGAAGGAACTTCATCATCTTAATTAGCGTTTCAGCGTTCTTGTATGGCAACAGCGTACCCATGAAGACGAGGTTTTTCGGTGGGGTGTCGAGCTGGACTACCGGCTCGTTCAGAAGTGGCGTCAAATCACGGGCCGCGTTTGAAACGACGATGAGCGGGCGCTTGGTCAGCTTAGCCTGCGAGATTTCGGTACGGGCGGTCTGCGACACGGTCGCGACCACATCGGCCCGGTTCAGTACGAGCCGCTGCGGCCAATACGCCATATGGAACAGGCGCCACAACGGTCGCACCAACCCTTTAGCGGTCGGCGGTGGTACACGGTGAACGTAATAAATCATATCGTGCAGCGTCAGAATCAGTTTGAAGCGTCGCCCCAGACTTCCCATGGTCTGCATGGGGCTGAATACGACATCCGGTTCAAATCTGTTGAGCCTAAGCGCTGTGAACGGCTCTAGCCAGGAGTCTATCCTGTGAATTTTGACCGTTTTGCTGCCAACCGGTAGTTTGGCGGCCTGTTCGTCGCTCTGCACGATGAACGTGATCGGGTGAAGTTTGACAAGCGCCTCGGCCAGCTCGCTTGAATAGCGGCTAATACCATCCGGAAAATCGGTGCGGATATAACGGGCGTCAAAAAGCAGTTTCATTGAAGGTAGTATAGCTTGAATATATTGCGAAGCGTGAGTACTTCCAGCTTAATGGCACACTTTTTGCAACCGGCGCCAGCGGCGCTGGTTGCAAGCGTTCGGCTGATATCCTTGGGTACGACCTCGGATATCACAGCCCATTAAGCTGGAAGTACTCATGCTTCGCCGTGGTACAATAAGACAATATGAAAATCCTCATCGCGGCCGACCTTCATTGGCCGACCATCAACGGTGTTGCCGTCTTTAGCCGTAACCTGGCCAAAGGACTGGCTGACCGTGGACACGAGGTCGTGGTCATCGCGCCGAGTCAGCGTCGTTCCGGCCGTGGCGGCGAAGAAACCGATGGCAATTACCTGATTCGCCGTACCATGTCCGTTCCCTTCCCTTTGTACCAGAATTTCCGAATCTCGGTCGCGCCGCAGCGCGAAGTCAAGAAAATCATCGAAGAATTCGAACCCGACGTCGTGCATATTCAGATGCTGCTCGGTATTGGTCAAGCGACCATGCGCTACGCGCAGCGCTACAATATTCCGGTCGTAACGACTAACCACGCGATTCCCGAGAATCTTCTCGACAATATCCGTATGTTGGCGCCGGTATCCAAACAGCTGAGTTACCTGATTACCGAGTACGGCGCGCGCTTCCATAAGAAGGCAGACTTCGTAACCATGCCGACTCAAGCGGCAATTGACATGCTGACGACCGGTCGCAAAGATATTCCGGACGTGCCTATAAAGCCGGTATCGAACGGTATTGATCTTAGCCGGTTCCAGCCGACTGCCCCAAGCGATGCCATATATAAGAAGTTTTCGATTCCTAAAGACCGTTTGATAATCGACTATGTCGGCCGGTTGGACAGCGAAAAGCATATACACGTGCTTATCGACGCGTTCAACTCGGTGCTGAAGCGGACGACGAAGCCGGTTCACCTGCTTATCGTCGGTGGTGGGACAGATGCCGAGCGGCTTGAAAATTATGTATACGAACTCGGTATTCATAATAATGTAACGTTCACGGGGCGCGTCACGGATGACGAAATCGTCGAGCTACATAAGGTCGGTGACATCTTCGCTATGCCAAGTCCTGCAGAACTGCAATGTATCGCTGCGCTAGAAGCGATGTCTAGCGGTAAGCCGGTCGTCGCGGTGAATGCCGGCGCCCTGTATGAACTGTGCCAGACCGACCGTAACGGGTTCTTATGCGAAAAAGACGATGACGCTGGGATTGCCGACGCACTATTAATGCTGGTCGAAGACGACAAGTTGCGGGCGAAATTTGGCGAAGAAAGCCAAAAGATCGCCAAAACGCATGACATGAACCACACATTGGACCAGTTCGAAGAAATCTATCAACAAGTCATCGCGACAAAAACGCATTTACTGCCGCAGCGACTTCTGTAGGTCGCTCGTAGTGCAGCAGGTGGCCGACGCCGTTTAGTACGTGCAGGTCGGCGTTCAAGGCATTTGCCAGCTTTATTTCAGTCGCAAGTGGCGTGACGTTGTCTTTGTCGCCCGTAATGATTAGCGGTTTGAACTTTTTATTCAATTCATCGGCGTAATCAAGCGCGCCTTTTTTGTTAATATCGATGTGCAGCCGGTGGTAAAAGTCGATACTCGAAATATAGTCCAGGTTTTTAAAATGGTGATCATTAATGGTCTTTTTCATGGCTCGTTCGTTCGTCGTCAATATCAATGACGTCGCCAAGCGGCTGAGTAGCCGGCTTTTAACCAGCTTCGGTCCGGCTTTCGGCACGGACTTTCCCACGAAATACTGCAAACGGCCCAAGAACGCTCCGAGCGAACGGGAATCCAGGCGTCGTACCTTTGTGGCGACCGGG
Organism: Candidatus Saccharibacteria bacterium UBA2951; assembly: GCA_002348615.1. GTDB lineage: Bacteria > Patescibacteriota > Saccharimonadia > Saccharimonadales > Saccharimonadaceae > UBA1020. Next base: position 75,339 of record DEBR01000004.1, on the reverse strand, counting down.
CTAATGAACACAGTGCGTTCGTGGAACAGTTCCGGATTTTGAGTAAGCATACTGGCGGCGACCAGCCCGCCCATTGAGTGCGACACCAAATACGGCGAGGTCTTTAGATTAAGGGCCCGAACGAAATCGTTTACCTTGCGCGCCAGCGCGTCAATACTGAATTCGTCGAGTGTGAGCTCACTTTCGCCAAAACCCGGTAAGTCGGGTACGATGAGATGAAAGTTCTCAAGGTCGGGAATGATGTATTGAAAACCTTCGTGGCTGCCAGTGAAGCCGTGTATGAGTACACAAATAGGCTTGTCAGAGTCATGATACGTCCAATATTTGACGTCGTTAAGTTGTTTGGTCATTAGAAAAAGTATAGCAAATGAAAGAACCGCCAAGAGCGGACGCGAGTGAGGTTGATACTCATCTCAGCGGTCCTCTCATGGCGGTCAGTTGTTCCGCACGCTCACCGGAGACGGTCCGAGCAGCCAGCCAGCGGTCATCAGACCGAAGTAGATGACGACCAGCCAGCCGACACTGTGAACACCCGCCTGATACCAGGCGACGACCGCAGCGGCGGGAATGTACCAGCCGCCGATGGCGCCGTAGAAGGTGCCGTTGTAGGTGGGAATGCTGAACTTGATCGCTTTTGCCCTGCCTGCCACGAAGCGCAGCAGGACGAGTGCGACGACACTGATTATTGTCGCGATAGCGATGTGCATCGCCACTCCTCTCGTAGAAAAATATGGACGATTATATAAATAATAGCACAAATTCAACTAGTTGTCAATGTACATTCGTCGTCGTCTGCTATACTTAACAGATATGATTGCCGATATTTCCATATCCGAAAAGTCATTCGGACCGAAGCTTCTCATGTCTAATGTGAAGTTTTCAGTTGATGACAAAGAAAAGGTTGGAATAATCGGCCGCAACGGCGTTGGTAAAAGTACGCTGTTCGCTATGTTGGCAGGAACTGATAAGGACTTTGAGGGCGAGATCGTCTACCGACGAGGTTTGCAGGTAGTCGCGACAGCACAGGAGCACCACGGTGCAGCCGACCAAACGGTGCTGCAATATGTGCTGGCTGGCCTGCCTGAATACGGTGAGCTGTCGCATATCGTTGAAACTTACCCGGATACCATGGGTGACGACATGAAAAAGATCGAAGCATATACGAACGCACTGCAGCGGTTTGACGACAAAGGCTTTTACCAGATTGAAAGCGACATAGAACGCGAACTCGAAACTTTCCAACTGCCAGACATCGCACACAAGCCTTTCGCTTCCTTGTCTGGCGGCCAAAAACGGCTTGTTGAAGTCGTGAAAGTCATGCATTCTAAGGCTGACCTGGCACTGATTGACGAACCCACCAACCACATGGACTTCGTAGCCAAGAAACAATTTATCGACTGGATGACGGAAGCGCCTGAAGCCATGCTGGTGATTACTCACGACCGTGACGTCCTACAGCGGGTCGATCGCATCGTCGAGTTAAAAGACGGTGGGTCGCAGAGCTTCAAAGGTAATTATGACGCCTACTTAAAACAGAACGCCCACTCGACCGGTACGGCCATGAATGAGTTCGAACTGATAGAAAAACGCATCGTGAACTTAAAGCAAAAAGTCATCGACTACCAGCGGCTCAAAGAGAAGTCGCGAAACCCCCAGACGATCCAAAAGTTCAAACGTTTGGAGCAAGTGTCCCGCGCGGAACTGGCGGAACTGCAAGCCAAAGAAAAGCCGACGTTCTGGATTGACCGCGAGTCGGCCGAAAACCTGAATTACAAAGTTGCTGGCCAGTATGCCAAGTTCAAATCAAGAAATATCAAGATGGACATTAAAGATGAAGGGTCGCGATCGAGCCATGTACTGGTCAAGGCATCAAAACTAAGCCTTGGATACGACAAACCATTATTCGCAGGAATCACGATAGACCTGCGTGAAGGCGAAGCGGTCGAACTGCGCGGGCGTAACGGCGCTGGTAAGACGACGATCATTAAGCGCCTGCTTGGGTCTACCGAACCAACCGTGTTCGAAGGCGAACTGTCACTCGATCCGAAGGTTCGTATTGGAATATATGAACAAGAAGTGTCACCGGATTACTTTAACTTGACGCTGAAGGACGCGATTGAACGTACGTACTTAGACCGTGAACTTAAGATAAATGAAACGAAAATCCGTGGCTTGATGCACGACTATTTGTTTACGGAAACTGACGGTCATGTTCCGGTCGCTAAGCTTTCAGGTGGCCAAAAAGCACGGCTACAAATCATCGCCATGCTGGCGAACGAACCGCAGCTGTTGATTCTTGATGAGCCGACAAACCACCTGGACCTACCGAGTATTGAAGAACTTGAAACGGCACTTGGGAAGTATTCCGGCGCGATCTTGTATGTCAGTCACGACGACTATTTTAGAAAAGCGGTGCCGGCCGATGTGGTCAACGTCGGTCGCTAATACAACTATGCGAAGTATGGGTCGTCTACGACGACGTACCGATCATTACTTAGAGTGATGATATCCCAATCGACAGCCTTTACTTCCTTGTCGTAATGGTCAATGATACGCATACGCGTCGCCGCTCGACCGATTGGTGCGGCAAACTTTCCTCGATTGATATCGGTTGGCGTAACTAAATTATTATGGCGGACTCTATACCATCGTCGGCTTGATGAATCTTGAGAAACATCTTCCCATGCAAGGTCATGATAAACGGCAACCAGATTACGACAGGTAACTTCACCAAGGGTAAAACCACGTGATTGGATCTTGTTAAGTTTTGCCGCCCAGTCAATTCGGTCGCTCACTGTCGTGATATCACCGTGGTCGTGGAAATATAGGACTAACTGCTCGCAAACGCTTTTAACTGCGCGAGCAGCTTTGATTTCGTGCGGAGGGACGGCTGAGTGTTTATCGGCAAACCACAAGGCGTACTCAGCAATCCTTGCCTGCAGCTCAATAGCATTCATAGCCTCATACTCACTCGGAAGCGTAGAAAGCGGGTTGCGGCTTGTCATGCGCATTGCAGAAGTTTCATACCCTTCCATAACGGTTAGCTTATGAGGAATGTCTCCATGTTCAATCAGGCGGAACACTAACGACGTCATATCGAACTTAGTAGCGATTGCCCAATCGGACATATTACCTTCACCGGTACGTATTTCTATTAAGCCATCGCCTTTCATGCGGTATGGAACTTTACCGCCGTGGTCCGTCAAGCTGTCGCCGCGAAAATTAATCGCTTCGGCTTTTTGAGAAACATGAAAACGTTCCGGCCCGACTAATCCAGTGCCTGTCCAAACGATTCGCGTCGCTAAGTACGTGTTCAGGAATCGCGCAGCTGGCGAACCTTGTTCCATTTCGCCTATTGCAATTCCTGTCTGGTATGTTTCATGATGACCGGTTGAAACGTTACCCTTCATGATTCGTATGTCGTTTTCCTCGTCCAATCCTAAAGGGTCTTTGGATTCGGCAAGTGTAGGATATACGTCCGAGTATCCAGTGCGTTTATAGACGTGTTCCTGAACCGGCACATCCGAACCATCAAGATGAACAAGATGGTCGGCGACTTGGCCAACGATTGCTTCGCCGGTACGTTCTTGAAGGAGGACTTCAAGGCCTGAAGTCGCTTCTGGCGTAGCGTACTCTACTACACCACCGAAGTCTTTATATAAGCGCGCGCCATTATTAAGCCATAGATTATTGGGGTCGGCATAATATGCTACGAGCCTAGTGTCGACACGTGAGTCCAATGCGGCGCTTAGCCGTGTCGTATATTCAGTTTCGCTCCCCATAGTTCGTCGGGGAGTACTATCCTTAAACGGTTGTAACCGGTTAGCCATTCATAAATCGTACTTGCCAAACAGCGTGACGACAAGCATGAGTAATTTACGCCGTGGCAGGAACGAGATTGTTCTTGTCGAGCGCGGCCTGGAGTGCCGGACGGTTAAATCCAAGAATCATTTCGCCGGCAATGTCGGTTACGGGAACGCCCGTAAAGTTACCACCAAGTTTGTCGAGCAGTTCTGCGTTGGCTGCCTCGTCTTCCTCGATGTTCTTTGAAACGTATTTTACGCCGAGCTTGTCGAGCCATTGTTTTTCGGTCGCGCAGAAGGCGCACCAGGTGGTGCTGTAAACTGTTACGGTTGGTTGGTCGGTTGCTCCGTCGCTCATCGTGATTCCTTTATTGTGACTATTAGTTACTATACATTATACACTAAATTCGCTTGCGGTTAAGTAGATACTACCATAACCTTTGCATGCAGTGGTATTATTGACGTAACCGTTATGAAAAATACGCTTTGTTGGGGTTCGTCTAAGGGGTTCGCATTACCGACCGTTATGATTTCGTCGGTCGTCATGCTTTTGGTGCTGCTTTCCGGATTAGTATCAACTAGCTCAACTAATACGACGCTTAAGCAACAATATTTCAACCGTTTAAACAACGAAGCATTTGCCGCAGGCTATGCTCGCGCGCAAGCATGTCTTAATGCATACGGGAGCCCGAGCTGGTCTAATGCTTCTCCTCTACGTCCTGACTCCACATGTAGCGGCGGTGCCCAGTGTACTACGGGACCCACCTGTTACGTACTTAGTACCGCGAACCTAAAAACGACATTCACGGTTAACGCGGCAACGTCTAATAGTGATGGATCGTACACGATACCCGTAACAAGTGAGGTTCAGCAATTTCGCTCCAGTTCATCGACACTTAGTCAATCGTTTCCGTACAGTGGATATGCCAAAGCCACGCCTCTGTATTGGAGCGCAGTTTCAGCTGGGACGAACTTCACCTGTGGTCTAACCCTTAGCACGAATCCAACATACAACAACAGAGTGAAATGTTGGGGATCAAATGGAGGGCTTTATAAACTAGGAAACAAAACGTCGGATAATTCCCTTGTTCCGGTTGATGTAGCCTCGGACGGAGTCCTTAAGGGTATGTACATAAAGAAATTAAGCTCTGGGATGTCGGTGAGTTGCGTCATTGCGTCTGACGATAACGCGTATTGCTGGGGGCATAATGGACAGGACGGATTGGGTGATAATACGACCACGACACGTACGTCACCTGTTGCCGTATATAGAACAGGGGTATTAAACGGTCTTACGATTAAGGACATCGCAGTCGGCTCAAACCATGTCCAATGTGTCGTTGCATCAGACAACAAAGCATACTGCTGGGGTGAGAACTTATACGGAAGCGTGGGAGACAACACGACAACTCCAAGACCTGCGCCGGTAGCTGTGTATTCTGCGGGCGTCCTTCTCGGTAAGACTATTTCTTCCGTCAGTGCCGGAGTCAGTAGCGCTTGTGCCGTCGATTCGACAGGCAAAGTGTATTGTTGGGGTAACGGTGTTCTTGGTAACGGGTCGAGTGGAAGCTCTGCAGTTCCAGTGGCGGTTACTTCGACTGGCGCGCTTAATGGAAAAGTCGTGACAAGCGTCAGTATAGGCAATGGTTTCGCGTGCGCACTTGCTACCGATGGCAAAGCGTACTGTTGGGGCGGCAATACTTATGGTCAGCTGGGGACTGGTAATACGACTGCCTCTTATGTGCCTGTAGCCGTTACAGGATTGAACGGGATAACCTTTACACAAATCACTACTGGTAACTTCTGGGCGTGTGGACTTACAACTACCGGAACGGTTTACTGCTGGGGGCGTGACGGTGAATTGTCAGGTACCTACGTGATTAACTCGACCAGCCCACTTGCGATTAACACCAGCGGGGTCTTAGCTGGAAAAACAATAACTTCTATCTCTGCCGGCTATGATCATACTTGTGCTCTTGATACCGAGGGCAAAAAGTACTGCTGGGGCGGAAACTCATCTGGAGCATTCGGAAACGGCGGTACGACTGGCTCTATCAACCCCGTGACCACGTTCAATACCTGGCTTACGCTGCAATATTAGCTAATAAAGATTCACTTGACTGAACTCAGGTGCCAGCCATTGCAGTATGGGCACTGATAGGTCTTCAATTCCAGCCGTATGTCCATAAGTGATGCATGTTCAATTGCGTCCTGTGCTTCTGTTTCGGTTTTGAACCGGCGTTTACGCTCACAGGGAACATGAGGCCGGAAGGGCTTGTGCGGGGCGGAACGGTTAATTCTAGGCATAGTACTCTCCGGCGTTATCTGCTACTATATGTAGTGTACATGAGAGCGCCTGACGAAACACCCGGCGGCACTCCCAGGCCGCCGAAGACATCGACGGTCGTTTTGTTGCTCGGCACCATCGCTGATACGACATGGAGGATGTTCGTACCCACCGTTACTTTCATCCTACTGGGCTTCTGGGCTGACGAGTCATGGGGAACGATACCATGGATGACCGTGCTCGGCATTATCGTCGGTACTGGCGTGACAAGTCTTCTCATAAAACGACAACTTGAGGAAGTGAAACGAACCAAATGATCCTGACTAACTTCAGCGCGATTGAAATCCACCTGGCCGCCCAGGAAGTATTCAAGGTCGGTAACTTCCCTGTTACGAATGCGCTGTTCACCGGTGCGATAAGTCTGATACTCCTCTTAGCGGTTTTCGGGTATGTGACCTGGATGCTGCGCCGTGGGCGGTACAACCGCTTCGTCGGGTTAGTCCAATGGGCCTTCGAAGGAATGCTGTCGCAGATAGAGAGCGTCATTCCCGACAAGAAACTCGCCCGTAAAGTCGCGCCGTTAGCACTGACGATATTCTTTTACGTCCTGCTTTCGTACTGGATGAGCATTCTGCCGGGGCTGGACTCGATCAAGGTTGGCGAAGCGCCATTGCTCCGCAGTATCGCCGCGGACCTTAACTTCACCTTCGCCATGGCGATCATCGTGCTCGTCGTGGTGCAGTACTTCGCCTGGAAGGCGCATGGTCCGGTCGGTAACGCCAAGCGCTACCTTCGTAACCCCTTGAAGGATCCGATCGGCTCGTTTGAAGGCATCCTGGAGTTCATCGGTGAAGCGTCTCGTTACTCCGCCTTGAGCCTACGTCTGTTTGGCAACTGTTTCGCCGGCGAAATCCTGCTACTTATCATCGCCGTTCTTACCAGCTACCTTTCTGTCGCGATGCTGCCGGTGTTCATGGCGTTCGAGCTCTTCATCGGCTTTATCCAGGCTTACGTCTTCTTTATCCTGACGGTCATCTTCACCAGCCTTGCGGTCGAGTCGCACGGTGACCACGCAGATTCAACACACGACCATTCCCCTGCTGATGCTAAACTGGCTCCGCAGCACGAATGATATAATTTAAGGTAATAACCAAGGAGAAAATTAATGGAACAACTAGCTTTCGGTCTTACGTACGGACTGCCAGCCCTCGGCGCGGCAATGGGTATCGGATTCATCGGTGCCGGTGCACTCGGTGCTTTCGGTCGTAACCCTGAACAATTGGCGAACATCCGTACGCTGATGATTACCGCCATCGTCTTCGCCGACTCTCTGGCTATCATCGGTATCGTCGTAGCTATCATCGCGAAGTTCATTTAGGAACATAAGGTCTGATGATTAACATGACAGGACAACTCTATTACCTGGCAAGTGCCGAAGCGGGGTCGGACAACCTGTTCGCTGCGCTTGGTATTGATTGGCAGATGCTCATCTTCCAGATGATCGCTTTCGTCGTGCTCGTGTTACTTCTTGGCAAGTTCGTCTTCCCTGTGTTCGTGAAAGCGATTGATGACCGTCAGGCGAAGCTCGACGAGGCCGGTAAGGCCGCCGAAAACGCCGAAAAGAAGGCCGAAGAAGCCGAAGCGACGATTCAGGCGACACTGAAGAAAGCCCGCACTGAAGCCGCTGACATCGTGAACACGGCAAAGAACGAAGCGACACAGATGATCGAAAAGGCGGAATCGCAGGCCAAGACTCGTTCCGAACGTATCGTTGCCGAAGCCCAGGAAGACATTCAAAAAGACGTGCTAGCCGCTCGGAAAACCCTTGAAAAAGACACGATCAGCTTAGTCAAGAAGGCTGCTGGTTTGGCCGTGGCCGGAATCGCCGACGACAAGCTTGACACCGAACTCGTCAAGAAATCGGTCGAAGGAGCGAAACGCTAACATGGCCCTGTCACGTCGTAAACTTGCCGATCAGGCGGCCCGTCGTATCGCGGCCGGAGAATCGAAGTCGACCGTACTGAACGAACTCGCGGCGTATCTGATTGACACCGGTCGCAAGAACGAGGCCGATCTGCTGGTGCGCGACATCGAAACGGCGCTTATCAGTCGTGGCGTCGTGGTCGGAACGGTCGTATCGGCCCGTCCACTCACGGCAGAGGCGAAAAAAACGATCGACTCGTTCGTCAAGCATCACTACGAAAACGTTCAGTCCGTGGTGTTACGCGAACGGGTGGATGAATCGGTCATTGGGGGCGTGCGGCTAGAGCTAGCCGACAGGCAACTCGACGTGACCGTAGCGAACAAATTAGACAAATTGATGGTGTAGTAGGAGTTAACGAACATGGCAGAATTACAAGTCGCAGAATTATCAAAGGACCTTCAGGCCGCGATCGCCGGTCTTGAAAAGAAGGAAGGCCTGACGGACGCCGGTGTCGTCATTCGCGTCGGTGACGGCGTGGCATGGGTGCATGGTTTGAAGCAAGCCGGCTACAGCGAAGTGCTTGAGATCGACACTAAAGCCGGTGTGGTCGAGGCATTCGCGTTGAACCTTATGGAAGACGAAATCGGTGCCGTGATTCTCGGTGACGACAGCAAAGTCGCTGCCGGCGACACGGTGCGCCTGAAGGGTACGATCTTGGAAGTACCGGTTGGTGAAGAGCTTCTTGGCCGCGTGGTCGATCCGCTCGGTCGTCCGCTCGACGGCGGACCAGCTATCAAAGCCAAGAACCGTGGTCCGATCGAACGCGAAGCCATCGGCGTAATGGGCCGTAAGCACGTTCACGAACCTATGATGACCGGTATCGTCGCCATTGACGCCATGTTCCCTATCGGCCGCGGCCAGCGTGAGCTTATCATCGGTGACCGCCAGACCGGTAAGACTGCTATTGCTGTTGACACCATGATTAACCAGGCCCGCGAAAAAACCGGTGTCATTAACATTTACGTCGCCGTCGGCCAGAAGCTGTCTAAGATTGCCGGATTGGTCGAACGCTTGAAGCAAGAAGGCGTTATGGAACAGACCATCGTCGTCGCGACCGGCCCTAGTGACCCGGCTTCCCTACTTTACCTAGCGCCATATGCCGGTACCGCCATGGGCGAATACTTCCGCGACAAGGGCGGTCATGCACTCATGATTTACGACGACCTTACCAAGCATGCCGTCGCTTACCGCCAGATGTCGCTGCTCCTTCGGCGCCCACCAGGACGCGAAGCCTTCCCTGGTGACGTCTTTTATCTGCACTCACGCCTCCTTGAACGTTCGGCTAAGCTTTCTGACGAACTTGGTGCTGGTTCATTGACTGCCCTGCCTATCATCGAAACCCAGGCTGGTGACATCTCGGCGTACATTCCTACTAACGTCATTTCGATTACAGACGGGCAGATATTCATGGAAACCGACCTGTTCTACCAGGGTATTCGCCCAGCGATTTCAGCAGGTCTTTCGGTGAGTCGTGTTGGTGGTGATGCCCAGACCAAGGCCGTTAAGAGCGTGTCTGGCCACCTGAAACTCGGTCTTTCACAGTTCCGCGAACTCGCCAGCTTCGCCCAGTTCGGAAGCGATCTGGATGCCGACACTAAAGCCCAGATTGAACGCGGTCAGCGATTGACCGAACTTCTAAAGCAACCACAGTACCAGCCGATGAGTATTTGGGAGCAGGTTGCCAGTGTGTTCGCAGTGTCGGAAGGGCTGTTCGACGGCGTGCCAGCCGACAAGATCAAAGATGCCCAGGCTGCTCTACTGACCAAGCTATGGACTGACCACAAAGCTGAAATGCGCGAACTGAACAAGGGTGCCGAAAAAGTCGAGAAAGACTCGGCGAGCGCCAAGATTATCGCCAAAGCTGCCAAAGCAGCCGCGAAAGGATTTGAGTCGTAGTGACCGAGCGCCGCATCGACCCTCGTAATTACCTGGACCTTGCAGGTGGCCGGGAAGATATTGCCGTTGCGCTAGAGCAACAGGACCGGCGACACGCACTAAGGCTTCGTATTACTCATGCCCTGCCGGATGCGACCTTGCCGCAATTGGAAGCGATGGCCGCCGCAGTCAAAGCTACTGGGCCGCTCCCAGTTCATGACGATGAAATCGAACCTGGCGTGCATTTCGAGGGGAGCTTTTAAATGCCGAGCCAACGTCAACTTAAAGGTCGTATTCGCTCTGTAAAGAATACCAAGCAGATTACTAAGGCTATGCAGATGGTGGCGGCTTCGAAGATGCGCCGCGCCCAGGACGCAACCAAGGCGACGGCACCCTACACGCGTACCGCCCGCGAAATCTTGGCTCATCTGGCCAAACAGGGTGAGACTAAGAACCACCCGCTGTTTGAAAAACGTGACGTCAAGAATCGCCTCCTTATCGTGGTCGCAAGTGACAAAGGACTGGCCGGTGCCTACAACTCGAACGTTACCAAGCAATATGTGCGTGAACTTATGGCCGATAATCAAGCCGGCGTAAAGACCAAAACTATTGCGATCGGCCGAAAGGTCACGAGCTTCGTCACACGGCTGAAAGACACCGAGCTTGCAGGTGCGTACGAAGACTTACCGGATACGCTTGAAGGCCACGAACTGCGACCTGCACTTGACACCGCGTTCAAGCTGTTTCAGGCCGGAGAAATTGACGCCGTCGACATGGTTTACACGGAGTTCGTGTCATCGGTAAGTCAAGTCGTTAAGACTGAACGATTGCTCCCTGCCGGAGATACCGATGACGAGCCCGAGGACACGAGTATCGCCCAAGCGATCTTTGAACCTGATGGCGAAACGGTGCTGGCAAGCGTCGTGTACCGCTTGTTGAATGCCCAACTGTTCCAGGCCTATCTGGACGGACGGGCGTCGGAACACAGTATGCGCATGCTGGCCATGAAGAACGCGACTGACAACGCCAGCGACCTGATAGACGACCTGACGCTCGCGATGAACAAAGCCCGCCAAGCGTCGATTACCCAGGAACTGGCTGAAATCAGCGGTGGCGCAGAGGCAATGAAGTAATGAAGGAGACAAATTGATGAGTAAAGACACAGGAACTATCACCCAGGTCGTGGGCGTCGTGGTCGACGTCGAGTTCGGGGGCAAAACGTTGCCGGCCATTTATGACGCTCTGACGACGAAACTGAACGACCGCACGATTACATTCGAGGTGGCTCAACACCTAGACGAGCGCACCGTTCGCGCTATCGCCCTGCAAAGTACTGACGGCTTGAAACGAGGTGATGCTGTCGAATCAACTGGTGCCGCTATTAGCGTACCGGTTGGTGACGCGACCCAGGGACGTATGTTTGACGTCGTTGGCGAACCGATTGACGGCCAGCCTGCTCCGAAAGGTAAGACGGCGCCGATTCACCGTGAACCGCCAGCACTTTCTGAGCAATCGAACAAGACAGAGATTCTGGAGACCGGTATCAAAGTCATCGACCTGCTGGCGCCGATCGCCAAGGGTGGTAAGGTCGGTCTGTTCGGTGGAGCCGGTGTCGGCAAGACCGTTCTTATTCAAGAGCTCATTAACAATATCGCCAAGTTCCACAGCGGTAACTCGGTCTTCGCCGGTGTCGGTGAACGTACCCGTGAAGGTAACGACCTGTACCACGAAATGAAGGACGCCGGCGTGCTAGACAAGACCAGCCTGGTCTTCGGCCAGATGAACGAACCCCCAGGAGCCCGTCTGCGTGTCGCCCTGACCGGTCTGGCTATGGCTGAAACCTTCCGGGATGAAGGAAAAGACGTGCTGCTGTTCGTCGACAACATTTTCCGTTTCACGCAGGCCGGCGCCGAAGTGTCCGCCCTGCTCGGTCGTTTGCCTTCTGCCGTTGGATACCAGCCAAACTTGCAGCAAGAAATGGGTGCGCTGCAAGAACGCATCACCAGTACTAAAAAGGGATCTATTACGTCCGTCCAAGCCGTGTACGTGCCAGCCGACGACCTTACCGACCCTGCTCCGGCGACGACCTTCGCTCACCTTGACTCGACTATTTCGCTGAACCGTGCCCTGACCGAAATCGGTATCTACCCTGCCGTTGACCCGCTTGACTCAAGTTCTACCATTCTTGACCCAGAAGTCGTCGGTGAAACACACTACCAAGTTGCCCGTGAAGCGCAGCGCGTATTGCAGCAGTACAAAGACCTCCAAGACATCATCGCCATCCTTGGTATGGACGAACTGTCTGACGAGCAGAAGAAAGTCGTTAACCGCGCCCGCCGTTTGCAGCGTTTCTTGGCTCAGCCATTCTTCGTGGCAACGCAGTTTACCGGTAACGACGGCGTATACATTAAGGTAGAAGACACCGTCAAGGATGTTCAGGACATCCTGGCCGGTAAGTACGATGACAAGCCGGAAAGCTGGTTCTACATGGCCGGCGGTCCGCTATCGGAAAAGAAAGATTAGGACATAGCGCATGAAGCTTGAACTGGTAACACTGTCTGGCATAAAAGTAGACACCGACGTCTACGAAGTGATGCTGCCGACTGCGGCCGGTCCTATCGCGGTGTTCCCAGGCCATGAGCCGTTGGTTTCGGTTGCCGTACCAGGCGCAATCATCGTTCGGTTTAAGAAGGGTGATCCCGAAAGCCAACTGGAATACTACGCAGTTTCCGGTGGTGTTATTGAAGTGACGCAAAAACTCGTTCGAGTGCTGGTTGACGAAGCCGATCATGGCGACGATATCGTCGAAGCCGAAAGTCGCGCAGCGCTTGAAAAAGCTATGAAGCTCAAAGAGACTGCCAAGGATGCGGTTGAGCTTGAGAAAGCGACAGAGCTGATTGACCGACACCAGGTACGTCTGAACGTCGCCGGCCTGCGCCGCCGACACCGCCGATAGTCAGTTTGCGGAACTTGCAATTATCGCACGGACCTCGTCCGTGCTTTTTGCATGCATGAGTTTGTCACGAAGTTCAGCAGCGCCGTCGAAATCACGGACATAAATTTTGAAGAATCGTTTCAGCGGGTCAAACTTGCGTGGATGCTCGTCAGTGTTCCACTCATCGTGAAGGTTGAGCTGTAGCTTTAATAAACTCAAAAGCTCTTCGCGCGTATGAATTTGTGGTGTCGTTTCAAAAACGAATGGATTCTTGAATACACCCCGGCCGATCATTACGCCGTCAACGCCGGTCTCAATTACTATTCTTTCCCCGTCTTCCCGCGTATCGATGTCACCGTTCACCGTAAGCAGTGTATCTGGGGCTATATCATCGCGGAGTTTTTTGATATCCGCGATAAGTTCGTGGTGCGCCGGTACCTTGCTCATTTCTTTTTTGGTACGCAAATGGATCGTAAGGTTAACGATATCCTGGCGCAGTAAATGTTCAAGCCACGCTGGCCACTCGTCGACCCGGCTATAGCCGAGCCGTGTCTTAACACTGACCGGAAGCCCACTGCTCTTGGCAGCGACGATCATTTCGGCGGCAAGTTCCGGAGTCCTAATCATACCGGCGCCACCTCCGCTCTTTACGGCTGAGCTGTCGGGACAGCCCATATTAATGTCGATACCGTCGAAACCAAGAGTTTTGCAGTGTGTGGCGAGTAGCGCCATGGCTTCGGGTTTACTGCCCCACAGCTGCGCGATAATAGGACCTTCGGAATCGGTTTTAATGAGTCGGCCGCCAATCGCCTTGTCGCCTGCGGCCGCCCATCCGGTGGCATTCGTGAACTCCGAAAAATAAAGGTCCGGTGCAGCGGCTTTGGCGACAACCTGTCGGAATACGACATCAGTCACGGCCTCCATGGGGGCCAAAACAAAGAACGGTTTCGGTAGGTCATGCCAGATATTTTTCATGCTTTATGTTTCGTCATTATCGCCTTACATCGGACACGAACGATCATGTCGAATGTGAGACGGACAGGCACAGTGATTCACCCCGAAGGCCTACGCTGGTTGCGTAAGCGTCCGTATCGTCAGGGCTACTTGCCCTTGAACGCCTCGCGGGCGCGGTTGCCGGTTGAGCCGGCCTGCTTGGCCGCGTCGGCAGCCCACTTCTCCTGCTGAGGAGTCGCGACGCCGTTCTTGACGGCGGTGATGGCGCTGTTGACCTGGTCCTTGGTCGCCATGCTGATCACCTCCTTCGAAGGCGGTCGGAATCGGATACGAAGGTGCCTGGACGGGCGCTAACGACGGTCGGGGTACCGCCCTCACGCCCGCCCAGGGCTTCAACGCAACGACGGAGCGTGTCCGTCGTTGCGAAGCGGTTGGAGCACCTCATTGCAGACGAGGTGCTCCGCGAGTCAGCTACTTTGTGGGGGCTGACCCGCTGCCACCTGACACGTTCGTGCGCCTCGGGAGCGCACGCAGTCATTGGCGGCCATAATGTCACTGTGCCTGTCATTTCAATGGGCGTCAGTGTGGGAGTGAACGTTCACTCAACCTCCTGATGCTCGTATTATTTTAACTTAAATATGGTGAAACGTCAATATTCACCACTAAGGATATCGGCTTCAAATGCCTTTACGCCAGCATAGGTCGCCGGGTAGCCGGACGTGTCAGGCAAGTTCAACGATATGATGAGATCGTAGACCCGCTCGACAAGTCGCGCGAACTCAGCAAGTTCGTCGGTTGAAAAGCTGAGGTCGAGGTTTACGATTCGCCCACCCGGAGTAGGTTCGACGAACTGCAGGACACCTTTTGCTACAGTGTAGTTGGAAAAGTCACGTGAGTGCTCTACAAGCAACTTATAGAACAATAGCTGTTGGCGATACTTATGGAGTTTTAGCTTTTCGCCATCGGTTTTGCCCGTCCATTTGTCAGACGGCGAACCGGTCTTGTAATCAGTGACGGTCATCTCATGTGTTTCGGGATCGATATCGACTAGGTCGAGCGCGCCGGTAAGTGTCGCTTGCCCGACCATACTCTGCTGGCCGCCAAAAGCTACTTCGACTTTTTGGCGTGCGCTGAAATCGTCGTAATGCGCGCTTAAAAAGCTCGACAAGCTGGCTGCGCCGCGCTGCAGATACGCGCCTAGGTCGTCACTCGGCATATTGTAGCTAACAAGGGATTTTTCAAAGTCTTGTAAGACGTCTTCGACCGGTTTTCGCTTCCCTGTCGCAGCGAAGTGCGTATGAGCCCTCTGTAAGGCCGCATGTATGGCCGAACCATACAGCGCGCTCGGTGCCTTACTGGTTGGAAAATGCAGCAGGTTTGAAATAAGGAAGTGCGCCGGACCGCCACGGGTTACGTCCAAGAACGATGTCAGGTGAGTAACGCTTAGCTTGTAGCCTTCAAGCCTGTGCGCCAATACGCGCTTCATGTCGGTAGGATCGAGGTTGGTGAACGGCTGGTACCATTCTTGCCGTAACTCACGCACAAGTTCATGCCCGTCGCTGCTAGTGTTGACAGGCTCGACTTCAAGGTCGCTCGCGATAAGAAAACTGCTTGGCAGTAGCGCTTTGCCGTTGTCGTCCGCTTCTGAAAAGCTGATAGTGAGTGAGGATCGCGCTCGTGTCATGGCAACGAAGAATAGCCGTAGTCGTTCGTCGAACGAGTCACCGCTTGGCCGTATGGGAAGGTTTTCCGGATAGCTGATTAAGCGCGCACGCGACCTGACTTGTTCGCCCCAAGATGTGTCTACGGCACCGATGATATACACATGATCAAACTCAAGACCCTTCGATTTATGTGCGGTCATAAGGTTCACGGCATCCTGCTGATTATCAGAACGAACACGGACGCTGGTAATGGCGCTTCCGAGGCTGAGGTGCAACTCAATGAAATCGATGAAATCGGAAAGTCCGAGGGATTGGCCCGGTCGATATTCACGCAGCTTCGCACGGATGGTCCGCAGCGCTTCCAGGTACGTGACATATTCGGCCGGCTGCGACGTACGCCGGTCTTCTGAGAAGAAATAAGGAAAGAGCGGCGAATGGAACGAGCCATCGCCCAGGTCTTCTTCTGGTGACCCGACAAGCGTGTCAATGATCCGTTCGGCCGGCTGCGACGAAACTCTGCGGGATTGTTCCATCAGCCAACCGTGCAGCGGCATGAATCTTGGTGTTACTCCCATCTGCTCCAGCCAGCCGCCATGGTGCTTATGCGCGTTCAGGCTCAGTTGCCAGACCGCTTCGGTTTCGAAGCCCCACGCGGGGTGCGCGATAAGACGCGGAAGGAGTGCGTCCGCGTCGCTAATGAGTCCTTCTGCCAAGTGACAGACGATTTTTGAGACAAGCACTAGCTGTGATACGACTTCTGATTCAAGCACATTGTCGCGCCGCTCGTAGTTTACGTCGATTCCTTCGGCGGCAAAATAAGGCAGAAGCGCAACAAGCTCATGATGTCTGCGGGCAAGCACCGCTATGGTTTCCGGCTTTACACCGGCTGTTAGCCTGGCTTTTATTGATCTCGCGACAGCTCGACGCTCGTCCTCGATGCGTGGGTATGAGTAAAGTTTGATCCTCGCCTTCGGGTCAGAGTGGTTTGCGGTCAAAGACTTATCAACTTCTTCAAGATACCGCTCTAACCTGTCTTCGCCCTGTGTAATCACCGTCCGTGCGCTTTTGAGGATGACGTTGTCCGACCGGTAGTTGTCTTGAAGCGTGATAATACGGACGTCCTCGTAACGATCCCTGAAATTCAGAATGTTTCCTACTTCGGCCCCTTGGAAGCTATAAATTGCCTGGTCATCGTCGCCGACGACCATGACGTTCGGCGCATCACCGGTCGGAGTCGAGGTAAGGTTATGTAAAATACGCGCTTGTGCCAGGTTCGTGTCCTGGAACTCGTCGACCATGACATACAAATACCTCTCCTGCAGGTTGTAACGCAGGTCCGGAAATACCTCCATGGCGTGCACGACCCGAAGCACCATATCGTCAAAATCAAACAGCTCTTCTTCCTGCATTTTCATAAGGTATTGGTAATATAAGTAACTTAACGCCCGTAGCTTGACGCTCCGGCGGCGATCCTTGAATACGAAATTACCGCGCTCGTCCTTTTCTATGTGCTGGTTTTTCCATGCGGTAATGGGCTTAGTCGAGCCTTGGTCGTGCGCCGCGTCGACAGCGTGCGCTAGGCTAAGAGCTAATACATTGGAAAGCGGTGCTACGCCCGGTGGTAAGCTGGCTGTCGGCAGTTCGGCTAGCTTGGTAGCAATCGGTGCCAGGGCGTCAACGGTTTTAGTTGAAATACGACTCGAAAATGCCACCGCAAGGTCATCTTCGACGGCATCTAGTACGGCATCGTTCGCGTCGAGCAGTTGCATAAGTTCCTCATTGGTCAGGCCGCTTTTTTTCAGCTCGGAAATGGCCGTAAGCGTGTCCGGCAAATGTGTGTACTCGTCATTCATGCGTGACGCGAGAGGGTTTGAAAAGTCAAGCGAATCAAAGATGGAACGAAGCAGCTCGTACGAATTCAAATCGGAAGCCGGGCGAAAATCCGCGCCGTGATAAAAATACTCACCGTACTGATTAATGATATCGGAGCCGAAACTATGAAACGTATGGATTGCGACCTTATACGCCTGCGGCCCGATGATTTGGCTCAGGCGTTCACGCATGGCGGTCGCACCACTTTCCGTGAATGTCAGGCAAAGAATATTTTCGGGGAGCGTGTCGGTTTTTTGAAGAATATTCGCGACGCGCATGCTAAGAAGCTCGGTCTTTCCCGTCCCTGGCCCGGCGACCACCATGACCGGCCCTTCGATCGTGTCGACCGCCTCACGTTGACGATCGTTCAGCTGCTTGTATCGTCGTTCAAAATCCACTGCCTATTATTGTAGCAAGTTTCGAATTATAAGAGGTCTCAGAGGGCTTTGGCGGTGGTACAATAGCAACATGAACGAAAGCGTATACGATGACATGGCGCTTGAACAGATTGCCAAGAGCCAGTTTGGCATGCAAGTCGACATAGACCATGTGATCGTGCGCGGCGTACCCGTCAGCCGTGTCGCCAGGGGAACGCTCTTTTTGACGACCAAGAAGCAATTACTACTGTATGTCACCGGTACTTCCAAGCTGCTTCTCGCCGATATTAAAAAGATCGTCGGCCGTATGGGGCTGACCGCTGAAATATACATGCCGCCCAAAGGCCAACCGAACTACTTTGATGATATCGGAACGAAAAAATTCAAAGACGTCTTTCCAGGTCGTAGCAACCCTTCAAAACAAGACTTACAGTATTACCGGACACTTGCGCCATATAATCCTGCCCTCGTCTTGATATCTGAAGTTCGGACCGGTGAGATCAAACAGTTCGACACCGACGCTAAAGGTGAATGGCGACCGGCTGCCAAGTTCGCCTACCGCCGAATCAAAACGCTCTGACGATTATGATGTAAGGTCAAGCACAACAAGGTGCTCTATATGAGGCGTCGCTGGGAAAAAATTATATCCCATATGATGCCGAATACCATAACTCTCAGATAACAACGCGACGTCACGGGCTTGGGTAACCGGGTTACAGCTCAGATAAACAATCCGCTTCGGTCGTACGTCTAGGAGGCGCTGAATAACATGGGTATGCAGGCCGGCGCGCGGTGGATCTAAAATAATGTCGGCGTCACTTACTATATAATCAAGCGCCGTTTCGCTCGCTGCGTGCACGACTTTTGCTTTGCTCTTCAGCGCGCTGGTGTTTCGCTTCATCTCGCGTACGGCTGATTCATCTAATTCAACGAGTACTGGCGAGCTGCCGCCTATGGTCAGACCGATAGTTCCTACCCCGCTATACATATCAACCACAGAAGCTTGCTCCAGCCACTTTCTCATGTCTTTAAGAGCTGTTTCATACATGGGAAGATTCACCTGAAAAAAGCTCTCGGTAGCGTACGAAAACGCAGTTCCTAAAATAACATCGGTCAATACCGTTTGCCCGAACGAAGCCAGACGCTCGGTAATCCTACTGGCTGGACTTTTAGGGTCGGAATATATCACCTCACCGCCAATCGCAGGAAGCTTCGCGGCCTCTTTTTCAGAAATAAGCTTTGGTAAGCGGTCTTTGACATAGAGTTGCCAAACGCAGTTACCGGTTTGGTCGCAGCGGATAAGAAGTGTCTTGAGCGAACGGGCTTCAATCGATTTTGTTCGTAGTAAGTCGCGGATTTCTCGCGCCAGTACGTTTATAGGCTCTTTAGCGAGTGATGTGCCTTCAACCGGGACCTTGCCCTTGCTGGCGCGTACGAAAAACGCTAGGTCGAGCATATTGGTCTCGGTGTCCCAGTAAAAACTGAATTCGACTTTGTTGCGATATCCGAACCGAGCGTCGTCGGTTTTTACTTCAATCGCATTAGGAAGCACTATGTCGTGTAGTTCAAAAGCCTCCTCAATCAAGGCTGCTTTGTAATGCGCTTCAGCTTCCGGCTTCATGATCTGCCACGGGCTGGTAGATAAATAACTTTCCGAGTCGATGGCATCAATGCGTTCAGGACTGCGTTTAAGTACCTCGACCACCCTGCCTTCAACCAGTTTGGAGCGTTTCTTTGTTACTTGTACATTTACGGTTTCACCGGGTAGCCCACCCCATACGAACAATTTGCGTCCATCTGGGTAAGTACCAAGCGCTTGACCACCCCCGACAATGCGGTCGAGTGTCGTTTCGACGATTGGAAAGGTCGCCATAGGAACAGGTTACCTGCTTTGTTTGTCAACGAATGTCAATGCGATACCGCTGGCGCCGCCCCGACCGGTCCGTCCGATACGGTGGACATAGTCCTCATAGGTCGCTGGTGTATCGAAATTGATCACGTGACTGACGTTCGGGATATCAAGTCCACGGGCGGCAACGTCAGTCGCGACAAGCACGCGGACCTTATTCGACTTAAAGGCGTGAAGCGCGCGTTGGCGCTGGCTTTGTGATTTGTTGCCATGGATGGCTTCAGACGGGATACCGTCTTTTGTCAGGTGGTCAGCCAGGCGTTGGACGCCGAACTTGGTTTCGCCGAACACCAGAACTTTTTCAAACTCATCTTTACCAAGCATGTCGCGCAAAATTTCTTGTTTGTGCAGCTTATCGCCGGCTTCAATGATGTCTTGTACGACATGGTCCGACGTTTCACCGGTTCGTACCGATACGGTTTCAGGGTTCTGCATGAAGTCGTGAATCAGGCCTTGGATAGTCGGCGTAATAGTAGCCGAAAAACAAAGCGTTTGGCGATCGTGTGGCAGTAGGCTCGCGATTTTACGAATATCGTTAATGAATCCCATGTCGAGCATACGGTCCGCTTCGTCGAGGACGAAATGATTAATGTCGTCGAGGTTCAGGGCTCGTCGGTTCAACAGGTCATTCAGTCGACCGGGAGTACCAATGATAATATGTGGTCCTCGTTTTAGTTCACGGATTTGGCGTTCAATATTCGTGCCGCCCACGACAACGGTCGTGTAAATACGCATACCTTCAGAAAAGCGACGTGCCTCGTCATTGATCTGCTGTGCCAATTCACGGGTCGGCGCCATAATAAGCACGCTATTTCGCTCAGGGTTCTTTACTAAATGAGTCAAGATCGGTAGCAAGAAAGCCGCCGTCTTACCGGTACCGGTGTTCGCTAAACCTATGACGTCCTTACCTTCGAGGACGTGCGGAATCGCTTGGTCCTGAATTGCACTTGGCGCGGTAAAACCGATACTCGCGAGATTGCGCTGAACGTCGTTCGCTAGGGCAAAATCAATGAACGCATGAGTCGGCACGTACTCTACCGTCTCGGCAGTCTTTGGGGTGCGGTTGATGAACTTCGACGGGTGAATGTAGGCCTTGCGGTTACCTTTTGAGCGCTGCGGCCGGCTACCTGACGAGCGCTGTGGGCCGAAACTACGACCGGTTGATTTTCGCGCACGAAAAGTGCGGGTGTGGGGTTGAGACATGAATTCCTTTCGTTCACGTATTTAATCGATGAACGGTCGGAACTTAACAAGAATGGATTCAAGCTGAAATTACGGTATTCATCCAGGTAAATTTGATTACCTTATGGAATCATTATAGCATAAGTAAAATATTTTGTAAAGTGTGGTCTTGACGGCGTATACTTGACGCATGGATAAGGAAGAACTCCGCACGCAGATTAAAGCGCTTCGTAGCCTACTTACACCTGACATAAAACGTGTCAAAAACGACGCGGTAGCCCTGAGAGCAAAAAAAGAGCTTCCATGGCAGGACATACGGCGCATGCATGTATTTCAGTCGGTCGATGAGCGGGGAGAAGTCGATACGTCATGGGTCGTACCGTATGTGCGTTCGACTTGGCCGTTGGTTCAGGTCACCTTGGGAGACTCGACCAGACAAGCTCCGATGCCGACAGAAAAATTCGACTTGATACTTGTGCCGCTACTCGCCTTTGATGATAACCTGAACCGTGTCGGCTACGGTGGCGGATGGTATGACAGGTTCCTTGCCACTCAACCACAAGCGGCCGCCGTAGGTTTGGCATATGAATCTCAGCATGTCGAACGCATTGTCGCGGAACCGCATGACATTCCGCTGTCACGGGTCATTACCGACCAACGAGTCTACGACTGATTAATCCTTTGGGTGCCACTTGTCGTCGGTGCCCTTGCTGTATTTCTGTTTGACGGCCGACCAAGCTACACGGTGAGCGGCTTCCTCGCGAGTACCACCTTGGGTACGATCCTTAGGATCTTTGTATTCGTCGTACGCATGGTTAAATGCCTCTTTGTAGATGTCCTGGGCATGATCCGGTAGGACGTTTTTGACGTTCGGTGGCAGATCTTCCCGTTTGGAATATGGCATATGTCGCCTCCTCTCAGTTAGTTATTAGCGGTATTCTGGGTTATGATACCCCCAGCGTTCACCCTGCTTCCAGGCTTCCGGTAAGTTTCCTTCCGTGGGGAATCCCCCTTTATCTTTCAGCATTTTAGCCATGTGCATCAGATTGTAGGTCATGAACGTCACGTTGCGGTTGGTAAAGTTGCTCTCCGGACCACCCGAGCCTTCGTCGAGGTAGCTTGGTCCTGGTCCGATGGCGCCAATCCACCCCGCGTCCGCCGAGGGTGGAATGGCGAAGCCGATGTGTTGCAGACTGTATAGGATATTCATGGAACAGTGCTTTACCCCGTCTTCGTTCCCCGTAATGATCGCGCCACCTGCTTTTCCGTAATATACGAACTGGCCCTTGTCATTAAGGTCGCCGGAGTTTGAATAGAGCCGTTCTATCAGAAGCTTCGTCTGACTACTGTTGTCGCCCAACCAAATTGGCCCGCATACCACCAAGATATCGGCGGCCTTTACCTTTTTAAATAACTCTGGCCACTCGTCTTTATCCCAGCCATGTTCGCGCATGTCGGGTTGTACGCCGCTGGCGATGTCGTGGTCTATCGTCCGAATTATCTCGACTTCAACACCTTTGCCGCGCATAAGCTCCGCGCTGGCCTGCAACAATCCTTCGGTATTACTTACTTCGGGCGATCTTTTAAGAGTGCCGTTAAAAAATATCGCTTTAAGTCCTGAAAACTCCGTGTCTGCCACTACTATTCCCCTATTTAGATGTACTTATAGTATAGAACGTTAAAACGGGCCGAGGTGTAACAAATCTTACAATCCAAAACGACGCCGCTTTGCAGCGACGTCGCTAAGACTACGCGGCTAGATCATGCGCTCATCGAGAGCAGCGTCCATAAGCCACCGTAGTTGTCACTTCGCAGTCGAAACTGCGAACGACCATCGGTAAGAGTCAGAATCTGACTCGCCATCTGGCCGCTACGCACCAGGCAGCTCAGGCCAGCGTCTACGAAATCGTAGGTGCGGCCTTCGAACTCAATCTGGCGCGGGTACGCACTCAGGTTCTTTTTGAATCCTAGTGCAGTGACGTGTACCGGTTTGTTAATAGTAATGTTTCTCATATTCACTCCTAATCTTTCCGGTCGGAAAGAGCTAAATTGATTTAGCGAACGGATTTTGGAGTATAAGGCGAAAACGAAAAGGACCAGCCGACCGTTCGGAGCCGATCTGTTAACCGCTTTCACCGGTGAATATGTGCGTCCATGGAGACGCAGATCGTAAATTTACGCTTGTGCGTGGAAAGTCGCCGAAGCGACAGTACGTACATAGCTGTATTTATTATACGCGCTTATGGTTCACGCTTCAAAGTGAACAGTATTTCACCTTACCTAGCATGATACACTTAAGGTACATCACAGGGGGTAAATATGAATATTCAAAACAAAGTATTCGTAGTCACCGGCGCGGGCGGAGGTATCGGTGGAGAGTTGGTGCGAGCCTTAGTTGCTGGTGGGGCCAAGGTTGCGGCTGTCGATTTAAAGCAGGAACCACTTGATACGCTAAAAAACAGCCTGGGCGAAAAGTCGGCCGACGTTTCCGTTCATGCGCTTAACATCGCAGACCGGAAGGCCGTGTTCCTGCTTCCGAATGCGGTCGTACAGACGCATGGCAGTGTCGACGCACTAATTAACTGCGCAGGCATCGTGCAACCGTTCGTAAGAGTGAATGATTTGGATTTCGAATCGATCGAACGGGTTATGAACGTGAACTTTTACGGTACGCTAAATATGACAAAAGCCTTTCTGCCACGACTGCTTGAAAGACCCGAAGCATATATAGTAAATGTTTCCAGTATGGGCGGGTTCTTACCGGTTCCCGGCCAAAGCGTATATGGCGCATCGAAGGCGGCTGTCAAACTACTGACGGAAGGATTATTCGCTGAGCTGCTGAATACAAACGTGCATGTGTCGATCGTGTTCCCTGGTGCGACCAATACGAATATTACTAAGAACTCCGGCGTAGACATTCCGAACATAACAAAGTCAGATTCCGGCAAGCAAAGTTACTCCATGCTATCACCCGCCGACGCCGCGAATATTATTGTGCGGGGTATCGAAAAGAATCAGCCGCAGATATTTACCGGCAAGGATTCACGCACGATGAACAAGCTGTACCGGTTAAATCCGGTGTTCGCGACAAAACTTATAGCCAAGCAGATGAAGGCGCTCTTGAGTGATTAAATTCCCTGTGAGCTTTCGCCATGGTCATCTCTGCGGCCATTAGTAGCTAGCAGATAGATAATTGGCAATACCCCGACCGTATTCAGGACCAGCAGCAGGAAGAACCAGACCGAATGATCTCTCTTGGCGGCCCGCCACAAAGCAAACCCTTTCCATGTAAGCTCCCAGATTGCCGCAACGATAAATAGCACGACCTGCCATGTTTCCAGGTTGATATCTTGCAAGTTCATAATAATTCCCTCCTTGCTTAAAATCCTGCTCTGTAATTGTCGCGTTGTCTATGACAGACATCACACAAGCAACTAGGTAAATATAGGAAATTAAAAAGACTTCGTACGAAGTCTTTTTAATTGGCACAACGCTGCGTTTAGTACGTAGGTAGGTTCTGTTCCTTGGTAGCTACGAAGCTGACGCAGTCGCCCTGGTTCTTGAATGCGCCGAATGTCTTCCAGCCGTTGTTCTTACATTGGTCCTTGCTGGTCGGTTTGCTATCTGAAGCAGTAATCTTGAATAAGACCGTACCGCTTGATGCCCAGCTACTGTCGAGTTTAAGCCCGCTGCTATACCCTGGGAACGTCGTGTCCCAGAAGACCTCATTGCTACTGTCGTCAGTACCAACGCTGACGTTCTGGTTGGACGAAACGCCTACGTTCAATGAGTTATACGGCCCAGCCTGCTGAATAGGCTCGGCGCCATAATCGGCCGTGTTATAAGCAACAGTCACAATGACATCATTTGGGAGAGTAACATTAAGGTCGCTCATATCAAGCACCGCGTTAAACGCCTTGCCGTTATAGCAGTTGTTGTCGTCCGCTAGCCATGCAGTGCCACCACAGGCTGGGTTTGCTGCCGGTCGCCACGGAATAGTAATGGATTGTGTTTTTGTTGCGAGTAGCGTGTCCGGTATACCGTTTTCGTTAAGGTGATTACTATATATATTAACAGTAATCGGGTGTGTCCAGCTGGTGCTGTCCGCACTATAGCGTTCATCGTTAACGTAGTCTGAATACAGTGCCCAGTTGCTCATAGTTACCGTTACAGTGTCTAGGTTTCTACTCGTACCCCCTAGGTGTACGTAATCTCCAAATTCTGCCGTGGACGTCGCTTCATACCCAAGGCTTTGGACATTCGGCGGCAAAGCGGCCGGTATTGCGTTATATACGGTGTTAGACGCGGCGAATGCCGAAAAAGGCATGGCGAGCGCTAGTAGTATGCCGGTTACGGCTATTCCTAGGACGCTCATCTTAGACTTAATAAATTGACTTCTCATAGGCCTCCCTCATATTAGGTTCTGTCCCCATTATACTCCTTATGATTTTTGTCCCCCTATGTACACTCAAAGGTCGGTCTCTCACTCGACAACATAAAATGACCGAGCAAAAACTCGGTCGTTTTATATGGCTGGGACGGAGGGACGGCGCACGTTAATCTATGCGCCGCTAAAGCGGGCATGAGACTAACGACCGAACTCGCCGACTTTTGCCTCGCAAAAAGACTCGGGGCTTCGTATCTTTGTCCAAATCACGCAAAAACCCGACCAGGTGGTCGGGTCTATGCGTGGCTGGGACGGAGGGATTCGAACCCCCGAATGCCTGGACCAAAACCAGGTGCCTTACCACTTGGCGACGTCCCAATAAGCCGTGAATGTACATGCCGAAAGGCAATTGTCGAATGGTTTTGGTCGCTGGACGATTATGATTTACTCGTACTTCGTACTCAGACAGCAGGCGTCTACTACTTGGCGACGTCCCAATAAACCTCAATCATTGTACCATATTCGTATCTGTTAAGCCGGTAAAATAAAGCACCGCTCCGAGTGGGCAGAAGGAGCGGTGCCTGAGGGTTTAGTGAAGTGGTGGCGAAATTTATGAAATGCGGACAAGGGTCAGCTGCATCGATCCGAACTTGCTTCCCCAGCTAATGGTCTCTTTAATAGTGCGTCCAAGCAAGGTCTGACCAAGTGGGCTCGACGCCGAAATACGGCCATCCGACGGATTGGCTTCGATACTGTCGACCAGTTGGTATTGGATGACCCGGCCGTTCTTGTCAATCAGCTCCACTACGGAGCCGATGGCGACACGGATAGCGTCACGTTTACGGGGGAATAGCTGAGCGTTAGACAGGTAGAGCTGTTTGTCGGCCAATTGGCTTTCGACAGTTTCAAGTTCGGCAAGCTTTTCAATCCGGGCGAGACGCTGGTCGTGCCCATCGGTCTTGTCGAGTTCGCGTAGTTCTGAAATGATTTGGCGTTGGCGGCGCTCAAGCTTGCTGACGGATTTTTTAAGTTCCTTCATGCCCTTCTTACTTAGCAGGATGGGTTTTTTGGTCGTTTCTAGTGTATTCATGTTGCCTCCTGTTTAGGTTTTTTACGATGTCTCTCGTCATCGTATGGCTTCACTATACGTCTTAATTCTGAAAACAATCTGAAAATTTGCAACTTGCTAACGGTTTTTTCTGACCTGGGGTAAGGCAACGGTGAAAGAAGTAATTTTTCCAGGGGTACTGGTCGCAGAAATTGAACCATCATGCAGATTGACAATCTCTTTGGCAAGCGACAACCCAAGCCCGTAGCCTGCGGCATTCGCGGAACCTCTTGACTTTTCGGTGCGGTAAAATCGGTCGAAAATTCTCGCAAGATCCTTACTGTTTATGCCCTCACCTTCGTTCGATACGGTGACTTTGCAGGTACGGCCGTTAGACGTGAGCGATACACCAATCGGTGTTCCTTCCGGGCTATATTTAACCGCATTATCAAGGAGAATCCTAAATAGGTCGCCGAGCGTCGATTCATTCCCATCAATCGTAATAGTTGAGTCTGGCAACGAATACCGCAGCCTGTCTGTAGGTATCTTAAGGCTTTTAGCCGCCTTTTTGACCGTCTTTACGATATCTACCCGCTCCGAGCGCTCAAGCTCTCCGTAGTCCAAGCGTGACAGCTGCAGTAGTGATTGGGACAAATCGGTAAGCTTGTCGACTTCTTCAAGGTTGCTTTGAAGCAATTCTTTATAGTCCTTTGAATCGAGCGACGTGTCACGCATAGCGACTTGGATTTCGGACTTCATAATGGCGAGTGGTGTTCGCAGTTCATGACTGGCGTCTGAAGCGAAGCGGGACTGTGCCTCGTGCGCTGCCTCGATTGGTTTTAACGACCGACGTGCGAGTAGGTACGAGCCGAACCCTCCCAGTGTAATGACGGCAAGGTTCATGTATACCAGACCAATAAAAATACTCGCCTTCGCTTCCTGTGTTTGGTTGACCCTGATATCGTTCAGTGTTACCGGTCCTGGCAGGGTCAGCGTTTGGGCGCTACCCTCGACGCGTATTTGGAGTCGTTCCAGGCGGCTACTTATTTCCGAGGTAGATATTTCGTAGATGATAAAGCTGAAGAGCAGGCAGATGGTTACCAGGATGATGAGATACCACGCCGTCAGCTTGAGCGTTGCCGAGGCGAACATGCGTCTCATTTGTTATCGTCCTCAATTTTATATCCGAAGCCGCGAACGGTCTTAATAAGCCCCTTTCCGAACGGTTTGTCGATCTTGGCGCGTAGGTATTTTATATAAACCTCAATCGTATTCGGTAAAATGTCGGCGTCGTAGTCCCAGACATGTTGCATAATCGTGTCCTTTGAAAGCGGGCGGTTCTTATTGCGCAGCAAAAACTCCAATAGGCCGAACTCCTTCGACGTTAGGCGTATTTTTTTATTACCACGCTTGACTTCACGCTTCGACGTATCAAGCGAAAGGTCTTCGGCATCAAGTATGGTTGACTGCTGTTCAACCGGCCGCCTAAGCAACGCGCGTACCCGGGCCAACAGTTCCTCAAGCGCGAACGGCTTAACCAAATAATCGTCAGCACCACTGTCGAGACCAGTCGTCTTGTCTTCAACCCTGCCGAGCGCGGTCAAGAATAACACCGGTGTCTTAATCCCTTTTTCGCGGAGGGCCTTTACGATACCGATTCCATCATATTCGCCCGGCAGCATGCGGTCGATGATCATGACGTCGTATGGTTCGGTCGTTGCCATAGCATAGCCATCGTCACCATCGTATGATACGTCAACGGCATAGTGCTCCTGCTCGAGCGCCTTCTTAAGGGCTCGAGCTATCTTATGTTCATCCTCTATCACCAACACACGCATGGTATGTACCTATTATACCGATGTGAACGAATAATGGACTATGAGTATTTGTCTGACCAGGAGTGCATCTGCGTAAGAATAGGCATGAGGTCGCGGCCTTTGTCGGTCAGTTCGTACTCACAGCGCGCAGCTGAAGTCGGACGTTTGACGATGATGCCTTCTTGCTCAAGTTTTACTAAACGCGCAGACAACGTACGTGGATTTATGTCGCCTGTCATGTCTTGTAGCTGGCAGAATCGAACAGTTGGTTCGGCAAGGAAGAAGCGGAGGAGCCGAGGCGTCCACTTGTCTCCTATGATGTCTGTCGCGGCGTCAACTGATCCGATCTGTGCCTTCATGCTTCAAACTATACATTGTCTAGCGTACTTCGTCAAAGCCATAAACACCTTGTATACTTATAGGTAATGAGATCATCGCTCCATCGTTTTGACCAAAATGTCACCCATTGGGTGGCTAGTTCGTTCGGCCAATCTTCAAGGCCATTTTTTGAGTTCATGACCATGCTAGGTGATCCCGTAGCAATCGGATTGGTGTCGGTAGCGGTCATTGGTACCGGTATCATGACGACGAACATGCGGCTCGCTTTAAGCGGCGCGGCAATACCGGCAACTCTTCTGGTCGGTGCGCTTTTGAAGCTTCTGTTCGAGCGGGCACGGCCGGTCACCGAATACGCCATGAATATGAAAATACACACCTTCAGCTTTCCAAGTGGCCACTCCAGCGGCTCCACCGTAGCATACGGGCTACTCGCCTACTTCGCCTTTATGAAGCTCCCGACACCATGGAATGCGATAGTCGGCCTAGCGGTGGCGGTACTTCCTGTTTTTGTCGGGTTGTCACGTATATATTTAGGCGCGCATTTCCCGTCCGACGTTGTCGCCGGCTGGATATTGGGATTGGCGGCGCTCTTTATAATTATTCTAATCATTCAGCCGCTCGCATGAACGTCGTCCTCATATATAACAGTAAATCCGGTGGCAAATACGATCTTCGGCGTCTGAAGAAAATGTTCAAGGAACACGACGTAAGTGTCACGTATAGCTTTTCGGTACGGCAGTTATCTTCGCAGAAGCTTGCATCGTTGGTGCGCCGAGGTGTGACAGTGGCAGTCGTAGGCGGCGATGGTACGCAAAACGCCGCGGCACGACTGATCGTCGGGACAAAATCGTCACTTTTACCGTTTCCCGGCGGGACGTTCAATCATTTCGTTCGCGATCTTGGTATGCCGTCAACCGTCGAAGAGGTTCTGAGGAACATTTCGACCGCCAAACAGCGGATGATAGACGTGGCCTACGTGAACGAAGAATTGTTCTTAAATAACTCAAACCTCGGCTTCTACCCGTTTAGTCTAATTGAGCAAAAGAAAATAAAGAAGCTGATTGGTAAGCTTCCAGCTGCTGCCATTTCGGCGACACTCCAATTCATGCGATTCGAGCGGCATAGTCTTATCATTGACGGTAAACCGGTGCGTTCGCCGTTCGTGTTCGTAGGCAACAATGTGTTTGACATCAAAGAAGGTATGATTCCGACTCGCCGAGCGTTCGCCAAGGGTGTCTTAACGGTCATGATCGCAGCCTCGTCGTCGCGGCTTCGTCTGCTACGTCACGCGCTAAGTGTCTTACGGGGCAATGTGTCGGACCACGACGATTTCATCTTGTCTCACCGTAAGCAGGTAGTACTGTATAGTCATCATTCCACGCTGCCCGTGAGTTACGACGGCGAGCTGAAACGCCTTGCTCCCCCGCTTGAGTATAGGATCAAGCCCAAGGCTCTGCGTGTCGTTACGGTCAAGAAGTCGTGACACTTGCCTATAGTGGTACAATAACGGTATGAAAGTTACCATCGACTCATCTACGCGTACGTTCGTTCGTTTCTGGCTTGTCCCTGTAGGCCTGTTAGTTGCGGGCATGGCCGTATATAGCGCCCGGACGGCGCTGATTATTCTTGGAACCGCGCTTTTTCTTGCGCTCGCATTGAACGCACCGGTTTCACGCCTTGCGAAAGTCCTGCCCGGGAGGAGCAGGGTGCTTTCTACGGCGATAGCCTATATCGTCGTCGTGGTATTACTCGGAGCATTCTTATTCCTTGCCGTGCCCCCTATCATTGAGCAGACAGCCAAGTTCGTACAGACTGTTCCACAATTAGTTGAAACGGCACGAGAGCAGTGGAAAGGCCTAAACAGCTTGCTTGACCAATATAATCTGCACGAACAACTTGACCAAGCGGCCGCATCTTTGCAGCATAGCGCGTCGGGCTGGGCTTCAAGCGTCGGCAGTAACGTTCTAACAGGCATTAGCTCGATTTTCGGATTTATCACTGCGACCATTTTGGTACTGGTGCTGTCATTCCTCATGTTGATCGAAGGACCTGGCCTCATGCAAAAATTCTGGCGGCTCTATGCAGACACCGAAAAGCGTGACCTTCACCATGGTATCGTCAGCCGCATGCATGCCGTCGTATCGGGCTATGTCACTGGACAGTTAACCGTATCAGGCTTGGGAGCATTCTCGGCGGGAATGGTAGTGTTCCTTCTTAGCTTCTTCTTCGAAATTCCAAGCAATCTCGGCGTTCCCGCGGCCGCGATCACGTTTATATTGTCGCTTATCCCGATGTTCGGTGCGACGATCGGTGGCATCATAATCACCGGCTTACTCGCGTTCAATGATATTCGTGCTGCTATCGTCTACGTCATTTTCTTCGTGGTGTACCAGCAGTTGGAAAACAATTACATTTCACCGACGATTCAGTCAAAGCGCTTAGAGCTATCCGCACTTACCATCTTGGCATCCGTGACGATAGGACTATACCTGTTTGGTGTCGCCGGCGGTATCATATCGATTCCTGTCGCGGGCTGTGCGAAAGTGCTGCTTGACACTTACCTTGAAAAGGTGAAAGCCGAGCGCAAAAAAGCATCCCAACCGCTTGCTAAACTTGCCAAAGCCGTTAGTCGAGATTCCTAAAAGACTATTTATCGTAGGACCAAACGGTACCATTCGCGGTATCGTTTAGGCGTATGCCCTGCGCGCTGAGTTCGTCCCGAATTTCATCTGAACGGCGCCAGTCTTTAATGTCACGGGCACGTTCACGTTCAAGGATACGACGCTTTTGATCATCTGAGATATCCGGTGTCGTTCCAATCAGGTCGATCCCGAACAGTTGTTTAATAGCTTCCAGCAGGGCTACCAAACTGTGCCGATTGATATGGTCAACAGACACATTCTCAAGTGACGAGAATGCTTGGTCAATAATTGCCAACGCTGCGGGGGTGTCTAAGTCGTTCGCAAGCGCTTCTTTGATTGCTCCGACCGTCGCAAGTAGCGACGCGTCATGCTCCGTATGCTTCTTATCATCATCGTCGAGTGTGTCATGGGTCTGATGCCTAAGAGCGGCTGTCGTTTGCCAGTTCTTTAAGCGGTTGGCTGCCGCTTCCATGATCGTCCAATCAAAATTACCTTCTGTGCGGTAATGCTTGGAAAATGCTAAAAGCTTGAATGCGTTCAAGTCATAGCCTTTTTGGACGATATCGCCCAATGTGACGACATTGCCAATTGACTTGGATATCTTCGTTCCATCTATCTTTATGTGATTATTGTGTAGCCAAACACGTGCGAATGGACGATCAGTCAGACCTTCGGTTTGCGCTATTTCATTCGTGTGGTGTACAGGAATATGATCGATGCCCCCTGTATGGATGTCGATTTCATCACCAAGTGTCTCACGGGCGATTACCGAGCATTCTAAGTGCCAGCCTGGGAACCCTTTGCCCCAAGGACTGTCCCACTCCATGTCGCGCTTGGAGCCCTGAGGGCTTAATTTCCATATTGCGAAATCTGTCACGAGCCTCTTTCCATTCACGGCAACGCGTTTACCGGCTTCCAGCCCGGAGATGTCAAGCTTGGCGAGTTTTCCATAGTCATGGAGTTTCGACGTATCAAAATACAGTCCCTCACCTTCGATTACGTAGGTCAGGCCTTTGTCTTCAAGCGCCTTCGCGAAAGCTATTTGCTGCTCAATATAATCAGTCGCACGCACCAAATGGGTCGGACGCTTGAGCCCGAGTAGTTCAAAGCCTTCGTGTTCGGCGACGGCGATGTAGCGTTCAGCGACCTCCCAGGCGGTCGTGCCTTCGGCCTTCGCTCCCTTTTCCATCTTGTCCTCACCTGAATCATCGTCACTCGTGAGGTGCCCGACGTCGGTAATATTCTGAGTCCGATCTACCGTATAGCCTTCATCTTCGAGCACGCGTACTAAAACATCCCAATAAAGATAGCCAAGCCAGTTGCCGATATGTGGCTGCGAATAGACGGTCAGACCACAGGTATATAGTTTTACAACGTCCGGTTGTAGGGTACGGAGCTCTTCTTTGGCGTTTCCAAGGGTATTATGCAGTTTCATCATTATTCTCCAGGGCTTTAGAGACTGCCGTCGTCAGTTCGTTCATAACGGTGTCGTATGATTCATACACCCTAAATCCGGCTGCGTACAGGTGGCCTCCCCCGCCAAAGTAACCGGCGACCACGTCAGCTACCGGTAAGTTTGTCCGCAGCTTACCGGTCAGCTTTCCGTCCGGGTAGGTCTTGATCGCGACCGCCACGTCCACGTTCTCTACCAGGCGCATTTCGTCCAGGACGAGGACGCTGGGGTTATATTGGTCGCTGTATGCCTGAATGTCTTCCCATGGGATATGGACGATGGCCAGTTTACCTTCAAGTAAGTACTCAATGCGTTGAATCAGCTCCCCTTTGTACTTCAGGATTTCGGGCGATTTTTTCATGAATTCGCGGCGGCGGTCTTCAATCGCCGAAACGTGCGCGCCAAGCTCGGTCAGCTCAGCCGCAATCCGGTAGCTTTCTGGCGTGACCGTCGCGATTGAAAGCCCAAGCGAATCGGCAAGTTGCGCACCGAGTAGGTGCTCGGCCGCCTGAGTATTCACTGTCCAGCCGGCATCAACGGCAAGATGGTAAATGACCTCGCTGGTAGAAATCGCTTCTTCAAAAAGCGCCGTGTGTTCGAACGTAAGTGTGCTTTTAGTTGCATGATGGTCGATGACGAGTGTGGGGTGCGATTCTAAGAATGACCGTACGCCTGGAGTCGTTAAGACTTTGGTCAGTAATACATCGGCACTGGTGTCTACGATTATCGCGAGGTCGGCTTTGGCATCGAATTCCATCGTCACCCGGTCCCAGCCCGGGAAGTAACGCAGATATTTCGGTATATCGACCGGACAGTACATATTGACGCTCTTTCCAAGGTCACCTAAGATTTCTTCAAGTGCCAAAGCGCTACCTAGGCTGTCGCCATCAGGATTTTCAGCTTGAATTACAATAATACGCTTAGCAGCGTCGATATGTTGTTTCGCCTCTTCGTACATTGCTATTAGTGTATCAGAAAAGCAACAAGCCCGCCCCCGAAGGAGCGGACTGTCGCTCTGCTTCGGGAACGGGCTGACCCAGCGTTCACGGAATCGTGAATCCGGTGACTGTGCCCCTCAGGACGACCGTCTTGTTGCGCGCTGACTCGTCGTGCGCGAGAAAAACATGCACCCGCTCGCCGACCACCAGGCCGCGCTTCGACTCGATCCAGGCTGTGAGGTCGGGCAAGTCGTATGCCTTGCCACGCCTACGAAGTTCTTCGAGTAGTTCCTCGGCGGCTCGTTGGACCGGCTTCGGCCAATCCTTGTGGCGGATCATGAACTGCTTGTCGCCGGACCTGTTGCGCCACACCGTGCAGACTCGCTTGCCACCTGTGGTGTGAACGATGAGTTCCTCGCCCATGTCAGGCAGACCTTCGTGGACGACCGTCGTAATGATTTTGAAGGGCATCGCCCTCCACCTCCTACGCTAGAAGTTGAAAAGCGGTATACCAATAATCATGCGAAACCACATGTTTCGCAAGCTTAAGTACTAAAGTTTACGGCGGCCTTCGAGCGCGTGACTAAGCGTAATTTGGTCGGCATATTCAAGATCGACACCGACCGGAATCCCCCGCGCGAGCCGGCTCATGGCGATATTGATATCGCTGTCTTTTAGGTACTTTTGCAAGAACAGTGCGGTAGATTCGCCTTCAACACTGGCATTGGTTGCGATAATCAGCTCTTCTACGTCGTCTTTCTTGACACGCTCAATCAGTTCGGGAATATGTAGTTGCTCCGGCCCAACGCCGTCTATAGGTGAAATCGCCCCACCAAGTACATGGTAGGTTCCCATGTACTGCCCTGTTCGCTCAATAGCGACGATATCAAGGGGTTCTTCAACCACGGCGACGAGCGACTTATCGCGCGAAGGGTCGCTATAGAGCGATGACACTTCTTCATCGGCGTCAATCAACGCGAATGTGACGGGACACTGTTTCACCTGGTCGTGAACAGTACCGAGAGCTTTTGCAAGATCACCTGCGACACGAGGGTCGGCCCGTAGTAGGTAATACGCGTAGCGTTCAGCCGTTCGTGCGCCGACGCCTGGTAGCCTTCCTAGCTCGTCAATAAGTTTGACGAGTGCTTTTGGAAGCAGCTGTGAAGACACGAGATGCTCTCGCTTACATTCCTGGCAGGTTCAGGCCGCCCATGAGTGGTTTCATGGTCTCGGCAGCGATTTCCTGCGCTTTGGCCAGCCCGTCACGGACGGCGATCTTTACCCAGTGTTCGAGTTCCTCGATGTTTTCCAGATCTATCATTTCAGGGTCAATCTTCACGCTATCAATCTTTAATTCACCGGTGACACGCACGATAACGGCGCCGTCGCCTGCTTCTACTTCGATAATCTGCTTTTTCAGGTCTTTCTGAGCTTTTCTCAGGTCGTTCAGCATTTTCATTTGGTCGAATGCCATAAGTAACTATCCTCTCGTTTAAAACTTATCCCATTATACTTCAGCGTCAACTGTTTTTGTAGAGGTAGAAGCGGTCCGCGCCCTCTGCGGTGCGCGTAACCAGTATGTCGGACGGTAGTTTTTCGATTCCGCGCCGCATCGTCCGCTCAACGATACTGACCGGGGCAGTCGCGATCGTAGCGGCGTTCGACGATACAGACAGTTTCGCGACATACCGCTGATGGCGTGCGAAGCTACTGTAAAATTCTAGCTTATCGGGTTCAACGATCAACTGCACGGTTGCTTTATGGTCGAACGTACGTAGTTTCCTTGACAGTATCGAAAGATCGTTGCTATAAGCCGCGTAGACGTTCGAGTCATAATGCAGGCCATATACATACCGGTCGACGCTAGATACGACCAGTCCGAGTACCAACACAGCGAGCGGAAGCAGTCCAAACACCCGCGCGTATGGATTGTGCGGGAACAAACCATACCAAGACCATATCAGGTAATCGAGCGCCAAAGCGATCAGTAGGACGACCGGAATGAACGTAATACTGACGATCGAAGGGTTCAAACACACTAATGGTACGAGAAGCACCAGCCAGAAGCTAATGATATAGCTTTTGGCGGTATATTTCGCGCTGATAAGTCGGTATACACCAAGTAAGATAAGCATCGCGAGTCCGAGGCCGTAAACCGGTGCGAGCACAAGGCCGCTCTCAGGCTGAATGAATCGCAGGTAATTTTCTGCCAGAAGCGCCGCATTCTTTGAAAAATCACCGACACTCGCCGAGAACCCGAGTAGCGTTCTTAGCACCGACATATCATTAATAATACCTATGACAAGTGGCGAGATGATAATAGCGAATAGCAGGCTACCGGCTATAATGACCGGCTTTGATGATTTACGAAATAGCATATGCCTGGCGTGCGGATGGATAAAAGCAGTCAAAACGAGCGCCACAAGCATATAGATATTAAGCGGCATATACAGACTGATACCAGCTAAGACAAAGCCGGCTAATATCCAAAGCCTTGCGTAGGTGCTTTTACGGGTAATCATTGATGCGGCAACCAGGACCATCGTCGTCTGGAAAATATATACGATACCTGGCTCACCTGCCTGTGACGACAAGAGGAATT
The DNA here is from genome assembly GCA_002348615.1 of Candidatus Saccharibacteria bacterium UBA2951. Lineage (GTDB taxonomy): Bacteria > Patescibacteriota > Saccharimonadia > Saccharimonadales > Saccharimonadaceae > UBA1020. The sequence goes on along the minus strand of DEBR01000004.1, from coordinate 39,271 downwards.
GGTTCGTCGTTACGGCGATCATTGCCGTAACGATAGCGACGTTCCGGTGATACCACAGGTTGAGCAGGTATAAGATACCAAGGGCCGAAAAGAATCCAAGCAGAATGGATGGCAGTTTGATGCCGAGCGTCGAAATGCCGAACAGAGAGATCGTTCCAGCTTGCAGTAATCGATACGGAAGATAGAGTAACTGGTCTGGATGCAGGCTGAATAGCTGGGCAGGACTTAGCTTGTCGCTGATGAGCGCCGAGTGGATTTCAGGTGTCGTTAATCCTCCCGGTAAATAAAAGCCGGCCACAAGCAACATGGTTGCCAATGCGACCGCAAAGACCACGTACGCCAAGGCATACCGGTAACGGTAAAATGCGAATTTGCTTAGTCGTTGCCTCACCATCGTTGGTTTAAGTATACCACTAGCGACATGCGATTATGAGTCTGAATGTTTGCGGTCGAGTGACATGAAACGCAGGCGTTCCGGGTGGAAGTACAAGCCGACTTCACCGGTAGGACCGTTACGGTGCTTGGCGATAATCAGTTTCGTGATGTTTTCGACTTCGGGGTTGTCTGGTTCATAGTAGCCGGGGCGATAGATAAAGCTGACGATATCGGCGTCCTGTTCGATACTTCCTGATTCACGCAGGTCGCTGAGCTGTGGAATCTGTGGGCTTCGCGATTCGACGCTACGCGACAGCTGCGACAGTGCAATAAGGGGGACGTTCAACTCTCGGGCGATTAACTTGAGGCCACGCGATATTTCCGATACTTCCTGTACGCGGTTACCATCGCCACGACCCGTCGCCTGCATGAGTTGTAAATAGTCCACGATAATAAGTCCGAGTGGTTGGTCATGGCTGACGCGACGGGCCTTGGTGCGCATTTCGAGTACTGAAAGTCCAGGAGTATCGTCAATGAATATCGGTGCTTCCGCCAGCTCGCCCATTGCTTCGGATAATTTCGAAAAGTCGTCGTCACTCAGGTTACCGGTGCGGATATTCCAGGCATCAACACCCGATGCGTCTGCCAGCATGCGGTCAACCAGTTGTTCTTTGCTCATCTCGAGACTGAAAAACAGGACAGGCTGCTTAGCTATCGTCGCAACGTTGTAGGCCAGATTCGTGACCAAGGTGGTCTTACCCATGGCCGGACGGGCAGCCAAAATAATGAGGTCGCTCCGTTGCAGACCGGCGGTCATGTTGTCGAGGTCACGGTAACCGGTGCGAATTCCGCGTAGTTGACCTTTATTGCGGTGCAGCTCTTCCATGCGGTCAAAGCTGTCCGTAAGAATATGCTCAAGCGACACGACATCTTGTTTGAGTGATTGGTCTGACACGCTGAACAGTTCAGCTTCGGCTTTTTCTAGCAGCTCTTGGGTAGAGGTGTCGTCATCGTAACCCAGTTCGGAAATATCGGCACTGGCTTTGATCAGCCGCCGGCGAACGGCCCGTTGGGCGACGATATCCGCGTATGCTGCGGCGTGGGCTGCCGTCGGTACGTAGGTAGTAAGTTCCGTCAGGTATGCCGAGCCACCGATCGTTTCAAGCTCTTTTTTGCGCTTCAATTCGTCGGTGAGGGTCAAGAGGTCGACTGGCTTATGACGTTCGTAAAGACGCATCATGCCGTCGAAGATAATTCCGTGTCGTTTGTCGTAAAAATCAGCTTTACCAACAAATTCGGTCACGTCAGCCAGTACTTCGTCGTCAATCAAAACGGCACCGAGCAAACTTTTCTCGGCGTCGATACTTTGCGGCGGAACCTTTCCAGCCTGTACTTCCTTCGTAGCCATCCCAACTATTTAAGCGTCGTCGACGCTCACCTCTTCTCCACCCCCCATGATAGCAGCAACTCGCGCGGCCTGACTATCTTTTAGCGGTTTTGAGGCCGCAATAGTTTCTATCTCAAAGTCGTACCCCAATTCTTCGAGTGAACTGTTAAGGAGGGCGCGGTATTTCGGATCATCGAGCTTCTTCTTGTAAAAGGCGCTTTTGGTATAGAGCTTCAACGTTCCATCGGCTATCTCGGGCTCGCATTTACTAAGCACGCTATGTAAGGCGACATGGTGTGTGCGGACATGTGTCACAAGTGTGTCCCAGTCGAACGGACCTGTCGCTTTAGGCTTCGAAGATTTTTTCTTTACCGGTGCGTCCACGGCTACTTCCTTTTCCGTCGGTTCTGGTGCGTCGGCTTGCTTTGATGACCTGCTGCGAGCGCTCAATTTTGGTTCAGCCGATGTCACGGTCCGTTCTACCGGTAGTGTCTCGCCGGAAGGCGTCGCAAAGAGGCTAAGTACCGTAAGGAGCTTGAGCTCTGGATAATGCGAGCGGCTGACATCCAATAGATCATCCAGCAACTTAGAAAGCTGTGGCTGGGTGGCGAGGTTTTTTCGAATATATTCAGCTAGCTGACTCGCCGTCGTACGTGGCGGCACACCATGGGATTCAAGCTCGAGTAACATCTTATTTATGCCTGCGACATCACCGCTTTTCGTAAGCTCAAGTAATCTCTCAACGCCGTCTGCTGGCACAAGCCCTAACGACTTTGTGACATGTTCCGTCGTAATGGTGTCCGAATCGGCTGCGCTCAGTAGCTGGTCGAACAGACTGACACTATCGCGGAATGACCCGTCGGAATGCTTGGCGAGAAGCTCCAGTACTGAACTGTCGACATTAGCACCTTCTTTCTTCGCGATACGCTTCAAGTTCTTCACGATATCGGCTTCGGACGCACGACGGAATGAATGGCGCTGGGTACGGCTAATGATGGTTTCGGGCACTTTATCGATGTCTGTCGTTGCCAGGATGAACACGACATGCTCCGGCGGCTCCTCGAGCGTCTTTAAGAGGGCGTTGAAGGCCGGTTTTGAAAGCATGTGCACCTCATCTATGATGTAGATCTTTTTCTTGGCACTGACCGGAGCGATTTGCACGCGGTCGCGAAGATCACGGATGTCCTCGACGCCGTTATTGCTGGCGGCGTCAATTTCAATGATGTCGAGGTGGGTCGACTCGTCGTCATATGGAACCTCATTAATTTCGTGCGCTAGAATGCGAGCAATCGACGTCTTGCCAACGCCCTTCGGACCGGTAAACAAATACGCATGAGCCACCTTGCCCTGTTTCAATGCATTCGCGAGTAACGTGGTGACATGGTCTTGCCCCACAACCTCAGCTAATGACCGGCTACGATATTTACGATAGAGCGCCAGGCTCATACACGGTTCCCCATGAGTACCATTGTACGGCACTGGGCAAGCTAGCCGCGTTGTGTTTTAAATCGTGCCACCTTCGCGGACATAACACCGGCCACATAGCGAGTCATAGGTGACATCGCCTTTTTCAATCACCACCTGGTCACCGGTAAAGACGTACTTGCCATCGACTTTTCGAGTATTAAACTCGGCCTGCGAGCCGCAAAAGCACATTGTAGGTAATTTTTCGATATTGTCGGCTACTTCAAACAATCTTTCACTCCCCGGAAACAGCTTGGTTTGAAAGTCGGCGCGGAGCCCATAGCAAATGACCGAAATGTCGTGTTGCTTGGCCAGGCGAAACAGTTGGGAAATCTGCTCGGGCGATAAGAACTGAGCCTCATCTACCAGTACGCAAGCAGTGTCATGCAAAGCGAGGACTGCTTTTTCAAGATTGGTATCTGGTGTGACGAGTATGTCGGCTTTTCTGCTATACCCTGCCCGTGCCGTCACGTCGGTGTCATGTTTAGTGTCTGTCGCCGGCTTCACGACAGCGACCTTCAGTCCGCGTTCTTCATAGTTGTAGGCAGTTTTAATGAGCGTATCACTCTTACCACTGTTCATGGCGCCGTATTTGAAGTGTAGTTTAGCCATCAGTCAATCAGTTCTTTCTGTTTCAGTTCGGGGATGATTTTATGAGCGATAAGAGGGGCTACATTACTTAAGTCACTTGAAGAATCTAGCCACCGCAGTTCCTCAATTTCGTTCGATGCCTGCAAATTGCCTTCGTAGGCATGAATGATGTACGTGTCCATCCGAAGCTTCTTATCCCGCTGTGTCGCCGCAGTAGCATAGTATGTATCAAGTAGCTCGGCGTCTTGTTTTTTGACATCGATCGTAAGTTCTTCGAAAAGTTCGCGCACTAGCGCATCTTCAATTGCTTCACCTGGGTCAAGTTTGCCGCCCGGACACAAAAAGATTGCACCACCTTTTGAACGCAGCGAAAGAACCTTGCGGTTCTGAATAATAATTCCGGCAGCTTTATGTATGTCGACGTCCATACTACTACTTTACACGAAAAGAGCCACCGAAAGCGGCTCAACCAGAATCGCTTAAGCCGATTCGGCGAACTCTTTTCGGTGGCTAACGCCGCACTCTGCGTGCCATGCGGTTGTCGTAGTCCTTCTTGGCGATGCTCGAGAGAATCAGAAGGCACACCGAGATATACACGGACTCGCCGGCCTCGCTCCAGTGTTGACTGATTGCGTAGACCACTGCGCTGACGACGCCGAAGAGCGCGGGCAGTAAACAAACATACTTCAGAACCATGTTCCTCACCTCTCAAAAGGGATGCTTTGAATACTGAGCTATATTATAAAAACAAAAAAAGTAAAGTCAAGAAACGCAGCTACGTTTAAAGCGCTGCTTCGACGGCAGCCCAAGTAGCATCCGGGTTGTCAGTAGGAATGATAATGGTGACTTGGTCGCCCACGTTAATGCGGAAGTACGTCACACTGGCGAGCAGGATACGGTATTCCTTGCCGTTCGCTTCTACGTAGTAAGCGCCGTCGTGCTGAGTAAGCGTACCGATGACCTGGGTGCGGTCGACAGGGCCGATTTGCTTGTAAATAAAGCTGCCGTCATCGGCGATGGTCAGTTTAAGAATATCACCTTCGACTAGCTTTGATTTTGAAGCGTAGTTTGCAGGGACTGGGTATTCTTTGCCGTCCGGACCGGCCATCTTCTGGCCATCAAAGACGCCTTCGACGACTTTGCCACTTACTTCGTCTCGGCTAGAAGTTGGGGTAACGACGTGTCCGTCGTCGCCAATAATGCTAATAAGCAGTTCCTTTGCCGCGGCGATGTTCGTCTCGGCATCGGTGATGAGCGACCGAAGTCGTTTCACCTGTTTTTCTGGTAATTCAGACATATGCTCGCAGTATCCTTTGTCTGTGTTTTATGCAGTAGTATTAAGACCCATTATATACCATTTCGCATTTTCATAGTCAACGAGAATCTTATCCACACGATTTTAAGAGGTAGAAAAAATTTCGTTGTATTTTGTTACCAAAACAAAGACCGCCCGATTGCTCGAGCGGTCGCTGTTTATTCAAACAATGTGGTCGTTGATTGCCAGATTAGCTAAGTTCGACGGTTGCGCCAGCTTCTTCAAGCTGCTTCTTAGCGGCTTCTGCTTCGTCTTTAGAAACCTTTTCCTTAACGGCAGCAGGAGCGCCGTCAACGATTGCTTTTGATTCACCCAGGCCAAGACCGGTGATTTCTTTGACTGCCTTAATGACAGCGACTTTTTGAGCACCGGCGTCTTTAAGGGTAACGGTGAATTCGCTCTTTTCGTCAGCAGCAGCTGCACCGGCGTCAGCGCCAGCAGCAGGACCGGCAACGGCGACTGCGGCAGCAGCCGGCTCAATGCCGTATTCGTCCTTAAGGACGTTCTTTAGTTCGTTGACCTCTAGTACGGTCAGCTTCGTCAGCTCTTCAGCGAGCTTTTTAACATCAGCCATGAAATTCTCCCTTCGGGAAATAAGACAAACCTACGGTTTTTCTCATCGCGCGGTGCGAGCGAATAAATCGCTCGAGACCGGCTGCGTTTTTCCCCTTGTCTCCGTTGGAGACTAATTATTTACTTAAATTATTTGCAGCTTAAGCTGCAGCTTTAGCTTCTACGCCATCGAGTAGCGCGTGAAGGTTGCCAGAAAGCGCGTTCGTAACGTCGTGTACCGGGCTAAGCAGCTGAGCAACGACTTCAGCGATAAGCTGATTCTTGCTTGGCAGGCCAGCCAGGGCTTTGACGTCTTCGGCGCTGAGCGCTAGACCTTCGTCTGAAAAACCACCGACGAATTGAAGTGCCGGGTGAGTTTTAGCGAACTTGTCGAGCACCTGTGCCGGAGCGACTTCGTCGTCAGACGAAATAGCGTAGAGCAGCTGACCTTCAAGGGCCGACGTATCGGTATCCTTGTAGGTTTCAACTTGGCTCATAGCGACGCGTACCAGACGGTTCTTGATGACCGTAATGGTAACGCCGGCTTCACGAGCCGCGCGGCGCAGTTCTTGCAGGTCGGCGACACTTAAGTCCTTGTACTGAGCAAAAACGGTCAGCTTGGAACTTGTCAGCGCGTCGGTCATCTGGGCAACTAAAGCTTGTTTTTTATCGCGTGAAATAGCCACTGGATAAACTCCTACTCTTTAGTTATTGTTCGACCACATTGTTAATGAACGGATCGACACTACGACGTGAAACAAGATAGATTGCCTCGGTAGCGGATTAAGCGTTTGACATATCATTCGCGGCTACTGTCTTCGGTAATGTCTTCGCCTAATATAACAGATATGGTCTTGGGATACAAGGATCGATTGCTAAAATGCTTAAACTATGATACAATAGATTTTTAGATGAGTGCGGAAACATCAAAAGTCAGCCACACCGACTTAGAGTTGGCTCGACGACATGAGACTGATAGCGAAACTCCTCCTGCCGTTAAGAGCAGGTTGGCATTTTTAAACGATGCTAACACTGCGCTAAACAACCTAGAGAAGACGTTTCCCGGAGCTCCCCGTAACAAAGAACTCGCTTTTAAGCTAGCCCAAGCAATTACCCCTGAACGAAGTCGCAGGGAGGCGCATTTTCACCGTTATCGCTTAATGACACGAGCGGCCTTAAACGGTCAGCTACTCGATTCAGATGATAATTGGCCGGAAGTAAGCTTGCTTGATATCGAACGTCGTACGAGCACTATGAGCGACTCGGACTGGGCACTTGCTGCTACCTACACTGGCAAGGGTGTTTCGGCAGAGCTCGGCCATGTCGACCAACTCGGTGACTGGGAAGTAGGACATCAGCTTGACGATGCCGTCAGACAGCTGCCAGACTCGCCTGTCCTTGCCGAAGCAGGGTTCGTATTCGGCGAAACCTACGATAGTAAGGATTCGGCGCGCATCACCTACGACTTTTATATGTCCGATGGAGGAATAAAGGCCAAGCGTAAACGGGCTGCAGCCGATGTCATTACCGAGAACGGCACGATATATAACATCGTGAAGTCCTCGATATTTTTAATTGATGAGGCTGCGTTTACTACCCGCGAAGAAATTCGTGCTGTCCGCGCGGTCAAGCGCGTTCTCAGTGATGAAAAAATGACTGCTCCGGAGCGTATGGAACGTGATGCTGTATTCGCTGGAGCTGGTCATGACATTGTCGAACCGTTCATCACCGAAAAAGATCGCCGCGAACGTTCGACGGCCGTCTTAGCGACGACGAGTCTTTATTTTGCGCTTGTCAGACACCGATAATATCGCGGATTTCCTGCTGGATTTCGTCGATTGGCCGCATAGCCCCTGAATCGTCCGTACAGTAAACTGCAGTGAATTCATCCGGATATACCCGGCATAATTCTTCAAAGTTCGCTTTCGCCTTTTCTAAGTGGTCAGCATTTGCTTCATGAATGTCGCGCTTTAGTTCTGTGTACGAGCGAGCGGCTTTTTTATCGACATTTGATTGCATATGTGCGGTTGGCATGACAAGTACGATTGTCTTGTCTGGCTTTGGAATGCTAAGTACACCATATTCAGTCGTTTTGGTACGTTCATAAAAATCATGGCGTGCAGGTTCGTCATCAATTTTAGTGCCCTGGTGGGCTAGGTTGCTTGCCATATAGCGATCTGCGATAACGACTGATTTATCGCCCACGAGCTTTTGACGGATGTCCGCGCTGGCAGCATAGCGATCGATCGCGTATGGCAGGACGCCAAGGTCGGCTGGCACATCATCGGCTTGCCCGTACGCACCGTTCAGGTACTTTTCAACGTAGTAGGCCGAGTCTTCGCCGTAGCGCGGAAAGCTGATTTTTGTAGCTTCGTAGCCGGTACTAATCATGTGTTGTAGCAGAAGTTCAGAGTGCGTTCCTTTGCCCGAGCCGTCTCCACCTTCGATTGCTATGAATAGTCCCATTTACTTCATTCCATCGGTCATGCCAGGAATGATAGGAGCAGCAACACGTGAGTCTTTGAATGCCCGCGGAAGCATCATTTCTGGCCGCCACGTACGAATAAGCTCGTCTAAATCGTCCGTATGCTGGTATTTACCGCTCATGCCACCGCGACCTTCGGCATAGCCGCCCTCGACCGGTCCGGTGTGGTGAAAAATAAGTTGACCGACGCGCTCGCCAACTGGGAGAACGACGCTTTCATGCATATTTAAGTTATAAATTTCGAGCGTAATTCGGTTGATGTAACCAGGGTCTACCCAGCCGGCGTCAAAACAGACGGCAACTCCGTTGCGTCCCCAGCTAGACCGACTTTTTACCTCGCAGGCACCGCCGTGCGCGCGGATACCAACGAATTCGTGCGTGTGTCCCAAAATGCGCTCACCAGGCTGGAGCACGATGATCGGGTGGTCTTCGGGAATGTTGTCGAACAGTTTGACACCGTTCTTTTCGCACCACTCCTTGTGTGGCATGGCTTCGAGCGGACCTTTGAAGTAACGCGCCACATCAGCCTCGTCAAACGGGTTATAAACCCCCGCGGCTTCTGGCTGGTACTCCTGCTTGTAAAAATAATGTCCAAGCGTGAAGTCCAAGCTGGCTTCGGATACGTGACTGTCATTGAACGGTACGCAGACGATCGTGTCATCATTAATCGCTGCCCGGATTTCGGTGTTGCTATATACTCCCATAAACTACCAGTAATTGTAGCATATGCTTTAGTAGCCGATAGGCTTGAAAAGATGGGTGTGCAAATGGTAGACGGTGCGGGAGGTATTTGACGGTGCGCGTGAGTAGAATGAGTAATGCTCGGCTTCGTACTGACGCAGCAGGTCGAAGTAGTCGCTCCGCTCTTTTTCGTTGAACGTGTCCAGGCTGCCAAGGTGTCGCTTTGGGACGATCATGCGGTGGTCCGCGACTACGAAGTTGTCCCATATATGGTACGGGAAGTAGTTTTCTACAATCATCATCGTTTCATTCGTCTCGAGTATCTGCTTGGGTTCGCGCTCGCTCATATCACAGAAGACACACTCCCCTTCGTATGTCTGTTTAAAAGTCTCGTAGGCCGCCTGGTTCTCTGGGGTTCTCATGTTCATCGTTTGGAAGTATAGCATGCTAAAATTAGCCCATGAAAGCAATCGTTGTCGCAGTAGACGAGCACATGGGAATTGGTGCTAATAACGACATGATGTGGTCGCGGGACGTGCCCGCTGACCTAGCGCATTTCAAGAAAGTCACCACTGGCGGAAGCATAATCATGGGGCGAAAGACATTCGAAAGTATCGGGCGGCCTCTGCCGGACCGTGAGAATATCGTCGTTAGTAGCAGGCCGGTCGGCATACCTGGAGTACTCACGGCAGCGAGCCTTGAGTCCGCTTATGAACTCGCGCGATACCCAATATTCGTCATTGGTGGCGGACAAATTTATGCCCAGGCAATCGACGACATGGACAGATTGTACGTTACGTATATCAAGGCAAGTTTTCCTGAAGCCACCGTGTTTTTCCCGAAGATTAAACCTGACATTTGGCAAGAAGTATCACGCGACCATCACGAAGCCGACGAGCGCAACAAATACGCGTACGATTTTACAATATACGACCGAATCTAAGAGTGCTTGTTGAGCCGGGTTTGCGCCCAGTATTTTTCAATGATGTCAAAGCTGAACACCAAAACGCTAAAGACGAGGGCAAGTATGAGCATCTGAACGACCCCGTTAAGAGCAAGTCCGCTCATAAGTGATATCAATTCTATGGCGAGTGAGAATGCCGCGCCGCGTAGCAGCGCGTTAAGTAGCAGTGCCGGCAGCGGCTGGGAAGCGATTGCCTGAAGCATCGTTTCGTCGTAGCGTTTGAATGGTCCTGTCATACGATAAGACTACACATAGAGGCATCAAACTGCAATCGGGGCTTTGATTGGAGGGTCCGGGTCATAGCCTTCAAGACGTATGTCTTCGAACGTGAAATCATCGATATTCTTGATGTCCGGATTAAGCCACAGTGACGGCAGGTCTTTTGGTGTGCGCGACAGCTGTTCTTTTACCTGCTCGAAATGGTTCGAATAAATGTGGGTATCGGCGAGCGTGTGAACGAATTCACCAGGCTTAAGGCCGGTGACCTGTGCGATCATGGCGAGCAGCAAGGAGTACGACGCTATATTGAATGGAACGCCAAGGAACGTATCGGCTGATCGCTGGTATAGGTGCAGGCTAAGCGTGCCGTTCACTACATAGAATTGGAACAAGCTGTGGCATGGTGGCAACCCGCCAATGCGTACGATCTCGTCTATTTCGGCCACGTTCCAGGCGCTCACGATGATACGACGGGAATCCGGCGTCTCCTTGATCATGCGGATGGCATTCGCGATCTGGTCAATGTAACTGCCCTGCCCATCCGGCCATTTGCGCCACTGTACCCCATACACGGGTCCTAGGTCGCCCCATTTTTCAGCGAAGTCATGGTCGGTAGCGACTCTCCCGATGAAATCTTTCATCTGCGACTTCCACTCTTCCGAATTAACTTCGGGGATAGGAAGGTCGTTCTTTTCCAGGTACGCCTTGAACGGCCATTCATCCCAAATGTGCACATTGTTCTGTGCCAAGTATTCTATATTACCGGTACCTTTCAAGAACCACAGCAGTTCGTGCACGACGGAGTTGAAGTACAACTTTTTGGTAGTTACAGCTGGGAATCCGTCCGATAAGTCATATCGCACCTGGCGTCCGAACACGCTTTTAGTTCCTGTTCCGGTCCGGTCGGTCTTCTCGGCCCCGTTATCAAGAATATCTTGCAGCAGATCAAGGTATTGTCGCATAAAGTAAATCCCTCTCTTCGTTCATTGCATTATGACATAAAACTACCCAGAACTCTAGTCTGGGTAGTCTTATAACGAGGCTCTTACCGAGCTTTAAGCGGAGGGGCGAGCCCCTCCTTTGCTTAGTTGACGACGTTTTCAACTTTGATGCCAGGACCCATCGTAGTGCTGACACTGGTTGATTTGACGTAGGCAGACTTAAGGCTTGAAGGCTTTTGTGACTGCAGGCTGTCAAAGAAGGCATGAGCGTTCTGCTCCAGCTTGTCGGCACCAAACGATACCTTACCGACGGCTAGGTGAACGATCGCTTGCTTGTCGACACGGTATTCAACCTTACCGGCCTTCGCTTCAGTCACAGCCTTGGCGACATCGGTCGCGACCGTACCGCTCTTGGGGTTCGGCATTAAGCCGCGAGGACCGAGCAGACGGGCGTACTTACCAAGTTTCGGCATGTACTGTGGAGTCGCGATCAGGACATCGAAGTTCAATTCTTCTTTGTCGAGCTGCTTGATGAACGTTTCGTCACCGACGATGTCGGCACCGGCCTTGGTCGCGGCGGCGTGGTCGCCTTCAGGGGCGAAAACGGCGACCCGAACCGTCTTACCGGAACCGTTCGGCAGTACGACGGTAGAACGGATGTTTTGGTCGGCTTGACGTGGATCAACTCCTAGGCGGACGTGAATTTCAACACTGGCATCAAATTTGACTGGATTGGTTTTGGTAGCAAGTTCGAGTGCTTCCCGAAGGCCATATACTTTGCCTGCTTCAACCTGTTCAGCCAGCTTGCGGTAGTTCTTGCCGCGGCGTTCCAGTTTTGAACGCACCTTTGGAGCCGGTCCTTTTTTGCGGTTTGGTTCTTCATCTGACTGAGCACTAGTGTCACCGGCAGCCTTACGAGCTTCTTTCTCGGCCTTTTCTTCGGCTTCGCGGAGCGCTTTTTCGCTACGCTTACCAGCCTTGGCGGCGGCTTTTTCCTGCTTTACCTCAGCAGTTTCTTCTGCGGCGACAGGAGTGGCTGCGCCTGCGATGACTTCTTCAAGTTCGGCAATGGTGTTCTTTTCTGACACTTCAATCCCAAGCTTTTGAGCCTGTTCGATTAATTCGGCTTTCTTAGCCATGATTAGTAAAAACCCTTTCTGTGGTGCGAACGGCCGGGACTAAGTCCTAGGCCTCCCAGCATTGATTACTTATAACAACATTATAGCACAAATATTACGAGTTGTCACGAGTGTTTACGCCGAAGCGAGCTGAGTATCGACGCTGTGATGATCATAATTCCCGCTCCGCCGGCAATAACTTCAGGTACGTCGAAGAATATTCCGGCAAGTAACACGGCCGACAGAACTCCGATTGTATAGTGAGCGCCGTGTTCTAAAAACCGGTAGGCATGAAGGACTTTGTGCTCGACCATAAAAATAGTCAGGCTACGTACCCAGAGTGCTCCGATGCCAAGGCCCAGAGTGATGAGTAGGACATCTTGTGTTACCGCGAATGCACCGATAACGCCGTCAAAACTGAAGCTGGCATCGAGTACCTCAAGATATAGGAAGGACATGAATCCCGCCATACCGGTTTTGAGGGCGCCTGTCTGTACGGCTTTTTGACGCCGGCTGAATAGCTCTGTGAAACCGTGGATTAATATGTACGCACCAATACCTACCAGGCCGGCGATAAGCGTGGAACGAGGTTCGGGATTGAACGGCGCCCAACTTAATGCACCGAGCACTGCCAGACAGACCGCAGTGTACATCCACCATCTGCTCATCGACTGCATTGGTCGTTCGATGATGCTTATCCAACGTACTTTTCTGCCAGGATCAAAGAAGAACTGCAGGCAAAGCATCAGAAGAAACATGCCACCGAAAGCAGCGATCGGTACATGCGCGTCGTGCAGCTCGTGCGCATATTCCTTCGGGTGGTTCAAGGCAAGGTCAAGGACGCTTCCAAACCCTAGACCGGCTGTAAGTGATACCACGAGGATGGGAAAGATCAGCCGCATTCCGACTACCGCGATCAATATACCGACGGTAATGAAAATCTTACGCCAAAATTCGCTGACACCTGAAAGAATCTTTGCATTGATTATCGCGTTCTCAAAGCTGAACGTGATTTCTACAAGGATAAGAACGCTTGCGATGAACAAAGCCTCCGGGCCGATGAATCCTCCTACAAGGCCGAGGCTAAGTATTGTCAAAAGTCCGCTGACGAAGAATATGCGAAGCGGATGCGATTTATGAAGGCGGTTGGACATACCAGTTAGTATACCGGTTACGGCTGTGTCTTACCACGCACGACTTACTCTGCTAAAATTACCGCAATATGCAAAAGATATCAGCCAGCTCAAAGCACCATCCTTTATACGCGAGGCGACGTGTCGTTCGTTTACCCTTCCGTTCGGAATATTTTTTAGCAGCACTTGAGGGGATCGAAGGCGGATTTGCAATCGGCGCAAGTATAGTGGTGGCGCTTGGGATCGCCGGCTTGGAACGTCATCTTCTGCTCACGACTGCGATCGTAAGTATCATTGTGAACGGGTTCAATTCAGCCAGCGTTAAGTACAGTAGCGAACATTACCTGGACGAGTTGGACGGACGCGAAAAGAAGAGTGCGTTCCGCCATTATTTCATTCCGTCGTTCATTGAATTCGTCTGTTATTTGATACTGAGCTTCGTATCGGTACTCCCCCTGCTTGTCGTACCGGACATTAGACTTGCGATTGGTTCGTGCGTGGTGCTTACCGTAGCGTTGCTGTTCGTAGCCGGGTATGTACGGGCGTACATGCTCCGTGCCGGCCGCTTCCGCGATGGCGCGGAAACAGCCGTTCTTGGCGGAGGCATTATCTTGGTCGGCTTAGTAAGCGGCCTTATTGTCAACTCGCTGTAGAACGGTGTGTGCGCTATACTGGAATGTACAAATGCAAGCCTATAAACTCGTCGTCGTTTCGAACCGTTTGCCGGTCAGCGTCGTAAAGCAGAGTGGAAAGTTGGAATACCAAGCCAGTCCCGGCGGGCTTGCCACTGCCATGTCCTCGCTAGAGCAAACCGATAAGATATGGGTGGGCTGGCCTGGCATTGCGTCCGATAATCTGACAGACGCAGAGAAATCAGAAATTCAAACCGAACTTGCCAAGCAAAATTGCTTTCCTGTGTTTCTGACGGAAAAGCAAGTCGAATTGTTTTATGAAGGGTATTCGAACGACACGCTGTGGCCATTATTTCATTACTTCCAGTCTCTTTCGCGCCATCACGATGAGTATTGGGAAGCGTACGAGCAGGTCAATCGGTTGTTTGCGAATGCAGCAGCGAGCGTCGTAGCTGAAGGCGGCTCGGTTTGGATTCATGACTATCATTTGATGATGATGCCGAGCATGCTTCGGAGCATTATGCCGCATGCGACCATAGGGTTCTTTTTGCACATTCCTTTTCCGTCATTCGAAATTTACCGGCTTTTGCCGCAGCGAAAAGATATTTTGCGCGGTCTTCTTGGTGCAGACTTGATCGGGTTCCATGTATATGACTACGCGAGGCACTTCCTTTCAAGTTGCCTTAGGCTTCTGGGACTGAGTAGTCACCAAGGCTTGCTCGAGTATGAAGGGCGGACGGTTAAGACAGATGCCTACCCGATTGGTATAGATTACGAAAAATTCCGCCGAACACTGGATGAGACATCGACCAAAAAAGCCATCAGTGCGCTTGGAGAAACCTATAAAGGCATGAAGCTCATTCTTTCGGTTGACCGGCTTGACTATAGTAAGGGGATTCCCGAACGTCTAGAGGCATTCAGGATACTACTACATGACTACCCGCAGTGGCGCGGAAAAGTGCGCCTTCTTATGGTAGCGGTGCCATCACGGACGGAGGTCAAGACGTACCAAACCCTCCGTGAAACAATCGAACAAACGGTCAGTCGCATTAACGGTGAATATGGAACGGTTGACTGGGCGCCTATTTCGTATCAGTTCCAGAACCGTCCATTCGAAGAAGTCGTGGCGCTCTATGCTAGTGCCGACGTCGCGTTGGTCACTCCTATTCGGGACGGTATGAACCTTGTCGCCAAAGAATATGTTGCGTCCAAACAGGGCCGCCCTGGCGTCCTGATACTGAGTGAAATGACTGGTGCTATTGATGAACTTCCTGAAGCACTCAGCATTAATCCGTCAAATACCAGATCGGTCGCGGAAGCAATGCATACAGCGCTTACTATGAGCAAGCGGGAGCAGATTCGTCGGCTTGGCGTCATGCAGCGTCGGTTAAAGTCTTACACTGTGCAGGCATGGGGCGCGGACTTCATGAACGACCTGAATGCTGCCGGTGGTGAACGTGAGCAACAGCACAAAAAGCGAATGAGCGAAGAGTCACGCCAAGAGCTTTTGCGTGCGTACGACGCAGCCGATGAGCGTCTGATAATTCTTGACTATGACGGAACGCTGAAAGATTTCGTTTCGAGTCCCCGCCCATTCATGGCTAAGCCATCAATTAAGCTACGCCGAATGATCAAACGCCTGGCCGAAAACAAGAAGAACCATGTCGCCATTGTCAGCGGACGCCCTAAGAAGGCGCTCGAGCGATGGTTTCGCGGCATTGATCTGACACTTGTGGCTGAACACGGAGCGTGGACTCGTTACGACGGAAAATGGACGAACGTTGACGTCGAATTCGCTTCTTTGAAGCGGCAGTTACGCCCTGTTATGCAAAAATACGTGTCACGGACAGCTGGGTCCGAAATTGAGGAAAAGGATTATTCCATTGTTTGGCACTATCGAAACGTGGCGCCGGAACTGGCATACGTACGTGCCGGAGAAATGAAGCGGGAACTCATTGATGTCATAGACCGTGAAGATATCGGCGTCTTTAGCGGAGATAAAGTAATAGAAATCAAGCCGAACGAAATCAACAAAGGGTATGCCGCGAGCGAGCTTGAAGCTGTGTACCCAGCCGGGTTCGTGTTAGCTGCCGGTGACGATTATACGGATGAGGACATGTTCCGCGAGCTACCGCCTGAAAGCTATACTATAAAGGTAGGCCCGGGTGACACTAAGGCAAGATTCCAGTTGTCATCGGTAGACGATATGATGGCGCTGCTGGAAGATCTGTCACATCTTTGATAAATAACAAAAAACGCGGTCATAATAAACCGCGTTTTTTAAAGCTTCAAATCGCTTAGTCGGTGACTTCAACACCCATAGAGCGTGCCGTACCAGCGATAACTTTGATACGACCTTCTTCATCGATTGCGTTCAATTGATCTTTTTTCGCTTCAGCGATGGCAGCCAATTGCGCGCGGCTGATCTTGCCGACTTTTTCAGAATGCGGTTTGCCGCTTCCCTTTTTGATACCGACGGCTTCACGAATCATGTCGTCGACCGGCTGACCCAAGCTCTTCCAGTCGAAACTGCGGTCTTCGTATACCTTGACGTGAACGATGACGTCCTTGCCCATTAGGTCTTTGGTCGCGTCATTGAACGGGTTGATGAAATCCATCATGTTCAAGCCCCATTGACCAAGGATAGATCCAACAGGAGGGCCGGCTGTCGCACGACCAGCAGGAATACGTAGTTTCAAATTACCAATTACTTTTTTTGCCATAATTTCCTTTTAGATTACTGCTATTAATTGAAGCATTTAGCAGTGCGTAACCTTAGTATTATAGCACGTACTGTGCCGAATGTCTACTGAGGTGCGCCGGGATTCTTGTCGCTTGCGAGCAGTAATGCCTCTTGCCACCTAGCAAGTTGATTGGTTTCAAAGTCCAATCGTGTAACTAGCTCGTCGCGTTGGTGCTGCAAGCCCTGTACCAGGGCGAACTGTCCCATTAGACGAGCCTGGATTTGTTCAAGTGACATCGAGTCGGCTATTTCTATAGGGTCGACCGGAAGCATTTGGTCGACAGTCCAAGCCGAAAGCTCGCCGGCAGCTCTGTCCGGTCCGGGCTGGGACTCATTCGTCATGATGTACCCAGCATGGACGCGCTGTAAATCGCCAGGCGGGTAAGCTCGTTGTCGATGCGCTCTTGACGCTGTTCGTCGGTTTCATCGACGTGCTCAACTCGGGCGGCACGAATTTCTTCTAGACGTGCGTCGTAAGCTTTTCGCTGCTGCTCCATCGGAACTAGACCTTTTTTACTTGAAGTGCGTCAAGTTCAACCGGTGTATCACGACCGAACATACTGACCATGACACGGATCTTACCCTTGACAGCATCGATTTCAGAAATAGCACCGTCAAAGCCCTTGAACGGACCGTCGGTGATTGACACGACTTCGCCGGGCGTAAAGTCGATGTGGTGCTTCGGGTCTTCGACGCCCATGCGCTTTTTGATCTTGCTGATTTCGCCATCAGAAACAGGAGTCGGTTCAGTGCCCGAGCCGACAAAGCCGGTCACTCCAGGTGTATTACGAACGATGTACCAAGTTTCGTCGGTCAACTTCATTTCGACCAGCACATATCCTTGGAAAATCTTGCTTTCAACGACTTTGCGCTTGCCGTTCTTAATCTGGATTTGCTTTTCTTTCGGTACCATGACGTCAAAGATCTTGTCGGCCATGTCGACGGCGTTGATACGTTGGCGAATACTGTCGGCAACTTTTTCTTCGTAGCCGCTGTAGGTATGTACGGCGTACCACTGCCTAGTTGAATCGTAACGGTTTTTGCTCATCTCTTATTACTTCCTTATCTCAAAATTTGTTCAAATACGAATTTAAATCCAGCGTCGAGCAGCGTAATGAAAACGACGAAGAACGCCGAGAACATTAGAACCGCGAGTGTTAGCCCCCAAGTCGCGCGGCGGGTTGGCCAGTGCACCTGGCGGAGTTCGACCCACGCACCCTTGAAGTATCCGCCGATGCGACCAAGGATGCCGTAGGAACGCTTAGTACGAGGAGCGGCTTTTGCTAATTCCGCTTTTTTCGCCACGGACGCCGACTTTGGCTTTTTTGCCAACTTCGTGTCATCACTGGCGCTAATGCGAGTCACCTTGGTCTTTTCGTTGCTCACTCGTTTTCTCCCAATTTAAAAGTCTGCTTGCTTGCAGACTGTCAATACCATGATAGCGCATACAGGGGTCAGCGTCAATGGTACAATACGAATGTGCTTACGTATGGTTTACTTCTTCTGTCCACGCTTGCTGCCCTTACATTACTATTCAGGACAGTATGGGCGCTCAACCGCTTCACATATAGACCACTCGAACGGGTAGCTATCAACGATGATGATGTTCCAAGCGTGTCTATCTGTATCGCGGCACGAAATGAAACCCATGCGCTTGCCCAATGTTTGGAACGGGTGCTCAAAAGCGATTATCCGAAGCTTGAAATCCTCGTGCTAGACGATAGCAGCACCGACGACACGTCGCTCATTATCAAATCGTTCGCCGGTGCCGGCGTTCGCTTCATCGCCGGTTCACCACTCCCATCCGGCTGGCTCGGGAAGAATCATGCCTACCAGACGTTGATTGATGAGACGAGCGGCGACTATGTGTTGTTCCTTGATGTCGATACGGCCATCCGTCCGGAAACGATAACGAAGCTCATGCGCCAACTCATCGCCAACAAGCGGTCAATGTTATCTGTGCTCCCTAGACGCGAAGACAGCCACCATGCAAGCGCCTTGTTCGGCACCATGCGTTACCATTGGGAGCTGCTCCTCGCGAGCCGTAAAAGCCCGCCTGCGTCAAGTGCCCTTTGGATGGTGGAGCGCCGCAAACTTGAAGAGCTAGGCGTAGGCTTAAAGAATTATGGGTATTCAGTTCGTCCGGAACGCCATCTCGCGAGGCAGCTTCAGCGCCAACGGTTGTATTGGTACCTGATCGGCACTCGCGACCTAGGTGTAAGTATCGAAAAACGCCTTACGTCACAAGAAGAAACGGCAATTCGGCTTTATTATCCTGCCAGCGGCAGAAGCTTTGGTTCGTGGTTGGTCTGCGTTCTGTTCTTATGTTTTACGTTTCTGCCATTCGCGATAAATGCCTGGTCGATAACGAACTTAGGTATATTCCTATGGTCGTTCTCGCTGGTTCTGGTGTCATATGTAACGTTCTTCTTGTACACCTTCAAGACATATGGCGGCCTAGCGCGGACATTCCGGGCGATGATTTGGCCGCTCCTCATCATTCAAGAAGTTATGTTACTAATCATGAGTTTCGTTACCTACCGTTTCGGAACGGTTACATGGAAGGGTCGTCCGGTTAATGCGCAGCCGAACAACCACGACGCATTGAAGTTAAACGAATAATATCAAGCAGATGGTAGACTGAAGCTGAACGTCGAACCGTGGTTCAAACGGCTTTTAAGCGTTATCGACGTTCCCATTTTTTTTGACAGCTTACGTGCTACGTAAAGGCCCAACCCCGTACCACTCGTCTCACGCGTTCGATAATCTTCGGAACGATAAAATTTATTAAATACCTTTGCCTGGTCGCTTTTACTAATGCCAATTCCGGTATCAGACACTTCAAAAACAACCGTTCCAGCTTTTTTTGATATATGAAGCGTAATACCGCCTTCATGCGTGTATTTTATCGAGTTGGTAATGAAGTTCTGAAGAAGTTCATGGAGATAAAGCCGGCTCGCCATGACGTGACCAAGCCGCGGGCTAAGTTCCAAGTTGAAGTGCAGCCCGGCCTTTTCGGCTTCTGGGTGGTACTCTGCGAACAGGTCATGCGCTAATTCGGCTACATCGATTTTTTCTGCTTCGGAAGCTACGCCACGTTCGGCGCGTGACAACGTGCTAAGGTCGTTTACCATCTTCGCGAGGTAAATTACCTGTTCATGCGCTTCTTTCAGGCTGGCTTCAAGAGCTTTTTTATCAGATACATCACGCTCGACCATTAGCTGCGCATTACTAATCGTCCCTTCGGCGACAGTCACCGGCGTACGCAACTCATGACTGACGACACTAATAAATTCGTCCCGCTCTTCCTCGAGGCTTTTGAGGCGCGTAACATCGCGTGCGATAAGGATATAGCCCTGACTCGTTCCGGACGGATCGGTCTTGGAGTAACTACTTCTGATGGGTGCGTAGGTTAGCTCAAGCCGCATGATATCGTCACCGGTACGCATGCGGAGCGAATCATTCACTGTCACTACGCGGACGTCTTTAATCTGGGCGAACAAATCTACCGCGGTGCCTGATTCGTCCTCAAGTTTGAATACGTCATTCAGGCGTTTTCCTTCGACACTGGTGTTCGTGTCGAGCAGATTCAGACCGGCAGCATTATAAAGTCGAATAATACCCTTCATATCAATGCTGAAGACCGCGTCAGCAAGGTTATTCACGATCGTAAGAATTTGCTCGTGATCAGATCCACCCGTTTCCATACCGTCATTATACCGATTAAATGCCCGGTGAGTAGGCCTTTAGCTGTTTACGGTGAATTTTATAGTCGGGATCTGCCCGTTCGACCTCGCTCCAGAACGATGCCGAATGGTTGAGATGTTTCGTATGAGCAAGCTCGTGTACAAGCACATAATCGATGAGCTCGAACGATAGGTTCATAAGTGCGATATTCAGGCTTATCGCCTTTTTTTGGCTACAACTTCCCCAGCGGGTGCTGGCATGAGAGAACCGAAGCGAAGTAAACTCGAATCCGTACGTTTTCGCCAAATATTCAATACGTCGTGGCAAATAATGCTTGGCTTCTCGACGAAGAATGGTCTGCATCTGGGAGCGAACGGCGTTTAGAATCTCTGGGTTTTCGGCAGAATAGTCGGGTGGCAGGCTCGCGATCAACCGCTGTCCTGTCCTACGAATACTCATAGTAGGACCTTGTCTGATGGTTAGGCTATGACTTTTACCTATAGGCATCCCATCATACAGCGAAAGCGTTGGTCGTGTTTCAAGCAGCTTCCGAAGCTGAGGGCGTGAGCCGGAAATCATCCGGCGAACCATAAAAAGCGGTGCGTACGCCGGCACGGATATACGCAGCGAACCATTAGGAGCAACCGTCGCCCTCATCGATTGTGACCGCGACGTTCGCCTGACGGTGACAGGACCGAATTCTTTATCGTCGATCTGCGGCATGACGTTTACCGTACGATGATTTGGCCACGCTGCGGTTGGCTGCGGTGCGGAGGCTCGGAGGTGTTACGAGGACCGGAAATTTTGCGTAGCACTGCCTTGGCCTGGGTTGCAAACGTGTGTTTTCCGCTTATAACAAGCGCGTGTTCACTTTGATGTGGAGGCGTGAAACGACGCATGCGACCTTGATATTCATCGGCGTTAATTCCCGAAGCGCGATGTGATCGCGCCATGGCGGTTTCGGTATCGACTTGCACCCATACGTACAGCGGCGCGTAACCTGCCTGTTTGAGCTGTTTTGATATGTCGGCACGTTCGCTCTTTGTTGAGAGAGCAAGCTCGACGACGATTGATCGACCCGTCTTTAGCATTTCTTTCAGCATGCTGGTCATTAGTGCCTTGGCATTCGCTTCGCTCGACGAAGCATCATCAAACATCGCCTGCTCAATAAATGGCGCGTTGAACGTATTCGCGAACTTTTCGGCAAAAAATGTCTTGCCGCTTCCCTGTATGCCAATGACGATAATGGCGTGCGGCCGATCCAGCTGAAGAGACTTCATATGAAGCTAGTATATCAAACTTGACAGATACGTTTTAGTAGTCTGAATCGTTGCCCAGATCAAGCAGCGTCTTGACCAATTCATCGCGGCTGAGGTGTGAGGTCTCTATCTGGTTGTGCTGCGCAATGACGTACCCCTGAATCAGCTGTTTCAAGTAAAGCGCGTCCTTTCGCCAAAAATAATCAATCTCATAATGGTCGGTCGAATTCATGACGCGGCTCGAAATAATAAGCGAGCCAAAGATCGGCCCGGTGCTACATGCGACGTTTAAGACGTCTTCGATACGAATACTAATCACGCTCGACGTCCAAAAGAACGCACGTTTCGTAATTGTCACCTTGGTACGGTCGACGGTGACCGAGTCCGGGAACAGATTCATAGGTAAGATGACCGTTTGACAGCTTGCAAGCAGTTGGTGCGACTTCTTAACGATCTTCCGAAGACCTTCCCGCGGATCTAATGTCTTCTGGTCACGCTCCTCGCTTTCGCGAATACCTTGGGATGCTTTGGCGCTGTCACTTCCAGGTTTGTTCTCATCGCTTTCAATACTCTTCCCGTTTCCTTGCGGTGCATCGTCACGGTTCGAGGTTTCTGCGTTATCAAATTGGCGTTGCTTTAGCCCACGGTTGCCGAAAAGCACTCTGTCTGGGTGAAGAACAGACACGTCTTGCTTCAGGAATTCTTTGGTGACGTCGTACGTTCTGGTCGCGAGTCCGCCCATTTTGCGGCTTTGTCGCATAAGCAGTTCGTAAGGACTGATCCGTTGCTTGAAGTCGTCGGAAATAGGGGCTTTGTTTACTGATTCTTCATCGTCCACGTCAGCGTCCTCCGATCTTGTGTTTGTATTATACCACTTCCGTAGTGGCATGTACAACTACTTTCACACTAGTATAGGTATGAAAACTGAAATTTCGCTGAGCGAAGGATTCAATATATTTGTAATATTCTTCACTTTGCGCGGCGACCAATGAATATACCATGGGTCTGTCACCTAACAAGGAGGAATATGGTTGAAGAAAAACGTGAAACCGTAGTGGTTGAAGGTAATAAAGATCACAGCTCGTTCGGATGGATCGTCGCGTTGGTCGTCATTCTAGTTCTTGTCGCATTGTTCTTCATGAGCGGCGACTTCGGTATGTTTGGTAGCGGTTCATCTGGCGGCGGTACGAACGTACAGCCAACGACGGGCCAGTAGGACTACCCTGTTTCATGGTCATATCGAGCACCGACAGGTTTTGACTGCGGTGAACCACGTTCACGTAGCTTGATTGATAGCACCAGTAGTGTGCCGACCGCTAGGAACTCGCTTTGCCAGTTCTGAAGTGATTCATACCAGAACCGTGGCGTGGTAACATAAGTGCCGACAGAAACTTTGTCCTCGCCATGCGCCACGTTCTCTTCATTGTAAGCAGCTGTTCCCCCTGCCGCGTGCAGGCTGAAAGATAGTATGAACAACGCGAGCATCGCAAGTCCTAAAGAATGGCTATATACCGTATGACGTACGGCAGTGAGTCTGTGGGTCCAATCCTCTGCGTTCGACAGCCTGTATCGCGGACGGGTATCTTGCGGAGTCTTACCCCGAATCGGCTTCGAATCCGCTGATCCTTTTTGTCGCAAAAAGACAGTCAGTATGATAAGCGCCCACATCTGTAAAAACTCACTCTCCCAGTTTTCAAAGACACCCTCAATAAATTCACCGCTCGCAATGAATTCAATGTACGTTTCGGTCGGCTGCGAGTGCGCTGCAAGCGTTTCGTTATTGTTGACCCACCCGGCAATACTCATGCCGATAATCGTGGCGAAAAAAATACCGAACAGTGTAATTACAAGGCTATTGTTATGGACCATACGTTTGAACGACATATCTACCTCCCGTAGCTGTCCGCAAAATCGCGGATCGTACGGCGATTATACTCTGCGGTGTGCCTGAAAAATGTGAAGAATAATGCAGAAATGCGAGAAAGTCAATTGCTAATCTAAGCGCTTAATTACTTTTGAGTGTCTAGGATTGGCTGCTGGATTTAGCCTCTAACCTATAAAAGCTGCGACGATCGTAGTAAATGCACCAAGCAGACCAATGCCAATTGGAACCAGGTACTGAGGCTGCTTATACCATGGAATGCTCGTGCGATTTTCCGTAGCATCTGGAGGTATAGGTTCAGGTTCAAAAGAGGGTATTTCACTGGCTGTCTCAGCGGGCCATATGTCGATAACATTATATGGATGAAACTTGAGCTTAGTTTTATACTTCAGCTTCGGAGAGGTATAGTGCCCTATAGGATCATTATCAAGGGTTCCCTCCCACTGGTCTATATTTGAGCAATCGGTGACTGTCACCCACATTCGTTCACCATCACCATTATCGTCCTCAAAAATGAGTTTGACTGAATCGCCCCTGACTACACCTAGGAGTTCCCTGCGAGTAGGAACCTGAAAATTACGATGTAACGGTGGTCGTATTATTTTCCACTTTTGGACATTTTTCATGGCTTCATAGTATCAGATAATCTCTATGCAAGAGACGCAGGCACGTGTCCGACGCTTCGATGATAGCGCTATTCTAGCGCCACCATCGGCTAGATACTGTGCAAATCAGAGATTTGACAGTACGCGAACCAATCGACTGAGTCGATATGGTTCGGTTCACGATGTCTAATCAAGAAAAATGAGCCACAAATGTGACTCATTTTTCTTGGCAGGGGCACGTGGAATCGAACCACGATCCTAGGTTTTGGAGACCCATATACTAGCCGTTGTACTATGCCCCTATAGTGCTGTACGTTGATAGATTGTAACAGATATAGCCGATGGATTCTACTTCTGTTGCTGCACGCGGACGGCGCGACGGAACCGGCGCTCCGTCACTGGGTCGGCATAGCGTACGATCGGGTCGGAGACCATGGCACGGTTCTTCTTTTGAACACGGGAGTTTTCTTTTTGAAGCTCTGACACGAAGTAGTTTTCAATCAGCCATTCGCGACCGGGCACGGTCTTGCCCTGCACCGTCATCATCCAAAGTTCATCGCTCCATTTTGCCGTTTCTACGATACGCAGGCGTTCAGCGATCATCATAGGGCCGGTGGGAAGCCGCCCAATGACGTTCCGGACCAGCTTTTCGCCAATCTCTTTGTCATTTACAAGCACGTCGACAGCAAGGGTACGAACACCGTTCGGCGTTACGTGTACGGCGTCGATTTTTTGATTATGAATCCACACAACTTCACCACTAAGGCTTCGCAATTTTGTGGAACGCAGCGTAAGGCGTTCTACAACGCCGGTTACGTTCCAAAATGATTCGACCTTAATGTAGTCCCCCACCTTAAACCACTGCTCAATTATGATTGTCGCACCGGCGGTAATGTCACGAAGGAGCGGACCAATCGTCTGACTTGCTACCACGATAAATACGGCGCTGGCTCCAATTGCGGCAGCCCCACTGCCACCTATCGCCTTGCTCTCAACCGGACTCAAAATTCGCCAAGCGATGTAGGCTACGACGGCCACTATAACCACCCGAACAATCGCGACTGCTACGCCTAGGTACGTTTCTACCTGTCGTAATCGGATGGACTTGGTAATATCTGACTCATTATCAGACCGCACCGCGACTTTTTGGGCAATAAACACGATAAATTGTGCCACGAATCGGCTCAGCCAATAACTGATAAGGAGCGACGCGATGAGTATCAGTAGCGACCTGTAGGGGTTACCCGTCGTGAAGAAGTTGGACAGTTCACGGCCTGCCCGCTCGAAGAATTGATCGTTCATTCCTTTTATTGTATCAAATTCACTCGAGATTCAAAGTGACGATACCCCTTGAAAAAAACATAAGCTCAAAGCTATAATACTGACAAGATTAATCGTAGAGGGGGCCGCCGTACCACCACAAGGTGTACTCGGAGAGCGTAATGAACATACTGATGCTTGGGTGGGAGCTTCCGCCGCACAACAGTGGTGGACTCGGCGTCGCTTGTTATTACATGAGCAAGGCGTTGGCACTGGCCGGTTCTTCTATCGACTTCGTTCTGCCCTACTCGGCAGAACATCCTGATACATCCTTTATGCGGATACATGCCGCCACGAAGCTTGGACCACTTGAACGAAACGGTCTTGGCGCGTACGACGCCTCTGGGTCGATCACTGACGCATTGCACCGTAAACCTGGCGAAGGGTTGCACGATATTCGGGATGTTCAAGCCAAATACATCGAATTCGTTGAATCACACGTCAGGGATAATCGGCCGGACGCCATCCACGCTCACGATTGGTTAACGATTGAAGCCGGCATCAAAGCAAAGGAAATTACCGGAGCGCCGCTTATCGTCCATGTCCATGCGACCGAGTTTGACCGGGCCGGTGGGTACGGCAACCCGCTCGTCCACGAAATTGAAGAACAGGGCCTTCTGATGGCCGATCGAATCATAGCCGTGTCTGAGATTACGAAGGGCCTAATCGTACATCGCTACCGGATTCCAGCTGATAAGGTCGAGGTTATGCATAACGCGTTCGATGCCTCAGTTATGGATGGTTACAACTATGACGACCAGACGTACAAGTACCTTGAATATTTAAAAGCTGAAGGCTACACGGTCGCAGCGACGATCACCCGATTCACCGTTCAAAAGGGTTTGATCCACTTCATGCGCGCGGCAGCACGCGCGTCGGAGCGGTACGATAGACTGGTGTTCCTGCTTGCAGGCGACGGCGAACAGCGCGACGAACTGTTACGACTTAGCGCTGACTTAGGTATTGCAGACAAAGTGTTCTTTACCGGTTTTGTACGTGGCCAGCGCTGGCGTGACGCGTATACCGTTGCCGACATCTTTGTCATGAGCTCGGTTTCGGAACCGTTCGGACTCACCGCCCTTGAAGCCGCACATCACGACAACGCGCTGATAATTTCCAAACAATCGGGCGTGGGCGAAGTGCTGTCACACATTTTTCGCTATGATTTTTGGGATATCGACCGCTTAGCTGACCAAATGATTGCCATCGCGGCATCTGAAGGCCTAAAAAGTGAGCTTAAAAGGAATATAAAGCGTGAATACACTCGCCTGTCGTGGGACGACGTCGCCATGCGCTGCTTGGCACTTTACCGACGACTGCTGCATGGAGTGGCCGCATGAGTAAAAAAGGCGTAACGCTTTACCTACACGTCCATCAGCCATGGCGTGTCCGCGACTACTCGGTATTCGATACCGCCCAACACCACGACTACTTTGATGGCAATAACGCTGATGACCGCAACAATCGGCGCGTTTTTGAAAAAGTCGCTGAAAAATCATATCGCCCAATGAACCGGCTGCTAAAGAAGCTGCTGAACGAGCACGACGACTTCAAGCTGTCCCTCAGTATAACCGGAACATTCGTAGAGCAGGCCGAAGCATTCGCGCCTGATGTGCTTGAAGATTTCAAAGAACTGGTCAGGACCGGACGGGTGGAAATCGTATCTGAAACGTATTACCATTCACTGGCTTTCTTTTATTCACGCCCGGAATTTGAACGCCAGGTCGCACAGCACCGCGAAATGGTCGAACGCGTATTCGGCGTCACCCCGACGGCGTTTCGTAATACGGAGCTCGCGTATAATGACGAACTCGCAGCTTGGGCTGACCAAGCTGGCTACAAAGCGGTACTTGCCGAAGGATGGGACCCTGTCTTGGGTGGTCGTACGCCGAATGCCGTCTACCGGCCAGTCGGGACAGAAACCATTCGTTTACTTACAAAGAACTACCGCCTAAGTGATGACGTAGCGTTTCGATTCGGCAACAAAGCATGGGAGCAATGGCCGCTCCATGCCGATTCCTACGAGCAATGGCTTAATGCAGCGCTTGAAGATGGCGACACGATCAATCTGTTCATGGACTATGAAACATTCGGTGAACACCAGTGGGAAGACACCGGTATCTTCGACTTCTTCGGTGATCTAGTCGGCCGTTGGGCCAACCGCGGTGACGTAGTCTTCTACACCGTCACCCAGGCAGCCGAAACGTTTGAACCAAGTGGTGAAGTATCTATGCCCTACACCGTAACTTGGGCTGACACCGAGCGGGACCTGACAGCTTGGCTTGGTAATGGTATGCAGCAGGAATTCATGCGGTATCTGTACAATCTTGAACATGATATCATCCGGTCCGGTGATATGCTTCTTATTTCCGACTGGCGAAAACTGCAGACATCTGACCATGTTTACTATATGTGCACGAAATGGTTCAAAGACGGCGACGTGCATGCCTATTTCAGTCCGTACGATTCGCCATACGACGCATTCCTTTATCTCATGAACACCGTCCGCGACCTTCGCTACCGCTTGATGGCGTACCATTCCAGCTCACACGGAGGCTTCTGATGGGCAGACCGATACTACTGTCCAACGGAGAACTGCACGTCGGACTTAACCAGTTCGGTTTGGTACATGATTTCTATTTTCCTTACGTCGGTTTTGAAAACCATAGCGCCGGTTCCAACCTGCGCCATAAAGTGGGCGTCTGGGTCGACGGAAAGATATCATGGCTTGACGACGGCACGTGGCACGTCCGTATGCGCACGGCGACGGGGGCGTTGATCGGGCATACGCGGGCGCATAACCCCGCAATCGGTATTATTTTAGAGTTCGACGATGTCATTGACACCTCGGTCAGCGTATTTATTCGTAATGTACACGTCATTAACACCGCAGACCAGGAGCGTAATATACGCCTGTTCATGCACCAGGCCTTCGCAATCGGCGATTCTCGCAGCAACACCGACACCGCGCAGTACCTACCTGACAGTAACGCGCTACTTCATTACCGCGGAAGGCGGGCGTTCGTCATTGCCGGGGAGTATGCTTCAGGTGAGCCGTTTGACCAGCATTCCGTAGGTATATTCGGTATCGAGGGCCGCGAGGGTACCTACCGTGACGCTGATGACGGTGAATTAAGTGGTAGTAACGTCGAGCATGGGCGCGTCGATTCTATAATACGTTTCTCTATGAACATAGCTGCTCATGATTCCTCACGTGTACATTATTGGATTGCCGCAGGGACTTCAATACGAGAGGCTCTTTATATACATAAATCAGTGCAAGAACACGGTCCGGAACATTTCATACGCTCAACTGCCGAATGGTGGTACGAATGGCTGGAACCGGTCAGATTGGCCAGTAAGGTCATGGCTCCTGAGCTACGAGAATCGTTCATACACAGCGCCATGGTTGTAAAGGCCAATATCGATAAGCGGGGGGCGGTAATCGCAACCACCGACACGTCCATGCTTAACTACGCGCGCGACGCCTATGCATATTGTTGGCCACGTGACGGTGCTTTCGCATTATGGCCCTTAATTCGGCTTGGTTATACGTCCGAACCCTTGCGGTTTTTCGAGTTTTGCCGGCGGGCACTTCACCAATCCGGTTACCTAATGCATAAATACCTCGCGGACGGCTCACTAGGCTCAAGTTGGCACCCGTATGTACATGGAGATGTCAGTGCTCCACCGATTCAAGAAGACGAAACCGCGCTGACGCTATTCATGTTCAGT
Organism: Candidatus Saccharibacteria bacterium UBA2951; assembly: GCA_002348615.1. GTDB lineage: Bacteria > Patescibacteriota > Saccharimonadia > Saccharimonadales > Saccharimonadaceae > UBA1020. Next base: position 10,183 of record DEBR01000004.1, on the reverse strand, counting down.
CAATTCTATGGTGTTCAGAAGGACTCGAAACTGCTGACAGAATTTTATGACAGCTTTATCAAAAAAATGGCAGATTTTTTGGCCGATTATATTGACGAGTCAACCTGCTTGCCTAAACCGTCGTACGACCTGTGGGAAGAAAATTTCATGACGACGACATATACCACCGCAGTCGTGTATGGCGCGTTGCTGGCCGCTGCAGAGCTGGCGGAGACAGCGGAAGATTCCGATTCTGCCGTCAAATGGCGTTCGGCTGCCGATGATATTCAGCAGGCCGCACATAAACACCTATATAACAGGTCTCGCCAAGTTTTTTATAAAGGCATACGTTGCGAAGACGGACGAATTGGGTACGACGAAACAATTGACAACTCAAGCTTTTTCGGGGCATTCATGTTTGGCTTATTCAGTCTTGATAGTGACGAAGTAAAAAATAGCTTTGAAACGCTTCGAAGTACTTTTAAACTCGGTAAGCACGGCTACGGCTTGCCCAGGTACGAACATGATAACTACCATCGCACTCGTCCAGACTCAGTGGGCAACCCCTGGTTCATCCCATCACTATGGGCCGCACAATACGCTAACGAAACAGGAGACGATATGTTGGCGGACGAAATCGTTAGCTGGGTCCACTCAATGGCAGACGAATCTGGTATGCTCGGCGAACAATTTGACCCGGACACTGGCGTATCCGTATCAGTTTCCCCTTTGGTCTGGACTCACGCGGAGTATATGGCCACACTGCTAGATATAAGTGATCGCAAAGGAAGCAAATAGCATGGGTAAGCTCACCCGAATCGTCCCCCGTAGCCTGCTGCCTTCGACTCACGCTACTCGACGCACGGTAATTGATTTTGCTGATCGATCCGGTATGGTGTATTTCGGATATGTCAGCCAACGTAGTGACGAGCACCATATTGTGCGCGGACTTACTGTTAGTACTAAGCATGTCGACGACCACTACTGTATCGGAACCTACGACACCTATGACGTTATGTTCGTAGAGCGTTCAGATGTATTGAAGTCAGGCAAACGACACATTTGGCATATTATGGAGTTTGATCTTAAAGCATCCGCCGACATCCCCCATTTTTTCATTGGTTCTTCAAAACATGGCCTTGGATTCCACGAACTACTCGCCACGAAATACCCAACCCTCCAAGCTATTACTCTCGGTGCTACTCACGAATACCCTGCTAGCTTTACGTCATATTTCAGTACGTATGTCACGCCTGCGCATTCAGTAGTGATGGAACGCTTGATCACGCCGGAGATCGCCGAGACGATCGCGGATCACTTCAAAGGAGTAGTCATGGAAGTCACGGAACAGGCGCTTTATCTGTATTCCGAAAAACCTCATCTAACGGCTGATCTGCTCGACACTATGCTGCAAAACGGCGCTTGGCTTGCGAAACAGATTGATCAAAATAGCCGGCATCTGTAGGATACCGGCTGATTGAAAATCGTATTGATTCAGATTAGCTCTTACGGGCTTTGACTTCGTTTCGGCCAAGGTTCTTCTTGGTTTCAACATATAACGCGTGCTTACGAGCAATTGGGTCGTACTTTTTGATCTCAATCTTATCAGGGGTGTTCTGAGTATTTTTAGTTGTGTAGTACGTACGGTGACCTGTCAGTTCACTGACAAGACCAACAAGCTTTCGTTTCGTGTTCTTCTTTGCCATTTCGCTCTCTTTAGATTTATTACCTTAATTACATATCATTATAGCACAATTCCTGTAATTATGCTAGTGGTGCATAAAAATGGAGCCATCGTCGGGGCTTGAACCCGAGACCTCATCCTTACCATGGATGCGCTCTACCAACTGAGCTACGACGGCGTGTCCGTAAGCAAAAAAAATGGTACCGGAGGTAGGACTCGAACCTACGAAGCTAAAAAGCGGGAGATTTACAGTCTCCTGTCATTGCCACTAGACGACTCCGGCATATCCTGGTTGTTAATATGGAGCCGCTTCTCGGACTCGAACCGAGGACCTACTGTTTACAAAACAGTTGCTCTAACCAACTGAGCTAAAGCGGCACAAAGGCTATTTTACCTTAGTAAACCTGTTGTTTCAAGGTTACATTACGACGCGACGTGGTTGTTTAACCCGTTTTGGCTGCCCTTCAGGAACGATAAGCTTTGCTGCCTGCTCGCGAAGGTCGGCAGATAGCTCGGATTGTCCAGCTCTGTCATAAGCGTCCGCCAAAATAGTAAGCGTCTGCGGGTTCTTTTCAAGTTCGACCGCCCGTTCCAACGCTGTAATCATACGTTTGTTATTTCCAAGCTTCTCTTGCACTTTGGCGTAGGCGATATGACGCGCGGCTAAGTCTTCCTCCATGCCAAGCGCTTGCTCGAATGCCAGCGCCGCTTTGTCGTATTGCTCGGTTTCGTAGTAAATCAGTCCAACGTTATGCAGGCTTGACGCGCTCGGTTCAAGGCTTTGGGCGATCTCAAAGCATTCAATGGCGTCTTGGAACGCCTGCTGCTTTGAATAAAGGATGCCTAGCCGGTTGTACGCAGTGGCGTTCCGCTCGTCGACACGAAGAATCGTCAGCAGAGCTTTTTCGGCACGAAGGTATTTCTTATCGCGCAAGCTTTCTTGGGCAATGTCCCACAAACGGTCCAATTTATCAGTCAGCCGTGAAGGGAGCTCAAGTGTGACCTCGGCTATCGTTTGACGTTGATAGAGAGCCCACGCTGCAATAAGTGCAAGAAGAACAAGTCCTAGCATTGTTACTCAATTATACCATTAATTCACCACTGCGGCCGCTAGATGAAGCCGCACGTGACCATTGGCGCGAATGGACTCCGAAGCACTAAGTAATCGGTCAATAAACTGAAGGGTGGCTTGGTCTGGATTGTTAGCTAATGACCTACGTAGCAATAATATGACCGTTTCTATGACTTTCAGCGTTGCCGCGCGATCTTCCGACAGGGATTGTACTGCAGCCAGACGGCTATAGGTACTACCTTCAATCAATCGCCGCGCCTTATTCACCCGTTCTGACAGTTCCTTGAAATCACTATCGGTCTCAGCCAGGCGCTTCAATTCGGCCGGTAGTCCATCGGCAACGAATAGCAGCCGCTGCTCCGCCAACTCGTCTTTTATGCCAATAGAGTGGAGCAACCGACGGCTTTCCAGCGTTGTAAGTGGCGGTACGGCCAATGTCCTGACCCTGGAACGGATAGTCGGGAGGAGCCGATCTGGAGAATGTGACGTCAATATGAAATGAATCGATTCGTTCGGTTCCTCGAGCAGTTTCAGCAAAGAGTTTTGCGCTGCCGTGGTCATAGCATCGGCATCGTCGATAATAACGAAACTCGGCGTATTTTGGCGTGAACGGGTTTCGGTATACAGTTCGCGAATGCGTTCAATCGAAATTGCAGCCAAAGAACCTGTCCGTTTGACCTCGGGTGCGACGCTCACAAGTAGAGTGCCGTTCGAATCCGTCAGGTGCTTGGCAAGAGCGCCCAGTCCTACACCGACTGATCCAGTAAGTAAGACTGCGTGCGGGAGCGACTGACTAAAATCTTCGACGAATTTACGTGTGACGTCGCTTAGATATAGTTTCATTCGCTCGCCTTTCGTCTGAATTCGGCCGGAATCTCTGCAGTAAAGGTTTTTCGAACGCCGCCAGGCAGGGTAACCTCAAGTTGTTCCGCGTGTAGGTACATGCGGTCTGCTTTTTCGGTGCCATACACTTCATCACCTACGATAGGACATTGAATGTATGCCAAGTGGACACGTAATTGATGCGTACGGCCCGTTTTCGGCTCCAGGCGTATAAGCGTATGTTTGTCGGAATGTTCCGCTACCACATAGTAAGTTTGGGCGGGTTTACCACCGGCATCGACCCTGAACGTACTTGGAACGTTCGGATTTCGACCAATAGGAAGGTCGATCACGGCTTCCTGCTGAACCGGGACACCGCTAGTAACGGCAGCATAGCGCTTTTTTAGGGTTCGTTGTGAGAATTGTTTCGATATATAACTCGCGGCTTCGTCGTTCTTGACGCAGAGCAGTACACCCGAAGTCGCACGATCCAATCGGTGTACGATTCCAGGACGGTTCGTATCCGATTTATAGGTTGTTTTTGATCGTACGAATTCCGCCACTGTAAACTCGTCGTTCAAGGCGCCTTTGCTGTGCGTGAGAACACCAACGGGCTTACTAATAACGATAACGTTCTCGTCTTCATAGATTATCGGGAGCGTTTTATCGGAGTGGTCAGGAGCTTCCGGTTGTTTGACGCTGACATAATCATCTTCACCAAGATCGTATTTTACAGAGGTAACTACCTGACCATTCACTGTCACGTGGCCGGCTTCGATCAGCTTTTGCCATGTGGAACGTGACTGCTCCGGCCAGTACTGGGCGACATATGCGTCGAGTCGCATGAGCTAAGCCTTCGGTCGCAGACCAACCGCTTGTTGGACTTTGTAGAGCGTTTCGCCCGCCTGAATATTCATGGCGGCTTCGGACTGTTCGAGTTTCTTAATAACGGTAGCTTCATCCACGTTCGCAAGACTGGTCTGGAAACGAATTAAGAAATCGTTTACCTGTGTTGCGACTTCACTCTTGAAATCACCGTATCGTGTTTGACCGGCATGTCGTTCAATGACTGTTTCGAGCGGTTCGCCTGCAAGAAGCGCACTGATTTGCAATAGGTTGCTGATTCCAGGCTGTTCCAACGGATCAAAGGCGACGAACGCTTTGTCATCGGTAGTCGCGCCCATGACTTTCTTTGCCGCGGCCGAAGGGTCATCACTTAAGAATATGACGCCTTTTTCACTATTAGCAGATTTACTCATCTTTCTCGTCGGGTCGACGAGGTCCATAATACGTAGCCCTTGGTCGTTCCCAAAGAAAGCGTGCTGCTTTTTGACAGGTTCCGGCACGGTAAATAGATTACCGAACCGTGTATTCATACGCTCTGCAATGTCGCGGGTAAATTCAAGGTGTTGGGTCTGATCGTCGCCGACAGGCACGTATCTTGCGCCATATAGCAGAATATCGGCTGCCATGAGTACCGGATAGTTAAATAGGCCGACGCTCACGTCATCTTTGTCAGAAGATTTGTCCTTAAACTGTGTCATTCGGCTCATTTGTCCAAAGCCGGTAAAGCAATCCAGGATCCATGTCAGCTCGCTATGTGCGGATACATGGCTTTGCCGATACAAATGAATGTTCTCGTTATCGATTGGCAATCCGGCGGCTACGAACAGCTTTGCAGTCTGTAAAATCTGCTCATATAACTGTGAGTGGTCAGTCGGGGTAGTGAAACTATGTAGGTCCGGAATGAACATATTGATCTGATATTCATCAGAGCGTGTCTTCGCCGTATCAATGATTGGCAGCATCCCGCCAAAATAGTTGCCAAGCGTCAGGTCGTTATTGGCGCGAAGGCCGGTCAGAATAACAGGTTTAGTCATTACATTCAGTATACCTTATCCTTAAATATAGTATTTATACGCTTTTTGATGGTGTCGTTATGGCTTGAAGCTGCTCAACCACGGCACTTCTCATGACTTTGACCACGTTGTGCCCTGCTCTTTTGATAATAATATGATGGATTCGTTCGTTGGAACGGGCAATATCCTGAAGATTCTTACCTACCACCAACGGGTCCCGACTGCCGCTCAGTATGGTGACCGGAATGGTGAGCTGAGACAAACGGTGCTCAACAGCCTTCTGATTAACGATCGAGGCATGAAGAGTCGTTAAGAAGGTGTCGATGTTGAGCTCGGGCGAAATATTGATGCCTGAACGCTTCGCGTAGTACCGCCGCGCTAACAGGAGCGCTCTTTTGGCATTCTTAGGGTAGCGGTGCATTATCTTATATATACCTCGAAGTACGTCTTCGCGCTGGGTGGCGATTCCTTTGCCTTTTGATGGACGATAAATCGGTGGGCTGATGAGGAGTAATTCGGAAACATACGCTGGAATCATATCGGCGACCTCTGTGGCCACGAGCGCACCAAGTGAATGTCCCACCAATACGCTTTTTAACGGCACGCGATTAAGAACCATCGTTTTGACGACACTCTTTACCTGTGTGGCAACGTCATATGTGGCCCATGTCGGCTTAGGCGATTTACCAAACCCAAGTAAGTCTATTGCTAGGACACGTACGTCGGAAGGTAGTTCGGCAGATACTTTTTGCCACATCAGTGTGGAGCTTCCGATGCCATGTAACATGACAACGGTCATTCGCGGTTTCTTAGGCGAACGTAGCTCCTCGACATTCAGCGTATAGGGTACATGGAACCGTCGATGGATTAACTCATCTAACATCGTTTCTATCTTCTCATATAAAAACACCCCTTTGTAGAGGTGTTTTTATTGTACGTAGCGTCTAGACTAACGCTTTGAGTACTGTTCACGCTTACGCGCAGAACGAAGACCGTACTTTTTGCGTTCCTTTTCGCGTGGGTCACGCTTCAGGAATTCAGCCTTCTTCAGGGTTGAACGTAGGTCACCGTGTTCGACGGTCAAAGCCTTGGCAATCGCCAGCTTGATCGCGTCTACCTGACCTGCCAGTCCACCACCGCTGACGCGGATAGTGACGTCAAAGTCTTTTTGCTTGTTGACGAGTGCTAACGGGTCAGTGACTTCGGCGAGCATGGTGCTGTTACCACTCAGGTATTCAGCTGCCGGCTTGTCGTTGATCGTTACGTTGCCTTTACCTTTGTATAGGCGGGCACGTGCTGTGGCGGCTTTTCGACGGCCAAGACCGTAGGCATATTTAGCATCAGCCATATTATTTAACCTCTACTTTCTCAGGGGTTTGTGCGGTGTGGGCATGCTCGCTGCCTGCAAATACCTTCAGGCGCTGCATGCGGTCTGCCGACAGCTTGTTCTTCGGCAGCATACCCTTGACGGCGTTCTCAATGATTCGTTCAGGGAACTTTTCACGGACTTCCTTCAGGGTTGCGTCCTTGATACCGCCTGGGAAACCACTGTGGCGGTAGTAAATCTTAGCTTCTTCTTTGTTACCGGTTACTACGGTTTCGCTAGCGTTGATAACGACGACGTAATCGCCACCGTCAACGTGCGGGGTGTAGCTCGGCTTGTACTTACCGATCAGGTACTTCGCGATTTCAGTCGACAAGCGTCCCAAGGGGGCGTCTTTGGCGTCGATCAGAATCCAGCGGCGAGAAACTTCGGTCGGTTTTTGAGAATAAGTCTTCATTACTTGCTCTCCTTTGCTACCGGCTTAAGTTCGTCGACGAAGCTGATGGTTGCCATTTCGGCACCGTCACCTAAGCGTACGCGGGTTCGCTTGACGCGGACATGGCCAGAAGTGCGGCCTTTCAGTTGTGGCGCGACTTCGTCGACCAGTTTGAAAGCGGCTGCTTGGGTGTTCAGACCAGCGATAACCATACGACGTGACGCGAGGTCGCCGCGCTTAGCCTTGGTAATTAACTTTTCAATGTATCGGACAAGCTCTTTCGCCTTAGGAAGCGTCGTCTCAATCTTACCGTGTTCAACCAGACTGGTTGCCAGGCCTTTCATGAGCGCGCGGCGTTGGTCGCGTTCGCGGCCGAACTTTCGTCCTTTATAACCGTGTCGATGCATAGACTATAACTCCAGCTCCGCTAGCTTGTCTTTGACCTCGTCGAGCGCCTTAGAGCCGAAGCCCTTCAGTTCGCGAAGGTCCTGCTCGGTCAGTGTGACCAAGTCGTGAACGGTGCGGATATCGTTATTGACCAGGGCGTTCGCGGTGCGGGCGCTTAGGTTCAGTTCTTCAATCGGAGTGTTCAGCTCGCTGGTGTCGTCTTCGCTGCCTTGACCAAGCGCAGGAGCGGCTTCAACGGTAGTCGAACCGGCAAGTGCGGTGTATTGGTTAACCAGGATCGCGGCAGCTTCCTCGAAAGCTTCCTTAGGGGTAACCGTACCGTCGGTGTCGATGGTAAGGCGAAGCTTGTCCAGGTTGGTTTCTTGACCGACGCGGGTCGGGTCAACTTTGTAGCGGACACGCAGTACCGGGCTGAAGACGGCATCGAGGGCAATCATGTCACTGTGAACACGGGTGTTAGATGATTCTTCGATGGTTCGGTAACCGCGACCAGCTTCGACGACGAGGTCGATAACCAAAGACTTCTTTGGGTCGTCAATCGTCGCAATGACTTGGTCAGGGTTGGCAATTTCAACGTCGGCAGACAATTTGATGTCTCCGGCAGTGACAGGGCCAGCACCTTTTTTCTCAAGACGAAGCTCAATAGGCTCGTCGGTGTGAACCTTTACTTTGACGTTCTTCAGGTTAAGCATGATGTCGACAACATCTTCTTTAACCCCTGGAACGGTCGTGAATTCGTGGGTAGCACCTTCGACACGGAAAGCGACGATGGCAGCACCACGGATGCTTGAAAGCAGGACACGGCGCAGGCTGTTGCCGAGCGTGTTGCCGTAACCGGCGTGCAGCGGTTCGACGTCGAAGGTCGCACTGACGTTAGAGTGCTCATCGATGCCAGCCAGCGCAGGGTTTGAAATAGCTTTTGACATAGTAGTTCTCCTAGTTACGTTAGCGCGAGTAGTACTCGACGATTAGTTGTTCATTAATATCAGCCTCAGCTTCCTCTCGCTTTGGCAGGCCGGTAACTTCAATTTTGAGCTTCTTCGTGTCGCTCTTCAACCAGCTTAGCGGCCCCTGGATAGAGTTCGCTACGACATCGTTAATCGCCGTGAAGTAGCCACTCTTGGTGCTTTTTTCACGAACGGTGATGACGTCGCCGGCTTTGACGCGGATTGACGGAATGTCAACGCGGCGGCCGTTCAGCATGAAGTGACCGTGACCGACCAACTGACGTGCTGCACGGCGGCTCGTAGCCAGACCTGAGCGATACACGACGTTGTCGAGGCGCAGTTCTAGAAGCTGTAGCAGGTTTTCGCCGGCAAGGCCTTGGCGGCGGCTGGCTTCTTTCATCAGCTTGGCGAATTGCTTTTCAAGCAGGCCGTACATACGGCGAACCTTTTGCTTTTCGCGCAATTGAATCTGGTACAGACTCGGTTTGCTTTGGCGTCCACCAGAGTGCTGACCAGGAATACCCGGCTTCTTCAGAAGGATCTTGTGAGCCTTCGGGTGAAGGGCGTAGCCCTCACGGCGAGACTGTTTGACGATAGGTGATGAATCACGTGCCATATACTAGACCCTCCGTGCCTTCCGTGGACGTGGGCCGCCGTGTGGAACACCAGTCACATCTTTAATACTTTCAACGGTGATGTCGAACGAGCCGAGCGCGCGGATTGCCGCGTCACGGCCCAGGCCGACACCTTTTACGAACACGTCAACGGATTTCATGCCGTGGAGGCTCTGCACCATTTCGGCTGCTTTTTCAGCAGCGACTTGTGATGCGTACGCCGTACCCTTCTTGCTGCCGCGGAAACCGCAGGCACCGGCGCTAGAGGCGCACAGAACGGCACCCTTTTTGTCGGTAAAGGTAATGATCGTGTTGTTGAATGATGCCTGAACGTGCATCTGACCAGCAGGAACTGATCGACGCTGCTTCTTACGAGCAGCAGGCTTGGTAGTAGTGGTTGCTTCTGCCATATATCAGTTCCTTTCTACGTCTTAGACGCGGCCTTCTTTTGAGTTCCGCCGACGGCGATAGCCTTACCCTTACGAGTTCGTGCATTCGTACGAGTGCGTTGTCCGTTCACCGGCAAACCTGCCTTGTGACGGAGCCCGCGGTATGCGCCGACATCTTTCAATCGTTTAATGTTGTTAGTTACGAGACGTTGGAGATCACCTTCGGTCGTGTAATCGCGGTCGATTATTTCACGAAGTTTCTGTTCTTCTGCCTCGGTGAGATTTTTCACCCGAGTGGTCGGCTCAATGTTTGCCGCCGCAAGGATGTCTCGAGAGTGCTTGGGACCAATGCCGTAAATATACGTCAAAGCCACGTGCACTTGTTTCTCAGCGGGAATGGTTACCCCAGAGATTCGAGCCATGCTTAACCCTGCCTTTGCTTATTCTTAGGTTTCTTCTTGTTGATGACGCGTAGTCGGCCTTTACGACGGACCAGCTGGTCATCGGGACTGATTTTCTTAACGCTCGCACGAACTTTCATGAGCTATCGAAAAATCCTTTCCTAAGTTAAATTTGATTAATTTTGAACTACGCAGCTGTTGCTGGTCGTTCGTCTCGCAGGCGGAAGCTGATTCGTCCCTTCGTAAGA
>DEBR01000002.1:59440-311612 GCA_002348615.1 Candidatus Saccharibacteria bacterium UBA2951 | reverse complement strand
GGAGTTCTACTTCGCCACCGAGCGGAACCCGCGCTACAAGCTCGGTTCGGACAGGCGGCCGTACCAGCGCACCGACAACTACATCTGGGGCGTGTCGAACAAGCTGAGCGACCTGGCCCGCTACGTGCGGACCAACATGCACCAGCCGTTCGTCACGATCGACCAGCTCCCCCCGGAGTACGGCGAGCTGAAGCCCCACCTGGTCGATGTGATCATCCAGCGGGTGCAACACCAGATCCTCGAGCTCGTCCTCGGAGTGATGCGCAACCACGAGATCTGGTACGACGAAGGAGTCGGCATCTGGCAGATCTGCCAGAGCAGCGTCGACTACTTCCGGCTGTACCGCAAGATGGCCAAGACCATGGTCAAGGTCGACTCGCGGGAGTTCCACGGCAGGGTCCGGTCGCAGAGCCGCAATCGCGGCATCCCGGCTGGTGTCTCGGTCAGCTTCGCCTGACCGCCAAGACTTCCGGGAGGCGGAACAAGGAGAGTACGATGAGCAGCCACAGCAGGGTGAGCTCTACGGAAAACTTGTTCCGCCTTCCCGGCGAAACTTCTCCGTATGGGGCTATTTTTTTGGCTTGAAGTCTAAGCAGACAGAATTAATACAGTAGTGTTGACCGTTGGGCGAACTATCATCGGCAAACAAATGCCCTAGATGACTACCGCAGTTACTACATATGACTTCGGTGCGATGCATACCAAGCGAATCATCGTCTTGCAATTTCACGGCGCCCTTACTTGCCGCTTTGCTAAAGGCTGGCCAGCCGATCAGTCCCGGTACGGTCGATTCGTATTTAGCGTCCGACGGAAACAATGCCTGGCCGCACGCCGCACAGTGGTACATACCGTCGTCATAAAAGTCGACGTACTTACCGCTCCCCGGGGCTTCGGTCCCTTTTTCGCGCAGTACCCGGTACTGCTCAGGTGTCAGTTTGTCTTTCCAGTCAGTGTCTTGCTCACTCATTTACCCAATCCGTTCTAGCGCGATAATAAACGCCGCTTCCTTAAGTGAACATCCTTCGGCATCAGCACGTTCCATGACGGCTCGCATAGCGCTCGTGAGTATTTCATCTAATCTGTCATTCACCTTTGCTTCGCTCCAGGTTTTGCCAGACTTGTTCTGCTCCCATTCAAGGTAACTCACGATCACGCCACCCGCATTAGCGATAACATCCGGCACTACGGTTACATCGCGAGCTTCAAGCGCCTGGTTGGCATCATCCGAAACCGGTCCGTTGGCAAGTTCCAACACGATATCGGCCTTCACATCGGTCTGGTTTTCGGTAGAAATAACGTCTTCCAGCGCGGCGAGCACAAGTACGTCGGCATCCCAGCTAAGGATGTCGCCGCTATCGGTCGTTTCGGCTCCATCGTGCTCCAACTCTTCTGCCAGCTGCCGCGAGAATTCGCGTTTCGCGAAGTTAAGCCCTTGCTCGTTGTAATAGGTGTTTCGGGAATTCGCACTGGCTACGACCTTCACGCCAAGTTCTTGTTCGGCGAGCTTGGCAAAATAAAATCCGACGTTGCCCATCCCCTGCACCGCTACCTTGAGTCCACGCGGTTCGATGCGTGCAGCCTTCAGATATTCACGAAGGGCAATTATACCGCCGCGACCGGTGGCTTCGGCGCGCCCTAACGACCCGCCGTTTTCAATGCTTTTGCCGGTAAAACTCGCTTTGGTCCGGTCGCCGGTCAGTCGCTCGTATTCGTCGACCATCCAGTCAATCACCTTCGCGTCCGTGTTAACGTCCGGCGCCGGCACATCAATGTCGGGTCCAATCTTATCTTTTAAGGCTCGCACGTATTCCCGGGCGATCTTCTCGACCGTCGCTGCGTCGTGTTCGCGAGGGTCGAATGCCACTCCGCCCTTGCCGCCGCCCATGGGAATATTCACGGCGGCGGTCTTAATGCTCATAAGTGTTGCCAGCGCTTGAACTTCGTCTTTGTCGACATGCGGATGAAACCGAACGCCACCCTTGAACGGGCCGCGTGCGTCGGAGTGCTGAATCCGGTACGCCTGTAGCCGTAAGTCTCCGGCTTCGATCGTAAAATCATGCACCGCTTTAGGCGTAAGAAATGCCTGTTTTTTGGTTTCGTTCCAATCAAGTTTATCCGCCGCGCGGGCGATCATGGCTTGGGCACTTTCGAGCATATTCATAGGCCTAGTATACGCCTCCTATTGTTCGCGGGCGCCCTTTAAAGCTCGTGCGTACCAGATAAGCGTTTCCATTTGAGCTTTCAAGGTATTTTGCTGGCCAGAGGTAGCTTCGTTCAGACCTTCCTTTACCATGCCGTCCTCGTCAATGACTTCGCCAATACGATCAGTAAAAAACAGTGCCTGAGGTACGGTTATCGCACCAACGCCGGGAAGTGCCATGCGAAGGCTCGCGATTGCCTGCGCACCACCGGATGAGCCGTGACCCACCAGCGCTACCGGTTTCTTTTCCATTTGAAAGTCAAGGTAATCAATCGCGTTTTTCAGTACACCCGACGTCGTACGATTATATTCCGGCGTCACGAACACATAGCCATCAAACTCGGCAATTTTGTCGAGCCACTTTTTAACTTCTGGTTTAGGCGTTCGGTTTGGGTTATACCGCGGACTGATTGGTTCGTCCATGAACGGCATTGGGTAATCCTTAAGATCAATCGTTTCGACCTCTGCAAGTTTTTCTGCTTCATCGGTTACCCATTTGGCTAAACGGTCAGTTACACGGCCTTCACGGACACTTCCTATTACGACTGCAATTTTCATGCGGCTCCTCTTTCTATTTCGTTGCTATACTTTATATAGTATAGCATGATTGAGCCGCTGAAAACGTGAACGACTTAACTCTTTTTCTTATCGATCCTGTCGAGCTTGGCGCCGTGAATCACAAAGTAAATCACCAATGCGGTGGCAATCAATGTGATAAGCGACGACAGGATAGCTCCCCAACCTATCGCAACCTCTGGCTTCGTTCCGTGTGCTTCCTGTAGAACAAGCTTCAGGCTGTTCAGGTCGACACCTTGGGTCAGCAGCGACACTAATGGCGAAATAAAGTTGTCGACGATCGACTTTACGCTCGCCCCGGCGGCGGTTCCAATCGCCAGACCGACCGCTAGGCCAACGACACCTTGTTCGCGAATAAAGTTAAAAAATCCGGAGGCACGTCCGCCTGAAAGTGCGGCCGCTTTGGCTTTAGCAGCCTCAGCCTTTGCCTTAGCGGCTTCTATGCGAGCCTTCGCCGCTTCGCGCTTAGCCTGCGCAGCAATCTGTTTGTCAGTAGCCATACAAAAATCTCCCTTGTTATAAGAGAGATTATAGCCGAAATAGTTGTTCAAAAGAAGTGTTGCCCCGAGGGGCGACCTGGCGATGGGTCTCATCGCGCATGGTCGCCCCTCGGTGAGGAGTGCCTGCTGTCAGACGTGGGTGGTCTGACGCAGGCAGATGAAGTGGTCCCTGCTCTGCTGGTACGCGCCGCTGCTCCCGTCGCGGCCGTAGGTCAGGGCCCCGTGGTTGTAGTGCAGGCTGCGTACCGCCTTGCTGAACTGGGTGTTGCTGACGTCCTCCGGGGCGATCCCGAGCTTGTCACGGATGTCCCCGAGCGTCGGGCCGTGAACGACCACGCCCGGCTCCAGCCGCTCCAGGATGTCCTGCCGTACTTCGGGCCTGCTTCCTGCCACTGTTCCTCCTGATTGTTGATGTTCTCAGAAAACGACACGTTGTCGCCTTCCGTCCTACCTTCGCTTCATGCCGCAACAAAATCCGCCGAGGTTTCCCTCGGCGGTTTCGTATTCGGTATGAAACTGGAAACTACGCCGAGGGCACGTCAAAGCGGACGATGAGAATGAGTCCGAATTGTCGTTGCATACACGTCATAGTTATTCCTGTTCCCAAATTATACGCCGATTCTTTCAGAGGTCAACTACATTCTTTCGGGAGCGTCGATACCAAGCACGTTCAAACCGCGCTTCAACGTATCGGCATACACTTCGACCAGAAACAGTCGTTCGGCCTCGCGTTCGTCACCAATAATACGCTGTCGTTCATAAAAACGGTTGAATACCTGGGCCAGTTCGTACAAATAGCTACACACCAAGTGCGGCATCAATTCTGCCGCGGCACGTTCCATGACTTCAGCGGCCTGTGCCAGCTTTTGGACTAACAAGCGCTCGTCTTCCGTCAATGTATTGGGCGTAGTAGCTTCGGCAGATGATTTTGCCCGGATTGAACGGGCCCTGGCATACGCATACTGCAAATACGGACCGGAATTACCATGCAGACTGACCGACGTGTCCGGGTCGTATACAATGTCGCCGCCAATACGGTTTTGAAGGAACGCGTACTTGACCGCGCCTAGTGCCGCGGATTCGTTCGCCGCATCGTGCTGCGTACGCTGGGCGTCGCGAGCAGCGGCCAGCACGTCAAGGGCAAGTAGTACTGTTCCCTTTCGGCTGCTCATCTTTTTGCCGCCGGCGAGCTTTAGGTTGCCGTGTGTCAAGTGCACGCTGCGCTTTACCAGCTCGGGTTCGAACTGCTCAATACTCTTTTGCACTACCTTCATGTACTGCTCAATGTCGTTGCCGGTAATAATAATCGATTTGTCGAAATTGTAGTCAGCCCACTTTTGCATAATCAAGCCGACATCTTTGGCTTCGTACGTCGGCAATCCTTCCGAATTAATGAAAACTCGGGTATGCAGGCCGTACTTTTCACCATTGAACACCACGGCGCCATCGCTCATTTCGTACACGCCGTCTTCCAGACCTTTCTTCACGGTCGCCACGCCGGTCGGGGTCGTCACGCTTTCAGGGTAATACTTTTCAAACTGCACGACTCCAAGTTCGTCGTAAAACAGCTTGAAGTAGTCGTAACTCCACGTTCTGGCCTTCCAATAAAGCTGAGCCAGCTTTGAATCGTGATCGTCGTCGGCCGTCAGCTGGTACAACTGCTTGTTCAGCTCGATGATTTCCTGCTTGGCATTTTCATCGGTTTCATAGGCTTCGTTGCCCTCGACGTAGCGGACGCTTAACCAGGCCGATCGAACATGTAAATCATTCTCAAGTTCATCCAGTTTTTCCGGCAGAATGCCGCCGAAGGTCTTAATAATCGCCCACATGTTTTTCGCCACGTGCAGTCCTACGTCGCCACCAAAGTTCACACGGTGCACATTCGCGCCAGCTTGTTCGAGTAGTCTCGCTATGGCGTCGCCGACGATGGTCGTATATAGGTGCCCGGCATGAAGTACCTTGAACGGGTTCGGGTCGGAGTATTCGGCCACGACGGTTTTGCCGGACAGTGGCTTGGCAGGTTCGCGAAGAGCCTCGGCCATTAACATGTCATCACTTAGACGCAGGTTAATGAATCCGGGGCCGGCCACGCTGGCGTCGGCGAACTTGCCGGATTCCTTCAGCTTACCAGCAATTTCGTCCGCTAGCTCGCGCGGGTTCTTTTGCAGCCGACCAGCTAGTTGCATAGCAACATTCGTACTGTAATCGCCAAACTGCGGTTCGGGGCGCGTTAAGACGACCTCGACATCGAGATCGTATAAGTCTTTCACCACATTGGCGACTATTTTATCCATCGGTGACAATTATAACAGAGGCCAATAGTGACTACTACAGAGCGCTCTTGATAAGTCCCAGGAACATCGGGTGCGCCTTGTATGGCCGTGAACGAAATTCCGGGTGCGCCTGCGTTGCCAAAAAGTATGGGTGGTCGGCAGCTTCGACGTATTCCACCAATTTGCCGTCTGGCGAGGTGCCGGAAATCACCAAACCGCCCTTTTCTATATCATCCTTGAATTTTTGGTTCACCTCGTAGCGGTGGCGGTGACGTTCAATAATGTCTGTCGCGCCGTATGTTTTGGCCGCGACCGAACCGTCGGTCAGCACCGCCGTGTAATCACCAAGCCGCAGCGTGCCACCGGTCGATTCTTTGCCAGCCTGCCCTTCCATGATGTACACCACGTCGTGTTCGGTGGATGGGTTGAATTCAGTACTATTAGCATCCGTCAGTCCTGCACGGCGTGCAGCCGCTATGACCGAAACCTGCAAACCTAAACAAAGTCCAAGGTACGGCTTTTTGTGCTCCAGGGCGTAATTCGCCGCGGCAATCTTGCCTTCTATGCCACGTTCGCCGAATCCGCCCGGAACCACCAACGCGTCTACTTCGTCAAAATCAGTTTCCGAGGCTGTTTCGGCATTGATCCATTTGATGTTCACCCCGACGCCAAGTGTCCAGCCGGCTGCCTTTAACGCTTCTAGCACACAGATGTATGCGTCCTCGGTCTCCATGTATTTTGCTACCATTCCCACAGTAACGGTTTTCGTAGGAGTGCTGTTAACCGCGGCGATCAGTCGCTCCCACTTGCCAAGCTCCGGCTTCCGATTGTTACCAGTAAACGTGCTCAGCAGTTCATGAAGCGGTGAGTTGGCGATTATTTCTGGAATACGGTAAACAGTATCGACGTTCGGCATATCAACGATATATTTTTGCGGTACGCCGCTAAGTAGACTGATCTTTCGTGCAACGTTTTCGGGCGCAGGCGTCTCGGTCCGTACCACGACGGCGTCAGGAAAAATACCAAAACTACGCAGGTCCTGCAGTGCGTTCTGGGCCGGTTTGGTTTTAAATTCTTTAGAAGTACCAATGAACGGTACGTAAACGACATGAATGAACAAGCAGTTTTCGCGACCAACCCGCTGGGCAAGTTCACGTATGGCCTCGACGAATGCCAAGCCTTCGTAGTCACCCACCGTACCGCCAATCTCAACGATATGTACGTCACTTGGTCGCTCGTCTCCGACCGCCGCGTCAACGATTTTATCCTGAATAGCGTACGTAAAATGCGGCACAAGCTGTACCGTCTTACCGCTCAGTTTACCAGCCCGTTCGCTGGCAATCAGCTCACTCATAATTCGGCCGGCCAAACTGGCGTTCTTTTGTGTAAGCTCTATGTCTAAGAACCGCTCGTAGTGGCCAAGGTCCAAATCGGTCTCGGCACCGTCTTTTGTCACGAAGCATTCGCCATGCTCCGCGGGATTCAAAAGACCCGCATCTACATTGAGATACGGGTCACATTTTTGAATGGAAACGTATTCACCTTTGGCTTGAAGTACCGAACCGATACTCGCAGCTGTAATACCTTTCCCTACCCCCGACAGGACACCGCCTGTCACAAATATGTATTTCTGTTTGGCCTGTTTGTTCCCATGGCTGTTTGTCGTATCCATGGGATTTCATTATAACAATATATTTTGCGTAACCGCTATCCATAGAGTGTTGTGATTTTGTGACACACCAGGGGTAGCGTTTTATTAACCTAACGAATACTTGTTGTTGTAGCAACATCGGGCTATATTTGCTTAAAGCTACAAACTCATTAAATTTATGCTTGCAAAACCGCCCTTCCAGGAGTTTAATATCATACGACGTACACGCCCGTTCGGCCCTGCCGGACACTTCCCGAAGGAGTTTCAATGAAGATTCTCAACGTGGTCATGGACGCACTCGCCGGCACGATCGGCTTGTTCTTGCAGGAGCCCAAGTGGGTCGGCACCCCTGCCTACGAGCAGCGGACCGCCCGGCGCAACGCCCAGCTCGACCAGGTCGCTCAGCGCGTCTGAGCCCGTCGGGCCGTCTCCGTACTGGCGGGGTAGGCATTCGCTTACCCCGCCAGACGGACTTTTTTATTGCTATACTTTACTAATGCTTATGTATCACACCGACGGCAGCGCCAGTCCCAACCCGGGCCCGGGCGGCTACGCCGTCATATTAAACAAACAACCGGTCGCGCTTGGTACTGAACCTAGCGGCGGCGAAACGACCAACATCCGTATGGAAGGCTTTGCTATTATTGCCGCACTTAAACACGCAGCCGGTAAAGAATGCCAAGTTTATACCGACAGCGAGTTTTGGATCAACGTCATTACCAAATGGTCTTTGGCGTGGGAAGCGAATGGTTGGAAAAAGAAGGGCGGCGAAATCAAAAACCTCGACATCGTCCAAGAAGTCTGCCCCCTCTTCCGGTCATCAAAGGCAACGCTCGTATGGGTCCGCGGACATAATGGTGACGAAGACAACGAGCTAGCAGATGTCTGGGCTAACAAAGCTCGCGAAGGTCATAGAATCTAATGGCGTCATTAGCTCTATGAATATCGTAAATTAACTACTTACTATATTAATCCGTGTTGGCCTCAGGTGAGCAGTACGCGCAACCGTTAGATTGCCGATACTTCTGTTTTGCCTTTACAACGGCCGGGATAGCGTTCAAAAATATACCGAGGTAGGTTTTGCTATATATTTGACTCAAGTAATAGCATCCGTCTCGATGAACCTCATGATCACCATTTGACTGAGCATTATCGTTAACATAGTAGTGATACATTTATTTCTCCTTTGTGATTCCCTTGAAGGGTTTTTTATCGGCTTTTACGTCCATAAACTGGCCGTTCTTACTATTGCGCTTCACATAATGCTTAGTAACGGGATTCATCACTTGAGTACGGTTACGTACTGCGCCCCTTCTACCAGCGCCCTTCGGCGGATTCTTTGCCATAGATTGATCTCCTTAAACTTGTGGACTAGAGTGGCAGTTTGATACAATTAAAAAACAGGAAATGCTACAAACATTAGACCTGGCTGTTTATAGTGTCGGTTGCCGCCGGCACTTTAATATTGGCTACATGCCAGCCTCCTTCAGGAAGAGGGTAAGTTCTGGTGGCAGTAGCCTTTTTACTCGTTCTGCAAGGTCATGAGTCTCTGGATGAGACGTTTCGGCGAACCTACCCAATACGAGTTCGTCGATTTCTTCAACGCGAGCGTCGGCTCCCCCGAACAGTGCCGCAACATTTTCCTGACGAAGCCTCCATTCGATAAGACTATCAGAAACATCAAATTGGTTCGTTAATTTACTTGCTGCTAATGCGAACATCATGTCTTGGATACGCATATGGGGATATTGTTGTTTTAAGTCCGGAAGGCTGCTGAAGATTATAGTTGCAGACTTTCTGATTAGCTCATGCCGGGGTACAAGAAAAGCCCCGGCGAACATATTCGCACGGGACTCGACGCCGTTCCTTGAGGTAAGTACTGTATGGGCGGCGAAAGATTCTTGTGCCGTAGATGGCGCATTTTGTCTGATTGCTGGACTGTCGAAGATTATATGTCCGAGCTCATGAGCTATGGTTTGCCTTGCCAAGTACTGAAGGTTGTCTTTAGTATAAAGGTCACTATCGATAAAGAGAACGCTTTGCGTTGCATCAATTCCAGCCTTGACGTTTACCGTTGATAGTCCCGCGACCGGACGGATTTCCAAACCATGATATTTCGCGGCAATTATCTCGGGATCAATTGGGTATTCGCGCGAACCGATGAGATTGAAATGTGCCGCGGCATAAAGCTCCCCTAACGGAGAAATTTCTGTCTGAAAATCGTAGTAATCTGATACCATCGCCTATTCTGCCTAACAGTCTACCGGGTTTAGTGACACGTTTTACCTGTTTAATAATTTTATAAGCCTTTCAAAATCTTGCTCGGTAAGATTTTGACTTCTTACCGTCCGAAGCATTGCCGGAAGTAGCTTGTTTCTGAAAGCAGCAGGAGAATCCTCGGGAATCCTGTTGCGCGCTAAAGATGCACTGTCCATGAATTCCTGATACTCTCCCGAGTTTGGTTTTAAGTTGAGAGCCTCAGCCCAAGTCTTGAGTACTATAGTGGCAGGCGGCGGGGTTATACCCCTTTCAATCTTGCTAACGTTACTTGGGTCATAGCCTATAGTTCTTGAGAACTCTCTTAACGTTATGTTTTTGTCCACCCGTATTTGCCTCAGCATCTTGCCAAAGCTGCCGCTAAAAGCCTGCATGATTATCTCCCTCTCCACCTCCACCACATATCTCCGTGGTGTGGTTATTATTTTACCACACCTATATTAGCTAACGCAATAAAAATCATCCGACTAATGTAAGCACTATCAATACACAGTTAAGCAGAGATACAACCCCAGCGATGCCCCACACGATATAGGTAATCGCCTTGTGATTCGTTTGCTCACCCATAATTCGTTTGCTTGATGTAATCATAGCGAGTGGAATAAGCGCGAACGGTACGCCGAAGCTAAGGCCGATTTGCGACACGATGAGTGCCTGCGTTGGGTCGATACCAAAGCCGAGAACTATAAGCGCCGGCGTGAGCGTGATTAATCGCCTAACCAGCACGTGGATTTTACGCTTTAACAGCCCATGCATAATGACCGCGCCGGCTTGGCTACCGACCGACGTTGAAACGAAGCCCGAAATGAGTAGCGACAGCGCGAACAAGAACCCGACCACAGGCGACACGGACGTGCCGAGCGCGTGGAATATACCCTGAAGCGTGTCGGTTCCCTCTTGGCCGCGAAGCGCTGTTGCGGCGAGCACCAACATAGATATATTTACGCTACCAGCCAGAACCATGGCGATACCAACATCGAACCGCGTAGCCTTTAAATAAGCCCTGATTTGCTTTTGGTCTACCTTGCCGTGACGATCACGCGCCAAGGCCGAGTGTAGGTACACCACGTGCGGCATGATGGTCGCGCCAAGCATGGCGGTGGCCAACAAGACTGTTTCGGTGCCGTCGAACCGAGGAGCCAAGCCGCTCAGCAGTTGCACCGGTTCGGCTGGCTTCATGATTAGGCCAACAATAAAGCCGATTGGAATGATGAGCAGCAGCGCCATAATCATACGCTCAAAAATTTGCGTGCGACGCGTTTGGTATGCCAGCAGCAGAATCATTGAGACGATTCCGGTAATGACACCGCCGACAACTAGTGGCAATCCAAACAAGATATTAAGCGCTATCGCGCCACCCACGACTTCGGCGATGTCGCATGAGATTGCGACTAGTTCGGCCTGTGCCCAATACGCCAGGCGCGACTTAAAACCAAGCTTTTCGCCTACGACTTCAGGCAACGACTTGCCTGTGACCAAGCCTACCTTGGCACTTAAATACTGCACCAACATAGCCATGAGGTTGGCAACGACCAATACCCACAGCAGCAAGAACCCATACTTCGCACCAGCGCTAAAGTTAGCAGCAAAGTTACCTGGGTCAACATACGCTACGGCCGCTACGAACGCGGGACCGAGTAAAACCAATATGCGGCGGGTACGCTGAACCATTACTTATGCTCCTTAAATTCCGGCGGGACAGGCGCACCAAACCGTACTTCTTTAATATCTATCACGCCGCGAACTGTCATATTTGGGTATTCAAGATTATAAATCACGTCGACCGAACCAAACACAGCGTCATTCCAGTCGTAACCAAGCTGTTTAGCGGCATCTTTGACTATCTGCTCCGAATCGGCCTCAATTTCTATATAAGGTTCAATCCACGGCCATTCATCGATGACTACTTCGGCTTCGCCGAACCTCCACGTTTCGCGTTTTGACTCTTGGAACGTGTGATAGTCTAGGCCGAACTCACCAAAGATTGCCAGCGTTTCGTCAAAGTCACTAACGACGATTTCGCGCTCATGCGCGCCGATCAGTGAGTTTTCAGTGAACTGCTTAAACGTAGCGGTAATCTTATCACCTTCGTCGCGAATTCGAAGATACGCGTGACGCTGACTGGTTTCTTCGGTTTCAACCAGTGCTCGTTTCATTAAACGCATCGGGTGTTCTAATGTAGCACCAGCTGCTTTTAGCTTGGCGCGGACATCGTCGATGTCGACGTTCAGGAATTTGACTTCGATTTCGGTCTTCACTTCTACCTACCAACCTCAATCGAAAAGATAATCGAATACACGAGCGCGAGAGCGATGATGATAGATGATGTTTTGACCGTTGTTCGAATGTCCATGATGTACTCCTAATTTTGGGGCGAAAAAAGGCGCGGATAAGTGTCCCTGCCCGCACCTTTCTTGCCGGCTTTCACCGGTTCGCTTGTCAATGTGACTATTTGTCGCCGTTTTCGGCCGCTTCGTTAGCGTTCGGGTCGACCGGAACGTTTTCGCCGCGGTCGGCACTAGGACTTTGCCCGTCGTCAGGACCCATGCCCTGACTAGACTTACCCGAGTTAACTTCGTAGCTGGTGTTGGTCGATTCAAAGAAGTTGACCAGTTCCAACGTATCGTTGGCAGCCGCCATCCACTTAGCCGGGTTCGAAACCTTGTAGTGGGCGTCGAATCCAAGTTCTTCGAGCCGGCGGTCGGTCAGGTACTTAACGTACTGGTTAACGTAGTCGGCGTTCAGTCCCAGGATTCCCTTTGGTAGAAGGTCGTTGTTGTACTTCTCTTCCATTTCGACGGCATCAAGAATCATCTGCTTGATTTCGGCCGCGAATTCTTCGGTCTGAAGGTCTTCGTTTTCTTCAAGCACGGTCAGAATCAGATTGATACCGAATTTAAGATGCAGCGATTCGTCGCGGATAATCCAGTCCATAAGTGAACCAAAGTTGCGCATAAGGTTGCGCTGACGGAAGCTGAGCGCTACCATGAACCCGCTGTAGAACCAGATGCCTTCAAGGATGATGTTGTAGGCGATCAGGTTCTTAACAAAGTCTTTTTTGCCTTCGGTCGTGGTGATATCAAGCGTGTCTTCGGTCATGCGCTTGATGTACTTGGTCTCGAACTCTTCTTTGACCCGCATGCTTTCGACTTCGACGTGACCAGCGTAGGCCTTGTCGCGGTCAATCGGGAAGGTTTCGAGCACGTACTCGAAACTCATACAGTGGTTGGCTTCTTCCCACATTTGTTTGGCAAGGTATAAGTGACACTCGGCCGCGTTGACGTAGGGGTAAACGCCAAATGCGAGCGCCTTATTGACCAACAGTTCGTTCGGGTTGAAGTAGCTCATGAGGTAGGTCAACGCGTGCTTTTCCTCGTCGGTCATTTTTTTCCAGTCGGCCAAGTCCTGACCTAACTGGATTTCGTTCGGGAACCACGTGTTAGCAACTGCCTGGTCATACAGGTCCATCGCCCACTGGTAATGCACGGGCTTCAGGAGCAAACCATCCTGAATGCCGGTGCCTAAAATTCCTGCCATAGTTTCACCTCCTTCTCGTCTCTCTTACCTCTATTAATTATACGCCGACGGTTTCGAGCACGCCTTGGCCGAAGTTTCGTGCTTGCTCGAATGCTTCCATACGCTCGGCTTCAAGCCGGTCAAGTTCTGCGAGTTCTGGCTGGATGTCAGCCGGAACTTCAACTCGGTATGGTGCTTCGTCAAAAAATGCGCCCTGCTCTCCGAAACGTGCCATTATTCACATCCGTCGCAGATCGTTAGCAGTGCTGGGTCGATTGGTGCTGCGGCCTGACCCTTCGAAGCGGCTTCTTCGTTAGCCTGTGCCTGTGCGTTCGCCATTGCCTGGTCGATTGCGGCTAGCTTTTCTTCAAGTGTCATTTCTTCGTTGATGATTGCGTTTGCGTTCATTGTGATTGATTCCCTTATACCCTTTAGTTTATTTTGCGAATGGTTGTTTATTTCGATCTAATCATGGGCTGACCCCTACGGCCTGCTTTTTGGCAAAACCGAACCCAGATTTACGTTGTCCGCTGCTCTTCGCCAGTTCTTCCGACTTGTTGACCTTGGTGGTTGACTGTTCGGCCTGGTGACGAGGTTTGACGTGCAAGTAGTAAGTAGTTTTCAGCCCGCGCTTCCAGCATTCGGTGTAGATGTCGACGTAATCGTCGATGTTGCGGGTTTCAAGGTACATGTTGCGGCTGATTGCTTGGTCGACCCACTTCTGCGCCCGGGCGGCGACTTCGATGAAGGCGTACGGGCTTAATTGGAAGCTGGTCTTGTAGACGTTCTTGATGTGCTGCGGAATGACGTCGATGCCCTGGATGTCGCCTTGGCGAGCCAACAGCTCGTCCTTGACTTCTTCCCACAGACCAAGTCGCTTCAGGTCGCGAACAAGGTTGGTGTTCACTTCAAGGAACTTGCCGTTCAGAGTGCTTCGACTGAAAATCTGCGCGAACTGCGGGTCAAGGCCAGGGGTCGTACCGGCAATATGCGCAATGTTAGCGGTCGGCGCGATGGCCATAAGCGTCGCGTTTCGCATACCCTTCTTGACCTTCTTGCGAAGTCCGTCCCAGTCAAGCTTGTGCTTGCGGTTGACCTTTACCTTTACCTTGCGGTCGGTTTCAAGTTCGTCAAGCGTGTCGATTGGCAGAATTCCCTTGCTCCAACCGCTACCCTTGAATGTTTCGTAGGTGCCACGGGTCTTTGCCATGTCGGCCGACTCGTCAATGGCGTGGAAGCTGATGAACTCGACCAGTTCGTCGATTAGCTGGTAGGCTTCCTCACTCTCATAACTGTAGCTCAATTTTTCGATCACGTCTGTGAAGCCCATTACACCTAGGCCAAGTGCGCGGTTCTTCAGGTTGGAGTTCATAGCTTCTGGAATCGGCGTGTTGGTAATGTCACACAGGTTGTCGAGCTGACGAATAGCTGAACGGGTGCTGGCGGCCAAGCGGTCCCAATCCCAAGTCTTGTCTTCGTTCAGATGAGCGCTCAAGTTAATCGATACCAAGTTACAAACGGCCGTGTTGTCAGCATCCTGCGGCAACGTGATTTCGGTACATAGGTTGCTCAGGTGAATCGTCGAAGTATTGTTGTTCAGCGCGCGGACGTTGATGGTGTCCTTCCAGGTCAGCCATGGGTGGCTGGTCGCCTGCAGTACCGTCAGAATCTGGCGGAACTGCTGCATGGCAGGAACCTTAATGAAGTCGCGCATTTTACCGGCTTCGGCTAGTTTGACGTATTCGTTGTAGCGGGCGCTAAATTCGGCACCGTACAGTTCTGGTAGGTCTTTAACCTCGGCTGGGTCAAACAAGTACCAGTCGTCTCCCTTCCCTACACGTTTCATGAACTCGTCGCTAATGAATACGGCGGTGTTAGCCAAGCGCGTACGAAGGTACGGGTCGCCCGAGTTCTGCTTAAGGTCCAGGAACTGTGGGAAGTTAAGGTGCCAGTTTTCCATGTACAGAGCGGCGGCACCGGCTTTCTTACCTTTACGTGACACAGCGAACAACGCCGTGTCGATCATCTTCATGAACGGAATCGGACCGGTGCTTTCGGTGTTGGTCGTTTTTACCGGAGACCCCGCTGCTCGGAGCTTGTTCAAGCTGATTCCGATTCCCCCGGTTCCCTTGGCGATCCACATAACGTCGCGAATCCCCTTGGCGATTGATTCCATGTCGTCTTGCACTTCCAGCAGGAAGCAGTTCGACAGCTGCGGGAACGAACCGCCGGCGTTCACACGGGTCGAACCACCAGGTACGTAGTCCAGGTTAGACATGTGCTTGTAAAAGTCGATGGCGGCTTCGGTCGGGTCTTTTTCGTTGAAGCTAAGACCCATAGCGATACGCATGTGGGTAAACTGTGGAACCTCGATCGGCGCACCGGACTGCTTGCGCAGCGCGTAGCGGTTCTTATTGGTTACGACACCAAGATATTTGCTTAAGTGGTCGCGTGATGGGTCGAGCGCTGCTGCCAGCTTTTTGATGTCGAAAATCTTCGGGTCGGCCATGCGAGTATCAAGCAGACCTTCTTTGACGCCGTATTTAATGTATTCGGCGAACTTCTTTTCGTGCAGCTTCTTCAGTTCGGCTTCGGACTCGTAGTCGCCTAGAATATTCTTATATATGTTCTTCAGGAGCAAACGGGCGGCGATGGTGTCGAAGTCCGGGTCGTCTTTGACGTTCTGAAGCGCCGTGTGAATAACCGCTTCGTCCAGTTGTTCCGACGTAATGCCGTCGAATAATGTTAGTTGCAGCTCGGTAGCGACTTGTACTACCTTGCTAATTTGATCAGGCAAACCCTCGCTCGCTTTGACGAGTGCCAGGTTGATCTTGTTGGCGTCAAATGGTTCGCGGGTGCCATCTCGCTTTACCACATGAATTCCGTTCATGATGTGTGCCCCTATTAGGTTGTTATTTTATGTTCGAATACCCAGTTCGCCTCCCTGCGAAGAGAACACAAAGCAACCTGGCCCTTCAAGGGGCCCTTTATGCAGTATGGTGCCTTGCGTTACTGTGTATTTTATTGAACGACTACATATGTAGTGGTCTGCAAATTAATATAGACCCTATATATGGACCGTGCAAGACTTTTTTGGCAGTTTTTTTGACCACAAGCGCTAGCGGTATATACCACCCCTGGTGTGCCAGTCCTAGCGTCATGTTTGTTATTTACAACGCTATATATAGCGTGTCGTGTAGCACGGTAGCGGGCGGTTAGTCTTGTAGGCCAAGTTCTTGGTTGATTCGGGTCGAGGAATCAGGCTTAACTAATCCGCGCACATCGGTACCGACACCGAATTTGAGCTCGATATTATATTTCTCACAGACATCGCCTTCAGGAATTGCCTTAACGGAATCGCGGTCTCCACCGTTCGCAAACACCAGATTTTCACCGTGATACTGCTTTGCTAAGAATTCTAGAGTTTTAATAACCGGCGGTTCTTCGTCTATGGACAAAACGACTTCGTCGACATCACGTAGCGCGCGCATTAACCGAGTACGATTGTCTTCGTCCAGGATAATCTTTCCCTTTTTGAGTAACTGCTGCTTGTCGTTGTTCACAATTACAACTAACCTGTCCCCTAAGCGTTTGGCAGCTTCGATCATATCTAAGTGTCCGCCATGAAGGGGGTTAAAGAATCCGCTGACGATAACTACTTTCATATGTTTCCTTTTTTAACTTCAATGTCGAATATGGCGGAGAGAGAGGGATTCGAACCCTCGAGAAGATTGCTCCTCTACACGCGTTCCAGGCGTGCCAGTTCAACCACTCCTGCACCTCTCCGTATGCCTTTATTGTATCGTATCAACGAAAAGAGTCGTGACATTCTTACGACGTATTTTTGACAAGTAGGCTAAGGAATATTACAAGTTGTACAAAATACGGCCCATTTACGGTTGCCTTATCTTAAAATCGACGCCTATAATGAGTAGAAATTATGGCAAAATCTGCGAGCAAACCGGTCATAGAATTGACGGACCTGAAAAAACGGTTCGGTATTGGCGACGCCGAACACTACGCGCTCGACGGTGTCGACCTGACCGTCAACAAGGGGGAGTTCATTGCCATCATGGGGCCTTCGGGCTGCGGCAAAACGACACTACTTAATATTATCGGGCTGCTTGACCGACCGACCGACGGCGAGTACCTGCTTGACGGCGAGAGCGTCGAGGACCTACGGGGCGGCCAGGCCTCACGCATTCGCGCTGGCCGGATCGGGTTCATATTCCAGAGTTTCAATCTTATCGAGCGCCTGAACGTATTGGAAAACGTCGCCCTACCCCTTACCTACAGCGGCCTTCCCCACATGAAGCGTATCCAGCGCGCCAGCGACGTGCTAAAAAGTTTTCACCTGCAAGAACGTGAATACTACATGCCGTGGCAGCTGAGCGGCGGTCAAACGCAGCGCGTCGCCATTGCCCGGGCGCTGGTGAACAATCCCAGCATCATATTGGCAGACGAGCCGACCGGCAACCTGGATTCAAAATCGAGCCACATCATCATGGAAGAACTGAGCGAGATCCATAAGCGCGGCAATACCATTCTAATGGTGACCCATAATCCCAACCTGACCACCTACGCCACGCGTGTCATTACCATGCTGGACGGCAAGATCGACACCGATACGGCAGAGCCACGCGAAGCCGCCCTAAAGGTAAGCACCAAACGTCCGCTAGGAAAGTCCGCTAAGACGAAGAAAAAACCGTCCAAACGAAAAGGTAAGAAATCATGAGAATTCTTTTAAGCGACCACTACCGTACAGCACGGCAATCGCTCGACCGAGCGCGACTACGGACACTGCTGACCGTCACAGGGGTCGCTATTGGCGTCGCCAGCATTACGACAATCCTGGCGTTAGCCGGGGGCGTTAACAAAATCATCGATAAGCAGGTAGCCGACCTTGGGCATTCCATCGCCGTCATTCGGCCGCACACGAACGAACCAACCCTAGCCGACCTGTCCAACCCTTCCCCGTCGAACGCTTATTCAACCAGCCCGCTAGTGGAGCGCGATGTTAAGACCGTGCTCGACATGCCCGAAACCGATCAAGCAGCACCTCTTATGACGCTGTCCGGTAGCGTACGCACCAAATATGTCACGCCCAAGCGAAGTACCATCGTCGCTACCACACCCGCGCTCGAAAGCGTCAACCACTTAACGCTCAGTGACGGTCAGTTTATCGACAGCGTCACCAAACAAAATACTGCCGTGCTCGGTACGCAGCTTTCGATTGACCTGTTTGGCACGGAGCAGTCGGTGGGTCAGACGTTTCTAATTCGCGGACAGTCGTATACCGTTATCGGGGTACTAAAGCGTGAGAACAAGCCGATCAACTATAACAATATCGACTTCGACTACGCCGCTGTGATTTCGCTTACCAGCGGAAAGCTATTTAACGGCGGTGTCGCTCAAATCCAACAGATTAACGTGAAAGCCAAAAATGGGACCGATATGCGGGCATTCAGCCACAAGATTGACCAAGCGCTTCAAAAGAATCACGACGGGCAGAAAGACAGCGAAGTTGTGACGGATAGCGCCATTGCTAAACCGACCAGCAACCTGTTCCGCTGGGTCAGCTCCGTCATGACCGCCGTCGCCGGCATTTCGCTCATAGTCGGTGGTGTCGGCATCATGAACATCATGCTCGTCGGTGTATCGGAACGGACGCGCGAAATCGGGCTTCGAAAAGCGGTCGGCGCCTCTAACCTCACCATCGTCAGTCAGTTCTTAATCGAATCGCTTATCATCAGCGCGCTCGGTGGCCTGCTGGGATTCATTAGCGGCTACCTGGTAGCGTTCTTCATCAGCCTCGTCATTCCCTACGATCCGACGTTCACGTGGTCGATCGTTGGCTGGGCCGCCCTGCTCAGCCTTGGTGTCGGAATCGT
This sequence comes from Candidatus Saccharibacteria bacterium UBA2951, assembly GCA_002348615.1. Classification (GTDB taxonomy): domain Bacteria; phylum Patescibacteriota; class Saccharimonadia; order Saccharimonadales; family Saccharimonadaceae; genus UBA1020. The sequence goes on along the minus strand of DEBR01000002.1, from coordinate 292,728 downwards.
CTTTGGACTCTACCCGGCCTTCCGGGCCTCACGTAAGGATCCGATTGAATCCCTGCGCCGTTACCACTAGATTCTAGCCGAGCTCTTGCTTGAGCTTTTCGACCAGTTCGACCGGCGTCGGGTTAACGCCGTTCAGGATTCCCATATATATACTCACAAAGTCGCCGAGTGCGAAGCTCCAGGCAAGCTGCTTCAGCAGCGTGTCGCCGCGAGGCGTCACGACGATCGGGCTTGGGCGCATGCCACTCAACAGCCGTTCGCTGACGTCGAACCGTTTTTGGGTCCGCTCATGTTCCAGCGTGCTTCGTATTTCGACGACCGCGAACGGCTTTTCGACCGGATGTGAGCTCCAACCAATGAATTCGTTGTGGTTGAATTCCGGGTAGTAGTTCGCCCAGGCGGTGTTCTTGGAATTCTCATTAAAGCAAATCTTCCATTTGTTGGCAGCTGGGAACAGCTTCGGACCGGAGTACATAATGACCGTCTTTCCTACCAGCTGGGTGGCAAGCTGCTTGGCGACGTTCGTCTCGAGCGGCACGTCGGCGGCCCAGGCGGCCGATTCTTCCTTCAGCCACTGCCCAATCGAAGCCAGTTCAGACACGTCGTCAACCGTCACGCCGAGTTCCTTCACGATGTGCAGGAACGCGTTTACGAAGTAGAACGTCGCCATGCGTGGCTGAATACCAGCCGGAATCGCGAACAGCGGGTAACTCTTTTCGTTCGCTTTGTCCGCCAACTTGCCGCCGGCAGCAACCACGACGATCTGTGCGCCAACCTGTTCGGCCTTTTCAAGCGCCGCGAGCGTTTCTTCGGTATTTCCCGAATAGCTCGAAGCGACGAAAAGCGTGTTCGGACCAACATACGCAGGAATATTATAGTCACGTGCAATTTCAAACGGTAAGGTCAGTCGCGGCCAGCTTTGTACAATCACGGCTGGCAGCGCTGAGCCACCCATACCGGCCCATACGATATTCTGTACCGGAGCCGTCGGTGTGAACTGCGCATCAAACGACCGCGAAAAGTATTCCCATTGGCCACCAGCGACGCCAAGTGCGTCCTGTGGGTCACGTTGTTTTAGTACATTCATATCATCCAGCATTTTGGTCTCCTGTTTGGTTGTATGCATTCTAAGTTTCGCTCTCGCCCACTCTATATTTCGTCTGATGTACGCTTTCGCTTCATATATACGAAATATGGAAACTCGCAGCTCGAAAGACAGTAAGCAAGCTTACCGTCTTTACTCACTTGCTCTTTCCATGATACAGTATGACGTAATTAGAAGCATAACTATTATCAGAGGTGGGCATGGCAAACATAGAACCGATTGACACGACGCAGCAACCGATCAGCGACGATCAGGAACTGGCAAAGGTACTCGCAGGCGTCGATCAACAAGCAGACGAAGCGGCCGAAGCCGGCGCAGGTACGGTCGTACCGCCGGCTACAGATGACACAACGACTCTGCCTGACCCGACTACCGTCGCGGCACCAGACCCTGTCGTGCCGGAACCGGCCACCGAATCGGTCGTTCCCCCGGTCGTTACTCCTCTATCTAGCCCATCAAGCGACGACCTTACCAGTGTCAAGCAAGAGGCGCTAAACGAACTTCGCCCGCTGGTCGACAAGCTCGACGTCGCCCCTGAAGAAAAATTCGATACCTACCTGCTACTGCTTCGCTCTACCGACGACAAAGAACTCATCGCGCCTGCTCACGAAGCTGCTAAAGCCATTGCCGATGAAGCCCGCCGCGCACAGGCGTTGCTCGATATCATTAAAGAAATCGACTTCCTAAGCCAAGCCCAAAGTTAGCGATAAGATACAAAACTTTAAAACACTCCGTGATTACGGAGTGTTTTAAAGTTCCTAGAGTGTTTAGTTCGCTTCCGCCCTAAGTGCCTGAAATGCCTTGATGGCAAGCGTTCTTCGGATTATGAAACCGCCTCTACGGAATTCAAGCTTGGTAAATTCCTCGGGTGTGGCGGTCAAAAGCGTAGATACACGCTCTGCCATGACCGCCGGCAGCTCGGACTTGTCATCCAGGCGGGGGTGCTTGATTGGGCGCGCACCCTGCTTCCGAGCATCATTCTTATCCATCGCCATAACAGTACGCCAATGCGCTGTGGGGTTGACGTCTTGCCTGAAGAGGTACATAGCGTGAGGCCCAGCGATCGGACTCTCGGCCACGACATGCTCAATCATATGACCATCGTCATCTTTATCTTGTAAAACTAACAAGATAAATTGATCAGGGCATTGCTTGTCGGCTTCATGACGGACGCGTCGGGATTTGAGCGCACCCTTAGCGTAATAGCACTTGTCAGTGCCCCACTGGGTACGAATAAGCTCCAGCGCCTTCAGCCGCTCGGGGTCAATGACAACTTCATGCCCTAGGTCGTTCACCGTACCGACAATTTCACGGGCGGCATCTTGCAACTTTCCGGGTGGCAACACTTCCCAATCTACTTCGAGAGGCTTGAATTTCTCTAAATCAACATCTTCCACAACCCCCGATAGCGTTTCTTCGGCTTCTGTTTCGCTCATCTCTTCTTTCGCTGCGAAGTCGCGCGCCATCGCAACGAATGATTGCCAGCTTGCGGTGTATTGCTCACTACACCGCAGAAGCTCGTTCCGCAGCACATTGAAATAACTAATATCAATGAACGCCTTAGCAGCAACCTCTGCGTCTTCCTCCAAACCTTCTGCTACGTAGCGTGCGCCTGGCCGAATTTTTTCAGTATCACCGTAAATTTGTACCTTGTCACTGAAAAGATTATGACCTGCAAGCTCGAACCGCTCCATCGCTCGCTGCCCAGCGTGGTTGGCAGCAATCTCTTCGTTAAACCAGGCCACTGCTTCTTCAGATGTCTCACCTAACATTACGGTCGTGCCAAATATCACATGACTGTACCAGTTCAATGCATTGGCATAGTTTCCAAACCCAACATCTTTCGAATGCTGCCCATCAACCACCTCGGTCATTTTTCGATACGCTAACTTTCGCAGCTCTTGCAACTCTTCGGCGCTCATACCGTTTGTGCGCTCGGCAATGTGAACGCATTGTATAAACGAATCGTACCAGGTTTCGTTCAACACCCAGCTGTCACTTTTTTCAATAGTAATACCGTTCAGCACGGCATTAACTTCACGAGCCGCCATGGCGACATGTAGCGGGGCTCGCGATGGTGTGACTTCGCGCATTAGATCATAAAAGTCATCCTTTGAGCGTTCGCCGTCGACAGCGTAATATTTGAAAAAATCATTTACTGCCCGAACGACATAACCATACATCTGCTCGAGATCATTTGATTCGTCATCGACAAGATCATACTCGAACTCGTCATAGCGGCTCACAGCAACAGGGTCTTTAGGTTCCATCTTATTATTATAGCATATTCTCTATAAAAATACAATAGGAGCACCAGAGGTACTCCTATTGAGTGTGCTGTTTGATTCCTTACATCATGCCCGGCATGCCGCCGCCCATTGGCATAGGTGGCTCTTTTTCAGGAATATCGACGACCAATGCGCCCATGGTGGCTGCGGTCGACGCGATAGACACGGCGTTCTGAACGGCTTCCTTGGTAACGCGGGCAGGGTCGATGACCCCGGCCTTCTTGACGTCTACCAGCCCCTTTTCAGGGGTCATGACGTTCACGCCGAAGCCCGGCTTGCCGCTTTCAACCTGTGACAGCAAAGCTTCCGAATTCAGTCCGGCGTTGGCTGTGATCTGCAGGAACGGTTGTTTCAAAGCATTCTTCAGAATCTGGCGACCTGCCGATACGCTGTCTACACCATCAGCTTCAATACTGGCAGAAAGATTGACCAATGTTACTCCACCTCCTGCGACGATACCCTCGGCTAAGGCTGCTTTAGTGGCAGCCACGGCGTCATCGACACGGAACTTCTTTTCGTCAATTTCAGTCTCGGTCGCACCACCAACCTTGATGACGGCGACCTTACCAGAAAGGGCCGCGGCGCGCTTTTCGTACTGTTCTTTGTCGTATTCGCTACTGGCATTTTCGGCTTGGGCAAGAATCTGCTTGATTCGAGCAGCGACTTCATCGGCGTGTCCGACGCTTTCAATAATGGTCGTTTCATCTTTACCAACGATGACCTTGCGGGCACTTCCAACGACATCCAGGCCGACGTTCTCGAACGTAAGACCCTGGTCTTCCGAAATCACTTGACCACCGGTTAAGGTCGCAATATCAGCCATAATGTCTTTTCGGCGGTCACCGAAGCTTGGCGCCTTCACCACAACAGTATTCAACACGCCCTTCAGCTTGTTGAGCACCAGAATGGACAGCGCTTCGCCGTCAACTTCGTCGGCAATCAGCACGATGTCTTTTTTGCCAGCCTGCGCCAGCTTTTCAATCAGTGGTAACAGCTCGGCTGCGGTTGAGATCTTTTTGTCGGTAATGACGATAGACGGTTTTTCAAACACGGCTTCTTGCCGACCGGCGTCGGTCACGAAGAACGGACTGGCCCAGCCTTTGTCCATGCTGAAGCCTTCAACTACTTCGGCTTCCATTTCCAGCCCCTGGCCGGCTTCAACGGTCACGACACCGTCTTTCCCTACCTTGGCAATGACGTCGGCGATCAATTTACCAATCGTTTCGTCCCCGGCAGAAATGGTTGCGACCTCGGCCACACGCTCGGTGTTGCCTTCGATACTTTCGCTTAGTCCGTCGAGCGCCTTCACGACTTCGGCACCAGCCGCTTCGATACCTTTTCGCAGTTCCTGCGGGTTGTGTCCGGCAGCGATCAAACGGTTTGCCTCTTTTAGGATGTTGTATGTCAGCACGGTAACGGTGGTCGTACCGTCACCGGCGGCTTTGTTCAGTTTGCTAGCCGCCTGCTTGATCAGTTCGGCACCGACTTTGTAGCCGAGCGTCTTGTCGTCGTCCTCAGGTAGTTCCACCGCTTCGGCCACCGTCACGCCATCGTGTGTGACCGTCGGACCGCCGTAGCCCTTGGCAATAACCACGTTGTTACCCTTAGGGCCATAAGTCACCTTTACAGCGTCGTACAGCGCTTTGGCGCCTTCGAGCACTCGCTCGCGGGCATCGTCATCGTAAAATACACGTTTTGCCATATAAATTATTCCTCCGTCTTGTCAGATTTATCAATCTCGGCGACGTCGCTTGCGTCGAGTTTTTCCATCGCCTTCATGCGCATTTCAAGTTCTTTCACCCGTCCGGCCGAGCGATGAACGATAATCAAAATACGCAGCAGTATGACGATGGCGAGCGCCGCGATAACCAATAGCGCGATGCTCTGTACTTCCCCCGACATCATGCTATTGTTCCTAACACGTCTTCTTCTTTGACGACCAAGTATTCGGTCCCGTCGATTTTCAGTTCAGTGGTCGAATATTCTTTGTACAAAATCTTGTCGCCGACTTTGACGTTCTTTACTTCCTTACCGATAGCCTCGACTTTGGCGACGACTGGCTTTTCCTTAGCGTTATCTGGTAAGTATATGCCGCTCGCGGTTTGCGTCTTGGCTGCTTCTCGGACCGCGACAATGCGGTCACCTAAAGGCGTGATGGGTGAACTCACTGCAATTTCCTCCGTTAGGTTTCTTTTTGTATGTCCCTATTGTACTGAACGGAATTAGCACTCGTCAAGGCTGAGTGCTAACAAAACGGCATGCGGTACAATAGTGGTAATGTCAGTCCGTTATGCCACTCCTGAAGAAATCGAATCTTGGAACGACCACATTAATGCCAACCCAGATGGCGGCAATATTCTACAAGGTCGTGAGTTTATTGAGCAAAAGGCATTAGCCGGATGGACCCCGCGCTACCTGTTTGTCGGGGACCGTGCGATTGCGATCATTGAAAAGCGTATTCTCCTTCTTGGCAGGGTTTGGTACTGCCCCAAAGGGCCGAGCACGACGTCAGTGAACGATCTTAAGAAGATTCTGAAGGAACTGAGCCGTTTCGCTGCGGCACAAGGGGTATTCACGGTGAAGATTGAGCCGGAACTCGACCATACCACCGACATGAGCGGACTCGGCTTACTACCTACGACGCCAATCCAGTACAACTATTCCACCGTATATGTGGACCTGTCACCGTCACTGGATGATATTCTGGCAAGCCTCAACCAAAAAGGCCGTCACGCCATTCGCCGTGCCGAACGTGACGGCGTGACGGTAAGGGCCGTGCCGGCAAATGACGAAAATTGCCGCGCAATGTATAACTTGTTCCTTGGGACGGCCCAGGGAGCCGGCTTCGCCATTCGTCCGCCGGAATATTACAAGTCGTTCTACCGAGCCTACGAATCAAAAGGTACCGGTCAACTGTTCTTCGCCTACTACGAAGACAAGATTGTCGCCGGCGCATTCGCTATGTTACAGGGGCAGAAAAGCATGTATAAAGACGGTGCCAGCGTGCGCGAACGCACCGCTTACGGCGCCAGTCATCTGTTACAGTGGCATGTCATTCAGTGGGCGAAAGAACACGGCTCGCTAATGCATGACCTCGCCGGTGTACCACCGATCGCCGAGATCAAGAACCCCGACCACCCCTTTAGCGGCCTGGCACGGTTCAAAACCAGCTTTAACAAAGAAGTCACCCAGTATGTCGGGGCGTTCGAAGTGCCAATCGTCCCATGGAAGACCAGGTTATGGCACCGGTTCGTTGAAAAAATTGTCCGGCGCCTGTATTTCAAACGACACCACGAATCATACTATTAAGGATTACCTGCTTATGAACACTACCGTCTTGATGTCGAGCGCCCGTTACTTTTCGAACGAGCTACAAATCAACCCTTATTACGCCGACGAGCCCGTCGATATAAACGCGGCAGTCCGCGAGCACGACCAGTTGCGTGCAACCATAGTGCAGGCCGGTATTGCCGTCCGGCAAGTTGAAGCACCTTCAGATTCTCAGGATGGTGTATATACAGCTAACTGGGCTCTGATCAGAGGGAATAAAGCAATTCTGGCCCGTCTTCCACAAGCCCGAAAGACCGAGGAGGCGTGGGCCGAGCGCCAACTGCAGGCCTTAGGATTAGAAGTTATCCACGTACCTGAGGATTGGCACTTCAGTGGCCAGGGCGACGCTTTGCCATGCGGAAAGTACTTGTTCTGTGGTCAGGGATACCGCAGTGACCCGCGAGCGACCAGTTTTGCCGCCCAGCAACTGGGGTACGAACTGGTGCAGCTTCAAGCGGTTCCTTTACTCGACACAGTCGGCAAGCCGGTCATCAACCAAGCATCCGGTTGGCCTGACAGCTTTTATTACGATATTGACCTCGCGATTTCGATGATTCGTGAACCTTCAGACAGCCATAAAGGTATCATCGCCTATTGCCCCGCCGCGTTCACTCCTGAAAGCGTGAAAACACTTGAGGGTATGACCGACGAATTCGACTTCATTATCGTGTCGGAGCAGGAAGCTACCAAGGCGTTCGCCTGCAACCTTTTATCAACCGGTGAAACCGTCGTTATGAGTGCCAACGCACCAGAGCTAAAAGCGAACCTTGAGGCTCGCGGCCTGAAGATACTTACGCCCAAAGTCGTCGAACTCGCCAAAGGTGGCGGTTTCATTCGGTGCCAAACGTTGTCGTTTAACGACTAGAGGTCAGAGCCTTCTTCACTTCGGCGACCTCATCCCATGGATGCTCGCCGTCGGCTCGTTCGATCGTCTTTTCATGACCTTTCCCAAGCAGCACCACGGCATCATCAGCGCTTGAAGCTCGTGATACCGCGAATTGAATCGCTTCTGAGCGGTCAAGAATCAAGAACAAATCTTTTTCACGCGTCTTCCCTGCTTTTTCGGCCCCTTCGGCGATCTGGTTCATGATCATATTACCGTCAACGTCTCGGTCGTCTTCTTCGGTCACGACGACTTCGTCGGCATATTTGCCGGCGATTTCGCCCTGGATGGCGCGCTTGCTTTCGTCGCGGCGCCCGGCCGACCCGAACATGACCACCAGTTTACCCTTGGTCGCTCGGCGCAGATCTCCCAGTAGCCGCTCGAATGAGTCCGGCGTATGAGCGAAGTCCACGATGACCGAAAACGATTGGCCGGCGTCCACTGTCGCCATTCGGCCTTCGACGCCCTCAAGCGCGTTGATGCCATTTTGAATCTGATCGATCGTTAGCCCAAGCTCACGCCCAACTGCCACCGTCGCTAAACTGTTATACACGTTGAACTCGCCCGGAATCCGACAACTGACCTCAAACGAATCTTCCCCGGCCTTGACTTCGTACGTACTGCCTTCCGCCGTCAAGCGAATGTTGGCGGCTTTTATATCTCCCTTTTTCACACCGTATGACACACTGCGCGAAACGGCGTCCGTGAACACCGGTGCCGACGGGTCATCGGCGTTAACGACACCGAAACGCCGACCATGCCTATTCGCGATGCGGAACAGTTGGGCCTTGGCATGCACGTAATTTTCGAACGTACGATGGTAGTCCAGGTGCTCGTGTGTCACGTTCGTCATGACGGCAATCTCGTACGGAACTCCCCAGATACGGTGCTGTGCCAGCGCATGACTGGTCGTTTCGAGCACCAGCCATTTCGCGCCCTGCTTTTTGAACTGCCTGATTTTTTTCAACAGCTCGGGGCTTGAAACGGTGGTCATGTGCTGTGCCTGCGGGGTAATGTCGTGGCCGACACCGTTCGCCACGGTCGACATAAGCGCGACGTCGTACCCGGCCTCGACCAGCATTCGATGGATCATAAAACTTGTTGTCGTCTTACCGTTTGTACCTGTCACCCCTATGACGTGCATATCACGCGCTGGAAATCCGTAGCGGATATTCATAACGACAGCCTCAAGCAAATGCCCGTACGGTTCGATCCTTCGGAATAATCCCGTTGGAATCAGGGATTTTACAACCCGACGTAGACTACTCACCCGGCGCCTCTATCATTTCGTGGGAGCGGGTCTTACCATCCGGCGTCAGTTCAGCGAAGTCACGTCCCAGTAGCAGTACTAGGTCATCTTTTTTCGCACCCCGCTTCGCAAGGTCAAGTGCCGCTTTCATGTCGGCTGCTTGCTCGACACCAGGGAGCTCGGCCGATTCTCCGACCGTTATCACCCGGTCGGCTGACTGTTTGACCAGTGGGTAAAACTCGTTTGATATGCTCGCGTCGACGACCGCTAGCAGACGACGCTTTTTTAATTTCATCGCTGACCCCAATACAAGTTCCAATGATTTCTCCTGAGTAGCGCCGTCAACGGCAATAACGTAGGGCGCTTCAGTCGGGACGTAGTCATAATTTCCTGCGACGCGCTCCAAGCGGGCGACGCCTTCTTCGAATGTCGACGTATCGGCGGCAAGTACGTACGCAGCCGATACGGCGGCGGCCACGTTCAAGGCATTCGCCTGGCCTATAAGGTAGGTCGCGACGCTGAGTTTGGTCTGATGATCGATGACCATGTCCACCTCGGTGCCCATACGCCGTTCCGTTACTTTCACGATTTGGGCTTCGGCTAGATCGCTATCGCCAAAAATGATGGCTTGGTGAGGTGCTACCCCAAGAGCTGCCACGTCGAAACCGCTCGGTACGACAGCGTAATCAGCCGGTTCGGCCAGCAGCGCCTGCGCTGCCGGTGAATCCGCGGTGATGATCGACATCATAAGCGGCAGCGTCGGCAGCACATGCGACGCGACAAGGGCTTCACTGACCTCGACGATAACGTATCCTACCTCTTTTTTACGCGCTACCGACAAACAGTGCTGCATGGCGTCGGGCGAAGAATCATAACGGTTCGATATGGGCTGTCCGTCATGAAAACAACCGTGGTTGGTAAGCGTCATCACCGATGAACCGGCTTCTTGTAAAATCTCGCCAAGAATCAGACTCGTCGTGGTCTTGCCGTACGGGCCTGCCACGGCTATGACTTTCAGGCTACGTGCCGGATTCTTATACCGCCATGCTGCTACCCGGGCCCTAAGCTTCCCTACCACTTCGTGTTCCATGTTACCCCTATTTTACCACTGTCGGTTGCTTACGCTATACTGTTAATCAGTGATTATTTTGGGAATCGAATCCAGCTGCGACGAAACGTCGGCCGCTGTCGTCGAAGACGGCCGCCGGCTTCTTTCGAATGTGGTGAACTCGCAGGTCGATATACATGCGGCTTACGGTGGCGTAGTGCCAGAGGTTGCGGCCCGTTCACACATCGAGGTCATCAACCCCGTCATCCGCCAGGCCATGCAAGAAGCAGGTGTTACCTGGGACGATATCGATGCAATTGCCGTCGCCAACGCGCCCGGACTGGTGGGCTCACTACTAGTTGGCACACTGGCTGCCCGAACCTTAGCTGAACTGCATGACAAACCACTCTATCCTGTCCATCATGTCGAAGGGCACATTTACGCCAACTTTCTCGTCGAGCAGCCGAGCCCTTCGGAGGAAGCTACTTTGGAACCTTCAAGCGGAACGCAGCCCCTGAACGCTAGTTCAGGGCGCGAAGTGCGTTCCAAAGTAGCTTCCGAACGAAGCGGCGACCTTAGCAGGGGTCTTAAACTACCTACTCATCAGCCTACTTTTCCCATGCTCGCCCTCGCCGTCAGCGGCCTGCATTCTCAATTAGTACTCTTTGAAGACCATGGCAAGTACCGTTTGCTCGGTGAAACGCTCGACGACGCCATCGGTGAAGCGTTCGACAAAGTCGCACGCATGCTCGGCCTCCCCTACCCTGGCGGCCCAAGTGTCAGCGCCGCGGCCGAACACGGGAATCCGCGTAAATACGATTTTCCAAAGGCAAAACTACAGAACCCATACGACTTTTCATTCTCAGGCCTTAAAACGGCCGTTCTGAGGGCTATTCAGCGCGAAGTGGGCGTTGACCATACTTTTCCTTCATTCGAGCTCCCAGAGCGTTTAAACGACGTCCAGCGGGCAGACTTTGCGGCCAGCTTCCAGTACACGGCAGTCAAAACACTGGTTGACGCAACGGTCAAAGCCACGAACGAGTTTCAACCGGCCTCCGTCGTCATAGCTGGTGGCGTGGCTGCGAACCAGGAGCTTCGTCGCCAATTATCCCAACAACTTCCTCTTCCGATAGAGTACGCTCCGATGAGCCTTTGCACCGACAACGCCGGTATGATTGCCGCCCTTGGATATTACAGATCCCAAGTTCTTGAGCCCACCTCTGTAGATGAAGTCTCGGTCTACCCCAGCATGTCGATGACCCAGACCGCTTGGAACGTCTAACGGAATCGTTGTACAAGCTTTTTCACGGCCGGAAGCAATACGCTCCATACGCCGTACAGCGGCGACAGGGGTCGGTCATACGTTCCGCTCATTATCGTTTCATCAGGAATAAAGCCTTGCTTGAACGCGCTCACGCCGTCATTCAACAATCCGTTGACATCGTAACGCTTCACGCCGCGCGCCTTCATAGCTTGAATGACGCTCCACTTCAGGTGGTAGTTCGCACGCAGATGCTGTCCGTCGTCGTTCATGCCGCCATAGAGTTCGAACGCCACCTCCGGCGTGACCACTGGCCACAAAAATGCGAGCAGCCGACCTTGGTGCTCCGCCATGTACACCGGTGAGTCGTCGCTCAATAAGCGGAAGATGTCGTGATAATACGAATCGTCGTGCAATGAAAACCCGGCCCGCGTGGCGGTTTGCTTATAAATCTTCAGACACTCATCGATATCTTGTTCCGTGCGAGCTTCACGGACTTCTATCCCTTCGCCGGCGGACTTTCGAATATATTGGCGGGTCTTCTTGCTCATGCGGCTTAACAACTCCTCATCGGGCAAGGTCAGATTCATGACTGCTGTCCGCGCCAGCAGGATGCGGTTAGCGGATTTTCGCCACCCCTTCCATTTGATCGGCTCTTGAATATCGGGTTCAATCGTCAGCACCGTCGGGTGGTACGTCCGCTTGACATACCCTACCAACGCTTCCCTGTCGCTCTCGTTACTAAGCAAGGTGCCGAACGGGCCGCGCGCGACGTACACCAACGGGCCGAACGGGCGCGGTAAGCGCTTAATGAGCAGCTGGGCACCGCCCTGCCCTACTTGTATACGGGCAACGCTCCAGCCATGAGCTGCTTTCACTTCTCCCCATCCCCACAACTGAAGTGGGTGGCCATTGCTTTGCTTTACGAACTTGTCCCAGACAATTTGGTCATCATGCTGTTTTATATCTGTCATTCCCCCTCATTATAGCGCCCTTCGTGTGCTATACTACAGTCAGAAATGTCAGAGGTGGGAAACGTGAATCACTTATTTTCACGTGAAAATCTGCCATCCTCACTTTTCACGTGAAAACTACTATGAACTTACCGAAGACTTACGAACCGAATACCTACGAACCCAACATCTACGCCATGTGGGAAACCGCCGGCGCCTTTAGGCCAAGCGGGGAGGGCGAGCCGTACGCTATTGTTATGCCACCACCAAATGCCAATGGCAACCTGCATGTAGGCCACGCGCTCATGGCCGAATTAGAAGACATCCTGGCCCGCTTTTACCGCATGAAGGGAAGGGATGTCATTTACCTGCCGGGTGCTGACCACGCCGGTTTTGAAACATGGGTAGTATACGAACGCGAACTCGCCAAAACAGGGAAGAGTCGGTTCGACTTTTCACGTGAACAACTGTACAGCCAGGTGTGGAACTTCGTCGACCAAAAGCGTGGCGACATGGAACTGCAGCTTAGAGCGCTCGGCGCAAGCGCCAGTTGGGAGCATTTGGTATTCACGCTCGACGAGAAGGTCATTAAAACCGCGTATGGGACATTCAAGAAATTATGGGACGAAGGTCTTATTTACAGAGGTGAGCGAATCGTAAACTACTGTACGACTCACCACACGAGCTTCGCCGACATCGAGGTTGAACATAAGAACGAAAAAGGGAAGTTGTACAAGATTGCCTACCCGACCATCGACAAAATCGCTGAAATCGTCGTCGCGACCACTCGCCCCGAAACGATGCTCGGCGACACGGCCGTGGCCGTCCATCCGGACGACGAGCGCTACAAACACCTTATCGGTAGCCACGTGCTCCTGCCACTGACCGACCGTGAGATCCCCATTATCGCTGACGAATACGTTGACCCGGCTTTCGGTACCGGCGCGGTCAAGATCACCCCGGCGCATGATCCGAACGATTTCGAGGTAGGGAACCGGCACGACCTGGAGCGCATTCAGGTCATTGACTTTGATGACACCATGATCAACGTACCACCCCAGTTTGCTGGCCTTAAAAGCGCTGACGCACGGAAGCGCGTGCTGGCAGCACTACAAGCAGCAGAGCTGCTTCGCGGCGAATCGGAAATCGAACATGCCGTCGGACACTGCTACAAGTGTGGCAGCGTTATCCAGCCGCTCATAAAGGACCAATGGTTCCTCAAAATGGAACCGCTGGCCAAAGCCGCTAAAGAGGCAATTGAAGCCAAGCAGGTTACTTTTTACCCTGAAGCCCGTGGCAAGCAGCTGCTGCAGTATTTAGACAACATTCGTGACTGGAACTTAAGCCGCCAGATTCCCTGGGGTATCCCGATTCCGGCCTTCCAAAACGTCGCCGACCCCAATGACTGGATATTTGATGAGCGTGTCGATGAGCCGCGCATTACCGTGAATGGCAAAGAGTACAGAAGGGAAGAAGATACTTTCGACACCTGGTTTACCTCTGGTCAGTGGCCGTTCATTACGACCGATTACTTGGACGGCGGGGAACTGAGCCGCTTTTATCCGAACGCCGTCATGGAAACAGGGCATGACATCCTGTTCCCGTGGGTGTCGCGCATGATCATGCTTGGTCTTAAGATGACTGGTAAAGTACCGTTCAAAGATGTGTACCTGCATGGCCTGGTCCTCGATGAGCACGGCCAAAAGATGAGTAAGAGCAAAGGCAACGTCATCAACCCGATCGAAACGCTTAGCGAATATGGGTCTGACGCCCTGCGTCTCGGCCTCGTCGCCGCCCGTTCGGCAGGGCAGAACCAAGCGTTCAGCACCACCAAGGTGGTCGCCGGCCGTAACTTCTGTAACAAGCTATGGAACATCGCCCGCTTCATTGAAGACAAGCTTGGTGAGAACTACCGTTTTGCGCCTCCTCAGCCACAAACGCTGGCCGACCACTGGATTATGCGCGAGCTTCTTGGCGCGGCCGAACAAGTGGAGCAGCTCTTAGCCGACTACCGTTTCGCCGAGGCGTCCGAGACCGTCTACCATACGGTCTGGAGCAGCCTGGCAGACTGGTACATCGAGGCCTCCAAGCAGCAGGACAACCCCGACATGTTGGCATGGGCGCTCGACACGGCGCTGCGGCTCAGTCATCCGTTCGCACCGTTCGTCACCGAAACCATCTGGCAAACGCTACCGTGGTACGAAAAGGGTAGCATGCTCATTACCGCTGCCTGGCCGGAGAGCGCCGAGTACGATGACATCGCCGCGGCAGAATTCGAACGTGTCCAGCAGCTTGTCACCGAAATTCGTTTCGTAACCAGTGAACTGCCGGGCAGCAAAAAGTACGACGTCGCGTACCACAGCGACAGCCTGGTCGCCGACAACGCCGACTTGATTGCGAAGCTAGCTCGTCTTTCATCTGTTACCCAGACCGATCAGCCACGAGGACTGCGCCTGGCTAACTCCGGTCGTGAAGCCTGGCTCGTTATAGATGAGGCAACGTTGTATGAGCACCAGACTAACCTGGAAGTACGGTTATCCGAAGCTAAGTTGCGCCTTGAAAATCTGGCTGCACGTTTGTCGAACGAACGCTACGTACTAAAAGCGCCGACCGAGCTGGTCGAAGCCTCTCGTAAAGAAGCGCTTGAAACCAAAGAGTTGATTGAGCGGCTTGAAAACGAACTGAAAGTAATTAGCGATTAAAAGACCGGTAGGGCATAGCCGTCAAATCGGTGCACACCTTTGGGAACGTTCTTTTGCATCAGATATTTCTTTGAATCACTACGCGGCGAAATGCGGGGTTGTGAGCTCACTTCGTTCAGACTGACACGTTCAACATGAGTGTGAGGATCGGTGTTAAAGCCTTTGGCGCCAGCGTCACTCGTCGTCATGAAAGCCGGTATACCAACGAATGTCGTGGCCAGCTTATCGAGCTTCGTGTCATGCAGACTAACACCTGCCAGAGCAGCAAGGCTTATGAGCAGCGACAGAGGAGTAGTTAAGGTAAAGTTGAACATGTTTGTGTTTATAGGTTTACCTAATCATCATAGCACAAGCATGATGAATTGTCAATACTCTACGACACCGTAATGTCCAATCGTCAACTAAGCATGGTGGTATTTTCCACCAGCGGCGATCTGTTGGGCGCGGTAAAGCTGCTCAACGACGACCAGCCGGACAAGCTGGTGGGGAAGTACAAGTTTTGACAGCGAAAGAACAAAGTCAGCCCGCCTCTGTAGCTCGTCGGTAACACCGTAGGCACCACCGATCACAAGGACGACTCTACGTCCCCAGGCAAACAGATTTTGAAGATCATGCGAAAGTTGGTCCGACGTAATCTGCACCCCACGTTCATCGAGCAGTATCACGTAGTCTTCGTCGTTCAGCTTCTTTCCAATGCGCTCAGACTCTTCCTGGCGGGCCGCTGTGCCTTCGAGCGAACTATGTGGCAAAAGTATCCACCGTACACTGAAGGGCTGCTTCAGGCGCTTTTCATAGCGCTCTACGCCTACCTGAACCCAGTCTTCGTGTCTTTTGCCAACGGCAACGATGGTAATCATGAGAATCGCAGCCGCTCGGCGACCTTCGCCAGCTCGTCGTGGTCAGGCTCGACATTCATGTCGACGTGACGACGGAACGTATCGGTTGACGAAAAGGGGAAGACGTTGACATGGGCGTGGTCGGATACCCCGAAGCCTTCAATCTGGACGCCGACACGTTTTTGCTCCGGAAACATCTCTTTTAAGCGATTGGCAACTTTTTTGACCGTACTCATAACGGCATGATAGTCCTCATCATCGAGATCCCACATAAAGTTCACCTGCTTTTTTGGCACGACCAAAGTGTGGCCGGGCTGAACCGGGTGGATATCAAGGAACGCGTACGTGCGTTCGTCTTCGTATATCTTGTGACTCGGCACCTCGCCGTTAATGATCTTAGTAAATATGCTGGGCTCGTTCATACACCCAGTATAGCGCGCCTAGGCGGCTTCGATACCGGTGGAACGGCCAAGTGCCCTTAGGACTTGCTCGATTCGGTCTAGCAGATCTTCGATGCCAGAATCATCGTTGTCGCCATGAGTTTGAGGCGCGTAATCTTCAGGAAACGTGCTTGCTTGCTCCTCGACCGTATGCCTACGTTTGGTTTTTTGCATTTGTTCGAGGTGTGACATAGCTGTTTCCTTTTTGCGATTACATCTTGCCCCAGTTGTACTCCTGCCAGAATTAAAAAGCAAGCGTATAATCGATACAGGAATGACAGGAAACCCTGAAGAAACCGCAGGGGTGGGGATAGACGCTGAACGACAACCGGCCGTTCAGACGGAGCTGCTCGATTATCTTGCGAAAGAAGGCCTGCGGAATATCTTGTTGATTACCTCTCGTATGCGGGCAATCGCGGCCGACCATCCGGTTGAATACCCTGATTTGCCGGCGCGCGTGTTCAGCCTTCAACAGCTTGCCGCCCATCTTGAAGCCGGCTTACAGGAAGCAGGTTACGAGCAAGACGACATCAATCGACTTTCTGCGAGCAAAATCAAACCGGTATCGCACGATCCCTTGAAGCCTCGCTCAAACCTGTAATCCGTACTTAAAAAGACAACAAAATAACATCTACCACTGTCTTGCAATTGGTGCTATTGTGATGGCAAGCTTGTGCTCACAACTACTCACTTAGGAGGTGAAACCCGTGATCGTACAGGCAGCAGCTTACGACCCCTTCCTGCGCTTCGACACGTTCGTCGCGATGGGTTGGTACAACATCGTCTGGATCGTCTGCATCCTCGCGCTCTTCATGGCCGTGAAGCAGGGCAAGGTGAAGTTCGTCGTCATCGGCAAGAACGAGAAGGGTGCCCGAGAGCTCTTCGGCATGCCGGTGTGGCCCGTCTTCCGCGGGGCACACCTCTATGTTGCCGGCATCCTGGGTGTCCGCAAGGCTCCCATCGTGCCGGTTCCGATCGAGCTCCGCCAGAAGGTCCTGATCGACCAGAAGGTGAAGATGGAGTACGTCGGTACGGCCTTCGTGCAGGTCCTGCGCGAGTGGAAGTACCTGAAGCTCGCCATCTACAGCACGCTGGACAACGACACCAAGGATCTCGAGAACGAGATGCGTGACAAGCAGTCGGCATCCAACCTGCGGAACGGCGTGCGTCGGATTCTCACGAACCAGTGGAACGTCGACGTACTCACCCTGGAAGGCCTGAACGCCCTCTGTGCGACCGAACTGCTCGAGGAACTCGGCAGCCAGCTCGTCAAGCTCAACAACGAGGAGTACACCTTCGACGGCATGCACGTCGCCCCCATCGGGGACGGTTCGGCCATCGACCCGGCCACGGCCGCCAGCGCGGCGCTGGCCAGCGGACGTGCTCCGTTCGAGGTCATCAAGGGAGGGTCGGCCCCCGCGGCTGACGCTCTCTGACCTCACAAAACCCCTCGCAGCCAGCGGGGGGTTTCAAATTGTAATTAAACCTCGACTGAGTCCTCTTGCCGTAAGCTCAGCCTTGTCTGGAGTCAGTCAACTTTGCCCAGACTAATCGATGGTCCGATTTTCCTTCTCCATAGCCCGCGGCCGTGGCTGTTAACCCCCGAACATATATGTCGTCAACATTGAGTAAAGGGCCAAGCAGTCGTACTGCTCGTCTATCTCTATCGGTCAATGCCCCTATAAACTCCGGTGTTGGCACAGTTGCCCTTCGACGATTTGGTACATCAGAAAACACGCTGTGAAACCATGCCTTCTCGAGCATCTGGCGTGGACGATGAAACGGTAAGCAGTTCCAGTCACCCATAAGTACTGCCTTTTCATCTTCTTGCACCCAGTCAAGCAATTTTTCCACTTGTTCAACCTGCTCCGGACCACGTGGAAAGTGTTTTTTCGGTTGCTTCCGAAGGTGCATACTCACCAGCGCCACATCACCAAGATATGCTTTGACCGCTGATTTTCCGTGCCCGAGGTCTATCCAATCAGCACTATGCAGATCGTTGCCGATAAGCCCAACGTGTTCTCCTAACTTTTGACGCGAGTGCGGCACCCATAAGCCATCCATATACAGCTGATCAGCGATATACGTCGCATGATTGGCAGTATCAGACACTTGTACCTCTTGAAGCGCAATTGCCCCCAATTGGAGACGATTGTCGAGCCTGGCTAGCGTCTCGATTATGTCGTCAATTCGTTCGGACTGCGGAAACCTACGGTCAAGAAATATATTCCAAGTTGCAACGGAGAATTCTGCCATAGTGATAAGGAATTATAACGCAAAGAGAAACGAGCCCACTAAATAGTAAGCTCGTTTCTTCTGGCGGAGAGAGAGGGATTCGAACCCTCGGTACCGTGAGGCACACTTGTTTTCGAGACAAGCCAGTTCAACCACTCCTGCACCTCTCCAGACTGCGCGTTATTTCATTTTAACAGATATGAGGTTACACTGGGTGCATGACAGAGCATAAGCAGCCCGAAAGCAACGGACTAGGAATTGCCTCGCTGGTGCTAGGTATCCTATCGCTAACCGGTTTTAGTATTTTCACTGGTATCCCGGCAATTATCACAGGTGCAATAGGTCTAAAAAGTCCCGTCAATCGGGGAATGAGTATCGCCGGCCTCATTATGGGCGCGGTGTCGGTTGTCTTAGCTATCTTGTTCTTTACTCTGATTTTCATTCTTATTCTTGCCGGAGCATTCGCATCATCGGCAGATGAACCAAACCTCGACAGGTACTACGACCCGCCGAGCACGAGTATTCGCCAGCATATCTAATCCTTGGAATCTTTGTCGTAGCTTCGACTGCGCATTAATAGAGGGAGTGAGACGACCTGCACGAGGGCTCCCACGACGAACGATTGCCCATATGATGATACGTCAGCTACCCGACCAAGGGCAGGCTGCACCACAATGCCACCGGTATTGCCCATCAACGAATCGAACGACAGCACGGTCGCGCGCTGCTGTGATGGTATATGTGCGTTCAAGTACGCCTGCCGGATTGGCATGCTTGCAGCGAATAACAGACCCCACATCGCCATCAGGAGTATTGCCAACCCAAAGTTCATATTGAGCCCCAAGCAGCCTACAACGACAATTGTCGTGACAGTGCCGGCCAGAAGAGCTGACGTCCGCCGTTTGAACAACCGTCGAATGCGCCCTGCTAGCAAACCGCCGGCGATTTGTGCCCCGGCAACAATTGCTGCGGCAAGACCGGCAATCCCGTACGCCTT
Source organism: Candidatus Saccharibacteria bacterium UBA2951 (assembly GCA_002348615.1). Lineage (GTDB taxonomy): Bacteria > Patescibacteriota > Saccharimonadia > Saccharimonadales > Saccharimonadaceae > UBA1020. Next base: position 273,401 of record DEBR01000002.1, on the reverse strand, counting down.
TTCATCCCCGTACAGTTCTAGCAGATACGGCTGAAGTGCGTAAAATACGTAAAATCCCACACTGGCAGTGAATGGTGCGGCAAGCATAACCCAGCGGACGGCGGGGTTACCCAAACCATGCCGAACCGACGAACGAAGCAGCACCTTCATCGCTTTTCCTGGGCGTTGGCTCCTGTCAGGAGTAAAGCCTACGTCCCTCATGGTCGCGAATGCCGCCACAAACAACAATATGAGTATTCCTGCTCGCAGCAGGTAGGGGACTCCGAGCGTCGTAACCTGTGCAATAGCGCCGCCAGCGACGGATCCGCCGAGCATTGCCGCCCCGCCGACGATCTGGCCTTTGCCGAACACCGCTTCCATATCTCCGTCGTACTTTACCGCGTGCATCGCGTCGACCAACCATGCCTCAACCGCTCCCGAAAAGAAAGTGAATCCAAGACCTAATAGGGTGGACACTGCCGCCCAGGCGACGAACGGCGCGTCCATCTGCCACATCACAAAGTACGCGGCTGTCGTAGCGGCCAACGTTATCGTTCCGAGTAGGTACGATACCCTCCGGCCCCACATATCTGCGATTACTCCCGTTGGCACTTCGAACAGCACCATACCAAGCGTGAAGAACGCGTTGGCCAGGAACGCCTCAAAGTTAGACAGCCCGGCATCGAGCAAAAAAAGCGTGTTGATACCCCATATGAGAGACGCCGCGAGTGTGTTTCCTAGCATTAAACCCAGGTATATTCTCTGAATTTTCTTGGCTTGGGGATTCATGTTGTGTTCATTATAGGACATAGACCCGGAAAGGGTCAGAATATGCCCAGACACCTGACAGGAAGTGCACGTTAATCCGTGCACCGAATTTGGTACACCCGACAGTTATCGCCAGCTTGCTAGCTCTTTCGTTCATTCGCGAAAGAAAATATAAATATCACCCGACAGGATGGCGCACGTTAATCTGCACGCCGAATTTCATTCGGGTGACTAGACTAACGACCGAACCTTACGGTTCTCGCATTCTTTCAGAATGCTACCAAGAAAATTACCCCACAAAAGTGAGGTAATTTTCTTGGTACACCCGACAGGATTCGAACCTATGGCCTTCGGCTCCGCAAGCCGACGCTCTATCCAGCTGAGCTACGGGTGCTTACTATAGCACGCGAAATTTTTGGTACGCGTGCCGTAGCGTTGTAACTAGAAGGTGCCTTCGCCCATCAAGACGAACAGGACCGATTGTACCATAACAGAGGTAATTCAGGCAACCGCTGGGTTAGATATGAAGTTTTCGGATGATTTTATCGAAGACGTCGAGGCTTAGTTCCTGCATAGGAATACGGCTGCCTAATAAATCGACAATCGCTTCGCCGGTTTCAACTGGAAAATGCACTGTGAGGGCAGGGCGGAAGCGTTTGACCGGAATAAGCATAAGGCTTGGCACCGACTCCTCCTTTAGAACACCGAAACTTCGAAACTCTGAAAGCGAGTGCAACTTTTCATTGATGTACAGGCCCTTGCCGCTAAGGACGTAGTTCAATATGCGAGGCGGCCGGTGCGAGTAAATCATAAGAGCGGCTGCCATGGCCGGTATAAGGATAGCGAACGACCACGACCGGATAACAAGTATAGCGAGTAGCATTAGTAGCAAGGCTACCACCCAAAACCCGATAAACCACCAAGGGGAGCGGCGTTCCTGGACATACTCTGGGGCCTGCCACTGGATTGGCTGGGATTCAGGTAAAGCAGTAGTTTCAGTCACGGCCATTTGCGGTGATACGTCCGCTTGCGGCGCAGGTTCAGGCTGGCCGGACGGCTGCAGTGGCGGGTCGCTGACCGGTGTTGTTGGCTGCTCAGGTTGCATGTGGCTAGTATAGCACGAGAAGCGTGAGCAAAATGAGAGGGGAGATAGCGCCAGCAAGCTGGCTTTTCCGTTTGCTCATTCTGGCAAAAGCAAGCTTTTCCAGAATCTCGCTGCGCTACACCGAACCTCCCGCTCTCGCTTCGCGAGTACGCGGGAGTTAGAATCTCCGCCTCATTCCGCCAAATAAAAATGGCCCTTTCGGGTCATCTTTATTTGGCGGAGGAGGGGAGATTCGAACTCCCGCTACAGATCTCTCCGTACTAACGATTTAGCAAACCGTCCCCTTCAGCCACTTGGGTACTCCTCCATGGATATAGAGTCACTGTCGTTTCAAAATGTCCTGGTAAATGCAGACCACGGGGACGGTTTCCGTCCTAATAATTTGCGTTTCACGCAGAGCCACTTGGATGACGCTCTCTAAGGCTGACTCGAGTAATTGTAGCACATAACAGAGGCGGATGAGTAGACTTTTTACGTAGTTTTGTTATATTGGAAGCAAGCAAACGAACCAAAAAGGAGTCCCATGATTAAGAACTTCATCCGAGCCCTACTTCCGTCTATCGTCGTAGCTTCGCTCTCGCTTACGGTCATGGCCGCGCCTCTGGCTGGTGCCGTATTCGATGGTAGCGTACAAGGCGGCGCTGATTCTGCCCGCGGTAACGACCAAAGTGCCGACCTGTTCGGCTCAACCGGTATATTCCGCACCATTACCAACGTATTGTTGTTCATTTTAGGTGCGATTTCGGTCATCATGATCATCATCGGTGGGCTTCGGTACGTGGTCTCCGGAGGTAATTCCACGGCCGTGACAGCAGCCAAAAATACGATCCTTTATGCGATCGTCGGCGTCATCGTAGCACTGCTCGCTTATGCCATCGTCAACTTCGTGCTCGACAGCTTTACGGGCGGCACAGGCGGCTCAGGCACGAACGTCTAGCTCCGTTATACTTAAGGTAGGTTCCTGAAGAGGGGGCTTAGATTGGTGGAAGGCCCGCTTCGGTCCCCCGTGCGTAAGAAGTTAGACGCACGGCCGGCCAAGTGCCCCTACCATCAATCCCACCCGGTAGCTGCTCGCGCAGTGGCTACCGGGTGGCACAAACCTGACTCTTGTTTAAAGTGGTGTACCTCTGTTAAAATGAGTCACTGTACGGAGAGGTGACCGAGTGGTTTAAGGTACTTGTCTTGAAAACAAGCGTGGGGCAACTCACCGCGAGTTCGAATCTCGCCCTCTCCGCCACATATTGATTATGGCCAATAGGCCGTTTTTTATTTTGTCGTCTTGTCGAGCGGTTGCCGCGCTGCGACGCCAACCCACACCGTCTTAGCACCGGCGGTCATTAACGCGTCTGCGGCGTAGCGAAGCGTGGCATTCGTAGTTACGACGTCATCAATCAGCAGGTATACTGGCGCTTCGTCCAACCTGCCAGGGCAGGAGAACGCTGCACGCGCTTGCTCTAGCCGCTCTTTCTTTGACCTGCCACGCTGAACCTTACGGTCTAAACGAATGAGAGGCTGCTTCAAAGGCAGGTTCCGCTGCTTCGCGAATAATCGTGCGATTAAAAGCGTATGGTCGTAACCACGCTGGCGAATATGTGACGGAATTGTCGGAACCGGCACGACGATCGTACCTTGCGGCAGGAGAGGCAAGCGGTCGTCCAAAAGTTCGGCTAACGTTCCAGCCGCCGCCTTCACATGGTCAAACTTCAACCCATCAATCACCGCCATAAGCGGGCCGCGGCGGTCGCCAACGCACCAGGCTTTGCTGTACGTCGTGCGGCACAAACCGCATATGCCGTCCACGGCCGGTGCGTCGCAGACAATACAGGCGTCTTGGGCTTCATCAATGATGTCGTATTTACAATTGGCACATAAAACATACCCAATTTTTGTACATCCATAACAGTGGTGAGGAGCGACTATTTGCAGGAGTTTGTTCAGCATTGTGCTTTTTACGTTTTAGGGCTTCGTGGCGTTGATTATACAATAAGCATTAGTTATACTGAAGGTGACAATCTGTCAATAGTGTCTGAGGTAACAGTGGAGGAAACCAATGGCTCGTAAACAAAACGATGATTTATTAATTGAAGATGAGCTTGCCGCCGCGTTCTTGAACGACGACGAATTAAGCCAAAGCGAAAGCCAAGCGTCGCAACCTGCACAGCAGGGAAATGACGACAGCTGGGACGAAGCCGAAGAAGACTTCCCGGGACAACTAGCGGTCGACGTTTATGAAACCGAAGAAAAGCTGGTCGTGAAGGCCCGTACTGCCGGTGTCAACAAAGAAGACCTAGACGTCAGCATTTCGGACGGTATTCTGACAATCAGCGGCACGCTTTCAAGCGGCGATGACAGCGATGCCACTAACTGGCACATCCAGGAATGCTACTGGGGCGAATTCAGCCGCACAGTCGCACTGCCTGTTGCCGTTAAGGAGGACGAGGTCGAAGCTATGCTTAAAGACGGTGTCCTGACCATCAGCTTTGGCAAGGTCAAGCAAGAACAGGCTAAGAAGATTACGATTAACTAGTTTGTTTCTAATCAAACAAAACACCCCGCTGATACCGCGGGGTGTTTTAGCAGGGAGCAGGTGAATAATCGGAGGAGTATAAAAATACCCGGCGCGGTGGCCGGGTATTTTTAAGATGACTAAATATTAGCCGTTATTCGCGAAGCTCGTAAGTATGAAGTTCACGATAGCGAAGGCAAGCAGCGCCACGATGATACCGATGACGGCATACAAGATCGTGTTCTTTGCGCTGGTCACAGCCGTGCTGTCACCACCAGAGATAGTGTAGCGGATACCGCCGATGATCAGCATGATGACCGATACGGCACCGATCAAGAACAACAGGACGTTGGTGATAGTACGGAAGATACCACTTTCACCGAACAAGTCAGAGCTTTGGTCTTTACCTTGGGCTGATGTCGCGCCGTCTTTGACGCCTTGCTCAAATTCAGCGTGCGCTGGTTGTGCGAATGGAACAGCCGCAAAGCTGAGCGCCAGCGTCAGCGCCGGCACAACGAGCAGTCCTTTCAGCGATTTCATAATGGTCGTTTTCATATTCTTTCTTATTCCTTTCTGAATAGTCTTGCCTACTGTTATATCAGATACCAAGGTGTTTGTTAAGGGCCGAGCGGCCCATTATGGCCTAGGCCGGGTCCCTGTCGCCGCCATCCGCGAACGAAGTCACCACGAAGTTCACGATCGCGTAGGCAAGTAGCGCCACGATGATACCGATGACAGCATATAGAATCGTATTTTTCGCGGCCGTTACAGCGGTGCTGTCGCCGCCCGAAAGGACGTAGCGGATGCCGCCGACTATCAGCATGATTACCGATACGGCACCAATCAGGAATAGCAAGACGTTGGTGACGGTCTGGAATATACCGTTCCTACCGAACAGCTTCGGGCTCTGGTCTTTACCTTTGGCGCAGTCGACGCCCTCTGTCACGCTAACTTTCGATTCGTCACACTCCTGATCGGTCTTGGCGGCATAGGTAAGCGGCGCCGTAAGTATTAGTAGGCCGGCTGCCAACATAGGCACCATGGTGAGTCCGGTAAATAATTGGTTGAGTAGTCGTTTCATATGATTCCTTTTACTTTATTTTACGTAAACTGCGTCACCACAAAGTTCACAATCGCGTAGGCGAGGAGCGCTACGACCAGGCCGATGACAGCATACATAATTGTGTTCTTCGCACCGGTAATCTGCGTTGAATCGCCGTTACTCAGGACGTAGCGGATGCCGCCGATGATAATCATGATGACCGATACCGCACCGATAAGGAACAGTAGTACGTTGATGATATCTTTGATTGACGCACCGAGTGACTTCTCACTGCCACCTCCAGCCTGGTTAAATCCCTTCGTAGCCTCGTCGCTCGGGTCAAGGGCCGCTACGCCAGTGACTGGCACTAGCACGCCAACACCGGCCGTAAACGCCAGGGTGGCCGCGACAATGAAGTGTTTAATCCTTTGTTTCATAGTACCCTCACTATTAAAATTGCTTAAGAACGAATCCGACGATCGCGTAGGCCAGGAGCGCTACTACCAACCCAATGACAGCATATAATACGGTATCCTTGGCGGAATTAATCTGTGACGAATTACCGTTCGATAGTACGTAACGGATACCACCAACGATAATCATAATGACCGATATAGCCCCGATGACGAATAACAGGGTGTTAATGATGGTCCGAATCAACTTACCAGCCGACTCGTCCTTACCCTTACATATGGCAGTGTCTTGATTGGCGCCGGTACAAGCCTTATCAATAACATTGACCGCGCCGACCGGCACGGCGAAAAGAGGAGCCATGCCAAGCACTAAAGCCAGCACCAGGATTCCGTTTTTTATTCGCTGTTTCACTGCTTAAAACCTTCCTATTACGAAATTCGTTATGATAAACGCGACCAGCACGAGTACCAGTCCGACAACCGCATATAGAATACCATCTTTGGCACGCTTCGTCTTCGACGGATCTCCCTGTGAAATGACGTAAAAGACCGAACTGACGATAATGACGATGACCGCCGTAGCGCCAGCCGCGTAGTATACGGTCGTTAGTACGCCTTCGACTGCCTTGTTGGCGCCAACCTTTGAAATGCCGACACAGTTCGGGTCGATCTTTTCGCCGGCACTCGTGTTACACGTGCCGCCCGCCCGCGCGTCGATATTTCCGGTTACTAAATTGACGATCGCGACGGACATAAACGAAATCACCAATCCTATTAGCGCGTTGGTAATTATCTTGCGTCCGGCCACCACACGGTCGGCCGAACCGGCGCTTGTCAAGTACTTGAATCCGCCGTAAATCAGGTAGCCAGCCGCGGCATACGCCACGAGCTGCAACGCGATCTCAATGATGTTCAGTACGATCCTAAAGATGAACGCCGGTAGCCCGCCGCCATTCTTGTCTACGTTCGGCGCTTTGATTTCACAAGTTGATTGGTCGATTACGCCGTCGTACCAGGCAGGGAAGGTTAAAAAGTTCGACGTACAGGCGGCCGCGGCCGTGGTAGCTGGTATCGCGCTAGCCACCCCGAAGCCCAGGGTCATTACGCCGAACGCGAGTATGTATCGTTTTAGTCGGTTCATTTAGAGAACACTCCTCCCGGAATAATAAAGTTAAGCAGTGCCCACATCAGCGCAAAGGCAATCAGTCCGATGATGACGTTACGGATTATATCGACGGCCTTATTGACTTGGTCCGCCTTATCTTCCGCTGTCGTGTAAAGAATCGAGCCGTATACGATACCGGCGACAGCCAATACGCCCACGCCGACCGTCATGACGTTTATAACGATGAGCAGCAGTGCCCATATGCCATTCTTGTTCAAGTCGCCGGAGTTGTCCGCGTCACACTTAACGATGGCTGTCTTGACGCCCCCGCAATCATTGCCCGCCACAGGATCGTCCAATACGGTTTCGCTAGGTTCGGCATATGCCGACGGTGCAGTAAGGGCAAACGAAAATGCCATTCCTAGAACGGCTAACAGCATTATTCCCGCGCGATGCAGACCGATTTTTTGTTTTCGCTTCATAGCTACCTGTACGATACGATAAATCCATAAATCCTGCAACGTTTTGCCGTATTTTTTACGCCTTGTTTCATGAGGTACGACTATTGACTTTTCCTCTGTAAAATGATAAAATCCAAGGGTTATGTGGGATGTTCTCGTCAGGACTCCGCGTGGTAGCACTAACCCGCGGAAATTACTCATGCTGCTGGCCACGTTCTTCGTGGCCTGTTTCGGGTATCTGTCCTTACTTGCTCCGACCGCCCACGCGGCTCCCGACGCCACCTGGGATGGCGACAATATTTTGTACCAGGGGAACACCTACGCGCCAGCCCCTTCAGACTTGACACCGCCAAGCGATATTCAGGCTGGCTCGACCATTTATCAATACGTCGACAAAAGCAAGACGCCAAACCTGGTGTACTTCATTTATTTCTCGCCGACTACCGACAATCCCAAAAGCGCCAAAGAGGCAACGTACATTCGCTACACGCTGAACCCGCCGAACCGTTACATCAACCCGACAGGCAAAAAGACGATATCGGTCGACCCGGCTGAAGACACCGCAACCCCTACGACAGACGATGGAACCCTGTCGAGCAGCTGTACCGTTGACGGCATCGGGTGGATCGTCTGTCCGCTTATGAACGGTATTTCCGAAGGTATGGATTTCATTTACGAGCGCATCCAAGGATTCCTGTCCGTTCAACCTATCACTACTTCGGTCGACAACCCGATTTACCGCATTTGGGTGGTGTCGCGTGATCTTGCCAATGTCGCGTTCATCATCGGATTCCTCGTCATCATTTATAGCTACCTGGTCGGTGGGGGATTTAGCGGCTACGAAATCCGCAAGATCATGCCGCGATTGGTTGTGGCAGCCGTGCTTATTAACGTGTCGTACATCATTTGTGCGGCGGCGGTCGACGTGTCCAACATCACCGGTCATGGAGTAAACCAGTTGTTCGAAAATATCCGTGATACGGCGCTCCCGGGCTCGTCGTCTTCAGCCGACGTCAACTGGACCAGCGTCACTACATGGGTGCTGGCTGGTGGCGCCGGCGCTGGTGCAGCCGCAGTCGTTTTGCCGGGTGTCGTCGGTGGCGCGGCCGGTGGTCTGTGGTTCTTGCTTGCGCCGTTCCTGCTGGGCGCGGCGCTGCTTGTCATGGTGACATTCCTTATCTTGGCTGCCCGCCAAGCCATAATTGTTATTGCCATCGCCATTGCGCCGCTTGCGTTCGCCGCCTTTATTCTGCCAAACACTGAAAAGTGGTTCGAAAAATGGCGCAGCCTATTCTTTACCATGCTGGTCATGTTCCCGGCCTTTGGGGCCGTCTTTGGCGGGGCACAACTGGCCGGTGAGGTCATCATTCGCACCGCTAATTCAATCGAGCAGATCATTCTTGGCCTCGGCGTCATGGTCGCGCCGCTCGCGATTACGCCGCTTCTGCTGAAGCTCGGTGGGGGTGTGCTGAACCGAATCGGTGGAATCGTTAACAATGCCAACAAGGGCGCGTACGACCGGTTCAAAAACTACAACCGGGAACGTCTGGCCGACCATGTCGCCAGAAATAATGAACGCAATGCCCAAATGATGCGTGATGGCTCCATGCGCCGACGTAACGTCATGCGCCGCGCGGCCTACCGCCAGAATTACAAAAAGTACAATCGTCAGCGCCTGCGTGAGGCCCATGACGCTTCGTCGCATGCCCTCTACGACGACAACGACCAAGGGCTCGAGACATTCGGCAGTTCAATGCGCCGCCGCTACGCCAACGCGGCTGGCCGGCCATATACTCCGTCATATAAGTATGGCTCCGCTGAGATTGCTGACACCAAGCACCGCACCGAACTACTGCAAGGCTACACGCACGCCCGCCACGACGAGCATTGGCAGCACGAACTTAACCACGATCCCGCGCTTCGGGGCATGCTCACCGATACCCGCATGGCCGAGGGCAGGGCGAAAGTCGTTTCGGGCGCCATGGAAGCCCAGGACGAACGCGCGCTTCAAACTGCGCTTAATACCAACCCTGCCTATGCCAACCTGCGTAACATGAAAGTTCAGACGAGTGTCGACGCTGGTGTTGCCGAGGTACAAAAGGCAGCAATTGACGCCGCAGGCAAACTGGCCCTCAGCAATACCGTCAACGCCGACCGAGCCTTAAGGCAAATGAAGGTCCAGACATACGAGACCGAAAAGCGCTCTGAAACAATCGACAACACACTCAAGAAGAATGCTGAAGCACACTGGGATTATGTCTCAAAGAACGATGATGCCGTACAAACGCTTCGCCTGCGTGAGATCCAGGCCACGGATAAAGCCAAGCTCGCACAGGAGCGATGGAACAGCCTGGTAGAGAACATCGCTGCTAAGGGTGCAACTGCCCCTGGCGTCGCCGCGCAAAATGCCTCGGTCGCTAATTCGATCATGGGAACGCGACAAGATGTTCAGATTGAAGCTTATGTTCAAGACTCCGCTAAACGAAGTGCCCAAGAGACCATGTCAGGAATGCTGAAGTCCGATGCAACGCTGCGAGTTCGGGCGGGTGGAGTCGGCGGACAGTCCGCTGCCAACCGAATTTACGCAAAAGCTAAAAGTGATGTCGTGAGTGCGTATCTTGAAGATGTAAAGGCGTCACGCTCAGTCTTGTCAGAACATTCAATTGAAGAACTCATCGCTATTCACCAATCGCACGTTGATCCCCGCACAAACGCAAAAGCCCCAGATGCCATGGTGGATGCCGCAATGCAGGAAATCGTTCTGTCAAAGGGTAATAACTGGTCGTTCCAAAAAACCAAAGACTACATTGCGAGCCGAGGCATGTACTACAATGAGGACGATCGCAAATATTACAATGATTACGACTTCGATACGGGCGTATATTCTAACGAGATAACAGATCAAGAAGAGATTGGCCGTCGACGCGACGAGCAACAAATGTTTGTTGATGCGGTTAAGAACTCGAAACTTAAGATTAAGAGCCTTTCAGGAACTGACCGTGGAAACCTCGAGACCGGTACGTTCACCCTGCCAAGTGAAGTTGCTATCATTCGTGATATTCGCGATAAAAAGATTACTGCCAACCGACTGGCCGAAACGGATATAGACGAACTCATGCGTACAGTTCAGGTCCTTCGAGACGACGCTATGCGTAAGCGCCTCAATACGGACCAGCGACGCGCGATGATTGAGACTATCGAATACGCAACCAGCCCTGACAACCCAGAGATCAGCGGTAATATCGGTACGCGAGAGAAAGAAATGATGCAAGTCATTGCACAGTATCTGCAGCACGACGACAGCCCGAGTGCACCACCGATGACAGATGATGAAAAGTGGGCTATTGAGGAGCAAACTCAGACACCCATTCCGACACACTACACCGTCGATAAGTTCTATAAGCGCTCAGCTGCAGTCAGCGGTGATCCGAATGATGAACCTTACGGACCTGACGGTCGTACATCTAAACGGTAATAATTTATATAGAGTCAACCCTTGACGTAAAAACTACCTACTTGACTTTTTTAACCATAAGGTGTATAGTAAGAATATAAGCACGTTAGGCTGCTTGATTAATGCACTCCACCATGTGCAAGGAACCGCCACCGACATGAGCGAACTCCACAATAAACCATCTATACCCGACACGATGCCATTCACCGAAGAGGACAAGGCATTAGCTCGTCAAAAGCAGCAAGAAGCTGCTGATGCCAAGAAAAAGAAACGGAATAAGTTGGTAGCGAGTGTCGCCGGTGGTGCCGTACTACTAGCCGGTGGAGCAGTCGCAGGCCTTAAGTTTGCTGGTGGCCCAGCCGAAAAAGAGAAGCAGCCCCAAGGCCAGGAGCTAGTACTCGGTCCAGATGGACAGCCTGTTGAGTATGTCGAGTTCAAATACGACCCGGAATACTATGCTGAGTACGAAGAGACCGGTAACTACCCCGATGAAATTCCAGAAGGCATGGACCGCAACCACGACGGCACAGAAGACAACTTGACCGACGTTAATGAGAATGGCGTTAACGATAGCGAGGAGTTGTGGGACCAGCTTGATAATGAGTTCGTCGATCCCCTAGCAGAAGGTAGTGCCGAAATTGAAGCCAATGCCAGTGAGCAAGACAAAGAATACATTGCCGAGATTGAATCGGTCATCCCGGACTTCGCCGAGCTGTTTGGTGTTCACTGGAAAGCAGAGTTCATACAGCTCGACCCAATCGTCAAAGAGCGTGTCATGTTTGCTCTCCGTCACCCCGGTGAGTATGTCGCGACCGAGAGTGCTACAGCCGAGCAGAACTGGCGAGCCGACGTATACTACCAGTTTAGTCGCACGCCCGAAGAAATCCAGAATTAACACTGTCATATAAGCATATAAATAGCTGCGGTATTTGCCGCAGCTATTTATATTGTTTACGACAGCAGATTCATTCTCTTAGAAAAGCATGAGTGGTATGATAAACGTAATATGAAACACCGCATTCGTCGTTCTGGTTTTTTGCTGAGTGCAGGTGTGCTGCTGTTTTCGGTCGTAGCCAACCTTGCGTTACCAAGCCTGACGGCTAACGCCGCCATCGAAAACCCTGCTACTGCCATGGACACGCAGGTCAAGCGCTGGCTGTACTACCGGGGCATGCGCGCTTGTATACAAGGCGGGCCGATAACGTTCTCGCAGCCTCTCGAGCGTTCCGATGTCCAGGATGGTCACTGGAACCTAAGTGGCAAGAAGGGGTTTGGCTTCTATGGGCCAGATATGGATGGTGGCGACGACAACGACGGAACCGTTGAGTGTACCGACGGCAGCATATGGGTACGTGGAGCGACACTGTATGGCTTTGCGGACCCTGTGGCACTCCTGTGTGAACTGAACCGCGTCATCGATAAAGGCGAAGCGATAACACCAAACAGTGATGACTGTGAAAAGGCGACCGAGTGGACGATTGACGCTTACGCCGGCGCAAACTGGCAAGTAGCCCTGACAGACGCGCTAGAAAAAAACGGAACACGTCCAAGGTTCCAGATCCAAGAGAACCCGAACAGTGGTGCCATGTATTACTATATCGGCCAGCGATCGGTCGAGGTATTTTGCGGTAGCGGCGTACCATTGGCTGATGGAATTGAAGATTTAGCGAATGACGATAACCGGGTTTCGGTTGACCTTGTTGATGTTAACACAGGAACTATCCAGAAAAGTAAGACCTACTTACTAAAGGGAGACCGGGACGAGAACAGTAAGGTCGATGACGTCTACTATAACCAGGGTGGTGATGACAACAACGCAATAGACAAGAAGTGTCATGAACTTGCAGCGCTGACGCGCGATCATTCCGGCGACTACTCTAAATATATTATCAGTTCGTTGAATAATGGAATCGCCGAGGATTATAAGGCTCAGTTCAAAGTGACTGACGAGATGAAGCAGGCGATTTGCGGTAATATCCCCAAGGGCGACGGAAGCGACTTACCATCCCCAGCGGAAAAGGCATACGCAGCGTGTGTAGCAAATATCGTCACGAGGTTTAATAGTGCCGTCGATACCTGTAAAAGCAGTGCCGAACTTAGACAACCTATGAGTTTCGAAGACCGTATAACGGCGTTCAAGAAGTGTCTCAAAAAGGCACTTCCTAAAGAATATGATGCCGCTGTCGATGCCCTGCAAGCTCCAAATGTCGAGGCTAACGACGAAGGCGAAACGACTGGCGGCTCATCTGAAACGACGTGTGCGGTCGATGGCATTGGCTGGATAGTGTGTCCGGTCATGGGGTTTGTCGCACAGGTGAACGATAGTGCGTTCGCGTTCTTAAAGTCATTCCTATCAATCAGGCCAAGCCTTATAAGCAGCGACGGAACGATGAACGCATGGACGGCATTCCGCGATATCGCCAATGTTGCCTTCGTTATCGCTTTTCTGGTAATCGTGTACTCGCAAATTACAAGCGCAGGAATCAGTAACTACGGCATTAAAAAGATGTTGCCGCGTATCGTCATAGCGGCGATTTTAGTTAACCTTTCGTACTTTATATGTGCGATCATGGTCGACATTAGTAACATTCTTGGTTCAAGCATTTATTCGCTCCTAAAAAGCTTCGACGTCGGCTCCAGCGGGGGCGATCCGAGCTGGCAAACAATGATTTCAGGACCAGACGGTATACTGGCCGCCACCATGACAGGTATCGCGCTTGTACTGCTTGCCATCGCAGTATTCTTAGCGCCGACTACTTTGTTGGCATTCGCGGTCGTCATTCTTATTTTGATCGCCCGACAGGCCTTCGTCATTCTTCTTATCGTCATATCCCCACTCGCGTTTGTCGCATACCTACTGCCAAATACCGAGGTCTGGTTTAAGAAATGGTGGAAGGCCCTTTCCGCGACGCTTATGGTTTATCCAATTATTGGCGCGGTATTCGGCGCGAGTACACTGGCGGCGAACATACTTTCAGGTACCGCCGCAACCACAGATGACTCAAGTCTGCTGCAACTTATCGCCCTTGGCGTATTAGCCGTACCTTTGTTCGCCGTACCCGCGCTTCTTAAGGGGTCAATGTCGGCTGCAGGCTCGGTTGGGCAAAAGATTGCAAGCCTTCAAGATAGGGCAAATAAGGTAGCGGGCAAGCAGGTAAGTGGACGTGCTGACCGTATTGGTAACCGCGTTAAGGCTACAGGTGTTGGCTTAAGGAATGGCGATGGATTCAAGCGAGTTCTTGGTAGCGCCGGTTCACGACGACGACGGCTGATAAGTAAGCCGTTTACCATGGGAGTCGATAGCGAACAGAAAGATAAATACGCCGAGATAGCCGCTAATGCAGCGGCACGTAACTACGTTGCCGATCGCGCAGCGGGAAACACTCCAGAAGCCAAGGCATACGCTAGAAGCCTGGCTGGTGGAAGATTTACTCCTGGCAGCGCAGGCCTAGCTGGTGACATTCAGTCATATGCTGTTCAAGCAAAGCGAGAAGAACAAGATAAAGACATTAAAGCAGCACGTGAGCGTATCAAGTACGACGACACTCAGGGCTTTTTAAAAAATGGGCAGTTCGACACTACGCTTGGTAGTGCCGAGATAGCTGCACAAGCCGCAGAAATCGCAGCCCGGGGACCCGGTCGGCAACTTCATGATGCACTTAACGCTTCGGCCCATATTGAAGATGAAGAAACAAGACAACGAGTTCAAAAGCAATTACTTTCAAATATTCGCGAGGATCACTTTGGTCTCAGCGATGAAGACAGAGGCGCCTTAAATACAGGCAACTATGGACGGCCCAGAACTGATCAGAATGGTAATGTCTTGCCTGGCATTACATATGAAGAGCGCCTGATTGAACGTGCAGGTAAGAAACTCTCTGGAGAAAAGTTAGCCAGCATGAAGAAACATGATATTGAAAAATTAGCCGAGATGGCCGATGCCGACCAGTTGGATGACAAAGCACTCCAAGGCTTGGCCGATTCCATTGCGGACGCTAAGAGTAACGAGAACGTTTACAGTAAGCTTACAAGCGAAGCGAAGGCGTTCCATGAAAGAATCCTCGCGCAAGCTTCTGCGCACAATATCACCCCAACTCCGTCACCTACGGCAACGGGTGGCTCGGCCCAAAGCGGGTCAGTTGCTTCAGACGGTGACACTGGAAATAGCCCAACCGGTGATAGCCCAACTGTAGCACCATAACTTACGCCGTTTGTTATACTTAAGCTAACATGGCAGTCTACAAAGTACCTCAAGACGTCGAGGCTGACGACAAGCTGATCGGACCGTTTTCGTTCCGGCAGTTTATTTACCTTATCATTGTCGCTGGGGCGGTGGTGATAGGGTGGTTTTTGGCACAGTTGTTTATTCCGCTGGTCATTATCGTGCTACCGGTCATCCTGTTCTTCGGGGCGCTAGCGTTGCCGCTTCGTAAGGACCAGCCGATGGAGACGTACTTGGCGGCAATCGTGTCGTTCTACCTGAAGCCGCACCGCCGCCTATGGTCGCCCGATGGTACGCAGACTCTCGTCGAAATTACCGTGCCTAAAGTCGTAGAAGTTCAGCGAACAAAAGATTTATCCCAGACCGAAGCCGAGCAGCGCCTGAGCTACCTGGCGAGCATCGTCGATTCACGAGGCTGGGCTGTTCGTGGCGTGCAAGGACAAATGCCGTCGTCCCCAGGCGCTATGACCAACGACGCCTACCTTGAAGCGCAGTCAACGCCGGATATATTGGATGAAAGCGCGGCGGTGGGGCAGGAGTTCAATACTATGCTCGACCAAGCTGACGCCCGGCGCCACCAAGAAATGCTGGACCGCATAAAAAATCAGTCTGCCGGTGTTACTGCCGACGTTGTCCAGCCTCCAGCAGGGGTCACTCAGCCGGTCATGCCGACCATCCCGGTTGCCGACCCATATGCCGCCATTCCTTCGCCAACAACACCTACAGTCGTTACGCAACCAGCACCGGATGATCCAGCAACTCATGTAAGCTACGATCCGTACCCGGCTATGCACCAGTCTGTCATCGCACCAATCGACCCGAATGCAGCCAAGAAAACCCAACCCACAGCAAAGGAAGATAAACCTGGCGAAAAACAGCTTTCGCCTGATATAATTAACCTTGCAAATAATCCCGATTTATCGGTGGAAACGATTGCCAGGGAGGCAAATCGCATTCATGAGAAAGAAAAACTTTCTGAGGATGAGGTAGTTATATCGCTCCGCTAGGGTAAATCGGCGTAACGAGTGGGAACGAAACATCTCTTCATGCCGCCGAGCCAGCCAGCAAACCAACAACCCGTGCCACCAGCCATGCCGCCTACAGCGGGTGGTGATATGCCACCTGTGGCCGCTTTTCCAACACCGCCTGTAGCACCAGCCGCTCAACCAGCTGCCACCGGAAGTGGCGCGCCTGCGGCACCAACTAAACCACCCGTAAATCCGAATACTACCCAAAATACCTTGCAGATTTCAGAGGTGCGCGAAAACATGGTCATCATGCGCGATGGGTCATTCCGCGCCGTGGTCGCCTGTAAGTCGATCAACTTCGACCTTATGAGCTCACGTGAACGTGAGGGTGTTGAATATAGCTACCAGAACTTTTTGAACTCGCTGTACTTTCCGGTGCAGGTGTTCATTCGGTCGCAGCGCGTCGACATTGGTCCATATATCGACCGCCTGGTATCTATGCGCCGCAACCAGGACAACATGCTACTCGGTGTTCTGATGGACGACTACATCAACTTCATTGATGTGCTTAGTCAAGAAGCAAACATCATGGATAAAAGCTTCTTTATCGTCGTGCCGTACTATCCGGCAGGTGACCTAACCGATCTTCGCGACCAAGCCAAGGGCTTTTTTGGCAAAATTTTCGCCAAGCAGTCGAACGAGACAATCAAGATCGACGAAGCCAGCTACAACAAAGCTAAAGACGAGATCAAGAACCGCGTCGATTCCGTGATGAGCGGACTGTTCCAGCTGGGGGTCAAGAGCGTACAGCTAAACACCAAAGAGCTTGGTGAGCTGTACTACAACATTTACAACCCCGACACTGCTGTCCGCGAACCACTCGGTGACTTCGATAACGTCACCAGCACATACGTCACTAAGGGTC
Source organism: Candidatus Saccharibacteria bacterium UBA2951 (assembly GCA_002348615.1). Lineage (GTDB taxonomy): Bacteria > Patescibacteriota > Saccharimonadia > Saccharimonadales > Saccharimonadaceae > UBA1020. The sequence continues at coordinate 256,453 of DEBR01000002.1, read as the reverse complement.
AGGGCGAAGCGCCACGGTCTAGTTTGCAGGGGGGAGCATAGCATATGGCTAAGAAATTAGACCCGGTAGATATTGCCGCCGCCCAGCGCGCCCGCGAACAAGCTGAAGTTGAACAAGCTTTCTTAAAAGGTGTTACGACACTCCGCGACCTGATTGCGCCGAGCAGTATTGAAATACACTCCAGCTACTTCAGGCTTGGTACTAAATACGGCCGAACACTTTATGTATACGGCTACCCTCGGCAGATTTATACCGGCTGGCTGTCGAGCGTTATCAATATCGACGAAGTACTCGACATTTCGATGTTTATTTACCCGGTTGAAAGCCAGGTCGTCCTGAATAACCTTCGCAAGAAGGTCACTCAAATGGAAGCAAGTATCGCCATTAACAGCGAAAAGGGACGTACCCGTGACCCAGGACTCGAAGCCGCCATTCAGGATGCTGAGGAATTGCGTGATCAGCTGCAGGTTGGGGCAGAGCGGTTCTTCCGTTATGGCCTTTACCTTACCTTGTACGCCGACAGTCTGGACGAGCTTAGTTTCGTGCAGCACAAGATTGAAACCATCTTCGGTCAACAGCTTGTGTTCAGCAAGGTCGCATCCAGCCAGCAAGAACAGGGACTGAACAGTACCGTGCCGCAGATGACCGACCAATTACAGATCCGCCGCAACATGAACACTGGCGCCATTTCGACGTCGTTCCCATTCACTTCGGCCGACCTGACCGACAGTAAAGGAATTCTTTACGGCATTAATATGCACAATAACGGGTTGGTTATCTTCGACCGGTTCACGCTCGAAAACGCCAACATGGTAGTGTTCGCCAAGTCCGGTGCTGGAAAGTCGTTCACCGTTAAGCTCGAAGCTGTGCGCAGCATGATGACCGGTGCCGACATTCTGATTATCGACCCGGAAAACGAATATCAAAAGTTGGCCGACGCCGTTGGCGGAAGTTACATTCGGCTAAGCCTAAGCTCCGACACGCGTATTAATCCGTTCGACCTGCCTCGAGTCATTGATACCGAAGAGGCAGACGACGCGCTGCGTGCCAACCTCGTCACACTCCATGGCCTGTTCCGCCTTATGCTCGGTGGCAGCCAAATGACATCGACCGGACAAATGATGGCCGGCCTAACGCCAGCCGAAGAAGCAGACCTAGACCAAGGACTGATCGACACCTACGCCCGCGCCGGCATTACCTCCGACCCACTAACGCACAACAGCACACCGCCGACTATTGCCGACCTGTACGACACATTACTTCATATGGGCGGCACTGGCCCGCAACTGGCGCAGCGACTTCGTAAGTACACCACTGGAACGTTCGCTGGTATCTTCAGCCAGCAGTCAAACATCGACATCAACAACAATATGGTGGTGTTCAATATTCGAGACCTTGAAGACGAATTACGCCCAGTCGCTATGTACATCGTGCTCTCCCACATTTGGAACATTACCCGCAGCAACCAAAAGAAGCGTATGCTCATCGTCGACGAAGCCTGGCAACTTATGAAGTACGACGATTCGGCCAACTTCTTGTTCAGCCTCGCCAAGCGAGCCCGTAAATACCAACTTGGCCTTACCACCATTACCCAGGATGTCGAAGACTTTATGGGCAGCAAAATGGGCCGCGCCATCGTGGCCAACAGCTCGATGCAGCTACTTCTGAAGCAAAGCTCATCGGCCGTCGACGTACTTGCCGACGTGTTCAAACTGACGGAAGAAGAGCGAAAACGGCTTGCTAACTTCCCGGTAGGGCAAGGGCTGTTCTTTGCCGGTCAAAACCACGTGCATATTCAAATCATCGCGTCTCAGACGGAACAAGGTCTGGTTACGACCGGCGCAAATGCCGCAGCGCTACAACAAGCCGCTCCACAACCGGCTCCATCAGAGCAGCCGACACCCACCAGTCCCGGTTATATGAGCCCTGGTGAGTACGGTGTATAATAATGACAAACCGTGAGGGGTTTGGGCCAAAACTAAAAATCTAGTCCGTTATGGAACCTGACAGGAATCAACATCCCGAAATTGAACCCGACATCCGCCCGACGCTCGGGCGTATTGAGGACCACGGCCTGTCTGAGCGCGAGCAAAAGGCGCTCGACAAAAAGTTGACTGGCGCCGACAAGCAATTGGGGTCTTACGACACCGCGTCAGACGACAATCTTAAGAACATAGATGATGTTCGCCAGCGCGAAGAAGCGCTGACAAGTGGCTTATACGTAGGGCGTGGCGGAGCCGAGAAAAAACAAACCGCTAGCCTAAAGACGATACTGAAAAAGCGCGGGCCGCTCGCAGTCATTCTTGCCCTCGGAGCAGGCCTGCCGACCATTTTGGCAATTATTTTTTCACCAGCTCTTCTACTGCAGCAGTTGTCAGAGACTTTGACTGGTAAGATCAACGACCAGCTAGCAGCACTTGACGCCCGTTCTACGCTTTTACTTAAGAAAAAATATGGATCAAAAATTACCAAGGGAATGTGTGGCACCGTCACTATTAGGTGTAAGTATCAGACCATCCGTGAAAACTCCGGATTCGCCAAGCGCCTCAAGGCCGCAGGTGTCGAGATAAAAGGTGACAGAAGTATTATACCTGGACGCATAAAACCGACACACTTCGTGTTCGATGGAGACGAAATCGCGGCGCGCGACCTGGTAAAGAGGGCGCGCACCAACCCGGCGCTTCGGTCGGCCCTTCGTAAGGGATACGATCCGCTATATGCGGCTTTTTCTGACAAAATTTCCGCCAAAGTGAGAGCGAAGCTTGGGATAAAGAAGAGCAGTAATGTCAAATCGTCCACCGATCGCAAGAAGATGGAAGAAGATCTAAAAAAGACAGCCTCTGGAGATACCGACTTACCAACTGACGGTAAAAAGTTAACGAAGAATAAGGATGGCACCTATTCCGACTCTGAAGGCAACACCTACACCAAGGCAGAGGGCGAGCGCCTTAATTCGCTTATAGATGAGTCGCTCGGCCGGAATAAGCTTGCCGAAAAGGTATCAAAAGCAGCCGTCAAATCTACTCTGAAAAGCGCTTTAACATCGACAGCACTCGGTGCTGGCGCTATCGATACCGTTTGCACAGGGTGGGTGATGATTCGAGTGGCCGGCTTTGCCGCGAAAATATATCAACAGCGACAATTAATCCGATACTCTTATGAGTTCATGAAAATTTCACATAAGCAGAAGTATGGTGATTTGACCCAGGAAGAAATGGCATTCTTTGGCGACAAACTTACGCAGCCCAACAGTGAAGGCAAGGCCGCCCTCGACTCGGACGGCTTCAAGTTCGCCGCGTACGGTGACGTGTTCCAGCCGGCATCATTCGAAGCACTCGCAAACGAGAAAGACCCTGAGAAGCTATCCGAAAAAGGCCTCATCCAGAACGAGACAAGCCGTTACGTCAACGGGCAGCTGCTTAATGACAATATGATGACCAAGTTCGTAAAATTCCTGACAGCTGGTAAGCCCGATACTGTTCAGGCAGCCGACTCGGTATGTAAGTTCACAAAAAGCTGGAAGGGGCAGGCGTTGGTGTTTGGGCTGGCGGCGGCCGGAGCGGTCATCGCATTCTTCAGCGGGGGAACCTCACTTGGTGCCGGTGCCGCATTAGGCGCTGCGGCAAGCGTCACGATCTCAATCGCGTTCGCGCTCATCCAGCCGAAGCTCATCGATATGGTAAAAGGGGATGTCATAAAAGGTGATGAGAATGGCAATGAGACCGGTAACGCCATCACATCCGGCTGGGGTGGCTATAACGCCGAGGCTTCCCAGGGGCGTGGCTTACGCGTAGCTACTCAGTCAACTTACGCCGATTACAATCAGCAGACGAACAAGTTGATGGCCGAGTATAACGCAGCCGACCGTGCATCGCGCAGCCCTTTTGACCCAACCAGCCGCAATACCTTCCTTGGCAGTATCGTCAGCACGATATTGCCATATTCTACCAAGATGCAGGCTGTCGGATCGTCCGGGCTTGCCGCCGCGTCGCTTGTTACAACTACATTGTCGTCACTAACACGTCCACCGACCTCATCGGCCGACAGCGATTTACCTCAATTCAGCCAGTGCGATGACAATGAATACAAAGACTACGCCGCCGATCCATTCTGCAATTTGCGCTACATGCTACCCGACAAAGAAGTCGACCCTGATGAAGTGCTTGATTACATGATTAAAGGAAATTATATAACCGAGACGGACGCCACCCCGCAAGGTGAGTACGCCTCGTATATCGAACGGTGTATCGACCGTAAAACATCAATCGGAGACGCGTACACCGAAGACGGCGGAGCGGGCGATCCGGGCACTGATTGTGTTGTCGGACAAGGTGGCGCAAACGAGAAGCGCAACACTATGTTCGCATTGTTTTATGTCGACCAGAGCGCCGACGAAGGTCTAGACAACGACTTCGATAGCGAATTGACGACCGCAGCAACAACCGGAGGTAGCGAGCTAAAAGTCGGGTCATTCAACGTCCGTGGCGCTAGCCACACCGACGCGCCCGGCGAAGACAGCCGTCCGAACAAGAACTGGGAAGACCGGATGGTTTACACCATCAACACCATCCGAGATAACAACCTAGAGGTAGTAGGCTTCCAAGAATTCGAACCGAAGCAACACCAACGCCTGGCAGAAAAAATGCCAGAATTCGAGCTCTCCAACCACGGTAAAGACTCGGACAGTATTGGTTGGAGTAAGGCACGCTTTACGAAGATAGACCAAGGGACCTGGAAAACGGTATACTTTGGTGGTCAAATCGAGGAACCGTGGGTCAAACTTGAAGACAATGCAACACAGCAACCGTTCTATGTTATGAATGTGCACGACCCGATTAACCGCGGGGAGGGTGACTCTGAGACCCGCTACCAAAATGCACTGGCACATTTGGCAACCGTTAATCAATTAAAGACCGATGCTCCGGTTATTCTCACTGGTGACTTCAATTCCGGGTATACGAAAGATCAGGGTGCAGGTGCAAGTACAAATGAAAAACTTGCGTACTGTGTGCTGACGAAGGGCGGCCTGAATGACGCATACGACCTGTCAATCCCTAGGCCAGCAAAATGCCCGAACCCACCCCCAAGAGGTGATCGTAACTTCATAGACCATATTTACCTGACACCAGAAATGCAGGTGATATCATTCGATTCAGTCAAGGGCGGCTACACAAGCAACGGCTCCGACCACCCGACCATCTTCGCAAACGTCGTCATACCCGGTTCGGCCGAAAGTACTGGTGCAGGAACCAGCTTCGTTATGGGTACCTATAATCAACCTACTAGGGGTGATGCCGGAGCAGCTGCGCAGAAAATTCTAGGCGAGAAGATGGACATAGTTGGTATGCAAGAAATAGGTGAAGCGAACTACTTCCCCTTAAAAAGCGAGCTTGGGAAGAGTGGATATAAGGTTTATCCAGACGTTCAGAGAGGTGAGTCTAATTCAAACTTTTGTACTAGGGGACGAAGTATATTCTACCAGTCCAACAAATTCAAAGTCGTTAAATCTGAGGTTATCGATGTGCCGAGCTATAACCACAAGACTGAGTACCAAGAAGCTCGTGCTTGCGGTAACGATGGTGAGCGAACAAAAGGAGGTGGACGCGCGAACCTCCCGATCGTCTGGTTCCAGGACATAAATACGGGTCAGACCATTATCGTCATGAACACCCATAATTTAGCTAGTTGCTGCGGAGCAGTAAACGCACCCCAGAAGCGCTATGAGTCCGCTAAAATATACGTCGAGAAGGTGCGTACCCTTAAGGCCTCGAACCCTGGCGTGCCAATATTCTTTAGTGGCGACTTTAATGAGGGAACGGGCGTCCGAAGAACGAAGAACGTGACATACCAATTCAACCAGAACAACCTACTTTACTGTATGTTCAAGCAGAACGGTCTGATGTCTATGGTAATCGGTGGGAGACAACAACCATGCTTAACAGACCATGAAGGGTACCAGGGGGTAGATTATATTTATGCCACTCCGGGCGTAAAAGTGGAGTGGGCGAAGGAATTCCGGGACCCGTCCACAAATAGCAGCCCCCACATGGTACATTATGGCAAGCTGGTCGTTCCTGGGTCGGGAGGAGCGCAAAGTGGGGAACTCGCATGGCCCCTTGATAAATCAAGGTATAACACCAACAAAGTAGACTGGCTTAATAGTCACGGTTCTACCGGAACCGCCTGGGGTGGAGATAATATGGGAACCAACGGCAAGGGACCATATATCGCCGCGGACATAAGCGCAGATGTCGGAACACCGGTTTACGCTATGATGGACGGCACCGTCACCTCGACCAGTCTTTGTGGCGCGGAAGATGGTATAGCGATCAAGTCATCAGTTGACGGCGGCACACTTGGCATCGCCTATATGCACGGAAAGAATAAGAGATTCAAGAAAGGCGAAACCGTTCGCGCCGGTCAGCAAATCATGGAAGTTGGAACGCTTGGCTGTAATGTGTATGGCGCTCATTTGCATATCGGTATGGCGTACAAGGGCAACTATATTTGTCCGCAAGACGTATTTTTGGCGCTGGCTAATAAGACATCCGTCAACTGGCAACAGTTGGTTGGCAAGACTTCAAGAGGGTGTGGACGGGTATGATGTCATTACGTAAATGGATATTTATACGGAAAAGATTCATTCCGATTTTGAGTGCCCTGGTTGTCATCTTCTCGTCTGTGAACGTTGGCGCGGTCGGCGACGAAGAGCAGTTCGATGAACAATTCGCCATATCGAATAATATTTTCTACTACAACACCAAGGAAACGTGTGGTACGGGAGAGTTAGGCGGCACAGGCTCGGTTAGCGCGTTCAGCAACCCGGTTTATAAGGAAAGTGCTCCCGACCCAGCGATTATCAGTGGCGACGATGGCATGTTTTATGTTTACGCGACCGGAGGAGTGTTACTTGAATCGAACGATATGGCTCACTGGAAGCGCGTCGACAGCAACTGGAGATTGAATGGTGCGCCGAATGAAGCTGGCGGCGCCAAGTGGGCGCCCGATGTGGTCAAGATCGGCAACAAATACGTGCTGACCTACACTATTCCTACAGGTACGCCAGAAATCCCAGCCGGCGGAAGCCCAAAAATTGCTTATGCAGTCGGGAACTCCGCTGGCGGACCCTTTGTGTTCAAAGGGAAATTAAATCTACCATATGCCTATAGTATCGACTCGCATATATTCGTCGACGACGACGGGACACCTTGGATGTTCTGGGGTGGTGGTGCAATTAATGTTATTAAACTGACGTTCGATGGCAATACCCTTAGGCCTACCGGGTCGTCGAAACAACTACTGACGCGTGGTGGCGTGGGAAGCAGTGCCACTATCGAAGGGTCCTGGGTTATAAAACGGAATGGATGGTATTACCTAACATATTCTCAGGGACATTACGACGTCAAAGATGGCGCTCCAGCCTACCGTGTGCTTGTCGCCAGGTCTAGAACTGTGAACGGTAACTATACACCCAACAATAGTATGCGCCCAATACTCGAAGGAAAGCCGCCGATCGTCTACCCAGGCCACCATTCGATTATTACTGATAGTACGAACACCGATTGGATCGTGTATCACGGGTACTATAACGGTGAGCGACAAGTTCGTTCTCTAAATGTAGACAAGCTGACATACGACGCCCAGGGTTGGCCGGTAGTGAATGGAGGTAATGGGCCGTCCAGTTCCCAACAGACCGGTACTGGTGACGCGGCAGCGGCTGCGACTAACAATACGAGTTCAAGTAGTTGTGTGTGCACGACCGGGTCCATTTCGTCACTGACTGGTTCAACCGAGGCAGAGAAAGCGTTTAATTTCTTCGTGGGGAAGGGTTACTCAGCCCAGCAGACTGCTGGTATCGTCGGTAATATGAAGGCTGAATCCGGCGTCCTACCAATGCGCAAACAAGGCACTGACGCGAGCGTGAGGACGTCGTCAAGGGCGGTCAGGAATAGTTCATCCGGGTGGGGTATCGTCCAGTGGACACCACCCTCGAAAATGATTAATCCATCCCTGGACGCTGGAAAGACGTACGCGCAAATTGATACTCTTGACCACCAACTTCAATTTCTTTGGGAACAGCTCGAAGGAACTGGAACGGGCGGAAAAATCAGCGAGAAGGCCGCCGGAGATGATTTAAAAAGACAAACAACCATAGAAGGATCGGCGCGAAGCTTCATGACAAAATTCGAACGCCCGAAAGACCAGAGTGAAACAGCACAGAGAGGACGAGTACAATTAGCGAATGAGATCTTCGGGTTGTACGGGAATGGCGCAGCACCATCCACCTTATCCGATACCCCAACTCAGCCTGGAGGAGGGTGTGTTAGCACGAGTGGCGGAGGTGATATCGTCTCAATTGCGCAGGCTGAATTAAATAAAGGCGTTAAAGAAGACCCGTTAGGGTGTGATGCTGGTAACCCAAGCCGCGACGGTAGCTGTGGTAAAGAGGTTGATAAGTACACGGACAGCACTCTTGAATACTGGTGCGCCGATTTCGTCAGTTGGGTATATAATCAGGCGGGTTCACCGTTCACTGGCGGCTTATCCGGCGGTTGGCGAATCGCGAGTGTCGATGGAGTGCGAAGTTGGTTTAAAGCAAATGGAACCTGGACCGACAATGGTCCCGGGGTCAAGCCAAAGCCAGGCGATGTTTATACGATGGGAATCAGCCATACTGGAATCGTAGAAAAAGTAGAGGGTGATACAATCTTCACTATCTCCGGAAACACCGCGACAGATAACACAGGGAATGGAAACGGTGTCGGCCGTGGCTCATATAAGGTTGGCAGTTCAGCAATTGAAGGGTTTGGGAGTTTGAAGTAATGGATACACAAAGGTACGATATTCGAAAACTTGCTATTAGGGCTGGTTTGCTACTTTTAGCTTTAATCGTTCTATATGTCTGTTATGACAATTTAGTATTCAGGCTTAAAAGTACCACCCCGTCACTCGGTGCCGTGGCCGATTCGTCAACCGAAATTCGGTATCATTTCTCACAGCCGGTGAAGTCAATCAAACAAGTGTCGGTTGATGCGATTCCGGTTGAACCTTCTATTAACGGTAGGGATGTCGTTATACCGCTAAACAAGCCCTTAGAGAGTGGCTCCACATATTCCATTACTATGGAGGGGATTAAGTCAGAGTGGTTTGGGTTCAGTATTAATAGTATTGAACGATCTTTTGTACCAAAATATATAGATTTTAATAAGCTATCCGAAGAAGAACGGCGCAAGCAGGTAGATAAAAGCAATAGTGGTCAGGTTGATGATTTGTTTATTTCACGAAGTGTCTTTCCGATTTTTAATGAACGGTGGCAAATCGATGCTACTGTTGACACGAGTAGCCGAACGGCCATATTGAATATTAAGTTCTTCGAGGAAGTTCCTGACTATGACCGCGGTGGGGTTGTTACACGAGTCAGTAACGAAACCGCTGAACGGTATAGGCAAGAAGTATTAGAGAAAATCAAAGAAAACGGCGGCAACCCCGAAAAGTATACGATTATTTATGATAACCCGTACTTATACGAGAAGTATTCTGACCCAGATACCCACTAACTCTTAAGTGGCATAATAATATGTTTGTAGTTCGGATCTTTGATTGATTCTTCCAGCACACAAGGTGCGAGCTTTCCTGAAAACCCGAATGACACTTCGTCTGATGTTACGGCATTCAAAGCGTCAGTGAGGTAGCGAGAGTTCAAACTGACACTGCCTGATTGCCCTTTGGCTTTTACCTCAATTTCTGATGAGTTTTCGCCCACCTCTGATGCGATTGAATGCACCGTAAGCCGCGACGCGTCCACGTCAAGGTTCAATGTTATTCCACCACCCGATTCACGAGCGAACAGGCCGGCGATTTTAATAATCCTCATTAATTCAGAACGGCTCACAGTAAACGAGCTTTCGGTGGACGATGGAATAAGTTGCCGGTAGTCGGGGAAGTTGCCGTCTATTAATCTGCTTGTAATCTCGACTTCCGCTAAACGGAAGGTGACCTGCGTTTCATCAAATAGCACTTCTATTTCATTAATGTCATCACGGAGTGTGCGTAACACCTCTTGAAGTGTTGAGGTTGGAATAACTGCCTCAACGTCGCTTTTCGTCGCGACAATACGACGCTCAGTTAAGCGATATCCGTCCGTTGCCGCAAGGTAAAGGTTTTTTTCGAACGAATGCCAATACACCCCCGTGAGTATTGGGCGCGTTGAATCGCTACTGGCGGCTATAACCGTTTGAGAAACAGAGTGCTTAAAATCATCCGATGAAAGGTTGTAGCTGATCGCTTTTTTGTCGTCGATAACTGGAAGTTCAGGAAACTCATCGTCTGCGATGCCGTTAATGGTCGATGATGAGTTTTTAGCAGAAATATGTAGTTTATTATTCGCAACCTTCAGTGTAATTTGTTCTTTTGGAAGGTTTTGTATGAAATCGCTAAGTAATTTCGCGGGAATTGTGATTGAACCAGGCTTAATTACCTTCGCACCAATTCGGTGTGACGAAGCGACTTCCAGATTTGTGGCTGCGATGAGAAGACGTGAGCTATCGGTCCGAAGTAAGATATTACTCAAAATAGGAAGCCCCGCCTTACTGCTTGCTATTCTGCTTGTATTATTAAGTGCGAAGCTGAGGTTTTCTTGGGTAACTGTTACTTCCATTGTTATTTAATTCCTTTCAGTTCGTTTCGTTAATAATAAGGGGTGTGGAAAATGGGGAAAACACGGCACTTAACAGATTAAAAACAGGCTTTTTACCGCGTGCAAAACCCTTCGGATAAATATTGGAAAAGTAGTTGGAAAAGTAGATATTTCCACTAGCTTCAACATCACTCAAACTACCAAAACCCACACCTGTGCATATTTGTGTACAAACAATACCTGGCGTATTCAACACCTCATCCCCATGTTTTCCCCAAGAATTTAGACTAGGCATATAACTTCTCCCGAAGTTCGGCAACCTGTTCACGAATCATAAAATCGAGTTTTATAGCTTTTTCGATCTTTTCAACCGAGTGGATCGCCGTTGTGTGATCTTTTCGTCCTAATTCGGCAGCGATCTTTGGAAAGCTTAAATGAAGTTCGCTTCGAAGCAGGTACATCGCGATCTGGCGCGGCGTCACGATATGTTTGTCGCGTTTCGAGCTGCAGATCTCGGCGGTTGTAAGTTGGAAGTGTCGAGCGGTTTTATCTATGATCTGTCGTGAACTAAGATGTTGTGGCCGTGAACGCCTAACATTCCCGATCAAACCTTCGGCAGTCGATATGTCGGCCGGAATTCCACGCATTTCAGAGTAGGCAAGTAGTTGATTCAAAGCGCCTTCAAGCTCACGAATATTCGTCTTAACGTTGTTCGCCAAGTATTCAACGGTCGAGCGGTCGATTTCGGCTGATGACGCCGCAGCCTTGGCTTCAAGGATGGCGCAGCGCGTTTCGAAATCGGGCATTTGGATATCGATACTCATACCCCACTCAAACCGACTTCGTAGACGCTCTGTTAGGGTTGGAATGTTACGGGGTGGTTTATCACTACTGATAATAATCTGTTTATTTGCCTGGTGTAGGGCATTGAAGGTGTGGAAGAATTCTTCCTGAGTCTTTTCCTTACCAGCGATGAACTGCATATCGTCAACGATTAATACGTCGATGTTGCGGTATTTATCCGCAAACCCCTTTTTCTTAAACCGGATGCTTTCTAAAAAGTCGTTCACGAACGTTTCCGAGCTAATGTAAAGCACCGCGGTTTCGGGTGATTTCGCTGTAATTTCGTTCCCGACCGCCTGAATAAGGTGCGTCTTACCTAAACCGACGCCACCATATAAAAAGAGAGGATTGTATTTTGTGCCAGGGTTTTTCGCGACAGCCTGGCAGGCGCTATACGCTAAGTCATTGCTGGAGCCGACAATAAAGTTCGCGAACGTGTATCGGGGGTTTAATCCGTTCGTTGCCGTTTGCTTTTTAGGGAGGGGTGCAACCAACCGGTCGGCCGCTTTGGTTTCGGTTCGGGTTGTTTCGCGCGAAGTAACGGGTTTATTCTTATTCGTCTTGACGACATAACTAATAGTAGTTGGCTTCACACCGTTCTTTTCAAGGATCTCTTTAATCTGGTCGTTAAACTTCACCTCGAACTGGCGCTGCGCGAAGATATTCGGTACGGCGATCGTCACCGATTCGTCGGTCGTTTCAAGTAGTTCGGTGTTCTTGAACCAGGTCATGTAGGTGGCATGCGAAACCGAAACTTCGATTTCACCAAGCACACTTTGCCACAACGAATGACCCAAGGTATTCCTCCCGCCGACAGTGATTGTCGCTTACGTAATACATTTATTGTAGCCAACAAAAAAGTTTTCCACAATAAAGGATTCTAACGAGAAGTGGTCTCGTGGAAGCCTTGCCGACACCTCAATAGTTTTCCACAGTGCGGATTTACATCTGTAATAGTGTGGATAAACCTGCGCAAAATGTGGATAAAAATTTTAATGACACAATAATACATTTACAAATACAACCATTACCTCTTGAGAAAAGTAGGGTAATAGGGTACAATTGACCACTGATATGCCAAAACGAACCCACCAACCACACACTCGCCACCGCGCCCGCACGCACGGCTTCCGCGCCCGCGTCGCGACCAAAGCGGGTCGCGCCGTACTGAAGCGCCGCCGCGCCAAGGGTCGTGCACGACTTGCTATCTAAGGTAGGTCGTATAATCACTCCCGTGCCGGACTCTATAGGAGTCAGCCGGGAGTTTTTATATACTAAAAGCAATGTTGTCATCACGTAATAGGTTTCATGGCCACGGGAGTCTGCGGTTTGTTCACGCGAACGGCAGTATTGTTCGGTCACGCTTTTTCGTATGCAAATATTCGACCAACCCACGGCGCCGAACCCCACGTGTTGCCGTCGTTGTGAGCAAAAAGATCGTTAAGTCGGCTGTTAAGCGAAACCGCATACGCCGCCGGCTATACGAAGCTATTCGTCTGGAGCTTCCGAAGGTTCGCGAACAGTCGGATATCGTTTTCATCGTCGTATCGGCCGAAGTCCTGACGGCGTCGTCGCCGGACTTGGTTTCGGCCGTGGGTCAAGCGTTCAATCAAGCCGGCCTCTACAACCAGGCGGCATAAACTGCTATACTACATAATAATAACCACCTAATTTACATGCTACTTGCGAAGGGCGCTTAGTGAACATTTTTGAGCTTGTTGTCGTTCAGCCTATATTCAATCTTTTAATGGGACTGTATGCAGTCGTACCCGGGGGTGACTTCGGGGTCGCGATCATTATCTTCACGGTCATCGTGCGGTTCTTGCTGTATCCGCTAACTCGCAGCATGTTGCATCAGTCGAAGGCGATGCGCAAGCTCCAGCCTGAACTGGCGCGTATTAAAAAGCAGTCAAAGGGCAACCGCCAAGCTGAAAGTTTGGCGATGATGGAACTGTATAAGAAGCACGGCGTTAGTCCGTTCCGCTCAATCGGAATCCTACTGATTCAGCTTCCGATTTTTATCGCCTTGTTCCAAGTCATCCAGATTTTTACTATGCATCGTGATCAGATTGAAAAATTTACGTATGGCTTTTTAGAACAGGTCGGTCCGATCAAAGATCTCATTGCCAACCCTGAGAACTTCAACGAAAAACTACTTGGTGTCGTTGACTTAACCAAGGCCGCCTTTTCGGACGGCAGGGTCGATATCTTCCTGGTTATCTTAGCGGTCATTGCCGGCATCACACAGTACATAATGAGCCGCCAGACAATGCCGAAAACCGAAAACAAGCGGCGTATCCGAGATATCATGGCCGACGCAGCCGAAGGCAAACAGGCCGACCAAGGCGAGATGAACGCCATTGTCATGCAGCGCATGAGCAAGGTGCTGCCAATCTTTATGTTCTTCGTCATGATCTCGGTACCGGGTGCTTTGGCGCTTTACTACGCGGTGTCGAACTTGGTCGCCGTCGGACAACAGGCGTATTTGCTGCGTCAAGACGAAGAGGAGCTGGAGCAGATCGCCGAAACCAAACCTGCGGCAGCGAAGCTTGTTAAGACGAAACCACCGAAACTCACTAAACCCGCCACTTCAAAGGGTGGGACGACCGTAACGCGAATCGTAGCCAAAGACACAGGAAGGAAGAAGTAGTATGAACCACGAAGACAGCCTGGCGTACGCCAAAAAATACCTCGAAGACCTACTGAGTTTCTTTGGAGTGAATGTCGACATTGACGCAAGTGTCGAGGGTGATGTGATCGAACTTAGCGTGCCGTCGACGGAAAGTAATAGCATACTGATCGGCCGCAGTGCTGAGACGCTGCGCAGTCTGCAGTATGTCGTCTCAACGACGCTTCGAAACCAGAATGCTGCCTTGGTACGCGTTAATATCGACGTCGCCGACTACAAAAAACAACGGGCCGACAAGGTGGCGGGGCAGGCAAAGGAATGGATTGAACAGGTCCGAAAAACTGGCGATAGCCATGTCGCTAACCTAAACGCTGCCGACCGCCGAGTCGTACACCAGGTTGCTGCCGAATATGACGATATTGAGACCTTCAGCGAAGGGGAGGGGCGTGACCGCCGCATCATTATCGCCCAAAAAAGCTCTTAAGTAATAAGTATTTTTCATACTAAACATACGAAAAAATCAAATCAACCAAGTGTCAAAACTATATTCAACCAAATGGTTTAATGTAATTCCGACACTTACTTCAATGCGTCCATGTAGGCCTGATGCGTCTGTTCGGCCATGCGTCGCCATGAGTACTTTTTGACTTGTTCGTGTCCGCGCTTTACCAGCCTTTTTCGTAAGTCCTGGTCGTTTATGACGCGCTCAATCGCGTTTGCCATATCATCGACACTCAGCGGGTCAAAGTATTCAGCCGCCTCGCCGTACACCTCAGGCAGACAGGTGGCATTGCTGCTGAGGACCGGCGCACCCGCGGCCATTGCCTCAAGCCCCGGTAGGCCAAATCCTTCCATGAGTGATGGGAATACATAAGCGGCTGCATGGGAATAGAGCCAGGTGAGTTGGCTGTCGGGCACGAAGCCGGTGAAGATAACGTTCTTATAGTCGTTCGCTTCAACCCAAGTCTGGTTACGTGCGGCTGACTTTCCATTGATGCCGGTCGTCTTCCCTACCAATACGAGCTTCAGCTCGGGGTGGCTAACGAGGAGTGATTGATGTGCCTTAACTAAACGACGAATATTCTTGTAGTCGCTCTGGCTGCCGACATACATAAGGTACTGCTGACCAACCATCGGCTCATATGTTTCTGGCGCGGAGTCTGGGGAATCGGCCGCTTCAAGTGTTACTATGACTTTTTCGGGCGAGACTCCGGTATATTTAATAACCTCGCCACGTACATACTGCGTTCCTGTCAGTACTAGTCGACTTTTACGTGCTACACGTTTAAAAACGAACCTGCCAACCAGTTGTTTGGCGTGGAATACCAACCAGTTCTTGTCTGAATTATAGGTTTGCAGCAAGGTCAGGTCATGAATGGTCGTGACTGTCCTGCCGGTATAAAGTACCGGTTGCTGCGGCATGCAAAAGTGCACCAGATCGGGCTTTAGGTTATCTAGGAACTGTTTGAATTTCGTTTGCTCAGCAAAGGAATAATTGTCAAAATCAGCTACTTTTACGAGAAAATTGTCATTCGTCGGTGTCCAAAAAGTCTCGTCTTTCGCTTGCACCAGCACGCTATAGTGGTTCGTCGTGTCAATCTGCTGCAAATAATGTAGCAACCGCTCGACGTACCGACCGGTCGAGGAATTGATAATACGGGCGTCAATCGCGATATGCATATAGGTTTATTGTACCGGTCGGCGCAGTAATTTACGAAGTCCGGTCTGGTCGGGTGGAAGGTCGCGCCATAGCAGCTTGCTTACTTTGCGGCTAGCGACACGCCGATGCTGCTGGATCCGGAATCGTTCAGGGAGCCCATGGGTCCAGAACAACCAAACACCTTGAAGTAACCCGCTGAGCGCCGGACCTATATTGCGGCTCAGTATCGCCTTGCCCGCGATTAATATGTAGGCAAGCCAAAACCGTACCCCGATCGAAACAAGCATGCTCGTCGGAACGTTCTTAATGAATAAAAGCGGTAGGTTCTTTAGTGTCTGTTTCATCGCGAAGCCGGGGATTGTCCGGCTCGTCGCGCCCTGCTTGTGGTACGCCACTGCACGCGGCTCGTAGTAGGCAGTGTGCCCGGCCAGGAGCGCGCGGAAGCTAACATCGACATCTTCGTAGTACGCAAAGAACGTTTCATCGAACAGGCCGATATCGCGGAACAGGCTAGTCGTATATAGTGACCCGCCGCCGGAAACTCCAAAAACCGCACCGCCTTTGGGAGCTTCCTTAGTGGGATTGTTGCGACCACGTGGAAACGGCAATCCCCAGGTGGTATACCAGTCACCGGTACTGTCGATCGTCTTGCCGTCTTCGTGCAGTAAAAGTCCGGTTGTGAGTGAACTGTTCTCTTTCTTTGACGTCGCGACGAGCGTTTCTAACCAGTCTTCAGTAATCACGGCATCATTATTCACTAAGGCGACATACGTAAAATCAAGTTCAAGAGCATAGCGAATACCCGTATTCACCCCACCGGCAAATCCTTTGTTTTGTTTGTTACGGAGAATTACCAACTGTTTACCGTACTGCTCGGCAAAGCGCTCTAATCCGGCGTTTGTGCCATGCTCGGTAGACCCATTATCAACAAGTAATATTGTAAAGTCTGGGTAGCTTTGGGTATGCAACGAAGCGAGGCACTGTTCGGTATCAGCCAGGTTATTCCAGTTTAAAACTACTATCAGAACGCTATCCATAGGTGTGTAATTATCATATAATGGTGAACAGTATTTATGAAATTGTCTAACACGTTCAGTCGGCGTAATCGCATTTTGCTTCGTGAGTTGGTTGTCACCGACTTCAAGTTGAGATATCAGGGATCGGTTCTTGGCTACTTATGGTCGCTCTTAAAGCCACTTTTCATGTTTGCAATCCTTTACGTTGTGTTCGGTCATTTTGCAAAACTTGACGGCGGGATAGAGCATTTTGCTGTTTACCTTTTGCTAGGTATTATCTTCTGGACATTCTTTACTGAAGCTACCAACCAAGGACTCGCATCAATCGTGGAAAGAGGTGATCTTATTCGAAAGATTAACTTTCCGAAATACATCATTGTCATCTCGGGGACACTGTCCGCATTCATCAACCTGCTATTAAACCTGGTTATTTTCGCCGTCTTTTTGGTAATTAACGGCGTTAATCTCCATATGAGTGCGTTATTGTTTCCGCTATACATCATCGAAATGTATGTCTTCTCTTTGTCGCTCGCATTCTTTTTGTCTGCATCGTACGTCAAATACAGAGACATCAGTCATATCTGGGAAGTACTACTTCAGGGCGCTTTTTACGCTACCCCGATCCTCTACGCACTACAAATTGTCTTTTCGGTAAGTGACACAGCCGCGAAAATCATGCTTTTGAACCCGGTCGCTCAGATTATACAGGACTCAAGAGATGCGCTTGTGACAACCCAGACATTGACTTCGGCAGATCTGATTCAAAACCCGTTGGTTCGTCTTATCCCATTCGTCCTAGTGGGTGTGTTGATCGTCGTGGCGTCGTACTACTTTAAGAAGCACTCACGCTACTTCTCGGAGAACGTATAGTGAGCCAGCAAGAAGAAAACGCTGTTGTCGTCGATAACCTGTCGAAGTCGTTTCGTATTCCGCTTGATAATTCAAGCGGCGTAAAACAGGCACTTGTTAATTTCCACAAAAGACAACGTGGATATCGGGACTTTCACGTACTTGATAAGGTTAGCTTTTCTATTCAAAAGGGTGAATTCTTTGGCATATTGGGCCGGAACGGAAGCGGAAAAAGCACCCTACTTAAACTACTGGCTGGCATTTATACACCAAACGCAGGAGCGGTCCATGTTCAAGGATCACTCACTCCTTTCATAGAACTCGGCGTAGGCTTCAACCCTGAACTGACGGCGCGTGAAAATGTATTTCTCAATGGAGCTCTGCTTGGGTTTAGTCGCGAAGAAATGAACGGTATGTATGACGAAATCGTTGAATTTGCGGAACTCGGCGATTTCATGATGGAAAAGCTAAAGAACTTCTCCTCGGGTATGCAGGTCCGTCTCGCTTTCTCGATAGCCATAAAGTCGAATAGTGACATTCTGCTTTTCGACGAAGTGTTGGCGGTTGGAGACAGTGACTTCCAGCAAAAGTGCTTTAACTACTTCAGGAAAATAAAAGAGGAACAGGACAGAACGGTAATTTTGGTAACCCACGACATGTCAGCCGTGCAGAAGTTCTGCACCCGGGCTCTCGTTATGAATAACGGAGAGGTCGTGATGATCGGAGATCCGAAGGATGCGGCCATCACATACCAGGCGATTAATTTTCCTGAAAAGTACGACGAGAAATCAGAACGGCAGAAAGTCGACCTAATTCTCGCAAATCAAGAAGACAATGTTTTTAAGACCGGTGATACGCTTGAGCTGAAAATTGTTTGGGACAAACAGCTGAAGGGCGTCGAAAATATAGGAGTGGCGATCATGTCGTCTGATGAAAGTTATGTGTTTGGAACCAATACGATCATTGATAAAATCGCACTTCCGGACGATAAACGCGAGCTGATCTACAAAGCGAAGCTTAATCTTGGGAGCGGAACCTACACAGCCAAGGCCGCCGCGTTCGGAGAAACGGGTGATGACACTATCTTCTTCAATAACCTGGGGCTTACATTTCATGTGAAGGAAGATGCGCAGTGGGGTGGTCTTACTTATCTTGATCACGAATGGGTGGGAGGAAAGCAGAAATGACCCTAAAACTAGACACCCCATTCGATCAATACACAAGACAGACAATCGTAGCGGATTTGATTAATGATCTTCGTGAGAACGACACGACGAAATTCAAGATTTTAGATGTCGGTGGCTATAAAGGTGGTACAAAAGCCTCATTGCCGAACGACTTGGTTACGGTTGTCGATATCGTCGACATGGAAGAGAAAGACTACGTGAAAGCGAGTGCCCTTAATCTACCATTCGATGATAAATCCTACGACTTCGTAGTCAGTTTTGATGCGCTCGAGCACGTACAGGCAAAAGAACGAAAGGCGTTCGTTTCGGAATGTCTGCGCGTTTCAAACCGTGGAGTTATTATCTGCGCCCCACACAACTCCCCAAGAAACGCCCTTGCCGAAAAAAATCTCAACTTACTTTACAAAAAGATAAAGAACGTTCCCCACAGGTGGCTCATGGAACATATTGATAACGGGCTGCCTGAATTCAGCGGTTTGATTCAGCTCGCAGGCAAAAAAGGATATCATACGGTTTCGGCTTACAGTAACGATACGGATTTATGGACGTTAATTCAGTCGGGCCTGCTTACGAATGAGGAATTCCCCGATGCTGCGCCAAAGCTGATAGCGCTAAACAAGAAATATAACCGCACTTTTAACAGGGATATACTCCTCGATGGCAGTAATGCTTATAGGCAAATCCTGTTCGCATTTAGGAGTAAGAAGGACGCCGCGGCAGCCACGAAGTATATTCATCAAAGCGAAGCCGCGTCAGTACTCGATAGGGATCGTGTCGTCTTTGAGATGGTCGACTATTATGTATCGCTTGCCGAAGCAATCAGAAACAATCAAATTGATGAGAACAGACAGCTAAAAAGCCAGATTGAGCATCTCGAACGGAGGATCGAAGATATCACCTCGTCACGCTCCTGGAAATATGCAAGTAAGTTATCCCGCGCCAAAGCGGCCATCGTAAAAAGGAGGTCATAATCAATGGCGACAAGAGATGCCCGACGCTTAAAGCAGCAACTGGAGGTGGCCCAAGCCGAACTTAAAGATATCAAAAGCTCGCGTGCATTTAAGACGGTCCGCGCCATCAGCCATGTTAAGAATCAGGTAAAGGCATCACCGTTCGGAGTGGCAAAGAAAGTGACTTCGAAACTTTTGAGCGGTACGTTATTAGCGAAAGGGCGTGCGGTCAATAAGAACCTTAGTTCGGCAACGGACATCCAGAGCCAATATAACCAGTGGATCGTCTTGAACGAACCGGACGCGACCGAGCTGGATAGCCAAAGAGTCGAATCGGATCGATTTGGTCGAAAACCGCTCATAAGTATCGTAACGCCCATCTATAACCCGCCTCTCGGTGTATTCGAAGAACTTATACAATCCGTTCAGGCCCAAACGTACCCGAACTTCGAACTTTGCCTTTTGGATGATTTCGGTCAGAATGCTGACGTCATAGAATTGATAGGCAGGTACGCCGCCACCGATAGCCGCATAAAGTACATCCCGTTCGATAAAAACCGCGGCATAGCCGGAGCCTCAAACAAGATTCTCGAAACGGTTGAGGGTGAGTTCATTGCCCTGCTTGATCACGATGATACTTTGTCGCCCAACGCATTGTTCGAGAATGTAAAACTCCTTAACAAGGACGATTACGATTTCATTTATTCCGACAAGGATAAGATTGATGAAAGTGGTCATCGCTTCGATCCGTTCTTTAAGCCAGGCTGGTCACCCGAGCTTATGCTTAGTGCGAACTACCTGACCCACCTTAACGTCATGAAGACCAGCGTCGTGAAGCGGGTCGGGGGATGGGATGAGTCAACCAACGGGGCACAGGATTGGGATCTATTCCTCAAGGTCGTTGCTGCTTCAAAAAAAATCGGGCACGTACAAAAGGTGCTTTATCATTGGCGTGTGATCGCGACGTCAACGGCGATGTCGATTGAAACCAAGCCATATGCGCTTGAGGGTCAGCGTCGTGCCGTTGATAAATATCTCAAAAAAATGAAAATCCCAGCCACCTCTTATCATGAGGGCGCCGAGCTATTGCTTGACTGGCAGGACGCGAAGAAAAAGACGGTCGTAATCGTGAACGCTCACAGTAATTCGCACCTTGGACATCTTCTAAATACCTTGTCGGAGTCGGAAGCAGCCCGTGATTCCGAGGTATTTGTCATGCACGCTTTCGAGCTTAGTCAGACGATTGTCAATCGTAAATCAAAGGTAAGCTTTGTAGAATACAAGCCAGGTTCGTATGCGGCTTCCGTCAGAAAGATAGTACGTGACCACAAGGACGGATACGTGCTCTTTTTTGATGACAGGCTCAACTTCACGTTAGACGCAAAACAGCTGCGCCGGCTAACGGGGTGGCTTGATATCGACGGGGTGATGGCATGTGCGCCGAGGGTTGTTAACAGGGACAACTTTAGCGTCGACAGCGGCGCGATGATCACAAGCGATGGCATAAAGCCGCTGTTCGCGGGAAGCCCTCCTTACCATCAGACACCTCTTGGAAATATCGAATGGGTACGAGACCTGACACTCGTAAGCTCGCTCACATTTACGGTAAGAGCCGCGGGACTGTCGCAGATACTGGATTCGGTCGAAAGCAGTAAACTCGACGACGACGAGGTCGGCGTGGCCATCCAGTTAGGAATCGCACGCTTGGGGGGCAGAGCTGTATTTAATCCAAAAGTATATGTTTCTTGTTCGGAAGGCGTGAGTAAAATCGCTGCCGATCTGTATGAAAAATCTAACACCGACAAGCTCCATTCGTCAGCGACAGATCCTTATACGAATGTAAACCTTTCAGACGATGACCCTATGAGGATAGCTGAAATTGTCAAATCGAATGAAATGGATGAGTTCCAAATGGAAGTCGAATACAGCTATCATGTCGAAGCGATGGCGCATGCGGCCGCGAGAAGCTTGTCCGATGCCAATATGGCGAAAAATAGCGAAATCATAAAGAACGAGCATTCGAAAGAGCTGCAGAAAATCGAGAGCGCACTCTTCCTGCTTCCGGATTTCTACGCTATTTACGCAGGGTTGAACAATATATTCTCTTATGCTGACTATTTGCGTGAAAAGGGCGTTAAGGTGACGATTGGATTAATGACAGCCGATACTTCGTTCGACCGACAACGCCAACTCATAACGGATAAGTTTCCTCAGTTGGGGGACCAAGCGGCTATTATCGCCGTTTCGAATAGCAACGTATCGTCGTTACCACATTTTGATATTGCCGTCTGTACGCAGTGGGCGACCGCCTATCTGCTCGCGCTCTTTAATAAGACCCATAGGAAGTGCTATTTCATTCAAGACAAGGAAGCGAGTTTTTACCCGAAAGGTACGATATCTGCACTTGTCGACAATACATACCGGCTCGGGTTCATCGGGTTGGCAAACACACCGGGCTTGCTGGAGTGGTATGCGAAAGAGTACGGCGGTACGGGAATCGTGGTGAAATCAAAAGTCGATTTATCGAAGTACCAGCCGCCAAAGCAGGCGAAGCTAAAGTTGAAGCAACCATACAAAGTGTTCTTCTACGCCCGACCTAACGAACCACGGAACGCATTCGAACTAGGAGTCGCATCGTTGCTTAAATTGAAAGAGCGGATGGGCGACAGAATCGAAATGTATGCCGCCGGGGCAGAATGGAACCCTACCGACTACGGGCTTGACGGTGTGGTAGATAACCTCGGAAAAATCAGCTACGAAAAGCTTCCGGCTTTTTACCGATCGATGGATGCTGGCATTATGTTCATGTTCAGCGGACATCCTGGTGTCGTCGCTTCAGAATTGATGGCAAGCGGCTGCCCTGTCGTCGTAAACCGATATGATGATCCAACATGGAATGACCTCTACCGGCACGAGGAAACGTGCTTAGTGTCGTTCCCTACCGCTGATGAGGTCGCACGGAACGTCTTGCGTAGCCTCGAAGACTCCGTGCTTAGGAAAAAAGTGATTGAAGGCGCGTTAGGTAAAGTGAAAGAATTCTATGCGGACTACGATGCGTCACTCAACAGCTCCTATGAATACTTAAAGACGGGCAAGTAAAAGACTATTTTCGCACAGGCCCTAGCAAGGGCCGCAGGTAAATTACTGGATAGTTGCGCCGTTCGGTATCAGGTTCATCGTAATGCCCTGAAGGTAGACGGATGAAATGCTCGGATACCCGTTACGCTGATAAGCCGACCAAGAATTGATATAGCGTTTCTGACCGTTCTCCACCCAGTAGTACCTGCCAGCATCGTCATAAATAAGCCTTGAAACATTACCCCTAAGGACGAAGGTATTAAATACCGAAGGTGATACACTCATCACTCCTGACGCTCCAGTATGTGCGATGAGTGTCTGGCCGTCAGGGAAGCCAAGTGAGTAGCCGAAATTCAGGAATTTGATTCCGGACGATCCGGTTTGTATGAGGTTGCTGTAGGTGCCTGTCGAATCGGGAATGCTTTGCAATACGCTGTCGGGGAGTACGGTTATAGGTACGGAGTTGCTTAGGTAGCCAAGAGCGACTTTTTGCTCGAATGACGCAAGAGAAAGCTTCTTGCCTTTGTTTATGAACCAGGTTTGTCCACCGCTGGAGCTTGCCAGGTACGAAACATCACCACCACTCGGGGCATCACCGACACTGCTGAGGGTAGGTGCGGAGAAGTCCGGATACGTGTCTTTATACTTACCTATCGATAGCCGCTTGCCACCACTCATAACGTACGTATTGGAGCCAACAGTAAAGACAGCGTCTAGAGTTTGGCCAGGTGTTTTTCTGTCCAAGGTTGATGAATCAAGGGTCGGAGTACTGGCGGACACGCCCCAGTTGGTTTGCTCCGATGTGTTAATCGGGTATTTATTGTCACCGTTTATGAAATACGCGTTATTAAGACTGTCACGGACGACACTGCCTACGAATGGCCCCTCCGGTATGAGTGATAAAAGTTCGCCGGGCGCACTCAGGGGGGTGCTGGTCCATGAGGATTGGGCGGCGGTCGATGAAGGGTATCGCCTCGTTCCCTTGTCGAGCAGGTATGGGTAGTTGTATGGTGACGATGCGCCAAGTAATGCGTCCTTTGCATCGCCGGCCTGAGGGAGCGAGTTAATGAGCTCATCGGAAAATACTGCTGGTGCGCTTGACGAGCCAGTAAGGGCGACATTAACCGCCGAGCTCGGTATGTAATGTTTGTTCTTTGCGATCAGCCAGTATGCAGCCGAGGAAACTGATCGTCCGGTGTATGATAGGTTACCGCCGTTCGTAAGACGTGACAGGGTGTCAGATAGGAGAGGGGTAATAGGTTCCGCCGGTGATTTGCCCCAAAGGCTGGCTAGTTCAGCTTTGCTGATGTAATACTTCGTGCCGCGGTCGATCATGAACCACTGTCCGTTGCTCGTATTGTATCCGAACCGTGTGAGCGACTGACCGTTTCCTAAGAGGTCCAGGGCAGGCTGTCCGACGTTAGTGATTGCCGACGCGCCGACGTATCCGTTCTTTGTCGCAGTGTCCTTGAACGGGCGCTTTGTGCTTGCCTCGATGAGCCAGGCGCTCGAGCCTCCGTTAGACGAAGCGTATTGCGTTGCGGAATCTGCCGCAGTATATCGTGAGAAAAGGTTAGACGACACGACATTTCTGATGCCAGGGTAATAGCCCCAGGCATAGAGCAGGCTGGGGTCGACTTGATGGCGCTTCGTGCCGTCAACCAGCCAGACGGAACCATCTCCTCCTGCCAAAGACATGAATCTTCCAAGGGGCTCAGCGCGGTTCAGTATGTATGATAATCCTAGTGACTCAACCATACTGCCGGTATCGACATTCCAGTTAGCGGTCATCGTCGAACTTGTTACCTGGTGCGCGTTGCCTCCTTCGATGACGAACAGATTTCCAACCCCATCCGTCAGGCTGTTGCTTAGCGTACTTTTTGTCGGAAGATTGGCAAGGTAAGACTGTGTGACGCTCTCGACATCGCTCGAATCAAATCCCCATTCGGCTAACAAGGAGTATGAAGGTACGTAATACTTGCCGGCGACCGTCTGCATGTAGACCTCAGGGGTTCCTTCGCCCTGTATGATCCTGTAAAGCAGTCGGCTGTCTGTCGTCGCACCGAACCAATCCCTGAAGTACAGATAGAAGTTCCGGTTGCCATACGAGCTGCAGGAATCGCCTGTTCCGTAACCGGCATTCAATGCAGCTTGGTTCGGTCGGTAGGGCGTGTAATTATAGAGAGCCTTCGTTGCTCTGTTCTCTATGTTAACTACACTACTGCCGCAGCTTGCCTGGGGATTCCACTGGATATTGTTATTGCCAAGGTTGTAAGGTGTGTACCATGTAGGACTGTCAGTCATTATGGCGTGGTACATTGTCGCCGCCCAGCGCATTTGGTTGGTGAACCCATAATACTGCGAATCGCAGGCGGCCGTATCTGGGCAGCCGTAACCCATTGCTGTTCGGTAGCGCCATGCACCGGGCTGACTGACGGTTACCAGGCCGGTTTCTTTTTGAAGGACGACAATCAATGTCTGAGGATTGATAGTGTACTGTTGAGCGGTGTCATATATTATCTGCGCCGCCGATCGTCCGCCTTCGCTGAAATTCTTCAGACAAGGGGCCTCACCGTTAACGCAGCTCGCGCCCTTCGCGTTCAGAAAGTTCTGGATGTCGGCTGCCGACATTGAATTCTTGTTCGTAAAGACGGCGTCGTCGATGATTCTGCCGGCGTTGAATCCAACCACAGGAGCGGCATGTGCGGATGACGAGAACAACAAGAAGAGTATCGGCAGCAGCAATATACCGATTGGCAGGACAAACCTTCTTGCATGTATAGTGTTCCAGATACCCATCATTTAATCTCTATTGATTGGTCGGCTGTCCCCGTCAGCGATGCGTTTTCGAAAGTCAGTGTGAGTTGCCATTTGCCGGTACTCAGCTCGGATACGGGGATGGTGAAGCCCTTGCAAGTCGATGAGCTTGGTAATGCCTGGACACCCACTTCCTTTACGACTTTAGTAGAACCTTTTGTAAGTGTTAACGTACAGGTGCCGCTGTTATCGATCGTGGATATGAGCGAACTTACACGGAGGGACGTTTTGTCCTGGTCAACAGACGTTATAGCGACGTTCACGATACTTTTCCCATTTTCCTGAGGGGTTGGATCCGGAAGAGGGTCGCTACCCGGCTTGTTCGGATTATCTATCGCTTCGCCGGCCTGCACCTGTTCTTTCGTTGGCGGTCCGTAATCAATTGAATTGATCTTGCCCTTGTCATTCTTTTCGTTCTGTTGAGATTGCGCCTTGAAGTAGAAGAACGCACCCGTACCTGCTGCAATGATTAAAACAGCGGCTACAGATAGCAACTTAAATCTTTTTGATACTTTATGAGATTTTTGTATTTGCATGACCAAGGCCTTCTTACACATAGTATAATACATCTAGCGACAGATAACAAATCAACCAAATGGAGCATTTGGCTAAGAACGTTTATGCAGAAAAAACTAAAGACCTACTACAAGAGCACATTAAAAAAATATAAACAGTCAATCGCGATTCCACAAAGGGTATTTTTAGTGCTGGCTGCGGGCTTCGGGCTTCTATTCGTATTTTTAACGCCTCCGTTCCAAGAACCAGACGCTCCAACCCACTTCTTGCGTGCCTATCAAATATCCGATTTCCATTTTGTCGCCGAGAAGTTCAATGACGAAAAAGGGGGTGTTCATTACGGTGCACCGATTCCGAAAAGCGTAGTCACGGCAACAAATGAATTGACGGGCAATATCCCTGGTGCTCCGGCGAATACGTTTAATAAATCTTTGTTTAAGAAATATATCGCACAACCGCTGAACCGTGATGACACGCAGATGACGGTAATCGAGGCCGCGGGGGTCTATTCACCTGCCGTCTACATTCCTCAGTCTATCGGTATAAATATTGGTAAGGCATTCAATGCCTCACCGCTGCTCCTGGTTTGGATGGCTCGTTTAATGAACCTCGTTCTTTGGATAGGCGTCATATACTGCGCAATCAGACTATTACCCTTCGCGAAGTGGGCTCTGGTAGTCTTCGCACTCAGCCCAATCGCGGTGTTCTTTTCGGCCTCATTGTCGCCGGACGTCACGAATATCAGTCTAGCGTTCTTGTTCTTCAGCCTTATTGTTTCTACATTGGTCACGGGTGCAAAAGTCAGCGGGCGGAAGCTCACCGTCATCCTACTGGTACTGTTCATCCTGGCGTTATCGAAGCCAGTTAACCTGATGTTCGCATTCATGTTGCTTCTCGTTCCAATCAGACACTTCGGCAAGACGTGGAAATATCTGTTGTACTGCGGGGCTGGTATAGTGGTATCCTTAGCGCTCTTCTACGTTTGGAACCAGCAGGTAAGGGAGCTACTGGAGTTCCAGGTGCAGATCCAAAGCGGGGGTAAGAATTCCGTATCCGGTCAGCTCGCTTACATACTGCATGAGCCGCTGACCTACATCAAAGACATACTAAGAAACTATGTCATCGTCGCGAACGGTACGAGTGGGGATGCAGTACTTGTGACCTTCTTCGGCGTGCTAGGGTGGCTAGATACATCCGTTCCGTTATGGACGATTCTTCTATACGTCCTTACATTGTTCTTTGCTCTTCTTTACCAATTCGGACGAGGACTAGTACTAAGCAATCGGCAAAAGGTTTTTCTAGTAGCTCTGTTCGCGCTAGCTTTCGTGGGTAACGTAACGGCGATGTATCTTAACGCAACGGCCGTCGGCGACAGTCTTATTGCCGGGGTGCAGGGGCGGTATTTCATACCGTTTGCAGTCGTACTTATCGGACTATTTACGGCACGTAAAAAGATCCTGCAAATCGAGGAGAGAAAAATCGGGGCGATCATTTTGGCTTCACTGCTGATCGTCTTGATAATAACGGCCATGAAGATCGCGATGAGGTACTATCTGTAGCCTTTTCGCCCTTGGTCAACTAAGCTATAGTTGGTAAATATGATAGGTATTGCGAAGCCGGAAATCGGCGAAGAGGAAATTAGTGCAGTTAATGCGGTCTTAAAGTCTGGCATATTGGCTCAGGGTGAGAAAGTCGCCGAACTAGAAAAGAACTTCGCGGAGTACTGTGGCACGAAGCACGCAGTCGCGGTTAATAGCGGAACGGCAGCAATCCACGCTGCATTGTTCGCTGCCGGAGTCGGACAGGGAGATGAGGTTATTACGGTTCCGTTCAGCTTTATTGCGACGATCAATCCCATCCTGATGGCGGGAGCGACACCGGTACTTATCGATGTCGAGACAGACTCGTATAACATGGACGTCTCGAAGCTTGAAGCTGCGATTACGCCGAAAACGAAAGCGATCATACCGGTCCATCTATACGGCCAACCCGCAGACATGGAAGAAGTACGGCGCATCGCATCTGTTCACAATCTCATTGTCATAGAAGATGCTTGCCAAGCAATCGCCGCTGAATACAAAGGTGGGAAAGCTGGAAGCCTGGGTGATTTCGGCTGCTTCTCGTTGTACGCAACCAAGAACATCATGAGTGGAGAAGGTGGTGTAGTCACGACGAACGATGATACGTTCGCTGCTGTCATGCGCCGCTTCCGACAACACGGCATGAGTGCACCCTACGTATATGAAGAGCTAGGTTATAACTACCGTATGACCGATCTCCAGGCGGCTATCGCTGTTGAACAATTAAAGAAGGTCGACGCCTTTACTGATCGACGTCGCCATAACGCCGCTTACTTGAACGAAGAGCTTGTCGACATTCCTGGCATCACCTTGCCGGTCGTTAAAGACGACAGGACTCACGTATACCACCAATACACGCTTCGACTGAATGATGACGTATCTCTGGAACGGGATGCTGTCGTCGAGTCGCTTCGCGACAAAGGCGTCGGTGCCGGCGTATATTACCCTCGCGCGCTCCATACGTATCCGCACATCGCCAAACTCGGATTTTCGGAAGGCGACTACCCGGTTGCTGAGAATTCAGCGAGCAGGGTGTTCTCACTACCGATTCACCCCGCGCTAAGCCAAAATGATTTGCGAACAATCGTTAATGCAGTCAAAGAGATGTTGAATGTCGGCTAAGCAAAAGGTTCGGGTCGCGGTCATTGGCGCGGGCAACATGGGCAAGAATCACTTGAGGAACTACTTCTTGCTGCCAGAAGCCGAACTTGTCGGGTTGGCTGACATTAATCCCAAGACTAAGGAGTTAGCCGACGAGTACGATACGGCGTTCTTTACGGATTATATAGAGATGCTCGACGTGGCAAAACCAGATGCCGTATCAATCGTCGTTCCAACCCCGTTCCACGCGGCAGTGGCGACTGAAGTTATGAACAGGGGCATCCATTGTCTACTAGAAAAGCCAATCGCAAGCTCTGTCGAAGAGGCAAACGCGCTCATTGCACTTGCTAAGAAGAAAGGCGTCGTGTTTACGGTCGGCCATATCGAGCACTATAATCCGCTGGTGACCGCCTTGAAAAAACTGCTTGATAGTGGAGCGATTGGTGAAGTCACTTCGGTCGTCTGCCGGCGCGTCGGTGGGTTCCCTTCCGTGGAGCCAAAGACAGATGTCATCATTGACTTAGCCGTACACGATATCGGCATCATCGGGCTCCTTCTCGGGAAAAAACCGGAACGATTATTTAGTCATGGTTCGCGGACGCACCACTCCAAGGAAATCGATTCGGCCGAAATACTCTTAGACTACGGACACGCGTCGGGCTTCATACAGGCGAACTGGTTGACCCCTGTGAAGATCCGAACGATATCAGTCACTGGCTCTAAAGGTTACATACATGGCAATTACATGACACAGGAACTTGAATCGTACGTACACAACATGCGAAAAGAGAGTGATAGCTTCTCGAACTTTATCGTTAATATGGGTGAGCCAAAAAAAGACATTATTAAAGTGGATTTCGAAGAGCCGCTCATTATCGAACTGAAAACGTTCGTTGCGAAAATAAGAGGCGAGAAGGCTGGTGCACTGGTAGGTCCGGAATCTGCGCGGGATGCTCTGCAATATGCCCTAGACGCCGTTGCCCCCTATGCCCCGTAAAGGGTGCTGGCATGAAGACCTGCGAATTTATGGTATTATAAAGGTAATAAAAGATTGCTTTTAAATAGGGATAAATAATGGCTATAAACCTTTCAAGCTTCTTCGGCAGCTTTCATGACTATGAGCTTGATATTGATTACTACCACGGGAAGGATATCGTCCACCAAGGATGTTTACTACGACTAGATCCCGACTACTCGTCTGAACGTATTAATCCAAAAATTCGCAATAGGATTCGAAAAGCCCAGCAGCTTGGTGTCAAAATCAAACACGTTGCCGGCACAAAACAAGATATCATTGATTTCAGGACAATTTGGTTTGATCCAGAAGACGTAACAATTCCCGAAGAACTCGAGAGTAACGAAATCATGTACCTCGCTTATCTGGAGAATGAGCTGGTTGGCGGAATGATACTTACGCCAAGTACCAGCAAGGTCCTTTACCTGCACAATCTAGGCTCGAACGCTACTGGGAAGAAGCATAATATTCCAGCCCTGTTGCTATGGCATGGCGTCGAAGAGTTGAAGGATTCGCAGTATGAATATATCGATGTCGGCGTGAGCTTCCGCCCTACGCTTTATCGTTTCTTCAAACACTGGCAGACGGATTCGTACCCTATTATCTTTACGCCCCCATTCATAAAGCCCGATATTCGACTGACGCCATTCGCCAGCGATGTTCCATCGTTCGTACAGGAATCAAACGAGCGATCAAAAGAGGTTATGCGTGATTATTTTGGTGAGAAGCATACGGTCCTTCCACGTGGAATATACGCGATCAAAGCCGTGCTGCAGCATATCGGAATCACCGAAGATGACAGTGTCGCAGTGTACAAAACGTTCGACAATGACTACATATCACGATGCGTTACCGAGCCAATAACCAAACTCGGTAAGCTTTCAAGGGAAATCAACGACGACACAAAAGCCGTCTTGGTGATTCACGAATTTGGTTTTCCATACAAAGACATCAAGAACTTAAAAAAAGAATGCGAGCGAAGAAAGATACCGCTGATTGAGGACTGTGCCTGGACATACGACAGCGCCATAGATGCTAAAACGAAGGTCGGACAGGTGGGTGACTATGCGATTTATAGTCTTCCGAAAATACTCCCCGTGCAGTACGGTGCCGTACTAAAGGGCGTTGAGCTTTCGGACGATGATGTCTGGAATAAATACCAGATGCTTGATTTCTTTAAGCGGGAAGTCTTATACGCGGAGCTTGAAGACATGTTGCCGACACTCGAGGCTGCTGCTGACCAGCGGCGAGAAAACTGGAAGTACCTCGCGTCTCTGTTTGAAAAAGATGGGATCGATACATTTATAGACCTTGAAGAAGGCGTGACACCAGCCGTATTCTTCATAAAGACCGACGACTATCAGCGGTTGTTTGAACGATACGGTGAGTTTGGGGTTGAATCGGGGCGTTATTACCAAGGCGATGCGTTCTTCCTTCCAGTTCACCAAGCCTTGGGAAAGCGACAGCTCGACTACATTTACGCGGTATATCGAGGGATGTTGAATCTGAGTTCGAATTATAAAAGGAGCTCGAAACGTGGCTAGTGACATGATTATCGGTCACGGTGTTGATATTGACGATTCGGTCAAGCTTGGCAAGGGCGTAGTTCTGCGAGATTATGTGAATCTTAAATATTGTATTGTCGAAGATGGCGTCAAAATAGGTAGGAACACATTCATTTTTGGAACGAAGGATAATCCTGTACGAATCGGTAAGGACTCTTACATATCACCGAACTGTTACTTCAACGGTGCGGCGGGCCTGGTGCTCGAGAACGAGGTCGTGGTGGCGGCGGGCGTCATGATATTCACCGACAGCGGTCCGAACGTCGGTCCGCTTCGCAAGTATTACAAAACCGTAGCAAAACAGATCTCGATTGGCCGCGGGTGCTGGATCGGGGCGGGTTCGGTATTGTTGCCAGGCGCAAACATGGCGCCCGAGGCGGTGCTAGCGGCAAACTCAACCCTGAAGGCGGAAGTCGGCTTCCATCAGGTCTATGGTGGAAACCTAGCTAAACTGATAAAGGAAATCGATGTACAGAAATAAGAAGATCTCAATGGCCGTGCCTTGTCTTAACGAGGCTAAACTGATTGTAAAAACATTGGACAACGTCCCGGAATACGTTGACCGTATATACGTTATTGATGATGGAAGTACAGACGGTACGGGGAAGATTGTCCAGTCGTATGCCAAGAACGACAAGCGCGTCAAGCTTATCGTCAATAAGGTCAACCGGGGTAACGGATATTCCGTAGTGCGTGCCTTCAAGGAATCGATTCGGGAAGGATATGACATTAACTGTATCGTGGCCGGCGACAATCAGTGTCGTCAGGAATATCTTTCAAATATGATCGATGAAGTGATTGATGATCACTGCGACTACGCCAAGGCAAACCGGTTCGCTCATGTGAAAGAGCTGCAGCAAATGCCGAAGTTTCGCAAAGTAGCGAACATATTTATGTCATTCATAAACAAGTTCGCTACTGGTTATTACAGTGTCTTTGATCCGCTGAATAGCTTCTCCGCAACGCGGGTCAGTACGCTGGAGCAACTTGAGCTTGATGACATCAGCCCAAGGTATGACTTTGAAAACAGTTATTTATTGCACCTATATTTAGTCAACGCGCGCGTCAAAGACATCGCGGTCCCGGCTCTGTACGGCGAAGAAAAGTCTACTATCAAACTGCTGCCGTATACGCTCCGGACGTCGCGCACACTATTTAAAAGCTTTTGGAAAAGGATCTATTACAAGTACGTACTTTTTAGCCTTCATCCGATTGCTTTGTTCTTTGTAATCGGCTTCGTTCTTTTCCTTGTTGGCTTGATTTACGGCATAATACTGCTCGTGAACTCCCTGCAGGTGGGACATGAACCGTCATCTGCGGCAACAGTGATGATCTTTGTCGTGCCATTCATCGTAGGAATACAGTTTTTGCTTCAGGCGCTTGTGCTCGACATCCAAAACGAGCCAAAATAAACGCCCATCAGAATGGGCGAGAGCAAAGATAAGTTTGGAGCCGCTTCGAGGATTCGAACCTAGACCTCCTCTTAACAAAAGAGGTACTCTACCAATTGAGCTAAAGCGGCACTTCAAATATAGTACCACACCGCTTACCGGGTATGAACTATCTGAAGACCAGAAACAGGCCGAATAATACTATGCCAATTCCTATGAGCTGAACTAGCTTAAGCTGGTCGCCAAGCAGGAAGTGGTTGAACGCTATAA
The DNA here is from genome assembly GCA_002348615.1 of Candidatus Saccharibacteria bacterium UBA2951. Lineage (GTDB taxonomy): Bacteria > Patescibacteriota > Saccharimonadia > Saccharimonadales > Saccharimonadaceae > UBA1020. The sequence continues at coordinate 223,350 of DEBR01000002.1, read as the reverse complement.
CAAACACGACGCTGGCCGTGGTTGCGACCGCAGTAATGGTAAGGTGAGCCGACGCTAGCTCCTCATGTTTTGAGGCAAGGTTGTTGATAATGACGAAAATGAAGCGGGCGATTAGCGCTAGCACGCCCCCAAGCAGGAATCTCCAGTCGAAGAGTAAACTGAGCAGGCTTTTTAGCGTAAGGTTCCCAAGAATTGTCGCAGGATTGCCGAGTAGCATAATCGATACGGCGACAACGATGCTATAAATAATGACCCATACCGCAATTAATAACATTTGACCTCTGTTCTAACAGGAAACTTAATTTTTGACATTGAATGAAGGGGCCATCGTTCTAGCCGGACTTTCTCACTCTATTTTACCAAATAAAGATGGGCATTCTTGAATAGAATCTTAGGGTTCCTGGCAGATGGTTTGCAGTCAGTATGAAAACATGGTTATGGTATAATAATCACTGGAAATATACGATGAAAACCAACATGAATGCAAAGATTATGGGTTTCATGGGCAGTAGGTGGGTATTCGCAGGAATATTGGGAGTATTCGCCGCCCAGGCTATTCATATTGCGGTGACTTCCGGTTTTCCATTGCCGTTCGACGAAAAATACCACGTTGAGATCATAAGGTTCTATGCTGAGACGTCGACACCGTTTGTCGCTACGCAACCGGCCGAGATGGCCCTGGTTGGCGATGCGACACGACTGACGTCTTACCTATTTCATTATGTTCTAAGTTTTCCACTCAAACTTGTAGCTGCGATTACGGGTGATCTGCAAATGCAGATCGTAGCACTACGGATTATTAACATCGGTTTCGTGGTCGGTGCGCTTTTGCTCTTTCGAGTATTCATACGTCGACTTATGGGCTCCGCTGTTGTATCGAACGTTGCGATCCTAATGTTTTGCTTGCTTCCGGTCACAGCGTTCTTAGCCGCGCATGTAAATTACGACAACCTATTGCTTCTGTGTTTTGCCGGAATGCTTGTCGTGGCGCAGTCGATCGTCGCAAGGCTTAATCAGCGAAAAGATGTTGGAGTTGCACGCATTGTCTCGTTCGGATCGATCCTACTTGTTGCTACCCTGGTAAAGTTTACCTTTCTTCCGATCGCCGTGGCAGCAGCATTGGTCGTGAGCGTGCTATTCCTGCGGAAAAAGGCCTGGTGGCTAGTAAAATTCAACCTTAAAGGTAGGGCCGGTCTTGGCTTCGCCGCGGCAGTGGTACTTGGCCTCGTTTCATTAGGGCTGTTCGTTGAACGGGTAGGCGTTAATACGGTCGCCTATGGTTCGCCGCAGCCTGATTGCGCGGCCGTTCAGCCGGTGAGTACCTGTATTCAATACGGGCCGTGGGCGCGTAATTACCAGCTTGAACAAAAAGCGGCAACCGACGCGGTGTTCGAAGGACGTTCAGTCCAAGGATTCGCGGCAAACATTTGGGCACCACTTATGGTTCGTGGGCTTGGCGGTGTTGACAACTACGGTATTGTTCCCGACATTCCAAAGCCTGTGCTCATCGCACTACTGGGTGCCGCTGCTCTACTTAGTACGGGGGTAATATTCAGACTGTTTTACCGAAGGGACTTGATGATAACCATGTTCGTCGCAGCTGCCGGGTTATACATGATTGCGCTGTTGCAGCGCAACTACTCTGAGTTCATGCAGTTTCATGAGATCGTTGCTATACAAGGAAGGTACCTGTTGCCGTTCGTCATTCCATTTACTGCAATCGGTGTCGTCGGCCTGTTCGAGTATGGCCGACTTACGATACGGTCTAGGCACCTCATTGGAAAGAAGCTTAACGCACTGAAAGAACTTGAGACCCGCGAGGCATACGAGCGGAGTGCTAATTACTGGTCGGCCAAAATCTGGCGACGCTCGCCCGAAACCTAGCACCTGCTATCATTAGGGATGTGAAGATATGCGTCATTACTTGCTATAAGCAGCCCGACTACGTACGGGCGAAGACGCTGCGGGCGGCACTAGGACAGATAAAGGGCGCTGAAGTGGCCGTCGTCAAGAACGACACGACCGGTATAATGCGATACGCACAAGTGATGTTGCGGCTTTTGAAAGCGCGCGTCCGACAGAAACCGGACATGTATGTACTGACTTTTCGCGGCTATGAGGTGTTATTGCCTGTCCGGCTTTTAACGGCAGGTAAGCCGTTGGTGTACGATGAATTCATCAACCCGATCGAATGGCTGGCGTACGAACACAAGAAAATCTCGCCGAAAAGTCCGCTCACATGGCTGTTAAGAACGTTTTACCGGACGCTGCTTAAGTCGGTCAACCTGATACTTACCGATACGGCGTCGCACGCCGACTTGTCAGCCGGACTGATGAAATTGGACCGCGGTAAGTTCTGTGTCGTGCCGGTCGGAACAGACGAAGCGACGTTTGAGGTCGCAGAACCCGAATATGCCGAAGGTGATGAGTTCACGGTGCTGTATTACGGCAATATGCTACCGTTACACGGCTTGAATTACGTGATTGAGGCGGCCGTCAAGCTGAATCATGACCCGGTAAAATTCATTCTTATCGGCGGCAACGCTAAGGTGGCTCATGACGTGGCATTTGCCGTCGGGAACGGCGCCAATATTGAATACCATGCATGGGTTGAATTCGAGCGCCTGCCGTTGCTTATGCGATCGGCCGACCTTTGCTTGGCCGGCCCATTCGGCGGTACGTTCCAGTCCGAATACGTCATAACAGGCAAGGCGTACCAGTATATGGCTCTTGGACGACCAATGATGATTGGCGAGAACAAAGAAAGCGGCACGTTCCGTAACAAGCTTGAAGCGTTGATCGTGCCCCAGGCCGACACCGACGCGATAGTCGAAGCGGTCCGGTGGAGCATGCGAAACCGCAACCGCCTGTATGCCATGGGTAAAAAAGCCCAGGCACTCTACGAGCGTGAGTTCTCAACCAACGTGCTATCGGCCCGGCTGGAAGAAGGGCTACGCGGAGCCGGCTTGCTTGAGCTTAGCGCGTCCGCCGAACGCAAGTAGAACCAAGAATAGTACTAATAAAAATACGACGTAAAACGCCCGGTCGATGACGCTGGCGGCGATAACCGTGTTGGTCGGTATGTCATGCAACTGCTGACTTAGAAGTAAGAACGATTCACGGAAACCGATGGCGCCTGGTGTCAGCGAAACGAACAGTGCCAGGTTAGCTGCGGCCGTATAAACAACCGTTTGCCCGACAGTAACAGACGGGTCGACGTGGTTAAGTTCAATGAAATACGCGCTCGCCGTCGCAGCCGAAAGCAGAAGCGCGCCCAATCCTATGTAGATCACGTTAATGTCGGTCAGCCTGATGTTTTTTAGCGCGGCCGCTATGCGTGGCAACCTCAGCGCGACCAAACAACCGATTAACCCGACCATTGCGATTACAAGTAGCAGGGCCGGAACTAAATTCGGGTTAGCGGCAGCAAGAACAGCGCCTGCAATCACCAACCCGTTGATAAGCGCGAAGAAACCGTAAAATATAACCGTTACATACAGGAATCGTTTGACGGTTACGCCGTGCTTTGTCTTTAGATATGCGGCCCTAAAACCAGGCCCGCTTTGAAGCGGCCCGAAGAAGTTAACGACCGACGAATAGCCGGTAAGTGCGATGTTTTCAATAAATCCGACCGGTTTTTTAATCAGCCGTAGCGACGCGAACAGTACGAACGCGTTAGCTATGACCGTGCCAATATAAGCGAGCGTTAACAGTAATAGCGTAGCCGGACTTAGCTGAGCAATCGACGTAAGAGTTTCGGGGTGCGAGGCAAGGTAGTAAACGAACAGGCCGATCGTCAGGCCTACGATAAGAACGACGAGGAGTAGTCGTACCCGCTTGTTACGAAACAGCCGGCGCGCTTTTTCCATACTATTTGTACTGAATTTCTTTTAGGCGTTCGAGTTGGTCTTCAAGCAAAATACGGTTGGTCTTTTGAAGGTCGGCAATCACGAGTAGGGCGAAAGATAGAAGCGAGCCGACCAGCATGGCCGATCCAAAAATCAAAGACTGCAGGTGGCCCTGGCCTTCACCGATAGCAGCGAAAATTAGGAAGCGGATGAAAGGTATCAGGCCGAGTACAAGCAGTACGACGCCAAGCGTGACAAAAATGACATGCGGTTTGAACATGATGAAGCTACGGATGATCGCTTGGCCGGACTTGAACATGTGCTGCCAAATGTTCTTGAACAGTCGTGATTCGCGCGTCTTGGCGTTCGTTTCAATTGGCACGCTAACGATAGCCAGGCGCTTGTTGCCAGCTTGAATGATTGTTTCCATGCAGTAGCTGAACTGCGTGACGATATTGATTCGCAGCAATGACTGGCGTGAGTAAGCCCTAAAACCACTGGCGGCGTCTGGCAGGTCGGTGCCGGCGGCCTTGTTGACTACCCAGCTGCCAAAGCGCTGCATCAGCTTTTTGAAGCCCGAGAAGTGCGCGATCTTTGAGGTCTGGCGGTCACCAATGACTATGTCGGCCTTGCCGTCGATAATCGGTTTGACCAAGTCCGCAATCCTGTCCTGCGGGTACTGGTTGTCTCCGTCGGTATTAACCACGATATCGGCGCCGTGGCGCAGCGCGTAATCCACGCCGTCTCGGAAACTGCGGGCCAGCCCCATGTTGCGGCGGTGGTGTACGAAGTGTTTGACGCCAAGTTTTTTAGCGATTTCGACGGTTTTATCTGTAGAGCCGTCATCAACGATCAGCCATTCGACTTCGTCGACATATGGCAGTTTTTTCGGCATTTTTTCGAATACGAGCGGTAGCGTTGTTTCTTCGTTTAGGCAGGGGACTTGGATGAATACTTTCACGGGGGCGATTCCTTTACACGGTTAGTACTAATTACTATATACCAACGGGGGTAATCGGAGAAGTCATTCCATTGACTTTTTTGTAAAAATGAGCTATAATTTACCCTATGTCACAGCGACACGAATCGTTTCCCACAGCCCCACTTCCCGAAGAGAAGATTGATGACCTTGGTCACATTATTCGGGCTGGAGCAGCGAGCGAGACTGACGCTGATTATAACCCTCAAATCGATGTATTTAGCCGTTTGAAAGAAGGCGACCGAGCGCAGATTTACCAAATGTGGGCGATTGATAAGTTCGCGTCTAACCCGATTGCGTTCGATGCCCTGAAGGCCTTTGGATTAGCCGGTGATGGCGCGACAGAAAAAGAAAAGTGGACGCAATTACTTGAACACATCTCTGGCGTGACGGCCATCGCCGATCATATAGAGAACCTTTTGGAAAAGTATGGTGTTACTACTGTCGATAAGGAAAAGCTTGAGGCCGCGACATTGTTCGACAGCTTGCAAAAACCATATGCAATTGAGGCCGGTATCGAACTTCGCGACGAATCACCGCTCCGTACGGCTACATTAGTACATGACATCGAAAAACCGGCCGAACTAGCCGCTGCCAAAGAAATGAGGGCAGATTCTGCCGGTGGTCTTGAAAACAGCTTGGATAACCCCGTGCTTCGCGAAGGCCGACTATGGCAGTATTTGCACGAACACGGCGAAAGCGACGACGTAATACTAGCGGCCCAGAACACCGGCCGCTCAGACCGGTTCTACAGCAGCGAATCAACGTACGAGAAGGTAGTCGATGACGCGGTAAGAAGTGGTTCGATCTTGGAATCAGAAAAAGGCGAAGTGTTGGAATCGTTACTCAAAAAAGCATCTCTGCAGCGTGACGCCCTTGGCGAACTGCTCCACGAGCCTTCTGAAGTAATCGAAGCAATGTCTCCCGCCGAACGGCGCAACGCAAGTATCGAAGCGAAGGGTATGCTCGCCGCATTGGTCGGCTTTTCAGATGCCATGGCGGCTCAGTTCAAATTGCAAGGCCTCAGTGAAGCCAGTATCGATGATATGAAGAATTATTACTTGTCTCGCAAGAAAGACCCTGAATCGGTCGCATTCTTCGGCGAGGACTGGCCGGAATACTACAAAGCGGTTCGCCGTTACCTGATTAGCCAAATTCCGGAGCAAAATCGCGACGCATTTACAGCCGAACTTGATAACCTGACCCACGAGAGGGTCTTTAACGAAACCGTCCTACCAGAAGTACTTGGAACACACGCTATGCAACATGAAGCCGGCGAATCGACCACTTACGACAAGTTGAAATACAAGATGGAACTTATCGGTTCATGGACAAAAGCAAAGAACGCCGACCCTACGAAGAACGAAGACGTCACGATAGCTAACAACGAAGTATTTGTACTAGCAGACGGTGCTACCGACAAAACTGGCATCACATATCCTTCCGGAAAATCAGGCGGTCGGGAATTGGCCGATATAGCAGCGCAAGTAGCTGCCCGTTCTGAAAAGTCAGGCTATGAACTGGCTGACGAAATAACCCAAGCCGTCCGAGCGTTTTACGAAGCGAATAATCCTGATGCCCTAGAGGACCCAAGCAAGCGGGCTGCCACGACGCTCGTGACCGCGCGTGTTGTCGGCGACAAGACAGTTATCACGCAGATTGGTGATAGCAACATTCGCGTCACATTCAAAGACGGTACCCGACAGGTGTTTACGAACGACAAGTTAATCGACGAAGAAAATGCGCGCCTGCGTTCCGACTATATTCAACGCGAGCTTAGCAGATTCAATGAAGAAAACGGACGCGAACCTTCCGATGAGGAGCGTAGCGAAATCATTGCGAGCGGACGTGGTGTCATACAGCAGCGCCTGAACGAGCAGTATAAGCTGCAGAATATCACCGATGATTCGACGTACGGTTACGGCACGATTGACGGGACGATTATCCCGCGAACCTTTACAGATGGCACACCTACCGGATTCGTGAAAGAATACACGTTAGATAGCGAGTCAATCGACACCATAGAGCTAGTCAGCGACGGCTTTTACGGTGCTTTCCCGGACGTGGCTTCGCAGACGGAATACGCTGCATTACATGAACGCCTTCACGCTGAAGACCCAGACAAATACTTGAAATATCTTTCAACTAAGCCGAACGACGACGCGGCTGTTCTGATTGCTCGCTTAATCTAAACCACTAGGTCGTATGACCGACACCAACGTATGTCAGGCCAGCGGTCGAGGCTTCTACTGAACTGTATTGGTTGACGGCATCAAACAGAATTTTGCCTTTCATCAGACGAGCAAAGTCATGCGCTTCGAAGTCGAGTATTTCGTCCCACTCGGTCGTAATGACGACTGCGTCGGCGTTGTCGGCTGCTTTTTCAATCGTCTTTACTTGGTCAATACCGTCACGTAGGTCGGGTGCGGCTTCTTCGTGAGCCTGCGGATCGTAAGTAATGACCTGCGCACCGGCAGCAACCAACTTGTTCGCGATTGCTACGCCTGGCGACCTTCGGACATCGCTGGTACCAGCCTTGAAGGCAAGGCCAAGGACTGCAACTTTTTTGCCAGTCAGCGGTTCGCCAAGGGTGTCTTGCAGCTTGTCGACCACGTAGCCTGGCATGGATTCGTTGACCGCTTGGGCGGCGTGCATGATTTCAAGGTCAACGCCGTAATCCAGGCCACTGGCGATCAGCCCGCTGACGTCTTTAGGGAAGCAACCGCCGCCGTAGCCGCGACCGGCATTAAGGAACGCCCGGCCGATTCGATTGTCGGCTCCGACCGCGTCCATGACTTCGACTACGTCGGCGTCGGCTTTGTCGGCCAGGATTGCGATTGAATTAGCAAACGAAATTTTAAGCGCCAAAAAGGCATTGGACGTCACCTTGATAAGTTCGGCGCTGTTAAGTGTGGTCGCGATGTACTGATCGCCGCGCGCACCGATTCGCACCCTGGCAATGTGCGCAATGTGGTCGCGGAACTTTTCGAGGTCCATGTAAATTTCTAGCACTCGATTGACGGCCGCTTTGTTGCGCCCACCGGCGACGACGCGGTCAAAGAACAACGTGTCGTAGAGCGCCGTACCTTCGCGCAGAAATTCCGGATTTGAGACGTAATCAAGATTAGCATTCAGCTCTTCGAACTTGCCTTCAATACGAGTACCCGTGCCGACCGGTACGGTACTTTTTTGAACGTACACGGTACCAGGCTTGGCGTGACGCGCGGTTTCTTCGGCCGCTGCGAACACATAGGTCAGGTTTGAACTGCCGTCGGGGTTGTCGGGCGTACCAACGCACGAAAACACGACCGAACTTTCCGGAACGCTTTTTTTGTATGAATCAGTCGGGACAAGCATGCCCATGTCGAGAGCGGTTCGAATGACTTCGTCTAGTCCTTCTTCGAAAAAGAATGACCGGCCGGTTTTAATGACTTTGAGCCGTTCCTTGTTCGGCTCGACGACATAGACGGTATAGCCCGCATGAGCCAGCAAGGCTGCTGTCGTTAGGCCGACATAGCCAGCACCGAGTACGGTGACCGTTTGTGCGTTCACGAGTTAGCGGCCGTCCTTGAGTTGCTCGAGTAGATATTCGCCGTACCCTGATTTAACAAGCGGTTCGGCAAGGGCACGCAGTTGATTATCGTCGATAAAGCCGGAACGCCAGGCGACTTCTTCGATCGATCCGATGCTCAGGCCGGTACGTTTTTGTACGACCCGAATGTATTCGGTGGCATCGACCATCGATTCGATTGTTCCTGTGTCCAGCCAGGCGGAACCGCGGTCCATAGTGCTGACTTTCAGTTTGCCGCGTCGCAAGTATTCGGCGTTGACGTCAGTGATTTCAAGTTCGCCGCGTTCGCTTGGCTTTAAGTTGCGGGCGATATCGACGACATCGTTGTCGTAGAAGTACAGACCGACAACCGCGTAATCAGACTTTGGCTGCTTCGGCTTTTCTTCGATTGAAATAGCTTTTTTGTCATGGTCGAATTCCACGACGCCGTAGCGTTCCGGGTCGGACACCTTGTAGGCGAATACGACGCCACCGTCTGGGTCGGTGTGCTTGCGAAGCTCTTGGCCGAACGCGGCACCATGGAACAGGTTGTCGCCTAAGATAAGCGCGACTTTGTCGTCGCCAATGAAGTCCTGGCCAATTAAGAATGCTTCGGCAAGACCGTTTGGGTCGTTTTGAATGGCATATTCGAAGTTACAGCCGTACTGTGAACCGTCGCCGAGCAGACGAACGAACCCTTCATTGTCGTGCGGGGTGGTGATAATTAGAATCTCGTTGATGCCTGCGCGCATGAGTGTCGCAAGCGGGTAATAAATCATGGGTTTGTCGTAAATCGGCATCAGCTGCTTACTGATTCCCATGGTAATAGGGTACAGTCGCGTACCTGAACCACCCGCTAAAATAATTCCTTTCATTATGCAGTCTCCTTCGTTAGGTATTCGGTTAAATCATCGGTCCAATCGCGTGACGTAAAGCCAGTCGCCTGGATTTTCTCGAGCGACATCTCACTGCCCAGTGGGCGCGGTGCAATACCTTCTTTGTCGGCAAAATAATCGGCCGTCGAAATGTCGGTGACGGTCAGTTCGCTATGGCCCGCCAGTTCAAAGATCTTGCGGGTGATTTCAGCCCAGCTGGCAACATTGCCGCTGTTGGTTACGTTATACGTGCCAAACGGCGCGCCGCTCGTAAGCAGGTGATCGATTGCCCGGACAAGCTCACTCGTGAATGTCAGACGACCGACCTGGTCGCTGACAACCGTCGGCGAGACACCTTTTTCGGCCAGTCCTAGCATGGTGCGGACAAAGTTCTTGCCTTCGCCGATGACCCAGGTAGTCCGCAGGATATAGTGCTTGTCGAGCGTCATGACGACGGCGTCGCCGGCCGCCTTGGATGCGCCGTATACCGACAGTGGGCTGAATACCTCGTCTTCGAGGTGCGGTACTTTGGTGCCGTCGAAGACGTAGTCGCTGGAAATATGCAGCAGCGCCATATCGTGTTTCAGGCAGACCCGTGCCAAGTTAGACACGGCGCTGGCATTGACGTTCCAGCAAACCAGTCGACCTTCGCTTGTTTCGGCGCCATCGACGTTAGTAAAGGCGGCGGCATTCAAAATGACATCGATGCCAGACCAATCGAATGATTCGACCGATTCACGGTTTGTAATATCAAGCTCACCAATGTCGGCGAACTGCGCCTGTGGGTATTGCTGGCGAAGGGCTGTACCAAGCTGGCCGTTCGCACCGACGATAAAGTAGGACTTACTCATTAAAACTCACTTTCTACTTGGCTTAATGGTGGGTGGTTGTCGTCTTTTTCAGATGTAATTGCCTGGTCTTTTGCAATCGGCCAGTCAATGCCGACCTCGGGATCGAACGCGTTGACGAACGTATATTTGGCGTCCGGTGACCAGTGGTCGTTCACAAGATAGGTGTAGGTCACACGTTCTTCCAGCGTCTGGTAGCCGTTGGCGATACCGCGCGGTACGAAGACGGCGATATCGGGTGTGATCGTAATACTGAACGTCTTGCCGTAGCTGTCACCCTTACGCAGGTCGACCCAGGCGCCGAAGACGGAGCCGTTGGCTACTGAAATGAATTTTTCCCATGGTTCGGCATGCAGGCCGCGCGTGACGCCGCGCTGCTCGTTGTAGCTAAAGTTGTTCTGCACGACGGTAAAAGCGGGTAGCCCTAGCGCTTCCATCTTGGCTTTTTGGTAGTTTTCTTTGAACCAACCCCGGCTGTCTCCATGAAGGGGCAGATCCAGCACGAGCAGTCCTGGGATGTCGGTCGTTCGAAGTCTTAAGTCAGACACAATGGTTAATACACCTCCGTTTCACTTCAATTATATCAGGAGTGGCACGGTGGTGGCGTTTTCCAATTGAAAGAGCGCACCTGGCTTGGTGCGCTCATGTCTGGTTTCTCGAACCCCGGAGGGTGAGCGGTCCAGACGGACCGTGTGAGTGGATCAGCGGTTCAGGACGAACCGCCCGATCGCCATGCCCGACAGCGCGTCGCGCGTCGTGTTGATGGCGTCCTTGGGAGTCATCAACTGCAGCTTGTCGCTGTTGCCGATGGCCTCGATCTGCTCGGGCGTGAGCTCGAACGCGAACACCGAAGTGCCCTCGTCCTCGCCCTGGAGCTGGAAGAAGGCCCGGTTGCCGACGTAGCCACGGCCCTGGATCGGGTGGGGGTTGACCAGCTGGTCGGTCTCCTCGATGGTCTCGCGGATGGCCGTGTTCAGCTTGGTCTCGCCGTCGTCGACGAACCCGCCGGGCAGCTCCCAGTCGTCCTGGTCGCCCTTGAGGTTGAAGCGGTTGGCCTTCAGCATCATGACGTTGAGCTTGCCGTCGATCTCGGCGTAGCCGATGACGAGCGAGCCGCCACCGCCGTTCTCGTGGAACAGCCACTGATCCCAGCTCTTGCTAGGAACCATGCCGACCTCGAGCTGACCGAAGACGGAGTTCACCACGATGTGGTGGCCGTCGTTCGTGTGGGTCCAGCCAGGGGTGACTCCGGCCGGGTAGTCCTCGAGCATGGGCTCGACGAGCAGGGTGTCGTTCATCGCGACACGTCCTTTCAAAGATCGCCCCATGTCGGGGTTACCCGAACGATTCGAGCTTATTAATTTTAGCATAAACGCTACAAAAAGTCAATACCCTCACTCGAGGTGAGGGCTAGAAGTGACCGTGGAAGCTATTGACCTTGTTTGGCGTAGTTGGCTTCGACGGCCTGCTTATCGGCTTGCCACCAGTCGCGGTGCTCGTCGTACCATTGGGCGGTCGTCTTTAAGGCTTCCATCATACCGTTGTTGTCGGTGTACTTAGGCTGCCAGCCAAGTTCACGGCGCAGCTTGCCTGAGTCCATCGCGTAACGCAGGTCGTGGCCAGGGCGGTCGTTGACATGCTCGTACCAATCTTTCGGCTTGCCCATGGCTTCGCAGATCATCTCGATGACCTGCTTGTTATTCACGTGGTCGTTGTCGGCACCAATGATGTAGGTTTCGCCCATCGGGGCTTTGTCGATAATCAGGTGAACGGCTTCGTTGTGGTCGTCGACGTGAATCCAGTCGCGGACTTGTTCGCCCGTGCCATATAGTTTTGGCTTGATGTCGCTAAGGATATTAGTGATTTGGCGCGGAATGAACTTTTCGATGTGCTGGTAAGGGCCGTAGTTGTTTGAGCAGTTCGAAATGGTGGCCTTAATGCCGAAGCTGCGGATCCAGGCGCGAACTAACATGTCGGAACCGGCTTTGGTGCTTGAGTAAGGGGAAGAAGGGTTGTATGGTGTAGTTTCGGTAAAACGGTTAGGGTCGTCGAGTTCGAGGTCACCGAAGACTTCGTCGGTCGAGATGTGGTGTAAGCGCTTGCCGTGTTTACGGACGGCTTCGAGAATGGTGTAGGTGCCGACGATATTGGTGTTTACGAATGGCCACGGGTCACGCAAAGAGTTGTCATTGTGGGACTCGGCGGCGAAGTGTACAACGATGTCGGTCTCGCTTACCAGTTTGTCCATAAGCTCGACATCACAGATGTCTCCCTTGACGAAGGTGATTTTGTTAGCGACCGGCGCTAAGTTGGCTTCGTTGCCGGCGTAGGTCAGTTTGTCAATGACTGTCACGTCGTGTTCGGGACGGTTTTTCACAGTATAGTGCACGAAATTCGCCCCGATGAATCCGGCACCGCCTGTCACAAGCATCTTCATATGTTACTAGTATACTACGTTAGCACCTCAAGGAGCTTGCTCAGGCCAGCGCGAACGTCGTCTGCACCGCCGACATCGTCAATATTGATGTCCTCAGGGCGTTTCCAAATAAGCTCAGCGACGTCGTCGTTAGCTTTTGGTGACGCGTCATTTTTGATGGTAGCAACGTAAAAATTTGAGAGTACCGACCGGTACTCACTGTTAAAGGGGTACTTGCTTGGTGCGCTTGTAAGATAGGTAAGCTCCGAATACTCTTGGGCGCTCAACCCGGTTTCTTCTTTTGTTTCACGTTCGAGTGCCTGTTCGAATGTCTCGCCTTCTTCGACGAACCCGCCGATACAGTCGAGCATTCCTTTGTGCGGCTCTTGCGCGCGAATGGTAAGTAAAACATTCTTCTGCTCGTCGAGCAGGAACAACCCGACGGTTGGAGCGGGGTTGGCGTAGAGTACGTGGCTGTTCTTACAGGTATAAGGGCCATTCGTTTCGGCCGTAAGCGTAGCGCCGCAGCGGCGGCAATAGTTCATTTCCATGCTACTTAGTATAATGAAGAAATAATCGAAAGGACCATGCATGTGCGGAATTGTCGGATACGTCGGTGATCGTGAAGCTCAGGACATTTTACTTGGCGGTCTTCGGCGTCTTGAATACCGTGGCTATGATTCGGCCGGAATCGTGACTGTAGACGTTGAAGGCGAGCCATCGTTGTTTCGGGCTAAAGGCAAAGTAGCCGAACTTGAAAAGGCGATGAAAGACAAGCCGGACCGCGTAGGCATTGGCCATACCCGCTGGGCGACGCACGGCGAACCGTCTGAAGTGAATGCCCATCCACAACGCGTCGGGGACGTGTACGTGGTGCATAACGGTATCATTGAGAACTACAAGGAACTGAAGTCGGAGCTAAAGGCGTACGACTTTAAAAGTCAGACAGACACGGAGGTGCTGGCCGCACTCATTGACAGCTTGTACCAGCGTAGCGACGTGAAATTAGAAAACGCGGTCGTGCAAGCCCTGAAGCTGGTGCGAGGTGCGTATGGGATCGCAGTCATATCGACGCGCGAACCTGGCACGATTGTCGCCGCCCGCATGGGTAGCCCGTTAATCGTGGGGGTGGCAGATGACGAAACGCTGATTGCTAGCGACGCGTCGGCACTTGTTGGCCATACCGACAAGGCGATTTATTTGAACGACGGCGAAGTTGCGGTATGTACGGCCGGTGACGTACGTATGCTAGACCTTGCGTCGCAACCCGTATCTGCCAAGGTGGAAACAATTGAAATCGACCTGCAGTCAATGCAAAAGGGTGGCTTTGACCACTACCTGATGAAAGAAATCTTTGACCAGCCCGACAGTCTACGAGCGACGTTAAACGGCAGGGTTATAAAAGACCAAGACCTGCTGCGGCTTGGTGGCTTGAATATGAGCGACGACGAACTGCGGAAGGTAAAGAACGTCTTTATTGTTGCCTGCGGTACGGCGTCGTATGCGGGACTACTGGCGTCATACTACATAGAACGGTTCACGGACGACGTGACTGTGCGGGTCGAAGTGGCCTCCGAATTACGCTATCGGTCGTTCAACGTGCCGGAAAATTCGATCGCCATTTTTGTATCTCAGTCAGGCGAAACAGCCGATACGCTGGCGTGTTTGAAAGAGATGAAACGACGCGGTGTGCGCTGCCTTGGTGTAGTGAACGCAGTAGGGTCGAGTATAGCCCGCGAAGTTGACGGCGGTGTATATGTGCATGCCGGGGCTGAGGTTTCGGTCGCTAGTACTAAGGCATTTACGTCCCAGGTTGCCGCGCTGCTGCTGATTGGGCTTGTGATGGCGCAGACCAAGGGTCTTGACCAAAAGACCCTGCGTGAATATATTGCCGAACTCGACGTGCTTCCAGATGAGATAGCTAAAACACTTGAAGCCAAGAACGATGAAGCGAAGGCTCTTGCCGAGAAATATAATCACTATGACCATGCGTTTTACATTGGACGGGACACGACGTTCCCGGTTGCGCTTGAGGGCGCATTGAAGTTGAAGGAGACGAGCTACGTACATGTCGAAGGGCAGCCAGCTGGTGAACTAAAGCATGGTTCAATCGCTTTAATTGACGACCGGTTCTTTATGGTGGCGTTCGTCGATGACAACTGGCTGGTCGAAAAAAGTCTTAGCAACGTTATTGAAGTGCAGGCAAGAGGTGGGCACATTATTACGGTGACCAACAGCGACCGTCCGATTGATACAGAAGCTGTGATAACGGTCGATACATCGCTTAAATTGCTGACGCCTTTACTGTTTAATGTCGTATCACAGCTTTTTGCTTACTACATGGCAGTGGCACGTGGTAATGACGTCGACCAGCCACGCAACCTAGCAAAAAGCGTAACGGTCGAATAACGTTTTTGTCAGTCTTTTTTCAGACTTTTGACGACGATTGTACGAATTTTGGTAATGAATAGGCCCTTGTCGAAACGTTTGGCTTTTCGGCGAAGTTCTGACGACTTGAAGGCAATCGTTTCTGACCGCAGAATAGCAGCGGCCACGGCATCGACCGTTTGATCGTTGAATAGCACGCCGGTTTCACCGTCTTGAATGATATCCAGGGCACCACCACGACCCAACGCTATGACTGGCGCGCCGGCGGCCAATGCTTCGACCTGGACGATACCGAAATCTTCTTCGGCTGGGAAAATGAAGCCTTTGGCTGAGTTAAGCGCCGCTTCCAATGCTTCGTCGGACGCGTCACCGAAGCGGTTGGTATAGAATTCGACAGTCGGACCGGCTAGCTTTTTTAGACGTTCGTGCTCGCTACCGTTACCGAATACCTTGAGCGGAACACCAAGCCTGGTCGCTGCTTGGACGGCGAGGTCATGATGCTTATAGGGAATCTGGCGACCCGAAGTCACGTAGTGCTGCCCACGTTCTTTGGCCGGAGCGAACCGGT
Organism: Candidatus Saccharibacteria bacterium UBA2951; assembly: GCA_002348615.1. Lineage (GTDB taxonomy): Bacteria > Patescibacteriota > Saccharimonadia > Saccharimonadales > Saccharimonadaceae > UBA1020. The sequence goes on along the minus strand of DEBR01000002.1, from coordinate 207,878 downwards.
CGGTACTTACCGGCGGATGCACGACCGTGCTGGGCTGGCCATAATATTTGGTGATTCGTTTTTGCACTTCTGTCGAGTTAGCGATGAATACGTCGACATACTGCGCGGCTTCAAAGTCGGCCCGTTTGAGGCCCGGTACCATGAGTGGCATAAGAAGACGCACCAGCCAGTTCAGCCTGCCGAAGCCCGGGTCTTTTTTGTATTCATCGTAGTGGCTCCAGTAATAGCGGATTGGAGTGTGGCAATAACAGATGTGTACCTGGTCGTTGCGAGTTTTTCGCACTTGCTTAGCCTCGGCGCTGCTGCTGCTAATAATGACGTCGAACTCGCTGAGATCGAGTTGTTTGAACGCGCCGACCCGAAGCATAGGGAAGAACTTATGAAGCTTGCGGAGCGGCCTGGGGAGCGTTTGCAGATACGTCGTGCGGACATCGTACTTTTTGAAGGCAGGCATGGTTTCGGGGGTGTAGACGGATGTATATATAGGTGCGCCAGGGAAGGCTTCGGCAAGTGCCAGTACGACGTTCTCAGCGCCGCCCATGTTCGTCAGCCAGTCGGCGACAATGGCGACACGCGGCTTACTGGCCACTACCTTGCTCCTTGCTTTCGAATGACGACGGCGAGGGTCTTGAACAAGATCTTAAGGTCGAGCCAGAATGTCCAGTTTTGGGCGTAGAAGGTTTCAAGCTCAATACGTTCGTCGAAGCTGAGTTCGCTGCGGCCGGATACTTGCCACAAGCCGGTGACACCTGATTTTACGCTCTGAAGCAGCGCTGCCTTACCTTCGGAGAACTCAACTTCCTGCGGCAATATTGGGCGTGGGCCAACCAGGCTTAAGTCACCTTTGAGCACGTTAAAAATCTGTGGCAGTTCGTCGAGCGATGTGACGCGCAGGAAATTACCGAAGGTGGTGACTCGAGGGTCGTCCTTGACCTTATGGTTACGGCGGTACTCAATGGCCAAATCTTCGCGGCCCATAGCTATGAATTCTTCGGCTGCGTCTTTTTTACCGTATTTGGCACTCATGCTGCGGAACTTAATAAGGCGTATCGGTTTAGAGAATTGACTGAGGCGCTTCGATATATAAAATACCGGGCCGGGGTTAAGGATTTTTTGTAGGATGATGAGCAACAGGAAGACGGGTGAGAGCAGGATGACCAACAGTAGTGAGACGATAGAGTCGAACACCCTTTTGGCAATCGCACCCCAGCCAATAAGCGGCGTCTGGGATACTGAGATCATAGGGTAGCCCAGGAATACATCGACGGTATTTTTACCACTGTAGAACTCGGCCTCGCCAGGGATAAAGCTGTAATTAATGTGATTGATTTGAGCGGCGCTGAGGATTCGCTGATTGCGCTCGCTCGAGTCGTACAGGTCGGTTTGGATAATGGTCGTGATATGAAGACGTTTGATTGATTCGAGTGCTTCGTCGGTACTAGAAAAATGCTCGACAGCAAGTTCGCTCGGTACCAGATGCGCCGGGCAGTTCATAGCCACGACACGGTAGCCGCTTTTCTTGGTTTCGGCCAGCTCGCGGGCGATGTCTTTGGTGGCGGCGGAGTTGCCGATGATAAGCACGCGGCTGGTGCCACGACCAAGGCGGAACATCAGGCTGCGGAGCGCTCGCATGAGCTCACGCTCGAACACAAGCAGCACGAACGACCCTACTAGTGCGTAAGCCGCGACCAGGCGGGCTGGGAATACACGCTCGCCTGACACGTATTCGTACCCGATGACCAGCAGAATGCCGATAAGCGAGCCGACAGCGATTTTAGACCACTCCACCAAGCGGCGGTTATAGGTCGTCGAGGCGTACAGGCCGAGCGAGGCGTAGGTAGCGATCCAAAAAGGCACGATGGCGAGGAACGTCAGAACGTAGGTCTGGGCATAGATCGGCACGAGGAGGGGTCGTGGGTCATTCTGGACACGCAGGACATACGCCACCGAAAAGGCGAGCATTAGCGCCAAAACATCCGCGATAAGCAGGAGTAGGCTATAGAATTTGGCGTTTCGGCTAGGCATGACGTTACCTAAAAGTATAGCATTTCGGCTATACTAATGAGCAGACATGAAACTAAGGCTACTGGGCATGTATGAGTGGGGGTTGCTGGCCGTTCTATTCCTCATTGTCATTCATGCGCCGCTCGCAGTCGGCTTTGGCAGCTTATTCCCGGACATTGCGACACCGATTAAAGCTTGGAAAGAGATAGTTTTAAGTGTTTTGGGTGTTCTTTCGATTGTTCTGATTCACCAGCACAAGCTATGGAGGACGGTGTTATACGACAAGATACTTCTGCTGTGTCTGTTGTTTATTGACCTTCACTTATTGATGGCATTAATGGGGCTGGACGACACAAGTCCGGTCGTCGCAGGCTTGATGATCGACCTGCGGTTCATCGTGATGTTCATGTTGATGTACGTACTGGTGCTTATAAAGCCAGGCGCGTTACGGTACGTCATTCGTACGGTCGCTGCCGGAGCGGCCATAGTCGTTGGGTTTGGTCTGTTACAAATTACGGTTCTTCCCGACAATGTACTGAGCCGGCTGGGCTACTCGGACGAAACGATAACACCGTACACCACCATAGACCGCAACCCTGACTTCGTGCGCATTAACAGTACGCTCCGCGGCCCGAACCCGCTCGGAGCTTTAATGGTGGTATATATCGCACTCATAGCAGCCTATCTGTTGCGGCGGCACGGGTTAGTCGCCGACATACGTCGCCGTGTCATTGCCGATGGAGCGATGATTGGAGCCGTAGCGGTGCTGTTTGCCAGTTTTTCGCGGAGCGCGTATGCGGCCGCGATAGCGGCTATCATTACTGTAGGGCTTACCGTGAAGCGTCTAGAGAAACGGATGCTAACCATTGGTGCGGTGGTGGTTGCCGTTCTTGGTATGGGGGCGTTCTATGTTTCGTCCAGTGATTGGTTTTCGAATGTCGTGCTTCACGAAGATCCGGAATCGACCGTGGTCACGAAGTCGAATGCCGGACACGTTGATTCGTTGGTTGACGGTGCAAAGCGCATGGTCAGCCAGCCGTTCGGAGCTGGTATCGGTACGACCGGTTCGGCGTCGATGTATGACGGGAATCCGGCGAATGACGTCGTAATAGAAAACTACTACTTTTTTGTAGCTCACGAGGTCGGCTGGTTGGGACTGGCATTGTTCATTGCGATCCTGGTGTACGTGCTGTGGCAATTATGGCAGCACCGTCAAGGCTGGGTAGCGCTCGGACTATTCGCGAGCGGCGTCGGTCTGAGTATAGTGGGGCTGCTGCTTCCAGTGTGGGCAGACGAAACGGTGGCAATTATTTGGTGGGGGCTTGCCGGAGCGGTCGTGGCCTCGCCAGGCAGTATAATAGGGACTGGATATGCAGCAAAATCGCGCCAGCAAAAAACAACAAGAACTACTTAGCTTCGTTGACGGATTCATAAAAGGGAACGGCTATGGTCCGAGTTACCGCGAAATTATGCGTGCGCTCGGGTATAAGTCGGTGTCGACCGTCGCGATTCATATAGACAACCTCATTGCCAAGGGGTATTTGGCCCGCCGCGATAATTCTGCCCGCTCACTCGAGGTCGTTACTATGCGCGCAGACAGGGCAGAGCCCGCGACTGAAACGGCAAAGCTGGATATTGATACTGAACTGACAAAACGGATTGAGCAGACCGATCTGACTGACGAACAGCGGGAGCAAGTCGCGCAGGCACTTGAGCTACTTGGGTTTGGCATGCCGGCAGCTGCGGCGCGAACGAAGGGAAGTGGTGATTAAGCGATTAGACGGAATAAGAAGGTGGGCCGACCACAACCGGACCCCGCTTATAAGGATCGGTGGCGGGTTGCTTGCGCTACTGCTTATTATTCAGCTTTTTTACCCTGGTGACAAAATGCCGCTCTTCGCCCAAGTTGACGGCGTTGATGTAAGCGGCTGGAATAAGAAAGATGTCATTAAGCAGCTTGACCTATTGTCTGCTAAACAACCCGTCACGGTGGCGCTAGGCACGGGGAACGACCAGTTAGATAACCCGAAGCCCGCTGAAATCGGGCTTAGCGTATCGCACCAGACGCGTATAGATTCAGCAGATTATCCTTGGTATTTCCGAATCGTTCCGACATCGCTTCTATGGTTCGGGCCGCTACAGGCGGAGACCACGCCGAAGTACACGGTGGATAAGATGAAGACAAAGTTGTATGTTACCGCGAAGTTCGGTGCTGACTGTCGGATCCAGCCAGTTGACGCAACGCTTAAAGCCGAATCGGACGGTCTTTCGGTCGTACCTTCCAAAGCTGGCGGTACCTGTCAGATGGAGCAGGCCATTGCGGCGCTGTCGTCAGCCAAGCCGGTAGCAAACAAACCGGCAAAGGTTCGTATAGCCGTCGACGTGACAGCTCCAAACGTTGGCGACAATGAGGCGAAGAAACTTGCGGACAAGTTGAACAAAGCCACGGTCAAAGGCGTAGGTATCAGCGTCGCCGGCAAGACGCGTACCATCGAACAAAAAGAAGTATTGTCTTGGTTGACGTTCAAGACAGCCGGTAACTCATTAGCATTCGAAGTTGACTCTTCCAAAGCAGCTCCGTACTTTACAAAGAACATCACTCCGTCAGTCTCGAAACCTGCCGGCGTCACGAAAGTCACGACTGTCGATTTTACCGAAACATCACGTAATGAGGGCGCGACCGGTCAGACGTTAGCGCTCGACAAAACGCTTTCGGACATCACAAGTGTCCTAAATGGTGAAAAAAAGGCTGCTACGGCTGCGGTAACGGCGGTTCCGCCCCGTGTTGAATACAGCCGCTCGTACAGCAAGACAAGTACCGGAATCGCCGCTCTGCTTAAACATTACGACGAAGACAATGCTGGTGTGTTCGGAGTGTCCTTCGCCGAACTAAGCGGGCAAGGATTAAATGCAGAGCACAACGGCTCACGCCAGTTCGTTACGGCAAGCACGTACAAATTGTTCGTTGCGTTCAGTACGCTAAAACGCGTCGATGCTGGTCAAATGAAATGGAGCGACGCTAATATCGCCAGTGGCCGAAATTTGTCGACCTGTTTTGACGACATGATTGTAAAAAGTGACAATGCCTGTGCCGAAGCTTTGATTAAAAAGATTGGCGCCAGTGGTCTGAATGCCGACATCAAATCGATTGGCCTTACGAGCACAGCATTCCGTGCCGATAACAACCTGACGACTCCGAATGACCTGGCAAACTACCTTACGAAGCTTGAAAGAGGACAGCTACCTATTAAAACCGAAAGCCGCGACCGCCTACTGGGAGCCATGAAACGAAACGTCTATCGACAGGGCGTGCCGTCCGGTGCTTCCGGGCAGACCGCAGACAAAGTGGGCTTTTTGTGGGGGCTGCTACATGACGCCGCAATCGTCTATTCGCCAAAAGGTACGTATGTTCTGGCTGTTATGACTGACGGATCGAGCTGGGCGAACATAGCCGACCTAACACGCAAAATCGAAGCCCTGCGCTAACCTTGACGACCCCTTAAACGGACGGTATACTAACAAACTAGGTATTCCGGCGTAGCTCAGTGGTAGAGCGGGTCGCTGTTAACGATTAGGTCGCTGGTTCGAGCCCAGCCGCCGGAGCCATGAAAAACGCCAGACCAGATGGTCTGGCTTTTTTCATGTCATTGAGACTTGGCGCGAGAACCAGATCTTTTGTGAAACAAAAGTGGGTCGGTGAGTCGAAATGCAGTTCTGGAAAAGCTTGCTTTTGCCAGAACAAATAAGCGGAGGAGCAAAGCGACCCAGCCGCCGGAGCTAAGCAAAAACACTTTGCGTTGATGCAAAGTGTTTTTGCTATAGTTGAGACATGCTTAAAACCAAACATAAAAATATCGACACGTTCGACCGCGTCGTGATACTTGCTTCAGTTGCTTATCCGCTAACTGCAGTTCCGCAGATTTATAAAGTGTATAGTCGAGAAAGCGCGGATGATCTTTCGCTATTATCATGGTTACTGTATGCATTGCTGGAAACAATATTTCTTATATACGCGATCAGAAAGAAGCTTCTGCCGATAATAATTCAAGATGTATTATGGCTATGTGTGTATATCGTGCTCATAATTGCAATTCTTCTGTACGGGTAACGTAGTTGCGAGCATCGTATGAAGGCCAAAACTATCAGCATTTTCACCTCTGTTAATCCAGAGGTTTTGTTTTGATATACTATGGGAATGGTTTCTATCTTGTTATCTATCACTTTTGGCTGCGGTGTTTTTATTGCATTAGCACATGTAATCAATAAGAAATTTATAGCTCCCAGATATGACGTTATAGCTAACCTTACGGCATTTATATGTGCGACACTGTCGTCTTTTATACTCAAGGAATATGTCCCTGCAGTTTTCGCAATGCTCGCGATCATATGCTGGATAATTCTAGCTATCCGAACTTATCGTCATGCCGCTTAACGGCTCAGCAATTCCTATAAGTCTAACTTTGTCACTAGCGGGAGCCAAGCGAACCGTTTTCGCTTGTTATACTTAATATTATGAAAGCTAAGACCAATCCCCGGAATAGCATGATTAAGAGGGCTGTATTTGTATTAATTGCAGCAATAGGGTGTTTATGGCTTGCCGCTTATTTATTTTCTTACGGAGCCATCACTTCAGCTCCGTTTTTCGGTGAAACTCCCACAGAAAGTGAAGAAAGGATAGCAACGTTATGCTACCTTGGTGCACTTTTCTGCGTATCACTAATTCCGGCTGCTTACATACTAAGCAAGAAATTATTTAAATAACGCCATATCTAATGAAAAGTGTTAAATTTGCTAAAATACGAGCATGTTTAGCCTTGGCGTAGTCGCAACAGTAATAAGTATCATTGGTGGGATACCGTATATCTACGATACGTACAAAAAGAAAACCAAACCTCATCGTTTTGCATGGTTTATATTTCTAGTTCTTAGTATTTTAGCTTGGGCTACGCAGTATTCTTTGGGGGCACGTGAATCATTAGTTTTTTATACTTGGTTCGTGGTCAATAACATAATACTTCTTGGGCTATCGTTGCGCAAAAATGGCGGATACGGTGATTTGACGAAAGTAAATGTAATTTGTCTACTTCTTGCCCTTGCAGCTATTGTACTTTGGAGATTGACAGATTCGGCGCTACTGGCGCTTGTATGCGTGCTTATAGCAGACGGTATAGGTGCCTTACTAATACTTGTAAAATCATATAAACATCCTCATACTGAAACACTTTCAATGTGGTTGGCTGGGTGTGTAGCAACATTCTTAAACATACTTGCCGCAAACACACTCGAACCTGCAATTCTCGCTTCTCCGGTACAGATTTTTATCTTGAATGTCGGAATTGTGGTTGCGATTATGGTTGGTAGAAGTCAAAAGAAGAATTCTAAAAGTCCTAACTTCGTCCACTAGCGGGAGCCATAAGCATTTTAACCTCTGTTAATTTTACTAATCAAGATCTGCTATTATTAGCTGTATGAATCAGCTTAACTCTTTACAGCTTAAATTGACTTTATTCGCGTCAATCGCATTAACGGTATTTTCATTTTTTATAGCAAGCTGGAGTTTTACCTCGGCCTTGTCTGGTATCAACCCTGAAAATCAAGATAAAGTTTTACTCCATCCGGTCAGCCAAGACGCAGTAGACATTATATGGCCGCTTACGCTTTTGGTTATACCAGTCGGTATCGTGCTAATTGTTCTTGCATCGATTAACTTTAAACTCAAAAAACATGCAATTAATGTCACCTTACTCTTCTTGTGCGGAATATTATTCTTATGGACACTGCTTGCAGGCTGGGCCATGCATTCGGAGTTTGTTCCTGAAAATAGTGTCAATAATTCATCAGAACAACCCGAAAATGGTAAGTTGAAAATTAGATCATTTAATCTGAATTAATACGTTAAATGTTCTAGCCTGGTCTAGTAGCGGGAGCCATGAAAAATCAGTCAGCTATGCTGGCGGTTTTTCACGCCTTAATTTCCGTAAGATGCCGAGCTTTTGTATTCGGCGTTGAAGTCGGTGAACGTAACATCCTTTGGCAACGCAAACAGTGAATCGTCCAAATCGCCGACACTATTACATTTCATGTGGTATTCTTGAGCTTTCGATGAAAGCGTATTGGGGGTGTATGTACCAGTTTCACTTTCGTCGGCCATGGGAAGCTTTGACCCCTTATTGTCGCCATCTGCCCATACATATGCAACATCATCGACTCGCACAAGGTGTCCAGGTTTTTTATTTATTGGCGTGTCAACACGCATCTTTTTAGCCCCGCCTATATAAATTGTGCTTTCACTCGCATCTTCCTCTGTAGTAGTGGTAGTGTATGTGCACTTCGCATCGTATTTACCGGCCTTGGCGTCAGTAAGAAGAGCCTTAATTTCATCGGGGGTCGTGGCCGTTATGGTCTTGCTGAAAATATTTCGGGTACCACCGCTCTCCCTGCTTTTACTCAGTACAACGTAAACGATGGCACTGATGATAGCGACTATGACAACGATAATGAGCGTGATGATAACCGCACTGCCACGACTACGCTTTCGAAACTGAGCTACCATACACACCATCCTTGCTTATGCTTAATAGACATATGGTAGCTGCAATGACAGGCTCGTGCAAATGAGGGCAGATTGCCTAGGAACGGGCTCGAAGAAGAATCGCGACAACCAGAGAACCGGCTGCCAAGACGAACGAGACCATTGAAGCGATGCCGGCAACTTTGCCAACCGTTCCGAACCCATACCCGCTAGTAAGCAAAATACCGCGCAACGTCTCGCCCTGGAATAGCGTTGCTTTTTGTTGCTGCAACTTTTGGTTGGTTGGGTCTTTCATTGCTTCGGCGCTGACTTCGGCGTATACCTTGCCGTCGGCGACGTTCTTCAAGTGTCGGCCGATGTAGCCGTTCGCATAAGCCTTGGCTTCTTCGGGTGTGTCGACGAGTTGGCCGGCGTATTGTTGTAGGTCGGGATATTCCTTTGGATCAAGCGCCGGGCTGCCTTTTTCAGGGAAATACACTTTTTGGGCGGCGAGCTCAGTTTGTACCATATTGCTCGTAAAGCTGTACGCCCAATATGCCAGACCACCGATGACGAGGAATACGACCACTCCTAATAAGCAAAGATAGGTGAATACCTGTTTTACGACGCGGGTCTCTGTCTTTGTTTTTGCCATGATTGCTCCTTTAATATAGTTTTGCTTGCAGTATATATGCTTATGCTTACCGAATGTGTGATGTAAGTCAATTATATTTCGGCGGTCATGTTGTACTACAGGGATAATGACACCAACGCATTGATTGTATTTGTTACAATATAAGTAGAGGAGGTAGTATGAAAGATAACAAAACAGTAAAGGTAATCAACGGGTCGGGTCCTGTTGGATTCACGCTCTTTTTGGGATTCATTGGCGCCCTGGTCTACTTCGTAAATATTGCGGATGGGTTTTGGGGAGTAGTTCTCGCGTTCCTTAAAGCATGTGTATGGCCGGCATTCGTCGTTTACTACGGGTTGCAAGGGCTAGGGGTTAACTAATTATGCAAAAAATCGCCACCAACGTATTTATTTACGCCTCAGTCACCTTTGGACTGCTAGGCATTCTTATGGTGTTGACTGGTATGGATCCGGACGACAAAAACTCGGGTGTCGAGCTTGTCATCACGAAGCTATTCATGATTAACATATTCGTGATATTAAGCTCATTCGCACTCAGCGTCGCAGGAAAATACCTGAACGGTAAACGATAAACCTCGCATTTACGCTAGACCGCTCTCTGACAGCAGGCGGTATTGGTGTGGTTTGCCACAATCATGACAAAAAAAGTAATATAGGTCACATACTACCCGAAGAACACTCGTTACAATCTAACTGAGAGGTGAACAAATGACGCAAGCAGAAAATTTGAAAGTCCTTGTGGTAGAAGATGACGAGGATTTGAACAAAGCCTACCGGATGATCATAGAATCGGCCGGGTATGAGGTGACATCGGCGCATGACGGCAAACAGGCATTAACGTTGATTGAGAATGGTGAGAACCCCGACATTATTTTTCTTGATCTTCGAATGCCTGCAATGGACGGCATTGATTTTTTGAAGCACTATCACGCCGATGAGCACGACAGTACGGTGGTAGTATTTAGTAATTATGACGCTCAGGAAGAAGTTGACGAAGCATTCGCGCTCGGTGCTCACCGGTATGTGCTGAAGGCGCGAGCGGCTCCGAAGGAGCTGCTTCGTATTATTGCCGACATCGCGCACGAAAAAGCGCGGGTCTAGGCTGCCTACATAGATAGGTCACGGAAGCTATCTTCGCCCAGGAAAGCTTCGAGCTTTGCTTTGTTGACCGTGTACGTAAAGCTGGAGTAGTCGATGATCTTACGGTCGCGGAGCAGCTTCATATTCTTGGCGGTACTTTCGCGAGTCAGGCCGACGAGCGAACCGAACAGTGCGTGGCTGAGGCGGACATCAATGCGAAACACGCCTGGGCGTATTTCTTTGCTGCGTGTGAACAGCAGGTAATACAGAGTGAAACCGATCTTTTCAATGGCACGTGATTGTTCGAGTCCAGTGATACGAAGTAGCAGCGACGTATAAATCGTTGCGGTGCGGCTTAGCATGGCCCGTAATCGTTCCGGATTGGCGCTCAGGTAATCGTCAAAAGCGGGCTTTGACACCTGGAAGATACGGCAATCGGTCACGGCCTCGTAGTAGAAAAAACTGTCTGCTGTCGCGCCCAGTACCCATGTAAGCGGAATGATGTCGCCATCGCCATATAGTGCTACGGTTCGCTCTTCACCGATGGACGTTATGGTATATGCCCTGACGATACCGCTTCTCACCACCATGACATGACGAGGAATCTCACCCTGAAAGAGCACGTTGCCACCCCTGGTAATAGTCCTGAACGAACCGTGCGGCTTGAGCTCCCTAAGTAGGTCATCCATTACTCCCAGTATAGCGTGCTAAGGTGCATAGTGAAAATTATCACATTATTTCTGTGAGGAGTCTCACAGCATGGTCGGTACCAAGTCCTTATAGTAAGGGTATACCAACTGTGGAGGAGGGTAGCGATGAATAAAATGAGCAGCCAAGAACTAACCGCAAGGATTAACCGGTTCATGGACCGGAAGCTGCCAAAAGCAGCAGACCTCAGCGACTTATCCGGACACAAGCCTCGGCGCGGACACCGCCAGTACATCGAAGTTTCGGACACTCCGTACATCGCACTGGCCATACGCTAAAGAGCTTCACGGCTCTGTACCGAAGGCACCTGACGACTGCGTTCCCTGCGACCCCATATCCACAGGTTTGTGAAGTACCTTCCCAATAAACCCCTGTTGCATCCGCCGGCCCACCGGCGGATGTTTCATATGGGCGGTTTGTCGCCCGCATACCCCTTATGGTATGATATGGGTAATTCTTGGGTAGAGAATAAACAGGGAGAACTACAGACACATGGACAGTATGTCATACCGAAATAATCGGCCATCACCGCGGCAAGCGGAACCGGCTGCGCCGACGCCACCGCCTGCACAAGCGGCCGTTACGCCTACGCGAACGAAGCGCCACGAGCAACCAAAGCGATCAAAGAAACCGGTCGTATTTGGCGTAGTCGTACTTATTATTCTTGCGTTGGCTGCCGCTGCCTGGTTTGTATTTGGCCGCACCGGCGCCGCTTCGGCGATTGACAGCAGCAAATACCAGGCGGTCGTTCTAAGAGACGCACTGAGTACGCCGACCTATTTTGGTAAACTGTCTGTTATTAACGACGATTATTTTCGTCTGACGGACGTATACTACTTGCAAAAGAAGTCTGACCGCACGGCCGCGTCGCCGCAATCAGTCGAAAGCCAAAACGCGTCAGACTTTGAGCTGATCAAACTGGGCAATGAAATTCATGGCCCGGAAGACGAGATTATCATTTCGAAAAGCCAATTGCTCTACTTTGAAAATCTCAAACCGACCGGAACAGTCAGCAAGACGATTACCCAATCACAAACCAAAAAATAATATAACCCGCCCGTGGGCATAGAAAAACATCATGGCTCTTGAGGTCAGACGAAAGTACCCAATTCCAAGGCCGCGCTCAGCGCCGCACAAGCTTCCGCAGCGGACGTTAAAGCGCGAGCAGCGTCGTAAATCCGCTAGGCGGACAGTAAATGCCATATTGGCACTTTTCGTTCTCGCGGTTGCCGCCGGGATTGGCTATACCTGGTATATGGGTAAACAAAAGCCAGCTGTCGCGGCCGAGTTACCGGTTGCGACGAAGAATCGGCCGGCTGTCATAAAGCCGCATAAGGTCGCGTCGGACGCGAAAGTCGGGGTGGCCATTCAAATGTTCACGTCTGACGTTAGGATAGGGGAGAATGCATCTATGACCGTTCGAACCAACCCCGACGCCGAGTGCGCCATAGTCGTTAAATATAACAATGTACCCGCCAAAGATGGCGGACTGGTCACCAAAGTTGCCGACGAATTCGGTGTTGCTAGTTGGGCTTGGACGGTCACGCAGGGCACTCCCCCAGGGAAGTGGCCGGTCCAGGTGACCTGCAAGAATAAAAAACACAGCGCGGTAGTAATAGGGGATTTAATAGTCAAACCGTAGTGTCAAGAGTATATTTAACTAAGTGATTGAATATACTCTTGCCACTGCTTGTCCGGTACGGCCGCACTGGCTTTGATAAGAACTAAAAGTCCGTCTTTTATAAATATGACTGACTGCGGCCCTTTTGCCGACGTGCCAATATAGACGGTCGTCGAGCCGGCTTTAATGACTGTTGAGGCACCGTACCCTTGGGCAAGGTCTTGCACCTGGCTGTCGGGGTCATCGCCAAAATCTTTTGGTATAGGTTGCTGCGAAACATTAATTGGAATAGCACCGATATGATCGACGTAAGCGTAGACCGGGTCGCGCTTCGGTGGACTAACGCGGGTCCAGCCGCCGTAATCCTTGATTGAATGTCCGGCTGGCAGGATAGTCTTATAGTCTGGCGTCCCCTTCTGTAATGTTCCAGCGACGACCGGAACGTCGGTATCAGTCTTTGCGGTGTCCGACGCGCCGGAAGGAGCGGTGCCGTACAGTAAATGCGGTGTCGCGATTCCACCGGCGATCGCAGCCAAGCAGGCCGCGATAAGTATGACCGATCGAGGGTGTTGGGTAATGGCAGTTGGTATGTTCATATGGTTTCTAGAATGAGTAATACGGCGTATCGATTGGTTGTTGAAGCCCACCGGTAAACGTGCGTCCGTGCATGAGTCGCTTCGCTGGGTCGGCGGTAAACTGCAGGGTGAGGTCGGTGATAGTCGGGCCGCGGGTCACGTCGTCGGGGTAGCCGAAGGCCTGCGAGCTGTCGACCGACACGTTGAAATAGTAGTAGCGGGCACAGTTCGTGTTCGTACCGCTGCCATTCTTCGGGGTGTAGACGCCAGGCAATCCAAGGGTTACGTCTCCGAAGAACGTTTCCTGTCCCCAGGTGGTCATGGCCGGACTGGTACAAAGTGTCGTTGGGTTGGTCATGCTGCGGTATTTTAACTTCCACCGTGCACCGATAGAGTTGTCGACACCATTTAGTAGCCAGTTAGTCGGGAATACGTCAGAGTCGGTATCGATCATAATTGAATACTTCGCGACCTGCGGCTGCGCAAGCAGGGCGGTCTGCTGTGTATTGTCAGCCTGCGTGGCGATGTACGTCAGCGCTCCACTGCCGCAAGCACCACCGGTAATATAAGCCTTACCTTCGTAGTAAGCCGCTGCCGCTCCGTAACGGTTCCCTGTGTAGCGCTGGTTCGTTTCGTACCATTCGCCAAGACCGGTCGGATTATTGCCGGTGGCGATCGTCGTATTTGCGCTAATTGGCGCGACTAATGTGATTGGGTCGCAGGTCGCGTCGGCTGTCCGCCCACCCATGAGATAGATGTATCCGTTCGCAGCGAAGGCGCTTCCTTGGGAGACCTGGATTGGGAGACTACGTGAGTCCGTCCACGTTCCGGCAAGGCCGGTCGACGGGTCAATCTTCGAATACTGGGTATCGCTTAAGTAATTCGTGCCGTCGTTGCCGCCTAGCAAGTACAGGTTATTCGCGTAGGCAACCAACGATGCTCCGTAACGAGCAACGTTGAACGACGTACTACCTGAAGACCAGGCCGAAGTGATGTTACCGCCAGATGTAAGTTGGGGGCTGACATACACTGTGTTCGAGTCGGTTGTCGCGTTACTGCCGTCACTTAACCCACCGGCGATATAAATCCTGTCATTCCAAACGGCTGCACCGAACTTGGTACGGGCAGCAGGTAGACCATTGCTGGCAGTTGACCAGGTTGATACATCACCGCTACCGGCTGGTGTTCCATAATAAACCGTAGTAGCCGTACTCGCTGCTGCGTCCGGCTGGCCACCGACGTAGTATAGACTTCCGCCGGCGTTGACCAGCTGCCCCCAGGTTCTGTCAGCTGGTAAGTTGGCAGTCGTGTTGGAAAAGCTTCCTAAAGCTCCGGATGCAGGATTGATCGTCGAGTAGCTGACGGTATTGACGGCATCGGTACAGTCGCTGGCCGTGCTGACGCATCCGCCGGCGACATACAGTTTGCCGTTTAGGACCGTGGCACTAGCTCCGAGGCGTCGAGGGTTGGTGCCGTACGTGTTGGCGCTGTTCGAATAACCTGCCGGCGCACCGCTGTCGTTGTTGTATACCTGGAACGTCTGAATCACGTCGGTCCTGGCCGTGCACCCGCCCGGGCTGGCACCGGCCGTACACCCGCCGATGACATAGGCGTAGGAGTTCGACACCGGTACGCTAAGTCCCCAGCGCTGATTGATCTGGACGCCTGACACATGGAACTTATTGCTGTTCGACGCGTCGCCAATGAGGCTGCCATCACTGACGTTGATCTTGATAAACTCGATGTCGGGCAGGACACCACTAGTCGCGTCATAGCCGCCTACTACGTATAGGTATCCGTTGTACCCGAATGCCGCGGCACGACGACGACCAACGTTCATGACGCTTGAAGACTCGACCCAGCCGCTACCGACGGTAACGACATTGTTACTGTCGTCGATCTTCGCATATCGGACGGTATCGAGGTCCTGGAAGTCAGGTGAAACACCACCGATGAGGTAAATATATCCGGCATAAAGCGTGCCACTCATGATGGCGAGCCCTGGGGATGAGCCGCCAGGTAGAGTGCCAATCTGAAGCTGCCCACTTGTCGAGCAACTGGCAATCGCGCCACTGGTTTGTATATCGCACCGATAGACGTTGCCAGTATAGGCAGTACAACCTGCGCTACTGCTTGAGGTACAGCCGCCGAAGATATACAGATACCCCGGCGTCGTACCGGCAGCAGCGGCATTTGCACGGGCGACCGCGTATTCATACGATACGTTTGATGCGCCGACGCCAGTGATCGATTGAGATGTCCATGCGCCGACACTGCCATCGGAATTAACGGTAGTCCGGAAAATCAGACCGGTGTTGCCACTCCCATCCAGACCCCCGACGAGATAAATCCTTCCGCCGAACACGACCGGACTGGTAGCTGCAATACCACCAGCAACAGTGTTGGTGGTATCAACACACCAGGCGTTACCGCGGTATGTGCCGCTCGGACACGTTGCCGGCTTTGTCATGTGACCTGTGGACGAGATAGCTACGTACGCCACATTACCTGTGGTAGCCGAACATGTATTGTTGGTACAGCCGCCAATGACATACAAATATCCATTCGTGATAACTGCGCCGGAAAGCATGTTACCGATATACGTCGTTCCCGGTAGGTTACAGTCAGTTGGAGTCGCGTTATTACACGGCGCCGTCGTGGTATTGACGGATTCGCCGACTGTTGACGCGTCACCGTCTTGGTTTACCGTTCCATACTTGATACTCGAAAGCATGCCGGTATTGCAATCGCCGGTCGTTGTGTTCTGCGACGAACATCCTCCGATTTCATAAATATTATCACGCCATGCGACGACGCTTTGGCTCATACGTGTATCAATCACGCCGGCCATGGTGTTCCACTCGCCAATACTGCCATCGGCATTAATACTCGCTACCTGACTATCGGACGCTATGGTCGTGCAGTACCCACTTCCGTTTACGGCCGAGCAACCCCCGGATATATAAATATATGCCCCCCACACTACCGACATATTGCCGCCTTGGTTCATCCGGCCGGTTGAAAGGCTTGAGGTCTGAGTCCAACTATTTACCGTGCCGTCACTATTGATTTTGTTGTAATACACGTTGGCCGTGGGGGCGCCGCCGACCGTGGATGAGCCTCCAAGTATGTATAGGCGGTCGTTATATACCTGAACATCATGGGCATATAAGTTTGAAGGCAGGTTAGTCAGCGTGCTCCAGCTGCCCAGCTTACCAGTCGGCAAAATGTCGGCGACCTGAACAGTATTGACCGGCGTGGTCGGCCCTATACCGCCAAGTAGGTACATGTGGTTATTGTAGGCGACTGCGCCTGCGTATGCCCGGATATTCGACAGTCCCGTATCTTGGTACCAATATACCCAGTTGTTCGGATTCGAATCGGTCGGGTGCCATAGTTGAGGCTCACCGTTGGCGCCGAGCTTGGCTACGTAGACGGTACTTTGACGCGTGCCGGTGCTGTCGGTTCCGCCCATTGCGTACAGAAAACCGTTGTACGCGACCAGCGAGAAGTTCGCCCGGCCAGCCGGTAAGCTGTAAGCTGCCGTTGAACACCAACCGCTACACGCACCAGTGCCTGGATTCGCGCTATCGATGGTTCCGCTACCTGTGTTGAACTTCGCCCAGTTGACGCTAGAGGTCGTCGTCGATCCGCCACCACCATACGTAATACTGATGAGTCCGTTTGTGCCATTGCCACCATCATTCAACGCGGCACCACCGGATCCACCTTGACCGGCTCCGGCACGGACCGCATCACCTGAGTTACCTGGGTTTACCCCCGAGCCTGCGGTATTCGTGACACCAGTAGCTCCCGGATCGGTCCTGCTTGAGCCACCTCCACCGCCACCACCGGCGTTTCCGTTGGCACTCGTGGTCGAGCCACCTCCTCCACCACCAAAGTAACCGGCGCCACCTCCTCCACCACCAGGACGAGTGGTGGCTACGTTGGGTTGCCCACCATTACCACCGGTAGCGAGTCCTCCAAGTACGCCGCTACCTCTGGTTGTACCGCTGCTGCGGCCATCGGCACCGGCACCACCGGCAAGGCTCGATCCGGCCGCACCGGTGTTGCTGTTACCTCCTGTACCACCATTACCACCGGCAGATGCGGTACCGCCTGCACCACCGCCACCGTTTCCGACACCTGTTCCATTCACGCCGCTCGTACCACCTCCGGCACCGGCTGCACCCCCGGCGGTTGCGTTACGTGCGCCACCTCCACCGCCACCACCGGCTGCGAGAGCAAGGAGAGTACTACTTCGATAAATGCTGGAATAGCCGCCACCTCCACCGCCACCACCGGCATCTTGACCGCCATTGTTGTACAGGCCGCCCTCGCCACCACCACCAACATAGACGTTCAATGTTTCACCAGGGGTAACACTAAGAGTCGCCGTGACATACCCGGAACCACCACCTCCACCACCGGCAGCAGTCGCGGCACCACCACCTCCACCACCGCCGCCACCCCACATCTTGACGGTAATGCTTGTCACGCCCGCCGGCACGGTAAAGGTACTGGATCCTTGGCTAGTGTAGGTCTGACCGTTGTAGGCAGTACCGCCGACCGCGTAAATATAACCTCCGGCCGCGGCGGTACTTGCTCCCCATAGGGCGTTCGGCAGTGACGATGTGTCTTGCCAGGCGTCAAAACGGGCGCCAGTCGTCCGTCCTTTTTTTATCAGCTTATTGTCGACATCGAAGTTAATGTTGGTTTCGTTATTGCCAGCCATGAACTGTTCAGCAGTCACGACGTAAATACTCGGGTCGATGGTGAGTGGGTACGAGCCCTTTCTCAGGCCGGTAGCAGTCACGGTCAAAGTGTCGCCTTTTAGCGAGTAGTGGGCTGTAATGCCTTTTGCCTGACCTTTCTTATCGTTCACGACTGGCTTTGGAATCGTAAAAAGCAGGGTATCTTTGGGGGCGTTCTTGCGGGCTTTTTCAAGCAGCTTAGCATCCTTGTCAGTGCCGGTCGTCACGTTGCTGCTAAGCAAGCTATTGCCATATACACCTAGGCTGCCGTCGGCTTCGACTTTCGCCTTCATGCTGTTTCCGAGCGATAGCTTGTAACTATATGACGCCTCGTTCCCGGGAGCATGTTTTAAAATGATATCTTCTTTTATACCGACGCCGCGCATGGTATAGACGACCCAACCGGAACCGTTCTTAAGAGGGTAAACGATACGGTCTTTGCTTTGTCGGCCTTCTTCGAGTCCGAATGTCGGGGTCATGGTAAGTTGCACGTTATTCACCGTGTCGTTCACGGTGACGCCCTTGGTCGGGTCTTTGTGTGCCGTCGCCGAGGCGCTTGTCATGCCACCGGTTGAATCGGACGGGTTCGTCTTTCGCTCGGTATTGAAGCTATAGACTTGCTTTGCCGCGTCGAAGGTAAGTTTTTTTGCCATTTCTGGGCTTGATTCGCCAAGCAGTCCTTCACCGTTGCCTAATGCATAGGAACTACCCTGGAGCATCGGAAGATAAAGGGTGAATAGCTCTGCGATCACAAAGATACCTGCAACGATCATAATGCGGTAGCGCAGCTTCAAGCCAAGAAAGCGGTCGATGACGCGGCGGACATTGACCGGTGTTGCTCGATTGGCATGTGCAAGAAGGGCCTGTACGTGCCGGTGCGGCCTGCGTCGGTATCCTCCGCCAAGTTTCATGTTTTTTGTGTCCCCTTACTCCCGTGGAGCGGCCTTGTAAAACACGCTCCTACTACTGCGATATTTTACCATAACAGGGATGAACTACCAAGGTTAGCGGTTGCTGAAGGTGAAGTTCAAGTTACCAACGTAGGCATTGGCATTGCTGCTGGCCGATACGTTGATCTTAAAGACGATACTATTACCTGGAGCGAAGCCGCACGTCGATGGATCAGCCGCACCGCTGGCCTTGCCGATTTGCCAGGTTGACTGTACTCCTGATGACACGCTGACGTTGCTGCCACAAGAAGTCAATCCGGCCGCGTCACTTCGGTATATCTGGTACGACACGCTCGAGTTAGCACTGTCGGTTCGTCCCATTAACGACGTGCTTCCCGACGTGAACACCTTGAACGTACTCGGTAGCTGGTAGGTGACGTAAATGCCGTACGCCTGACTGGTCGGCTGCGGCGACGTCCACTTATAGAAGTTGAATGTTTCATTTGTGCCGCAGA
Organism: Candidatus Saccharibacteria bacterium UBA2951; assembly: GCA_002348615.1. GTDB lineage: Bacteria > Patescibacteriota > Saccharimonadia > Saccharimonadales > Saccharimonadaceae > UBA1020. Next base: position 188,566 of record DEBR01000002.1, on the reverse strand, counting down.
TGGTTGGCTGACCGGACGATCCGTCGTTCAGGTTCAAGGTATCGGAACACAGGTCGGATGTCATGGTGCCGACACCGGTGCCATGCATGACGGCGTTGGTATATTCCGGACTGATGGTCACGACGTTGTCCGGGCTCGAGCCGCAGGCACCCCAGCCGTCCGCTTCGTAGCACTGCAGTTTACCGAGCGTGGTGTCGTAGTACATGCTTCCGAGCAGTGCGTCGTTGTCGCTTGCAATCGGCGCGCTGGCTCCCTTGTCAAGCGTGAAGAGTGTGGTCGGACCGCCGTTGACGCCACCACCGATCTGGACGTTCGGCGTCGTAATGGTACGGAGGGTCATACTGAACGAGTCGACCATGTAGGTGCGTACCGCCGACGATGTCTCGACGAAGTAGACATACGGGTTCGTCGCTGCGGTCGCATCGGTCTGTACATAACAAGTAATCTTCGTCCATTCGGTGGTACTGACCGTCTGTGTGTTGTAGTCGACACAGTCAACAAAGCTGGTGCCGTTGTCGCGGCTGTAGCGTATCTTGAAGTCGGTGAACGAAGAGGTCGCCTTTGCGTAGACGGTCATACGGTATAGCGTACTCGGGAGCGGGTTTGAACTAAGTTTGTTGCGGATACCAGCGTTGGCTGCTCCGGTGGTGATTGCTGCCTGCGCGCTGTCACTGGCGTCGTTACCGTCAGTGGTATTACGAGTCACGTTGACCGTACCGAGCCCGGCCGTCACCCAGTTCGTCGCGAAGTTCACGCTGTCACTAACGCTGCTGTCGGTCGCAAAGTTATAATCGGCAGCGATCGTCACTGAGAGGTTGTCGATATAGAACGTTCGCGCTACACCGGTAGATTGGCGGATGTAAATAGCGTTGCCGGTCGTGATTCCGCTGGCCGGAGTCGTAAACGTACAGTTGACCTTTGTCCATACGCTGGTGGCGGCCGTGGCGGCCGTCGTACAAGCAGTCGTTACGCCGCTTCCATCAACCGAGTAATACACGTTCATATTCGTAAACGTGCCACTCAGAAGCCGCGTCGTAAACGAAACGTTGTAGGTGGTGTTCGCAGTCAGGGCTGACGTCAGCGTGTTCTTAACGCCGTTGTTAGCCGTAGCTGGGGTCGTTACGGCAACGGAGCCTTGACCGCTGGCGATGTAATCACCAGCCACATTCTGTCGCGCGACGGTGGTCGAGGCTCCAACGTTCTCCCAGGTTGTGGCAGGGAACGTCGTGGCAGTCGCACCAGCGGTTTCGGCACCGGCGTTGTTCGCATATTCTTTGACGTTGCCGTTAATCGATATAAGCGAAGCGGCGGACGCGGTCTGGACAGAGAGCAGCGTGCCATTAACGGAGTTTACGGAATTATCGCGGATCGTCAGACCATTGGTAGCTGTCGTCTTCGATACTACCAACTCGGCACCACCGGCGGATTGCAGCGTGTTGTCGTATGCCGACTGCAGCGTGGTCGAGCTGGATGCACCGGCAGCGGTCCACTGCGATCCATTCCATATCATCGAGGCGGTGGTGTTCTGGCGCATGGCGATGTTCTGCTCGACACCGGTACCGCCGCCGACGTTCGCACGCAGCGTGAAGTCCGGTGAGCCGTTGGCGGCAGTAACGTAAATAAGCTTACCAGCGGCGCTGGCTCCAAGTGTCGGTGCGCCAAGGGTGAAGTTAACTCCAGACGCGGTCGCGTTCAGGATGATCGTGCCGTACGAATCAATGTTAGCCTGTGTGACGTTCACGTTAGTACCCGAGTTCTGAGTCGGAGCGGTCGTGTAGGTCGCGTTACTTATGACGACCAGACCGTTCACCCCGGTACCACTACCGGTTCCACCATTCAGGACCAAATTGCCACCATTGGCGTTGGTCGGGCCGGCGGTACCGCCCTGAATAGTCACGACGCCGCCTGCACCAGTGCCATTACCGGAAGCACCGCGGATCGTCAATCCGGTTCCTGCCGCATTCGTGGTAGTCTGAGCGGTCTTGATAATACTTGTCGCGGTCGTGGCGCTGCCGATGTTAAGCGTGTCCGAGCCAAGCGTCGTCGAATTTGCGGCGTTTCCGATGGTCAGTGCTCCGGTGGAGTTACCGCCGCCAATCGAAACGGCGAAGTTTGAGCTATCGTTCAGACTGATCGCGCCACCGGCGCTGGTAAGCGTGCCACCCACTTGCAAGGTAGCTGTCGGTGCTGCTGCGCCTGTTCCTATGCCGACCCGACCGTTACTGGTGTCGATGTTCATGACCGTGGTAGAGCCGGCAGCATTCTGGATTTGGATGGCGCTGGTGCTATCGGTCAGGCTACGAATGGCAGGTGTGTTGACGCTTGTGGCCGCCTGAAGTGTGCCGGCGCGGCCGGTGCCGTCAATCCAAAAGTTCGTTGTGGTCTGGGCGGCCGCATTCTGGTTCTGAATGAAACCGGCCGACGTCAGTCCGCCAAGCTTACCGGCGTTCAAGGCGTAGGGGGTGCTGGAAAGGCGCTTCATCGGCACCATTTCGCCGTCAGGGGTACAGACGGCAAAACTAGCACAACTGGCATTGGTGCTACCGATGTTCATTGAAAGCCACAGCGTACCTTGGTTCCAGTCGATTGAGCTGCCGAAAGGAGTGACGCTTCCTAAATTGGCAGACATGTAGCCGTTCTTAACCTGAATACCTTGGCCGTTGACGTTCAGCCAGCTTTCCGTCCATTTCAGTGAACCTGCCGGAGTACCAGTAGTATTACCGGGTGTCAGGCCGTCACCGTCCTGGTAAATCTTGAACTGGATGTTGTAGTAACCATCTGGAACGACCGCTCCTTGGGCATTGAACAAGCGGCCCTGAAAATTAATTTGCTCGTTTATCCCAGCAACGGCAGCAACAGGGGTCGAAAATACCCCTGAAGTAATCCACCACAAGCCACCCAAAAATACCAAGAAGGCAAGGGTGGCCGTCGCTAAGCGACGAACCAATTTTCCACCGTTCGACATGTTTGTCTTTTTGTTATGTTTTTCGCTAGATAAAGCTGTTTTTATTTCTCACACAATTTTATCTGTTACAAGCATAAACTAAATCAGGCAAGAAAACAAGATTTTTGGTGTAATATTAACTACGTATGATACACCGGTCCGGCACGTAGAAGCAGTCGTTTTTCGCGTCGTTCGCCCAGCCAAAAGCTGACGGCGATTCCGACCACGCTGGCATAGAGCGGCCACAGTGTCAGAAGTCTGGTTAGCGTGGTATTCGACACCGTCGGCGTATCCGTGCTGCCAGTCGCCAAGCCCGGTTGTCCGTTCACGATAGCCGCAACCGTCAGGAACGCTACCCTTCCGTTGGCGTCGCTGCCCTGGATAGTCATTTGGTACGTACCCGGTTTTGAATACACGTGCCCGATGGTGAAGCTTTGGTTGTTACCGCGTGGTACTACTTTGTTCGTCGAGTCACCCCACTGCACGTTGATGGCATATGGAGGCGTACCGCCCAAAATATCGATTGGTACGTTCATCTCTTGCTTCGGAAATACTCCACGGAACACCGCGTCAGTGTTAAGCAGTAGTTGTGCGCCGCCAAAGTCCAGACTGGTCAGCGGGCCGGCCTGGGCGGGGAGCGCGTCGTAGTGCACGGTCGGCGTGTTTGAATCTGGGCCAGCCTGGTTCAGCTCATCATACACCCGGGCAAGTAATACGTTCGAGCCAATCAAGAGGTCAATATCAAGCGAATACGTGCCGTCGTCGCGGCAAGGTATGCTTCCGGCGAATATATTGTTCTTAAAGACTTCGACCAGCGTATTTTTAGGGCAAGTTCCCGATACCGTTACGGGCGTAGTCGAAAAACGAGCACCGTTTTTGGGTGAATCAATCGTCGGGGCGACGGTGGGTGGTTTGCCTGGCACGATGCCGGTCAGACCGACAGAGCCAGACTCCGGTCCGGGGCTGGCGGCGTACGATGTGTATACGCCTAGTAAAAGTCCCACCACAAGTAGCAGCACGCCAAGCGGCGCGTACGACGTATGTTCGTGTGGCCGTAGCTTTCCGCTGTGTTTATGGTGGATCAGCTTCAACATAATTCGTAGTATAGCATGAGCGTATTAGGGGTAGATGTGACGCTAGCGGCGTCGGCGGCGTGAACGTGACCGCTCAATCAGACGTTCGTTGTAGCGACGCAGACCGATACGTAGAACGATGAACGCAATAACGAGTAGGACAATAGCGAACGCGATCAGGCGGTACGGTATTACCCAAAAACTAGTACTCGCAGTAAGCGTTTGACCGTTAGCTCCGTAGGTCAGCTTCAAGTCGGCCGTGTAACGTCCAAGGAGTAAGCGGTTACCAATCACTGAACTATCAAGTATCGGCTCGAACCGGCGAACACTGGCAGGCAATACGTTGCTTTGAACCAGATTGACGTTAACGTTGGCGACGGCGTTGCCAAACATGTCCTTTACCGCGATTTGCCCAGTAGGTTGTTCGTGGACACTTCCGTTGTTGCGAACGCGGGTGACAAACTTGATCGGCTGGGATTCGAACAGCCAGTTCTTCTCACCATTTTTGGTTGCTGAAAATTCTTCTACGCTCATTGCTTCTTTGGCTTCGCCATTTACACGTAGCAGTACAAGCGTGCCAAGGCTAGCACTGAGTGATACGCCGGTACCGTCAAGCCCGGGAGCGCTGGCAGTAAAGCGAATGACTGCGTAGTAACCACCCGGAGCGGCTGACTTCGGGACGCGAATGGTAAGGGGTAGTTTGTTGACTTCTTTCGGCTTCAATGTGAGCTGTGGCAAGGGTTGAACCCAGGCCTTTAATGAATACGGACTGGTTTCTTCGGTGTCATCCAGTAAAATTTTCGGCGTACCGTCTTCACCGTATGCGACAAAGTCGTTAATTTGGTTGCGGACGACCAAAGAGCTGGTTGAAACGTCACGTAGGTTAATGGTGGCTTTTACCGTTTCGCCCGGGTTGGCCCGCAGGTTAAGTACGGGCGGGGCGATTTCAAGTGCCTGGCCGGGTGCCGGAGCAGCCTGTGCCGGTACACTGAATAAACTCAGAATGCTACTGAATACGAGTGCGGCAATAAGGATTCGGCGTGACTGTACCATACTAGAATGTCGGCGTACAAATGTACGTTAGGGTTGAAACGTAGGTGCCAGCCAATTGGTTACCGGCTACGTTCACGGCGTAACTAGCCGTATATACCTGCGAGTTTGTCGGGCCAAGAGTATTGTTGCTGGCACCGTCGTAGGCACTGTTGGCGACAGCGTCACCACTGACGAACTTAAACTGGTCGACCGTGTTGTAACCAGTAAGTGCCTGACCCTTAAGGTCGGTACCGTTTGAGGCGGCCGTAATATCCGCACCAACCGCGATAGTCGATGTAGTCGTTGTGTTAGCGCGTAGATTCAGGCCCCAGCTACTGATGCCACGCGTTGCACCGGCACTGGTCGGGGATGACCAACCGGGAATCGTGGCCGAGCCACTGGTAAGCGTCGGACCGTTCACGGTAATCACATACCCTTGGGCGGCGTTCGTACTTGCAGCCATTTGGCTGGTTGCGGTTGCTGTGTCGGTAGGACTGAAGAGTTGGTTGAACGAAATGTTTCCAGACGTCGTTGACGAGCAGTTGGCGTTTACCGTACCACCGGTACAGAATATCAGGCTTTCCGGCATAGTCCCGGTCAGGACGATCTGCTGGGCAGTACTGGCTGCAACGACCCCGGCGTCTACCGCTGTGCCGCCAAGCGCTGCTGCACTATAGGTTTGAATACGGACAAAGAATGTTCCGACAGTCGACGGGTTGGTTACGCCGTTCAGTTGAACGGTGGCAGCGCCAGAAAAGCTCGCGGCCGTCTTAGTAACATACGGCTTGCCCGCCGTACCGGTGTTCAATGTCCAACCGGTAATACCACTTTCGCCACCCAGGGTAGCCGATGATGTGGAAAGCCCGGTCGGAATGGTACAAGCACCTTCGGTAGTCGTGCAGTATTCAAATTGGATCGAACCAACGTTTCCGTTTGTCGGAATAGTGAAGCCGAACAGGTGATTTACCGAACCGCTCGGCTTGGATCCACCGTCTCCGCCGGCCCCAGCAACAAGTGTCAATTTACGGGGAGAAAGAAGGGCCGCATTAGCCGTTGCGGTAAACAAAGGGGTAATCGCAAGCGCGAAAGCAAGAGCAATTGCTACATTTTTACCCCATGTTTGTCTCATGCCACGAATTGTAGCATAAGCGTCAAATGAGCGTCAACGAGATTTTAAGGGTAGCTGAGTAAGCTGTTGTGTCTAGAAGGTTGGTGTACAGATGTAGGTCAGTGTCGAGGTGTACGTACCGGCAGGTTGGCTACCAGGAACGTTGGCGATGTAGCTTACGGTAAAGATTTGGGCGTCCGATGGACCTAAGGTGTTGTTCGATGCGCCGTCGTAGGCACTGTTGGCAACTACGTTCCCGCTGACAAACTTGAAGGTATCTGCGGTATTGTAATCAGCGGTTGGCTGACCCTTCAGGTTGGTGCCGTTACTGGTAAGGTCGATGTCGGCGCTAGCAGTAGAACCGGTTCCTGGGAAGCCAGGTGCGGCGGCAGATGTGTTGGCTCGTAGGTTCAGACCGAACTGGGCGACACCCTTGTTACTGGCAGATGGGCTGGTAATGCCGGCGATCGTGTTCGAACCGCTTGTAAGGGTCGGACCATTCACGGTAATCGCGTAACCAAATCCTGCGTTCGTACTAGCGGCCATCTTACTAACGGCACTGGCGGTGTCGGTCGGGCTGAACAGCTGGTTGAAGCTGATAGTACCAGCAGTGGCCGTTGAGCAGTCAGGCACACCTGATGTCTTAGATATATCCGCTCCGGCGCAGAAGACGAGTGATTCGGGCATGGTACCACTCAGGATAATCTGTTCGGCAGTGCTGGCGGTAACCGTACCAGCGTCGGTCGCAGAACCTGTGGTGTCGGTCGAAGCGTAAGTGGAAATACGTACGAAGAATGATCCTTCCGTGCTCGGGTTGACGATGTTATCAAGACGGTACGATACGGTCAACGGGCCGGTGATAGCGGAGGCAGCACGAGTGAGGTAAGGCGCGCCGTTGGTCGTCTTATTCAGTGTAAAGCCCGTCGCACCGGCTTCGTTACCAAGAACGACAGATCCACCAGTGGTGTTAAGGCCCGTCGGGGTAATACAGGTCGGGCTGACGATTGAGTCGGCAGCGGTCGTACAGTATTCGAACTTAATCGATCCCACACTTCCTGAGGTTGGAAGAGTAAAGTCGAAAAGATGGTTTACGACACCACTTGGCTTGGCACCGCCGTCGCCGCCTGAGCCGGCTTGGAGAGTGAGCTTACGGCTGGTAATTTGAGCGGCCGAAACATTCGGTACGAACAGAGCTTGTAAGGTAAGCGCCAAGGCAATGACGAAGACCGCGAAGACGCTAAAAACTGATTTGAGTTGTGGTTTTGTCATAGTGGTGGTGGTTCTGACTTTTTATTTTATGTGGTGGTTGTTACCAGAAGAATAGCATGAGCATTTTTTTACGTCAACATTTTTTATGAAGATTCCGAAACCTGTGGAAAACTATTCAGATAACCAGGGAAAAGAGCAGCCCGACAAAAAGTCACGCCTTTTTGTCGGCGCGATGAGAAAAACCGTAGGTTTGTCTTATAAGGCGAAGCTGTCTAGTATGTGCCAGTAACGATCAGCGTTTGGTCGCTATTATATACACCGCCAGGGGTAAGGGTACTGACATTGACAAGGTAGCTAATGGTGTAATCGGTCCTGCCCGAGCTTTTAGGTGCTAATGCGATGGTTTCGCCGGGCACATAGCGAAACTGGTTCGGAACCGCGTAGTTGGTAGCCACTTGGCCGTAGCCAAAATCGTTCGGCGATGTCCCATTGTTAAGGTTAGCGCCAAACGACACCGGACTGGTATTAGCTACCAGGTTTATACCGAACTGTTCGGTGCCGGGTTGTGACGTGGCGCTTGTGCTCATGGCGTCAATCTGGTTGCTTCCATAACTCGGTGGATTACCAACGATCTGTACGACGTACCCATAGCTGGTGTAGTTAATGACCGAGAACGTGGCAGTCGCCGTACTTGCGGCGGTCGGGCTGAACGTTCCAAAGTTCGCACCCGACGTATTGACGGTGAATGTTAAGTTGGGAGCGTGCGATGTGTCCGAGCCGGCTTGGGTTTGAAAATTCGTCGAACTACTGTTCCCGACTGCTGTGTCACCGGCACCGGACTGGTCGCGGAAGTTCGCGGAGCTACTTTCTAAGTTATTCGTCGTTCCAATACTGGTTTCGTCAAACCGGTAATTCGTCGAAGCCGGAAAGTCAGTTGCTGCTACCGGAGTAGCAAAAACAGCCGCCATTAATAATAGTCCAAGCAGTTGACGCACCCTGATATTCCGTCTCATCGTATAAAACATTGTCCCGAACCTGGGGTGCATTTGCAAGCGATAAGGGTAAGCGCTATACTTTAGCTAGTCTAACAGGACAACGAAACAGACATGAGTGAGGAAAAACCAGATTCTACGAATGCTCCGGGTACGCCAGCCCCGGAAGTGTTGAGTGTACAGGGCGAAGAACCGACTACGCCGACGACTTCTGCTCCTTCACCCGACTCTGGTAAACCGAAACATTCGCTTCGCCGTACGACATACCGACCCAGTCACAAGGCTACGTTCATCGGACTTGCGGTAGTTGCTGTCGTACTTTCAATCAATGGCGCGGTCATTACCTGGCTCGTCAATGCGCAGCAAGCGGGTGGCGTCGGCGAACAGCAAGACACAGTCACCCTAAGCGCCGATACGCTAGATAACCTGGGGGTCAGCCGCAACCCGGTCGGGAACTTGGGCGCGCAGCTGACAATCGGGCCGGACTCCACCTTCAACGGTAAGGTGACCATGGGGAGTGACCTTACGATAGGCGGCAAACTGCAAATTCGTGGTGATTTCACGGCCAACAGCGCGGTGTTCACTAAACTGCAAGCCGGCGAAGTCGCGCTAGAAAAGCTGAACGTCAATGGCGACGGCACCATTACCACGCTGAACTTACGAAAAGACCTAAAGGTGGCTGGCAACAGCACGTTCCAAGGTCCGGTTACGATGTCTCAGCTGCTTACTATTAATAACAACCTGAATGTCGCCGGTAACGTTGCGGTTGGCGGGGTGCTGTCGGCCCGTAACTTCCAGGCTAACTCATTAACCTCGGGGAGTACGCTTACTGTCGGTGGCCATATCATTACCGTTGGTAACGCACCGAACGTCGGGCGGGGCGGCGCGACCGGAAACAACGGTACGGTATCTATATCGGGTAATGACGCGTCAGGGACGATCGCGGTCAACGCCGGCACGGGAGCAGGGAACGGGCTGCTCGCTCAGGTGAGCTTTAAGAACCAGTACGGCAATATACCGCACGTCGTCGTCACACCGGTCGGGCAGTACGTGAATGTGTACGTCACGCGCAGTATCGGCGGGTTCAACATTTATGCTGCCGGTGCTATGAGTCCTGGCGGGTATGCCTTCGACTACATCGTCATGCAATAAGCGAAGCGCCCTTACATATTCACGAAGAGGTAAGCTTGGTTGTCACGCACGGTAACGATCCCACTTTTGGCGTCGATTTTTACCGGGTCGCCGTCGATTTTTTGTATGGTGATTTCGCCGGGGCTAAGCATGGAAAAGAAGTCGGCGTGTCCAGGCAGAATATCAAAATCACCAATTCGGTTGCTGGCCGAAATAGCTACGGCTTCGCCTTCAAAGTACAGTTCAAACGGTGATCTCGCGATTACATTTAACTTTTCGGTTAAATCAGGTTTTGACATCAACCTTTACCTCTGTTTTTTCAGGTGCTTCGGGCACTTTAGTGTCTTCCTTTTTTTCAGTCGTTTTCGAAGCATTCTTCTTGACGGCTTCGCCGCCGGCCAAAATCGCTTCAATACCTGTCAGGGTCTCTTCAAGCGTGTAATATTCACCCGGGTGACCAGAGAACTTTTCGGCTACCGCGAAGTCTTGGCTGAAGAATTGGATCAGCTTTTTGGCGTTCTGGTAATCGGCTCGGTCGGCAGGCGAAAGCTCGTTCTCACCGACGATGGCGATAATGTTCTTCAGGCTATCGTACTTTTGCATAATCGCCTGCACGCGTTCGGCCAACTTGTAATGCCGTTCACCTACGATGGTCGGCGTGAGCAGCGAACTGGTAGTTTTTAGCAGGTTGACTGCAGGACGGATGCCTTGTTCGGCAATAGAACGGTCAAGCACCAACACGCTGTCGAGCTGCTGGCTGATCGCCTGCACGGCTGGGTCGGACAGGTCGTCCGCCGGGACATAGATGGCCTGGACTGACGTGATCGTACCTTTTTCGGTAGAACTTAAACGGTCTTGCAAACGGCGAAGGTCGGAAAACACCATAGGAGAGTAACCACCCTCGGACGGGATGAGCCCTAGGTTGGTTGAAAGCTCGGTCATGGCTTGGACGTGCCGGTAGATATTGTCCACGAAAAACAGGATGTCTTTGCCTTCTTCGTCCCTAAAGTATTCGGCGGCCGTAGCGGCGGCCGGACCAACCATGGAACGAATGGCTGGCGTGGCGTCCATCTGCCCAAAGAACATTACCGTGTCCTTTAGTACGTCACTTTCTTTCAACGTTTCGTACAGCTCGTTACCTTCACGGATACGCTCACCGACACCACAGTAAATCGATAAGCTTTCGGCCGAACCCTCCTTTTTACCCTGGGTGACGTTGTGGATCATTTCCATGGTAAGGACCGTCTTACCGACACCGGCACCACCGATAACACCAATCTTGCGTCCTTTGACGAACGGGGTCAAAAAGTCGATGACCTTAAGTCCCGTTTCAAGCAGCTCGAGTTTTGACGAATCACGGTAGCTTTTGGTACCGCTCGGTACGGTGATAGGCCGTCGGTTCTCTTGAATATTTTCACCTTTGTCGAGCGGCTCGCCCAGCGCGTTGAATACGCGTCCCTTTGTGGCAGGGCCGACCGGCACGGTGACTTTAGCATGCGTCCGTGCGACTTTTTGACCACAGCGCACGGTCGAATCGTTGTTCAAGTTCAAGCAGATGGCACGGTCACCACGGAAGAAGTTGACCTCCAAAAAGACTTCGGGCTGCCCCTCGACTTCTAGGAGCTCCTTTATGTCTGGTCGTTCGCCGGTCATCAGTACCTCGACGGTCAGTCCGCGGATCGTCGCAATTTGTCCGATTGGCGCGCTTATTTGCTTCTTTTCCATTACGACGCAGCCCTTTCACGGCGTTTCTTTTTAATGCCGACCAACACTTCGCGCAGTCGGCGGTCACTTTCGCTACGTTTCGAACGGTGGTATTCAAGCTTGTACTCCGCAAGCAGGTCGCCGGCGCGGTCTTCGGCCACGGTCATGGCATTGAACCGGCTGGCCGCCTGTGCAAGACCTGACTGCAGAATCGTCTGGCTGAGTGCCAGGCTCATCATGCTGGCTTCCATTTCGTCGGCGATTTCATCGAGCGAGGGTTCGAAAATGGTGTCGTCAGCGGTCATGACGTCTTCTTCGGCGTCTTCACTCATGGACTGGATAGTGGTGACGAGGTTGATTGAGCGGACTTCTTGTTGACCGAGTGACAAGTATTCTTCGTAGTAGACGGTGATTTTTTCGTACGGACGAATGACGTCGACGACCGGGTTGACGTTGATGTATTTGTCGGTCTCGGGCAGTTGAAAGAACTTGATGTAGGGGATGCCGCGCTGGCTAAGTTGTGACGCGCCGTGACTGCCTAATACCACGATGTCGGTGGTCGACGGGTCGTAGTCGGCTTGCATGGTTTCGATCATGCGCATGTCTAGGTCACCCGACAGACCGGCCTCGGCCGAAATCAACACGTGCACATTGCGGCCGTTACTACCGACACCCTCGCGGTTGGTAATGCGTTTTTTCGGGTCGACACGAAGCGCGGTGTAGCGCTGCCACAACAGGTCAAAGAACGCTTGGCTCAGAAGCACCTTGTCTTTCACTTTGGCAACCTGGGTACTGGCCAAGCTTTCAAACACGCCGGTCAGGTCTTTCAGGGTGCCGATTGACCCCATTTCTTTTTCAATTATTCCAGGCCTTCTCATTTTTTAGCCTCCGCAGGTTGCTTTTCTTCGGTCGGCGCTTCGGCTTTTTCGGCCTTACTTTCGTCGGCCGCCTCAACCTTTTTGGCCCCGAATTTCTTCAGCAGCTCGGCTTCAACCTTGTCATAGTCCTCTTCGGATTTCACGTTCTTCGCTTCGTCTTTAACGGCTTGTCGGAGTGCGGGAATATCGATCTGCTGGTCGTCGGTCGGTAACATGATGGTCTCGAGCATCAGCTGTTGTTCGACCAGACTGAATAGTTCCTCGGGTTTCTGGCCGAGTGCCTGGTAAAGGTGTTTACCACGTTGTAGGTCAAGTCGCGTTTCGGCCGACAGCTGCGACGAGAAGTGGCTGAACTCTTCGGCCTGCTTGTATTTGGCAAGCGCCTTGAATAGCGCCGTACTTAATTGCTTTTGGCGTTTGGTCTGGGCTTGCCCACCGACACGCGACACCGACAGCCCGGCGTTTACCGCAGGGCGGATACCTTTTCGGAAGTAGCCCAGGTCAAAAATAATCTGACCGTCGGTAATCGACATGATGTTGGTCGACAGATACGCCGTAATATCGTCGTTCGGCGTTAGCACGACCGGAAGGCTCGTCAGCGTCTTTTCGTTCGTCAGTAACTTGCCTGCGCGTTCAAGCAAGCTGGAGTGCGTGTAAAAGATATCGCCTGGGTACGAGTCACGGCCAGGGTCGACTTCTTGAAGCAGCGACAGCTGCCGGTACGATTCGGCATGCGACGACAAGTCATCGTAAATAATAATCACGTCTTTGTTCTGGTTATACCAAAGTTCCTCGGCCATGGCACAGGCGGCGTACGGTGCCAAATAGCTTTGGGTCAAAGAATCAAATATGTCAGCCAGCACGACGATGGTGTGTTCCATTGCGCCTGACTCGTTCAAAGTACGCAGCAGCCGCTCGACGTCGACCTTTCGTTTACCGATCAGCACGTACACGACTATGCGGTCGGTGCCTTCCTGGTTGGCGCTCAGCTGTGACAAAAAGGTGCTTTTACCGGACTTCGAGTCGCCCAAAATGGCAATACGCTGGCCCAGTACGATAGGGAAGAAGCTGTCGACGGCCGTCACGCCGCTTGCTAGTTGTTCGTCGAGCATCTTGCGGTCCATGATTCCAGGGGCAGGGGTAAAAATACCCGATTTTTTAGTGGCTTTTATGGCGCCTTTGCCGTCAAGCGGCTGACCCATCGGGTTGACTACGCGTCCCACCAGGCCTTCGCCGACCGGCACGCTGAGAATATCGTTTTCGACGACTGCTAGCACGCCGATAGGCAATTCTTCGGTATCGATGTTATAGAGCACGACGCGGTCGCCGTATGCTTCACGCACCATGCCGCGTTGACCATTCTCGAACAATATCTGTGCGCCCACTCGCACGCCTTCAAGGCCTTTGACCTCAACGATAAATCGGTTGACGGCGGTAACTTCGCCGGTCAGGTTGTCGGCTTCGACCAGTTTTTGGAACTGCGAGTTATCAAACACTGGCTAGTACCTCACTGAAAGGTTTTTCGGCTTCCAAAAGCTTTCGGCGGAACGACCAGTCATGAATGTGACTGCCGTAGGCAACGACCAGGCCACCTAAGATGTTTCGGTTCAGCCGAAAACTGACGAGCACGTTTTCAGCCAGGTTCTTGCGGCACCAAGCGACCAGCCTTACCTTTACTTCGCCTGATGGAACGGCCGCGAGCGTAATAGTCACGGACGGCGCCGATTTCTTATAGTCTTCAAGCGCTTTTACCAATCCGTCAATAGCCGTCTGTGTCATATCCTTACCGCCGCTCCAGCTGCGAATGATATCGGCAGCTTCGGGACTGATGACAGGTTGCGCACCGGTCGATTTGCCGGCGACTTTTTGCTTGATCAGCTCACGCGAGGCCCACTTGGCGTATGCCTGTACGTCGGCAAGCACGGCCGCAAGGTCCTGCGCCGACGCGACGCTGTCCGGTATGACTAATTTCATTGCTTTGCCTCTGTCTGCTGCGGTGTTGTGCCGCCGGCCGTGGCAACGAGTTCGGCCTTATTGGCTTCAAGGGTAGCGACTAGGTAATCCGCCTGCGCGCCAAGGTCGACGTCGTGGCCGAGCGTTTCAAGCAGGAACGCCAGCACGGCATCGTTTAACTTGTCGTTCAGCTTGCGTATCAGCTCGTCTTTCTGGGCGGCAAAGCTTTGGTCAAGTTCGGCTTCTAGTTCGGCTTGGCGCTTGCTCATGCGTTCGTCCAGCTCAGCCTGCCTGGTAGCCAGACTTTTCAGGATCGCTGTCTGCTGTTCAGAAATCTGGTCCTGAGCACCCGCCAGAGCTCCCTGCGTATGAGCACGAATGTCGGCCACGTTCGCGCGGAACAGTCGCATTTCGTCGTCAAGCACGTCGCTGCCAAATTTTTCAAGCAGCTTGTTCAGCTGCGTACCGGTCGCGCCAAGGTCGTGCTGTAACTGCAGCGCCGAACGGTTAACGATACCCTGGAAGTTCTGTTCGGCCTGTTTGACGATTCGTTCCCGAACGGCCGGCGGTACTGGCGCTGCCGAGCCGCCTTTGGCCGTCGGCTTTTGACTGTTCTTATGGGCGAACCAATATTGAATTGCAAGGGTAATCACCACGCCCAGCAGAAACGCGTTCGCTGCCAGAAAGATGTCAAGAAAACTCATGCCCACCACGCTCCATTCATAATTTTGTCAGTACCAAGTAAATACATACAAGTCCCACACCTAATATTCCGAGCACCAGTCCGGAAAGCTGCACCAAATCGCGGTAAATCGCGGACTGCGACAGCGGGTTACGACCGACCGAAATAATACTGGAATGGATCATCGAATAAATCAGGCTGGCTACGACGATAAGCATGATCAAAAATATCGCCGCCGAAATAAGTATCGGTACCGTCCCGACTTCTTTACCGGCCAGGCTATTAGCGACGTTCTGAATGGCAGCCGGCACGATGGTCTTGTCCGGTTCCTTAAAGTAATAGGCAACATTTACCAGCACTGGTACCTCACCTAGCTTCATAGTGCGTTCCTTGCCGTCCGAGCCCTTGTATTTTTGCTGTTTGACATTGGTCATACTGCCTTGGGCAATACCAATGACACGCACGTTCGATGTCGCCAGCATGCCGACGCCTTTGACCGGGCTGGCGGTCACATGGTCGCCACGCTTGATTTCGCCGTTGATGTCGCTCACGATGACCGGCAGCGTGCCGCTGGTCGCCACCTGTACTTGGTTATCCTTACCGTTCGACACGGTAAGCAGCGAACTGCCACTGGCGATTACCACGCCAATCAGGTTGTCGACGTTTTCGCTTTTGGCGGCTTCTACGATATCGGTCTGGTCATCCTGCACGCTTACCAACGAGCCGATAGCCAGGGTGTCTTTGGTGGTGTAACTTTCGGAAAGGGAAGTAATGGCAAGCGCGGCCGGCGCCGCAAGCAGGGTCAATACACCCGCCAAAGCTGCCGTACGTATCAGGCCGAACCGCCGTAGTATTCCCATATGTTTTTCCGTTTTTGTCCTTAGGGGGAGTATAGCAAAAAAGGTTATGGCTTGCTACCGGTACGGTGACGTGAAAACAGGGGCGTGGTATCATACCGACAGAATGAGAAAACGATCAAGTCAAGACGGTTTCACGCTCCTCGAGCTTTTCGTGGTCGTAGCAGCCATAGCTATCGCCCTGCTCGTCGTATTCTTTATGCGAAGTGAGGGGTAGTTATGCTGCAATACCTCCGCGCCACGTCCTCCAACCTGACTATCGAGCAAAAAGAAAACCTGCTGACGGGCACATGGGTACGTTCCGAACGCCCTAGCGACGATGAAAAAACGGCGCTTATTAACCTTGGTGTTGACGAAGACATTCTGAACGATGCGCTCGACCCGCACGAGGTTCCGCGCGTCGAACTTGAAGACGGCTGGACCTACTTTATTACGCGTCTGCCCGACACCGACGACGATTTTAACGACTTTACGACCCCGATTCTGTTCGCCATTTCAGGTGAGCATTTGTTCACGGTCAGTCGCGACTCATTGGGCCGTTTATGGCAACCGTTCATCGACTCCACCAACGTGCCAACATCCGAACGTACCCGGCTATTCATGCTCATGATGGAAGCCATTACCGTGCAGTACCAGCGCCGCGTCGCAACCATTAATCGCCAAATGCGCGCGGCTACGTCAGACGTTCGCACCCTGCGTTCCCGTGACATCGCCACGCTTACCGAATACGAACGTAAACTCAACGATTATTTAGACGCTCTTATTCCCACCAACACCGCCACCGAAAAGCTGCTTGGCGGTCGCATACTCAAGCTAACCGAAGACGACCGTGACCTGGTCGAAGACCTTTCAATCGACTTTGAGCAGCTGATTGCCCGCTGTAAGTCGCTGCTTCGTACTATTACCAACCTGCGTGACAGTTACCGCGCCGTCATGGACACTCGGCTAAACGAAACTATCCGACTACTCACCGTCATTACGTTGGCGCTGACTATTCCGACCATGATCGCAGGATTGTTTGGAATGAACGTCACGTTACCGCCAGGCTCGGATTCGCCACTGACTTTTTGGGCTATCATCGGCGTCAGCCTACTTGCGTCCGGTACGCTTGGCATGTATTTCCTGCGCAAACGCTAATAAAAGAAAAGTCCCCGCCGGTTAGGCGGGGTCTCTTCCCCTAAAGCCGCAGGCTAGCCCGGGCCAGCTTCATGTGTGCTGTCCATGGCTTTCCTGATCTTCATGTAGCCGAACAGGATGACGGTGAGCATCACCGTGATAAGCCAGGCAACCGGGTCACTCAGCAGGAACACCACCGCGTGCCAGGTGTCGGCCAGGGCCTGGGCGATCGTGCGCCAGGGCTCGTTGTCGTACCAGTGGTACTCGGGAAAGCCCATGCTGGCGCACGTCTGGTCGTACACGACTTTGGTGCCATCCGGCATTCTGCAGGTTTCCATCGACAGCATCGCCGTCAAATCCTTTCCATCTTGTGTTGGACCACCGACTTCGCGATCGTGAGCACGAGCGCCAAGATCAGCAGGGTCACGATCGGGTGGTCGGTCAACCATCCGAGGTTCACGTGCCAACCGTCCTTGCCGCTTCCGTAGTAGGGCAGGTGCAGGTTGGCGCAGGCGAACGGATTCGCAGGCGTACCACAACCGTCCATGGGCATCGCTTTCTCCTCTCGAAGTCTTGGGACGGCCAATTTGACCGCTCATAGGGAAGAACAAAAGGCGCTTTCACGCCTTCCTAACTATTATTATATTCTATTTATGCAAAGTTGTCAATATTACACGAGTGCGGCGATTGATTCCAACACGGTCATGCTTGCAGTGGTCATGGTTTCGCCGTATAGTACCAAAGCTCACTGACCTGTGAGTGAATCTACCGAAAGGAAGTGGTTCGAGTGTCATCAGACCTCGAAGGACTGCTGAGCGTTCTGATCGTCGTGACGATCATCATGATGGGCAACCTGAACATCTACATCCTCAGCAAGACATTCAACTGGTTCGGGTCGTCGACTCAGAAGGTCGACCTCACGACCAAGAGCGAGGACAACATCTACACCAAGTTGGCCGCCGGTGAGTACGCCACGTCTGCTAAGGCCAACCAGGCCGCGCAGGAAGCGGCTCTCGAAGCCGCCAGGGTCAACCAGCGCACCGAAGAACTGCGCCTCGAGCGTGTTCGTCTCGAAAAGACCAGCTGATGCCGGTCAAACACCTGAGCCATGTGTCTAAACTGGCTTGTTTCATTTGGTGAAAAAGTCTTCACTGCTTCTTACGCGGCCAAAGTTCATAGTTATGTATAGCAAGTAACGAAAGGACAAACTATGAACACTACAAATCAAACGTCGCTTCAACGAAAGAACCAGGTGAATCTAAGCACATTTTGTGAAGTGTTTGCATGTTCGGTAGCATATCAGGGTGCGCGAAGTTCGGCGTTCGTTGCCAAAAGTAACCGGCCGATTCCGCTGTTTCAGGCAGTTCGCCCTGTGGATTCTGACCAATAAGGAGCGTGAAATGAATGAAGCTTTCAAGCTCGCCTTTCCGGTACACCCTAAAATACCCATGGCCCTGAACTGCGAATTCGGCCTGGATTCTAGTCTGCTCGAAACACGTCTTTTGGGCCGTACTGCGTGCGTCGGTTTCGGCGACCGGCTGGGCCTGCATAAACCCGACAAGACCAAGCAGGGGCTGGGTTTGGCGTTTATAGAGTAGCCACTCGTCGGTTTCGATGTTTCTGACTGCGAGCAGAAGGATCGAATACGCCCGGTCGAGCAACCGGCTCTCTTTTTTTAAGGCGCCTTTTCCGACCCGGCGACCTTTCATGGTCAGGGTGTAGCGGCCGTCGTCCTGCTTTTCAACCAAGCCGGCCTTCATGACCTTCTTTAGGTGGTAGGTGAAGGCCTTGTTTTCCATGTCATCAGGTTTTAAATCGCTAAAGCGCAGGCTTTCAGCGAAGGCCAGGTCGTACACGATTGATTTTTGAATATGGTGGTCTAACATGACTATTTACCTACCGACGGCAGGGTAATGGTAAATGTCGAACCTTTGCCAAGCACCGAAGTGGCCGAAATGTCGCCCCCGTGCAGCTCAATCACTTTCTTTACCCAGTAGAGTCCAAGTCCGTTGCCGCCAACCACGTTCGACAGCGGGTTATCAATACGCGTGAATTTGTCGAATATCTTTTTTAAATCAGCCTTAGGAATCCCTACGCCTTCGTCCTTTATACTTATGCGCACTTTGCCACTTATGGCGGTCAGTCGCACTGTCACGGTGGTGTCGGGCGGGGAGTACTTGCTGGCGTTATCTATCACGTTCTCAATCGCCATGCGAAGCTTGGTCGGGTCGGCACTCACAGTGACTTTTCGGCGACGGTGTACGTATTTGGCTTTTTGCCCTCGGTCATTGAATGTCGATGTGTCGTCACGAATAATACTTGCCAGTAAGTCGTCTATGTTTACCGGTTCTTTACGCAGTACTACTTTGCCGGCGTCGACTTGTGCCACCTGTAGCAGGTCGTTAATGACCGACAATTGCCGTTCGTTACTGGCATTGGCGGTCTGTAATAGCTTTTTCACTTTTGGCGACACCTTACCACCATAGCCGTCCAAAATCATATTTATATATTGCTTCACGCTGGTAGCCGGCGTGCGCAACTGGTGCGACGCCAGTGATATAAATTCGTCCTTGGCCTTGTTCAGTTCCATCAGCTGTGCGCGCTGTTTTATAAGCCGGGCGGTGTTGGCTTCAAGTCGTTTGGCCTTTCGCACGCTTTCAATGTCGGTGCTCGAACCTATCCATAACGTAATCTTACCTTTTTTGTCGCGCATGGCGGTCGCGCGGGTCAGGTGCCATACGTATTGGCCGTCAGTCCGGCGCAGGCGGTGTTCAAACTGGAACGACTCCCCGGTTTCAAGTGAATGCTTCCAGGCTTCCATATTCTCCTTGTAGTCCTGTGGGTGTACGACTTTTGCCCAGTCGGGGTTCTGCATATCACCTATATATTCTTTCCATTGGGGGTTCATGTAATCGTTCTTGCCGTTTGGCAGCATGGTAAAGATTTTCTGCGGCATGGACTCCGACATGAATCGTAAGCGTTCGGCGCTGTCTTCGACTCGCACGCGTGCCGCTTGCTCACGTTCAAGCAGTATGTCGTTACGTTCCTTCAGTACACCGATCAGTAGCGCCAACATAGGGAATACTACGGCAATGACAATGCCGCTTTCGAGAGTTTGCTCAGACACCAACGCGATATGTAGTGTGGCAGCAATCAGGTAAAAGTTGTACAGAACAACTAACAATGCGCTAATTACGCCTACCAGTGCCCCGAACTGGTACGCCGAATACAACATAATACTAAGCAGCACAATAATGATTACGCTGTAGCCACTACCGGTGTTTCTGAAGATTATTTCGGTAAGGGTAATAATAACGAGCGTTGGCAAAAGTTTTTGGAACAGACGGGTAGGCTTTAGCTCATTCTTAAATGACCTGGCGACAAAGCTTTGGGCAAACGAATAAAGCCCGCGCCAATGCCGTTTTACTTGAGCAAACATCGTATTCCCATATCTTCCGGCTATAAGTCAATGGTAGCATGATGCAAGGCGACAGAGTAGCGGCCTAAGCTTTTTTGTCGCGAGACCAGTTTGATATACTGAATTCACTATGATTCGGTTCGAATCCTCTATGTGTTGACATCCGGACGTGCCGGACCAATCACACAAAATCTTTAAACAAAATGCAACGAAAGGCGGTATTGTGCGAAGAATCGCAGTACGTGGAATCATTATCAAAGACGGTAAGTTGTTCGCCCAGCGTCTCAACACACGCGACGGGGGAGCGCGCGACTATTGGTGTACCCCAGGCGGCGGGTTAGAGGACGGGGAATCATTGCATGATGGTCTCATGCGCGAGATGATTGAAGAAACTGGCGTCGCGCCGGTCATCGGCAAGCTTTTACTTATTCAACAATACAAGGACGAAAAGCGCGAATATCTGGAGTTCTTCTTCCATATTAAGAATGCAGACGACTATATAAATATCGATCATAACGTTACGTCCCACGGCGCGATTGAAGTGGCCGAGAACGGGTTTATCGATACAAGCAAGCAAAAGATATTGCCAGAATTCCTGCAAGATTTCGACTTTGACGAGCTAATAGCTCGTGATGAGATGACGATTCTTAACTATCTATAATAAGCACTAAGAACGCCGGCGGGGTAGGGCCGGCGTTCAATATGTTTTCTAGGTGCAAGGACTAGTAGATGTAGCCCCAAAAAGTACTGGCGCTTACGGTACGTCGCGTCACCGTGCCAGGCTGGTAGTTGTAACCCATTTCGCTGACGGTCACTTGGTCACCGTTCACGGCTTCCACGTACGCAACGTGGCCGCTTTGTTCGGCAATCGCGCCGGCGCGTGGGACCGCTCCGGTCGGAATGCCCTGGGCACGGGCGTTCGCGACCCATTGGCCGCCGTTACCTAAATTGTTTGGAAGGTCAGGGCGCATTTGCTTGGCGTACCAGGTACACCAGCCGTAGCCGTAGGTGTTACCGGCACTCGACCCGCGGGCGCTCTGCGAAAGGCGTGCCTGTACCGGGCTGGACGACACGGCGCTCTGCACGGCTGCCTGCACTTCAGGGGCGGCTGGCAGCACGCGGTCGGGTAGCTGTTCGCTCGGGTCCGGAATACGGAACCGTTGCCCAACGTCAATCACGTCCGGGTTCGCGATTTGTTCATTCGCGTCAAATATGCGCACATACGACGTTTGGTAGCGGTCGGCGATCGCGCTTAGCGTGTCGCCTAACTGTACGTCTACGTACACGGGGGCTGGTTTTTCAGGTGCCTTTTCTGCTGGCTTCGACTTGCTCGAAGCCGTTTTCGTATCTGTTGTTTCACTTTTTGCTTGCACGGTAGTACCGTTCAAAAGCACTAACGGAGTAATGACGCCAAGCGTCATAAGACCGATTTTAGATTGCATTTTCTCTCCTGTATCGCACCGATTAATAAGTATCGGATGTTTGTGTTTAACTGGTGCGATTCGTGTCGTCTAGTGCCGTCATAGGCTCCAGAGACACAAGTACGAGCATATAACACGAGCGGCATGATACCAAGTTTTCACGGCCACTTTTTTGTATTAACTGAGGCAAAAATGTGTTGCGGGATTTATAACGGAAAGGTTTTCACGGTGTAGAATATAAGCATGAAAATGTCGGATAAGCGTAAAGATAATCGTCCGCGCGAAAAACTTATAGCAAAGGGACCTGCGGCACTTTCGGATCTTGAGTTGCTTCAAGCATTAATCGGCAGCGGGAACGCTCAAGTTGATGTTACGGCTATCGCGAAAAATGTACATAAAATATTACAGCATGACCGTACGCTTACGGCAGACGCTTTACAACAAGTCAAAGGGCTTGGTCCTGCAAAAGTGACAGAACTTTTAGCCAGCTTCGAACTTTCAAAACTCTACATCTTGGAGCCTGATCGTCCTGTGATCGACTCGCCAGAAAAAGCAGTCGAACAGCTTGCGAACATTCGCGATAAAAAACAGGAATATTTCGTGTGCATAACGCTTGACGGCGCGAATCGCTTAATTGCCAAACGAACTATTTCAATCGGAACGCTCACATCCTCACTGGTTCATCCACGTGAAGTTTTCGCAGATGCTATAACTGACCGTGCCGCTTCAGTTATTATCGCTCATAACCACCCTAGCTCATCACTTGATCCATCTAATGCTGACACTGAAGTAACAAGGCGATTAATGGACGCCGGAAAACTTCTTGGCATTACATTGCTTGATCATATTATTGTGACTAAAACTGTTTTCGCAATTATTAATGCAGGGAGAGATGACTATGAATGAAGAAAACAAAATTCATAAATTTTTGGACGCATTTCAAAAGTTGGAAGACATTATTAACGAAAGGGGTGACAATAAAGCAGTATTTCGAGATGCATTGACGATATTCGCTCAGCGAAACAGCTTTGTAAAAAGTAGGATGGGCGAAATCCTTGACCTATACGCTCTTCGAAACGTTTACTCCCACATGCAGCGTGGCAAATATTTGGCTGCACTTACAAATGAAGCAGTGTCTTCGCTGCAAACGATTCTGGAAACTATTAAGTACCCACCAACTACACTCGACGTTTTCGGCCCGAATGCAAAATTTGGTATTTTTGAAGCCTCGGTAGATGATCTTACGCGTAATGTCGTGAGTGAAATGACTAAAAACGAGTATACGCATGTACCGGTTTGGGATGGCGACAAGATGATTGGAGTATTTGCATACAATTCATTTTTTCAATGGGTTAATTACGAGCTTAATGCCAGGCAGAGCAGCCCATATTTCGAAAAAGAGCACATGAGCGATGTAAATAGACGGTATCTAAACAATCCTGTAGTTCGCTTCCAATTCGTAAAAGAAGACGACCCAGCTCACGAAATACCATCTATATTTCAAAAGAGTACAGAGCAACAGCGCCGTCTTGATTGTGTACTGATAACCAAAAATGGACAGCGAGATGAAAAAATCACAGGAATCATAACACCGTGGGACCTTTATAAGTTGAGCTAGAAAAACAGAGGTAGCCAGCGTATACTGACTTCATGGATATTCAGCAGATTGAAGCAAAACTGTGGCAGGCGGCCGACAAACTTCGAGGCAATATTAGCTCGTCCGACTACAAATACGTCGTATTAGGACTCATTTTTCTAAAGTATGTATCCGACGCTTTTGAAGTTCAGTACAAAAAAGCAGAATCTGAAAATTACGACCCTGAAGACCGCGACTATTACGCAGCTGATAATGTATTTTGGATTCCACCCGAAGCGCGTTGGGAATACCTATCGAAAAATGCCAAGCAGCCGACCATTGGTGTATTAATCGACAACGCCATGGATGCCATCGAACGTGACAATCCATCGCTTAAGGGCGTTCTGCCAAAAAACTACGCTCGCGAAGCACTAGATAAGCGACGCTTGGGTGAACTGATCGACCTATTTACAAACACCACGTTTAAGTCCGACAACGCGAAAGACTTACTTGGTCAAGTTTACGAATACTTTATGGGGATGTTTGCCGATAGCGAAGGTAAGCATGGTGGTGAGTTCTATACTCCACGTTCAATCGTTAAGTTGCTCGTTGAAATGCTTGAACCATATAACGGCCGTATATACGACCCTGCATGCGGTAGCGGCGGCATGTTTGTCTGGAGCGAAAAGTTTGTTGAAGAACATTCTGGACGCTTAGGCGACATCGCCATTTATGGCCAAGAACTTAACGAAACTACTTGGCGGCTTGGCAAAATGAACATGGCGATTCGCGGCATCGATGCCGACCTTCGCCGCGGTGATACGTTCCACGAAGACAAATTCCCAGACCTTAAAGCCGATTACATTATTGCAAATCCACCATTCAATATTAGCGATTGGGGCCAAGAACTGCTGCAAGATGACATTCGGTGGAAGTATGGTGTACCGCCAAAAGGCAATGCTAACTTTGCGTGGGTGCAACACATGATTCATCACCTTTCGCCAAAAGGTACGGCCGGGTTTGTATTGGCAAACGGTAGTATGAGTAGCCAAAGCTCAGGTGAAGGCGAGATCCGTAAAAAACTGCTCGAAGCTGATTTAGTGGACTGTATTGTTACACTCCCAAGCCAGCTATTCTTTAATACTGGAATTCCTGCATGCTTGTGGTTTATTCACCGTGACCGATCAAACCGTACGGGCAAGACATTGTTCATAGATGGCCGAAACCTAGGCAAAATGGTAACGCGTCGTAATCGTGAATTCTCGGCCAAAGACATTGCAAGCGTTGCTAGTGTCTACCATAATTTCAAAACTCAAAATGGCGAATATGTAGACGTACCTGGCTTTACAAAAGTCGCCACGCTAGACGAGATCAAAGAGCACGACTGTGTATTAACGCCTGGACGCTACGTTGGTAGCGAAGCGGTAGAAGACGACGACGAAGTTTTTGCTGAAAAAATAGAGCGACTTAAGGCTGAGCTTGATAAGCAATTTGAAAAGAGCCATGAGCTAGAAGCTAAAATCAAAGAAAATCTTTCGAAATTACAGCTACCGGAGGAAACATAAAAGTGAAGGGCTTGCTTGGAGTGCTAAGTAGCGTCACAAAGTTTGTGATCAACGAGCGTGTAAACGAATATCGCTCCAGTTATCTACGTAACCAGGAACTACTTGCTCAAGTAACGTTCGAGATGGATCGTGCACTTATGACATTTTCAATTGCTGCGTTGGCCGCCCTTGCCGCGCTGAACGATAAGGTATTTAACATATACGGCTGGTTATCATTTATAACGCTAGCGCTATTTATTGGTGTGGTAGTTAGTGTAATAGTGGGATATTACTTTTCGCGAGTCATGTTGATTGATGCACAAAAAATCATATCAGCAAACTTTAAAAAATCTATAAACACTCCCTTGAGTAAAAATCTGGATAAAGTGAAATATGGAAAAGTAACGAAAGTCATGAATTTTGTTAGTATTTTTCTATTCGTAGTGGGGATGGCTGTATTTATTGTTCTGCTTGCTGTCTACATCGGAGGTTATTCTAGATGAATGACGAGATTGAAATCAAAAGCCTAACACTTGAGAATATCGAGCTTCCGAGTGAAGATCCTAGTGACAGCGAGGATACTCAATGACCAAGACTGTTTTGCTTAGTGATATCACGGAATTTCTCGCCAGAGGCGCAGCACCTAAATATACGGATACAGAGGGATTCTATGTCTTAAACCAAAAATGTATCAGAGATTGGCGTGTATCACTAGAGCAAGCACGATTTACCGATTTCATTGCAAAGAAAGTAAATGAAGACAGAATACTCATACCAAATGACATTCTAATTAACTCAACGGGTCAGGGCACCCTTGGGCGCGTAGGCCAATTCTATGGTTCAGCAATGCCTGCAACTGTAGATAGTCACATCACGATCGTACGAGCAAACCCCGATCTAGTCGATCCGCTATTCCTTGGTTATGCCCTGAAGGGTCGAGAGAAAGAGATTGAGGAGCTGGCAGAAGGTAGCACTGGTCAGACTGAACTCTCAAGGTTGAAACTCGCGAATCTAAAGGTAATGTTACCTGATATTAATCAGCAAAAGAAAATTGCATACATTCTTAGGTTGATTGATGAAAAAATTGAGCTGAGTCGCAAAATGAACGAAACACTCGAACAGATGGGACAAACGCTCTTTCGTCATTATTTTATAGATAATCCTGAGGCGGAGAAATGGGAGGATGGAGTACTAGGCGACATCATTGTCAACTTTGACTCAAAACGAAAACCACTTTCATCTAGACAGAGAGCCGAAATGCAGGGAGAGTATAGATACTTCGGGGCAACATCAGTCATGGATTATGTAAATGATTATTTATTTGATGGAACGTATCTATTGCTCGCAGAAGACGGAAGTGTCATCAAATCAGATGGCACACCGTACCTTCAATATGTTTGGGGTAAATTTTGGGTGAATAACCATACTCACATTCTGCAGACAAAAACACCATTCACTGTTGAATATCTTTATCTCCTACTATCACTGGCGAATGTACAGTCGTTAATTAGCGGCGCGGTTCAATTAAAGATAAACCAGAAAGCTATGAACAGCTTCAAAATAAAATTGCCGCCAAATGAATTAGTAAAATACTTTTGTGAAAAAATTGATCCTATGTTTGCCCAACGCCGCAAAAATGAAGAACAAGTCCAAACCCTAACCACCCTCCGCGACACCCTCCTCTCTCGATTAATTACTGGAAAAGTAAAGATTGATGGAGCCGGTTGATCCATTTTTTACTGGCGGATTAACTATCCGCGCAGCGAGTCACTTTGAGGAGCGGCTGGAGGCATTAAAAAGTGCCCTGACTACAGGAACGCCTGGATCAATAGTAGAAGAGGCAAAAGCCCTATTGGAGTGCGTTTACCGCACGATAGTGACGGACCATAATGGGGATGTAGCACCTGGCGCAAGGGGTGGTCCGCCTACATTTCCTGAACTTTATAGTCAGGCAAAGGCGTGCATTAATTTATCAGAAGATTCTGACGTAGAAAGTAGAATTGACGAAGCTTGTTCGAAACTCACGCTAATAATTGGGCAGACTCGAAATAGTAATGGAGCGACTTCTCACGGACAAGATGCATACTCTGAAAATCTTCTTGGGCTCCACGAGGCCCACTTTATTGCGCGAGAAGCACTGTCTATCGCGGCACTTTTCCTGAATCGCCATTCCGTATCAGAGGCTCATCTTTATGCACGACTTCGCTTTGAAGACCATAACGATTTTAATGAATATATAGATGAGTCTGAGGAATGGCCAGCAGTTTTGGGCCAGGAGATGCGGCCAAGTGAAGTACTATTTAATACCGATCCGACGAGTTACCGTGCAGCATTAACGGAATATCGCCAGAGACCCGAAGAAGACGAGGCAGAGATAGAAACTGCTTAAGATATAATACAGATAAATGACAGAAGATAAGATCGAACAAAGCACTCTCGACACACTAGCTCAAATGGGCTGGGAAATCGTGAATGGTCCAACGATTGGACCAGATGGCACGATGGAGCGAGAGTATAGCGATGTTATTTTGAATCGTCGGTTAGACATTGCACTGACAAGACTGAATCCAGATATTCCACAAGAAAACCGAGACGAAGCGCTAAAACGAATTGCGCGCACGAGCTCAGCTGATTTATTTGCCGACAACAAAGATTTTCACGCCCTACTTACCGATGGTGTGGATGTCGAATACCGTCACGCAGACGCAACGGTTCGCACTGCACAGGTGCAATTGTTTGACTTTGATAACCCAGAAAATAATGATTTTGTAGCAATAAACCAACTAACGGTTATTCAAGACGGCATTAACCGCCGACCAGACATTGTTTTGTTTGTGAACGGCATACCGTTGGTAGTGATTGAGCTTAAGAACGCCGCCGATGCACAGGCGAGTTTAGAAAAAGCCTACCAGCAAATTCAAACCTACAAAAAGCAAATAAGTAGCCTGTTTCGTTTTAACGAAATGTGTGTCATTAGTGACGGACTAGATGCAAAAGTAGGCACAATTAGTTCGCAGTTCGAGAGGTTTATGACCTGGAAAACTATCGAAGGCGAAGTCCAAAAAGACCAAATTGTGCAAATGGATATACTGACGCGCGGCATGTTCGAAAAAGCGCGACTACTCGATATAGTGCGAAACTTTGTGGTGTTTGAGTCTGATAGCAAAGACGAATCGAAGTTTATTAAAAAACTGGCCGCATACCACCAGTACTGGGCAGTCAACAAAGCATTGCAACGAACTATTGATGCGTCAAAGCCGGAGGCTGATCACAAGGCTGGTGTGGTATGGCACACGCAAGGCTCTGGCAAAAGCTTAAGCATGCTGTTTTATGCCGGAAAGTTAATCAGCGATCCAGCACTTGAGAACCCAACCATAGTTGTCGTCACCGACCGTAACGACCTGGATGGACAATTATTCGGCACTTTTGCCGCGTGCAAAGATTTACTTAGGCAAGACCCGGTACAGGCAGAGAGTCGCAATAATTTACGTGATTTACTAACGCGTGAATCTGGCGGCGTGATATTTACGACTATTCAAAAGTTTTCGCCCGAAGATGGCGGAGACACTTATCCGCAGCTAAGTGATCGCACGAATATTGTAGTGATCGCTGACGAAGCGCATCGTAGTCAATACGGATTAAAAGCACGTGTGCAGGTAGACGAAAAAACGAGCGAGGCAAAAACCGTCTACGGCAACGCAAAATACATGCGCGATGCTTTACCGAATGCCAGCTACATTGGGTTTACGGGTACGCCAATTGAACGCGAAGACAAAAGTACACCAGCGGTGTTTGGTGACTACATTGATGTATATGATATTCAACGGGCGGTTAATGATGAAGCAACCGTGCCAATCTATTACGAAAGTCGCTTGATTGACTTGAACATGGACGAAGACACCAAGCGGTGGCTCGATGAAGAGGTTGATGACCTGCTTGAAGGTGAAGAAATGACTCGGCAAGATCGTCTTAAGGCAGAGTATGCTCAAAAAGAAGCAATTGTCGGTAATAGCCAGCGACTTGAGCTCGTAGCAAAAGATATTGTGACCCACTTTGAAGAGCGATTGTCGGTGTTAGAAGGCAAGGGCATGATTGTAACGATGAGTCGGCATATAGCGGCTGATCTATACGATCAAATAATTGCCATAAAGCCGAACTGGCACAGTGACAAGGATGATGAAGGTTACATAAAAGTGATTATTACTGGCAGTGCGTCCGACGATGAAGAGCTACAGCAGCACATTCGCAGCAAAGACCGGGTGCGTGATATTGCAAAACGAATTAAAAAAGACGGTTCCGACCTTAAACTCGTCATCGTTTGCGACATGTGGCTCACCGGATTTGATGTGCCCAGTATGCACACAATGTACCTCGACAAGCCGCTTAAAGGTCATAACCTCATGCAAGCGATTGCTCGTGTAAACCGTGTATACCCTGGCAAGAAAGGTGGCTTGGTCGTAGATTACCTTGGAGTTGCCGCATCGCTTCGTGATGCACTAGAGACCTACACAACAAGCGGCGGTGAAGGTAAGCCTACGCTCGACATTGCCGAAGCGGTAGCCGAAATGAAGCGTCGCTTTGAGATTGTAAGCGACTTATTCCACGGATTTGATTATGACCGATATTTTGCTGCTAACACTCATGATCAACTGCAAATTATTCTTGATGCTCAGGAGCACATATTGTCTGTTGAAGACGGAGAAAAACGACTAAAGCAGCATGTACTTGAACTGAGTAAGGCGTTTGCGCTGTCAATGCCACACCCAGATGCATTAATGCTTCGTGAGAAAGTCGCATTTTTCCAAGCAATTAATGCTCGACTCAACAAACTGAGTGAATCTACACGTGGTGGCGTAACAGATGCCGAATATCGAATGGCTTTAAAGCAAATTGTCGATAAAGCTATTGCACCCGTCGGCGTGGTCGACGTTTTTGCTGCAGCAGGCTTAGAAAAACCAAACCTCTCAGTGCTCTCTGACGAGTTCTTGGCTGAAGTGCGTGGCATGGAACGAAAAAACCTTGCCGTTGAAGCGCTGCAGAAATTACTTAAAGATGAAGTAAAAGCAAAGTTTGGCATGAATGTAGTCAAGACTGGCGAGTTTTCGGCCATGCTTGAAGCCGCACTCACTAGTTACAAAAATGGCACCATTGAAGCAGCTCAGGTTATTGAAGAATTAATAAGCATTGCAAATAAGCTGCGTGAGTCTGAAGAGCATCAAGAGTCATTGGGGCTCAATGAAGACGAAGTGTTGTTCTATGATGCGTTAGTTGCTAACGGTAGCGCTACTGAAGTCATGCACGACGATAAATTGCGAGACCTGGCACGAGTATTAGTTCAACAGGTACGTAACGATGCCACAATTGACTGGCAAGTGCGTGAACGAGTGCAGGCAAAGCTACGAGTGAACGTAAAGAAAACACTCAATAAGTATGGATACCCGCCAGATCAGCAGGCGTTGGCGACTTCATTAGTGCTTGAACAAGCCAAGGCTTATGGAGATCAGTGGAGTAAACGAGATATGAAATGCGGAGCGAGCCTGATAGATTAAGCAGCGCCGTATATGGCGCTGCTTATGTTGCTTATGCTTCAATCGCGATTTGCTTCGGCTTTGGCAGCTCTTTAAACTGCACCGTTACCTTTAAGACTCCGTCTTTCATTTTGGCTTTTATGGAGTCTTCATCGGCGGCTTCGGGCAGGCGAATGCTGCGGTAGAAGCTACTTGAACTTTCGCGGACGATGTACTTTTTGTCCTTGTCCTTTTCTTGCTCGTGGCGTTCGGCGCGGATGACAAGATTGCCTTTGTCTATGCTGATGTCGACGTCTTTTTGGTCAAAGTTAGGCAGGTGGGCTTCGACCGTGAGCTCCTTGTCATCCTTTGACGTGTAAACGTCCGTGGTTGGCATTTGCATGCTTTTGATCGGCGAAAACCAATCGTCTGAGAAGAATTGCTTCTGTAGGGCTTGGATTTCCGCAAACGGATCAAACTTAATTAAGTTACTCATAGTAACCCCCTTTCATTTGATTGTTAATGCGAAAAGGCTGCACCTTTTCTACCTACAATTATAAAAAAATTAGCACTCTCGTGTCAAGAGTGCTAATTATTGAATGACTTACGGATTGCTACAACTTGGCCGCTTCAGGTAACTTACCAGATACGACTAACTGAAGCATGTGCGTACATGCGACGGCAACATCTTTGTCGGCGAGCGACAGGGCCTCTTCGGCGTCTTGCATGACTTTTTCAAGCGACACGTTACCAAGCCCGCGGCGGGTTAAGGCGCAGGCGCGCTCGACTTCCATGGTGTGACGCACAAAGTGTTCTGGGCGCGTTAGAGTTTGGTGGGTTTGTTCGTTACACATTAGTAATCTCCTGATTAGCAAAGTATACGCCTAAAAATATGAGAACGAAATAACATTCATGATAGTGAAAGAATGTGGTTTTAACAATGTTCGATGAGCGACCTTAAGATAACGAAGAATATATTCAGCGATTTTGGTGGATATACGCTTAATTAATGAGGGTTATTTGCTTATAACTGGAGCCTTTTGATAAAATTCCGGATCTTCTAATA
The DNA here is from genome assembly GCA_002348615.1 of Candidatus Saccharibacteria bacterium UBA2951. Taxonomy (GTDB): domain Bacteria; phylum Patescibacteriota; class Saccharimonadia; order Saccharimonadales; family Saccharimonadaceae; genus UBA1020. Next base: position 157,355 of record DEBR01000002.1, on the reverse strand, counting down.
TTCGCAAGATTGCCTGAGCTACTTCAGCACGCGAGGTTAATTGCTTGGCTGGGCCGCCAGAAGTAAGCCGCAGTTCGCTGGCAGGACCATTTGTAAGCTTTAGAACACGCACAATCGTCCAGTTTAGCTGCGAGCTCTGTAAGACTTTGGCATGAGAGATACCATCTTTAACTCGGTTTGGATCAATGATTTTTATAGAAAAATTAGCCAGCCGGTCGATAAGCGAAGGTCTGTCTCCGGGAAAGCGAACGCCGGTCCCAGTGAGTGATACTATGCGAGTAAGATTCTTTGTCCGCATGGCTTGAATGATTGTTTTAATAGCATTGGTTTGAACTTCCTTTGGGCTGCCAGGTACATGGCCAATAAGGCTGACGACAAAATCAGCACCATTAAGTAATCGTGCGACGTCGGCTTGATTGGTCGCATCGCAGTCAATAACATTCAATCCTTTTTTAGGCTCGATTGAGCCGCCGTGAACACCTGCTCGAACAGTGTATCCAGCGGCAAGCGCTGCCAATACAAACTCCCTTCCACTTCTACCATTTGCTCCGAGAACGGCAATGCATTTTGTCATTCGTTTTAGTATAACAAGAGCACTCTCACACACGGCTAGTGTAAACATATAAAAGAGACTAAAATGAATGTAATGAAAATACTTATTGAGTTACTGAGTGCCGGAGTAATAATGGGAATCCTGGATTTTATATGGCTTGGATTCGTGGCGAAGAAATTGTATTACGATGAAATGGGAAAATTGTTGCGCAAGAAACCCAACATGGCTGCGGCGCTGGCATTTTACGTAATTTACGTAGTTGGCGTGGTGGTCTTTGTGGTTAATCCCGCTGTGCAGATGGATTCTTTGCTATACGCTACCGTGCTTGGAGCCTTATTTGGGCTAGTCGCGTATTCAACATACGATTTAACCAACCTGGCGACCATGAAAGATTTCCCGTTAAAAATTACTGTCATAGATCTAATATGGGGAATAATTATCACGGCCGTGACCGCTAGCGGTGCGTTTTGGGTATCCCGAGTGTTAGGGATCTAGTAGAGGCTCAGTCAATGAACTACAGCTTAATTAGACAAGGCATATGTTAGAAGCAATCTTTTGGGGAACGGCAGCCGCATCTTCGCTAGTCGTCGGCGCGCTCATAAGCATGAAGTGGGACATACCCAAACGGGTGGTCGGTATAATCATGGCGTTTGGTGTGGGCGTACTAATAAGCGCCATTGCGTTTGAACTTGCTGAAGAAGCATTTAAGACCGCCGGTGCAAGCTGGGGGCTGGCACTTGGATTAGTCGGCGGCGCGGTAACGTTCTTTGCGGGCAACTACTTTATAAACAAGAAGGGTGGCAAGCGCCGCAAAAAAATGGGTGGCCACGAAGACGGGTCACCGCTTGGAATCGTGCTTGGTGCAGTGCTCGACGGTATTCCGGAATCAATCGTGATCGGACTAAGTATCGTGCATGGCGGAGCAGTCGGCGTAGCTATGCTTGTTGCCGTGTTTTTGTCGAACTTACCGGAAGCGATCGGGTCTACCAGCGGTCTTTTGCAGAACGGCTGGAAGCGGCTACATTTACTTGCCATGTGGCTAAGCGTGGTCGTAGTGTCGGGCCTTGCGTCGTTTGCCGGGTTCGCCCTGTTTGAAAAAGCGTCGCCAGACACGGTGGCATTCACGCTCGCGTTCTCGGCTGGGGCACTGCTGACCATGCTGGCCGACACCATGATGCCGGAAGCGTTCGAAGACACCGGGCAACTAGCCGGAATCATGACCACGCTAGGGTTCGGCGTGGCATTTTGGATTAGTATTCTTGACTAGCTAAAACGTGACAGGAATAACGACGCTGTCGTTGTTCTGCGCCAGGCCGGATGGATTGTCCTTTAGTAGAACGAGTGTTCCATTCTTGCTGGCGCCTTGGCCGAACGAAAGGGTGGCGGTGAACGGCACAAGATTGTCAGTCATCCAATCGCCTTGCAGCTTTGCAGGGGAGTCTGCCAGCAGGTTACCCTGCGCGTCGATAAGTCGAACCGAAAACTGGGCTTCGAACGACCACGAACCAGGCACGCTACCCGTGACCGTTAGTGGGCTGGTAACTTTGGCGCTGTTGGTAGGGGTAGCGACCGTGACCGTCACGCCTTTTTCGGACTTGTATGTCGTGGACGCTGTTTGCTTGTCGCTGTCTGAGGTATTTTGGGTATTGTTGTCAGCCTTCAGCTTTTTAATATCACTGGTAAGCGATTTGTTTTTGGCGGTCAGATCGTCAATCGTCGATTGCTGGACATAATACATACCCATAGCAGCCGCCGAAACAAGTACGACTGTTATTACTATGTTCCAAAATGTTTTCATAAAACCCCCTTGTCAGGCAATTTGTGCAAGGCCAATGACATAGTTTTTACCGTAGTGTTTAGCACAGTTTGGGCACGTGGTGTAAAAGAAGTAGGTATTTTTAACGGCTTTTCGGTGCTCGTTCACATAGTCGATCAGCTGCTTGTGCCACTTGCCGGCGTCTTTGAACGGGCCTTCGAATACTTTCGTGAGATACGTGCCAATAAGCGAAATATTGTCGGCGCCGTCTACCGTGTGACTGACGGCGTACAAGTGCTCGCCCTTCCACGGCGAAAGTTCGCGGCTTAAAATCATGGCTTCCTGTGGCGGCATTTCGGCGTTGGCGTCAGACGCCTGCTGCTGCAACATTGTCATGACCTTGCTCATGTTCAACGGTACGTACATGATGCTTCGGGTATAGCCACGAATAAACAATTTGTTTTTAAAAGTGACTTCCTGCTTGTCCCAGGCGCTAACATCAGGGACGGCGCAGCACCCGGTTTCGTTAATGGTGGTGTAAGTGTTAGGTACGTTCATAGTGCACCTCCTTAAGATTGGCAGTACCCTCGCAGGTACAACACTCCCAATCATCGTTGGGTCTACTTACGTTATACGAGCCTGCTAATTTTTATGCAATGACGTTCGTCACACACCTATGGCTGCATGCCAGGCTGCGGACGGGAGTGCAGGGCGTCGCTGATTTGGTTCGGCTTAGCGCGGAAGCAACTGACCGAGTACGGAAAGTCTTGGGTCATGACATAGTGATAGGTCATAGTCGATTTACCGTTGACGGTGAGGTTACTGAATATACCGTGGCACTCGTCTAAATCGTCGGTGGTAAGAATGTTATTGTCACCAACCTTGGGACCGGTAATTGGGAAGCCATCGAGCGCGTAACCGATGATAGTTGAAACACTTGTATCGCTAATACAACTGCTTAACGTGTGGTAGTGGTACTCGCCTTGGACTTGTGGATGTCCGCCGCAGCTGTCTTGGACTTCCCAGGCCCCAGCGTCGCGCCCACCAGCATCAAACCCGTTGAACAGCACGGCGCCGGTAAGCATGATTCCGGCTTCGCCGCCCATACACTGCGGGTCGCCGTACTTCGGGCTTAAAGGCAGGTTTAGGGTAAGCGACTGTGTTTGGATCTTGTTCGGGTTACGGTCATATAAATACGCCGGGTCACTCGCCGCGATAGGGAATATACCGGTGGTATGTGAGGGCAAGCCGTTCGTAGTAATAGTACGCCCGCTTGTGTTCACGGTCTGCGAAAATTGCGGCGCCCAGGCAACCTTTCCGCTTACACGCGTTTTCTTGTTTATGTCGTAACTTTGGCCATCGTCTGAAAACCATGGTCCGCGGCTGCCGGCACCGCCAATTTCGCGCGCGATGTTTTGCTCATACTGACTACACGCATAAATAGTACCCTTTGATGCTGACGTGGAACTATGTTTCCCATCACCGACCGGCAATACGCCGTTCGCGTATTTGTTACCGTAACTTTTGGTGGTGTCGAGCTGCAAGCCCTGGACGGTTTGATTCGGTGCAGGCTGATCTTTTTGCTGGTTCGTGGTTTTTTGGCTGACGTCCGACTGCTCACGAGGCAAAAGCGCGAACGTTACACCGAACCCGGCAGCAACGAGCACTAGGCTAAGAACGGCGATAGCTGGTTTGGATTTGAAAGTCTGCTTAAGCTTGTGGCTGCTCATTGTTAGCCTGCGGTTCAGGTGCTTTTTCGACCGGCTCGGCAACCGCCGGAGCGACAGGGGCGGGTATCATATGAGCTTTGATTTCTTCTAAGTCTTTTCGCATGTGAAGCACGGCCGATTGCACCTTCCATTTGCGAACCACACTCATGATGTAGGCGATTAAGAACAGCACACCGACTACGTTCAGCACGATAAAGCTGACAGTCAGGGTTTGCACCAAAGATTCAGGAATCAGGCTGCCGCCATCCGCACCACCGAGAAGGCTTTGCAGTAATGTAGATTGGTCAGTTGTACCGTTCTGCTGCTGCTGACTTAACTGATAAAGAAGTTCGGAGTTATCCATAGCTAATAGTATAACAGGAAGCTTATGCTTATATACGATGTCATATTTCTATACATCATGCAATAAGCAGCGTATAGTAGTTTGTATGAGTAGAGAGCGAAGAGAATACGTATTTAATACCGTACAAACAGCAGAAGGCCTGGACTATGTTCCGGCACCGACCCGCGACAAAGAACGTTTAGCCATGTTTACAGGCAGGCAAGGGGTCGTGATCCCTTGGCTACAAAAAGTAGGCGTGACAACCGCCGAACGAACTTTCAATCACATTGCGGACGCAGGGAGTGATAGCGATATTGAAGAAGCCGCATCGCTACTTGCCGTCACGGGAATGGGGAGCGCGTACCATACATACGCGCAGCATTTTGGTGACGAAGTGATGTTCCGGCGCGCAAAATTGCCGATCATGATTGACCCCGAAACCGACGAACGCCTAAGCCAAGACAAATTAATTGAAAAAGCTCAAATTGACTTGTCGCGAACAGCAGAGCTGGCGAGCGTCATCGAAGAGATGGTGTTTAAAGATCGCAGTCCGAATGTGATTGCCCGAAAAGACATTCAACTTGGGCGGGCGCTTGCTACCAGCGCTGTTACATTGGCTGTAGTTAAACATAACGTAGCTAACATGCGGATGGACAGAGTAGAAATGCAAGAGGCCGCCATGCGGGCAGCTCATGCAGAGTACGAAGCAGCTCTTGATTTGACCGATGAACTTGGTGTCCGGCCTACGATGGCGCAGTTTGCCGATGAGCGTTCGCCGCTTATGCAGCACTATGCCAACAATCCTCGGGTGTTAAGCCAAGCCGTTTATTCCACACTTGTCGGCGAAGCAGAAGTTGCGGGACAAGAGGCACTTCGGCGAGACGGTTAAATGAGAAACCCCCGAGGGGGTTCTCAGGTTGAAAACTCCTTTCGGGGGTAGCAGGTTAGTCGCAGAACGGGCACTTGCCGGTAAGCGGCATCACGATGTGGCAACGTTCACAGGCGTTGCCTTCGAGCTCGTGGAAGAGCCTGAAGGTTTCGGTCTGGCCGTTCTTGGTGACGCTGACTTCGAGCATGCTGGTGACATGCCCGATCGGCTTGCCGGTGAGCGGCGGTCGACCGAGATGTGACAGCTCTTCGGATGCGAAGATGTCGTTCACGTCGCAGTCGAAGGTGTCGGCCAGGATCTGAGCAACGCCGATGTTCGTCCTGAACTGAGACGTACCGTTCTCGATGCCACGAATGGTCGATACGGACAGTCCGGTGTACTCGGCGAGCTCTTCGACTGAAAAGCCGACATCCTTGCGGAGCTTCTTGAGCTTGTGCAACGGAACTCCTAAGTGTGAGAAGGGCGATTACCTACAATATATAATTATACTACAAATTATATAAAAAGTCAATACACTACTCTTAAAACAAGGTATAATGACACCATATGGCTCGTGAGCATGAATACGCCCAACACTTTTTACGCAGCCCGCGAATCGTCGCGGAGCTGATTGGTCATTCCAATATTCGTAAGAATGATTTGGTATATGACCTTGGCGCCGGTAGCGGCGTGATTGCCAGTGTGCTAGCCAACCGCTGCAAAAAAGTCGTGGCCGTCGAAATCGAGCCGGGTGCGGTAAAGAAACTACGCACGAACCTGGGCAACATACTGAATGTCGAGATTATTGAACGTGACATTTTAACACTAGACCCGCCAACGGTTCCATACAAGATTTTTTCAAACATCCCGTTTAATCTAAGTGCCGTATTCGTTCGTAAGTTTACCGAAACCGACCGGCCGCCCAAAGCGATGTACCTGATTGCGCAGCGCCAATTTGCTCGAAAGCTCGTACCTGGTGATGACCATTTTACGTCGCAATTAGGCGCACAGATCGGTCCACTGTTCGCGGCGAGGATTCGAAAACCATTAAAGTGGACTGACTTTACGCCGCCACCAGGAGTTGACACGGTGCTGCTTGAATTAAAGCTGCGAGAGGAGCCATTGTTGCCCATAGATGCAATGCCGAAGTACCGAGCATTCATTGAACGTTGCTTCGCCGAACAAAAATTCTTTGGCAAAACAGCACGCGAAAAAGCGGGTATTTTGCCCGAAAAAATCCCATCGCAGCTAACCCTTGAAGAGTGGGTGAAGTTATTTAGCGTCAGTACGCTCAACTAGAATCGTACACTCTGTCACAAGCGCCGCGATGGCGCCGACGGCAGCCAAGACTGGCGCCAGAACGATGCCGACCACGCCGACAGTCAGTGGAATTTCTACCATGGTCTTCCCGTCTTTGTCTTTGATGATAAGGCGGCGGACGTTGCCTTCGCGGATAATTTCTTTAACTTTGGCAAGCAGCTCTTCGCCGCTGACCCGGAACTCTTCTTTGTTGGATTTACTCTCGCTCATACATCTATTATACTCGGATAGTACACTAACAATCAGACGTATCCAGAGTGCAGCGAGAGAACTAGCTCGACGACCTGCCGGCAACCAGCCTCTACATGTATGCAAAAACGGTGCCCCTTCTAGCCCTTGCAGGAAGATAAGACAGTAGCAACTCCTTTTATCTACACGCGAACGGCGCGGAAGATACGTAACAAAGGAGTTATTTTTATGCCAACTTTTCGAACCGCCGAGAGCGTTTCACCAAAGCACCCCGACAAGATTTGCGATCGTATTTCGGACGCGCTACTCGACGCGCATTTGGCACAAGACCCGACTGCCCGGGTGGCAATAGATGTGGCCGGTGGGCACGGCAAAGTATTCGTAACCGGCGAAGTCACGTCGAAAGCCAAAGACATTGACGTTGAAGCGATCGTCAAACGTGTTGCCGGCGATGTTGACGTGACTGTTCACATTGCAGCCCAAAGCCCGGAAATCGCGCATGGCGTCGACACGGGCGGGGCGGGTGACCAAGGCATCATGGTAGGGTATGCCACGAACGAAACCAACGAACTTTTACCACTTGAGTACGTGCTTGCCCGCAGTCTGAATCAATACTTATATAAGACCTGGCCGTACGACGGCAAGACGCAGATTACGACGAAAGACGGCCGTGTAACCAGCGTGGTGGCAAGCTTTCAGCACGCTCCGCAAACCGAACTTCGAGCGGCGGTCGAACATTGGCTGCACGACAAATCGGGCGCAAAGTTTGATGAGGTTGATTTTCATGTGAACCCGGCAGGAGATTGGGACTTAGGTGGGTTCGACGCCGACGCCGGCCTGACCGGCCGCAAACTGGCAGTCGATAACTATGGCCCGCACGTACCACTCGGCGGTGGCGCGTTCAGCGGAAAAGACCCGAGCAAGGTCGACCGGTCGGCAGCGTATATGGCGCGCAAAGTTGCCGTCGACTACTTGAAAAAGAGCGGTGCCAAAGAAGTGTACGTGTACTTGGCCTACGCGATTGGTTACAACCAGCCGCTTGAAGCCAGCGTGATAATCGACGGCCAGGAAGAAGTGATAGAAGGTTATGACCTGACACCGAACGGCATCATACAATTCCTTGATCTTCGACGGCCGATATACGAACAGACAGCCGAGTACGGCCACTATGGCCACAAAGGGTTTGCATGGGAATCGTAGCAGGCGTATAATCCAACCAATCAGTTCAGGAGAAACAGACATGGCGAAATACCCGCAGTTAGATTTACCGACACTTCCTAATGACCTTGAACTACGTCTACAATCCGAACCGTTCCTTGAACAGACGCACGTGATAAGCGAAGACAATTCATACTTTTATAGTGTTGCGCACTCGGCACTCCGCCTTGCCGTGGAAGCTGGATTTGAAACACCGCAGTTCCGACAATCAGTAGAGACGGGTGTCAAGATTTTTGAATCGCTCGGATATTTGGTAGAGCCGGACGCACACTACGATGATGAGTTAGCAAAAGCGTTAGTATACGCCAGTGCCATGCAGTTCGTTGAATCACTTAAGTCGAGCGATGACTTTTTGACGGTATGCGATTACGCTATGGCTCGCATGGAAGCGGATGCACCGAACCTGACAGCCGCCGTGGAAGAGATAGCCGGACGCTACACCGGTCATGATGATGTTGCAACTAAATTTGCCGTTCGTGGCGCAAGTGCGGTACGGGGTATGCAGATCTTCGTCGACAAGCGGCTCGAAGCCGCCGCTTAGTATAATAAGTAGGTGACAGACCTGACATTACTAAACGAGCTTTCGGCCGTCGACGCAGCCAAACGCTTACTCGGCTGCGAACTTGTCCGAACATTCAACGACGGTCAAGCAAGAGTGCGGATCGTTGAAACAGAGGCTTACGACCGAACCGACGCAGCGAGTCACAGCTATAACGGTCGGACGCAGCGTACCGACGTGATGTTCGGACCGGCAGGGCATTTGTACGTGTATTTTACGTACGGCATGCATTACTGCATGAATGTGGTGGTCGGACCGGAACACTATGGAGCGGCAGTTCTGATTCGGGCGGTCGAGCCGGTTGAAGGTGAAGAGCTGCTTAATGAAAGGCGACCAAAGCAAGGAATCGAACTGACGAACGGACCGGCAAAATTATGCCAGGCACTGGCAGTCGACAAACGAATGAACGGACACGACCTTACCCTGTCGCCGCTTACTTTGGAACTTACTCGGCAGCTAAATGAATCTGATATCGTAGTGACTAAGCGGGTTGGAATAACAAAAGCGATTGACGAACCATGGCGCTTCTTCATTCAGCAGACCCCATACGTTAGCAAGCCTAGTCATACTTGACATACATTTCATACTTTTCTATACTAAAGATAATCTACAAGTAATCTTTAAAAGGAAGGTGCGTATGGGTATGCACAATAAAAAACTGTATGGTACGGCTACCGTCGGCACGAAAGGCCAGGTGGTGATTCCTGCCGAAGCCCGCGAGGCGATGGGAATCAAAACCGGTGACAAATTATATGTGTTCGGTTCGGACCATTTTGTAGGAATGCTAAAAGAAGAGCAATTCCGCGAAATGCTCGACCGCATAACGGAACATGCGGACGCGGTGCGCAGCATAAAAGAAAAATTGGACCAGGAGTAGTCAGCTCATGCATCACCATTTGAGCCTTCGAGGCAAATTAATCATTATGCTTTCGGTCATGGCCAGCCTGTTTTTGGTTGCGCTTGACCAGACGATCATATCGACTGCGCTTGGCAAAATAGTCGAAGATTTTAACGCGTTTGATTCTTTGAGTTGGATCTTCACCGCGTACCTGCTTACGACAACCGTGACTACACCAATTGCCGGTAAACTATCTGACTTATTCGGGCGACGTACGGTACTGCTCACGGGTGTGGCGGTATTCGCGTTGGGCTCGTTATTTAGTGGTATGGCCGCAGACGTGAATCAGTTGATATGGGCACGTGCGTTCCAGGGAATCGGTGGCGGTATTATTACGGCCAATGCCTTTACTATTATTGGTGACCTGTTTGCTGCCCGTGAACGCGGACGCTGGCAGGGATTGTTCGGCGCGGTATTCGGTATCGCCTCGGTCGTAGGGCCGCTTCTCGGTGGCTGGCTAACGGATGGACAGCACCTACTTGGTGCTGTCACTGATTGGCGATGGACATTCTTTATTAACGTGCCAATCGCGGCTGTCGCATTTACTTTGATTGCCGTGTTTACGCCAAGTCTACGACATGAGAAAAAGCCTAAGATTGACTACGCCGGTGCCGCGCTGCTTGCGCTTGTACTCGCGACCATAGTCCTAGCGGTAGACAACACCGCCACAACGTTCGCGGGCCTTATGGACTGGGCTAACATCTCACTTTTGACCCTGCGAATCATTATGGCGGGAATCGTCGCGGCAGGACTTGTTGCACTTATTGCGGTTGAACGCCGCGCGGAACAACCGACATTGCCACTGAAGACCTTTAAGAATATGAACTTTCTGCGCATCGTTGGCGTCTCCATTCTATTCGGTGTCGGTTTCATGGGTTCGATCTTGTACCTGACCCAATTTAATCAGCAAGTATTCGGTGCTTCTCCGACCGAAAGCGGCCTTATGCTGCTGCCGATGATGGCCGGAATCATGAGCGCGGCGATAGGTTCGGGGCAGATAATCTCACGCGTCGGTCGTTACAAGATATTCATGCAAATCGGAATCGTGCTTGCTACCGTCATGATCGCGTTGCTCGCTACGCTTACCCCGGAATCACCATATTGGCACGAAGCTATCATGATGTTCGGCGTCGGACTCGGACTTGGGCTGGTCATGCCGGTATTGAACATAGCCGTCCAAAGCGAGTTCAAACAATCCGAACTTGGTGTCGCGACCAGCTCGGTGCAGTTATTCCGAGGTCTTGGTTCTACCATCGGCATTGCGGTATTCGGAGCATTGCTGACCAGTGGCATAGCTTCGCACCTTACGAACATTCAGGACAATGCCTATGTGCAGTCGCTATCAAAAAGCGAAGAAGTTAAGAAAATCGGCGATCTGACCGATTCAAACACACTGCTGACGCTGAACACGCCAGATGTCAAAGAAAAGATCAAGGACGGGTTTACGTCCGCGACCGCCAACTTGCCGGCACCGGTGAAAGAGCAGGCAACCAAAACGTTCGACAGGAACCAGGCTGAATATTCCGACAAGATTACCCATGCCTTCAGTGATTCGTTGCGGCAGCTGTTCATCATTTCGGCTGTCACTATGGGACTTGCCTCGTTCTTCGTCTTCACGCTGAAAGAACGGGAACTCAAGCACGCTGACCCAAGCGCCACACCTGGCGAAGTCTAGCGGGTTAAGCATAAACGCTATATACTACCGACAGTATGTTAGCGTATTATGCCAAGCGCTCTCCGGGTGAGGACTTTGAACAGATCAGCCAGCCGATTGAACACGGTATTTGGATTGACGCGCCAAATGCGTCAGACAGCGAAATTGATTCGATTATCAAAGCGCATGACCTTGACGCCAACGTAGTATATGACGTTCGTGACCGCGGTGAACTGCCGCGTGTCGAATATTCAAACGGGACCGCTTATGTGTTTCTGCGCCTTCCGCGCCTGACCAAGACATCGCATGTGACAACGTTGCCGCTGCTTTGTATCGTCAAACCAACGATATTCATGACGTTAAGCATAGGTGAGAGCGTTCAGCCGCAAACGGTCGCGTTGTCGACCTTGCCGATTACGACCGAGCACACCGAAACCTTGCTCGTCGGCGTGATGGCCTCTACCGTCGCGGCGTTCGAAGATATGATTTCTCATACCTCGCGCTCCATTACAGATACTGCCAACCGTTTGAAAACGCACGAAATAACGAACCACGACTTCATTCATTTCGTAACGGTCGAAGACAACCTGACGCACTGCCATATGAACCTGGACAGTATGTTGGCCATGACTAAGCGCCTTCGCGAAAATACCCACGATACCCTAGGAACCCAAAGTATTGAAGCGCTCGACGACATCGCGCTGCACATTCAGCAGTTACTGGTAGCGATAAAAAGCTACCAAAGCCGGGTCGAAAGTATTCGGAACGCGTATAGCACGATCGCGAACAATGGGCTGAACCAACGCATGAAGACGCTCACCGTCTTTACCGTGCTCATTACGCTACCGAATGTCCTTTACGGCATGCTAGGTATGAATATATTGTTGCCGTTTCCGACCAATCAACCTTGGGTATTTCCAACCATCGCTACGCTCACCGCCTTCTTGATTCTGATTGTCTATCTGGTTGGTAGGCGACTGCGCATCTTCTAGCCAAAACATGACCATTAACAGGGGTAAGAATAAGCGCGTTGTACATGCTACGGGTTGACGCAGCTTGCAGTATTTGGTACTATTATCGTTGTGTTCTTCGGCGCCAAAAACGAAATTTAATATAAAGGTCGAATGCGCTTTAGAAGAACAAGTACGTCCTTTAAGCACGTACATGGAGCATAAACTACATGCCAATCGCAATCGAGTTTGCGCCTTCACGGAGCAAACGGATCGCAGTGGATGTGGTGCCTGCCGAATGGCAAAAGTATATTGAACAGTAATGTTCGACTCGTGTGCAGAACTTAGTTCCGCGCACATCCCGTAAAAATAGAATCGTCCCAAGGCACCGGGGCGATTTTTGATTCGTTGTAAAATCCATTGGAATGACCTTTGTCACACGTATCTAGTGTCGTGAACTATTACAATGACGCTACGCAACGTGGAGGCGACATAAATTATTTCAAGACACCGTGAAGGGGGCTTTTTGCGCATGGAAACACAAACGTCAATCAAGCAGAACAAGGCTGCGAAAAGAAAGGAATTGCTAACAGCTGTCCGTAAACGAGACAACCGGTTGGTGCCGTTTGAACTTGGTAAAATCGTCAGTGCGGTTACGAAAGCACTTGAAGAAACCGGCGAAGGGTCGTTCGACGAAGCGGCCGTCGTTGCCCACGATGTAGCGACCAAGCTGCGGACAGTCGCAAAAAAGCAGGTCGGGTACGTGCCGGATGTCGAGTCGATTCAAGACGAAGTGGAACGCCAACTCATGAGGGCGGGTTACATGGTGACAGCGAAGGCGTTTATTCTCTACCGAGACGAACATGCCCGCATGCGCCAAATGGAATCGTCTGTTCCAAGTGAGGTCCGCGAAAAGGTGACTGAAAGCGGGAAGTACTTTGCTTCTACCTACCAGGAATTTATTTTTTACCAGTTCTATGCCCGATGGCGCGATGACCTGGGCCGGCGTGAAACCTGGGTCGAGGCGATTGATCGTTTCATGGACTACATGCGTGAACGCCTTGGCTCTTCGCTAAAGGAATCCGAATATAACGAAGTGCGCGAAGCAATTATTAACCGCGAAATCTGCCCGTCTATGCGGCTGCTTTGGTCAGCGGGTGACGCTTGCCGTGCTACGAACGTTTGTGCCTATAACTGCGCATACATCGCTCCGACCAATTGGCGTGACTTGTCGGAAATTATGTATGTGTCAATGTGTGGTGCCGGTTGCGGGTTCACGGTAGAGCCGGAAAACGTCGAACAATTTCCTCAAATCAAAAAACAGACCGGCAAAACCAAGTCGGCTATCGTGGTGGAAGACAGCAAAGAAGGTTGGTGCGAAGCCTATACCAAGGCGTGCGAACTGTGGTCAGGCGGATACGATGTCGAGATCGATTATTCAAGACTTCGACCGGCCGGCGCGCGGCTTACGACCATGGGTGGACGGTCATCCGGCCCGGCGCCGCTACGCGACCTGATGGAATTTACACGCGGTAAAATGCTGTCACGCCAAGGGCGACGACTTAGCACACTGGACCTTCATGACATCATTTGCCAGATTGGTCTGATTGTCGTGGCCGGTGGCGTTCGCCGTTCAGCATTAATTTCATTGTCGTCGCTTGATGACCAGGCGATGCGCGACTCGAAAAAAGGAACATTTTGGAACACAGAAGGGCAACGCTCGATGGCCAATAACTCGGCCGTATACGAAGTCAAGCCGACTGCGGCGGAGTTTCTTGAAGAATGGACATCATTGGTTACGTCGGGCACTGGCGAGCGCGGAATCTTTAACCGTGGTGGGTTAGAAAAACAGGTACCGTCGCGCCGTTGGGCTGAAATAAAGGATATTTCGCAAATCGGCGTAAACCCTTGCGGTGAAATTTACTTACGACCAAAACAGTTTTGTAACCTTACTTCAATCGTCGTGCGGCCAGGCGACGACATGGAGAATCTGAAAAGGAAAATGCGTCTAGCGACTTTGGTCGGGACTTACCAGGCGACGCTGCTGGACTTTGGCTATTTGGACCAAGCATGGCGTGACAACTGCGAAGCTGAACAACTGCTTGGCGTGTCTATCACTGGATACTACGACAATGAGATCGTGCGTAACGACGATAACCTAGACGCGCTTCGCGCCGAAGCTATAAAAGCGAACAAAGTGTACGCCAAAAAACTTGGAGCCAACGAGTCCAAGGCAATTACCTGCGTGAAGCCGCACGGAAACTCGGGCCAACTATTAGGTGTTGGCTCAGGCATGCACCCATGGTTCGCAAAGCACTACATTCGCCGCGTGCGAATCAGCGTCAACGACCCATTGTTGAAGCTTGCTAAGGACCAAGGCGTGCCAATGTTCCCCGAAGTCGGATACTCGACTGCGACCGCTACGACGATGGTATTAGAGTTCCCCGTCAAAGCACCCGAAGGCGCGATCGTTGCTAAAGACGTGTCGGCCCTGACTATGCTTGAAGAATGGAAGCGACTCAAAACCCACTTCACCGAACATAATCCATCGGTCACGATTTATGCGAGTGACAACGAATGGCTTGGTATTGCGAACTTCGTGTACGAAAATTGGGATATTGTCGGTGGCTTATCGTTCTTGCCACGAAATGATCATGTTTACCAACTGGCGCCATACGAAGAAATATCAGAAGCAGAATATGAAAAACGTGCTGCAGCACTTGGCACGTTGGACTTTTCAAAGCTGGTAATTTACGAACAGAACGATCAAACGACCGGTGCCAAAGAGTTGGCCTGTGCGGGCGGCGTTTGCGAAATATAAAACAACCGGTAGTGAGTTAAAACGGGGGAGACAATTGAACGAAACGTTGAACTATGAGCTGGTGCACGATCCGGTAATCGAGGTTGAGACTCTGGAATTTACTAATCAAATTCCAGAGTATATCAACCCTGCCTGGGACGATGACGCACTTTATGATCTGATATGTGCGAATCAGGACGTGCTCGTCGACGTAAGCGGCGTCATCATGACGCTCAGCGACGCCATGAACCAACATCCTGGTCCGTGGACACCGGAAAATGAAGCAAATCTTGTAGCATATGCGGAAGATTTGCTCATGAAAACACTTCTCGAACCTAGGGAGCCTGAGGAGCAAATGCCCGATGAAGCTGTTGTTGAACCTGCTCTCGATGTAACGCAACAAGAAGACCTTTCAGTACTAAACGTAATGAAGCAGGATCAGTCGGATAGCAAAATCGAAGAGCCCATCGTGCCAAAGGAGACAGCTCCGTCGCCACCGCCGAAGATGCCATCCGTTACACGATCAGAGCCGACGATACCTATACATACCGAACCTGTGGTCAAAAGTGACAATAAAATCATCGACAAACCGGTAGAATATGTGAATACTTTAGAGACTTTGAATCGAAGCGCCGAGCCTGACTCCCGCACCGAAACGACGGAACAAATTCTGAAAACTATCCCGTCAATTGAGGTTGAGCAAGTAAGGACTCATGAAGAAATTCTACCGCCTGAGTCTGTGTTTGAAATGACTGAAATTAATGGCGCGAGCGAGCTTGCTGAGGATCCTTATGTAGAAATTGAACGGTTTGTCGAGTCCATTGTGTTGGAAAAAGATATGAACAGACCGGTTGACGAAGTCGTTACGGATGAATTAATCGAACCACCGTTTTTTGAGGACGGGCATGAACCCGAAGACGATGTATCCGAACTTATCCTTGACGCAGTACGGCATGACCCACTGTTCGAGGACGTTGCCGACGTCATTATTAACGACGAAGAATCATCACCTGCACCTCTGCAATTTGAGCAGGTTGACGTGGTGGCCGAAGAAGTTGAAAGCGTCTTTGCGCAACTTGCTGAGCTGGTCGATGCAAACACATCGGAAGATAATGAGCGGATTGCTACTATTTTAGGAAAAATTTTAGATACGCCGGTCGAGCTCGGGATTAAAAACATAGAAGAATGGGAAAGAGTATACACGGAGCTTTTTGTCGCCGCGAACATAACTTGCACGTCTGAACTCGTTGAATCATTAGCAGTGTTAACTATCAAATGGAACCTGGCCGATGAACTTGAAAGACTCGAAACCGTAAGCTACGACACGTCGGAGAGTGAAAACGGAGCTGCTCGTGCGATGGTAAAAAAACTGCTAGTTGCAATCACCAACGTACTGCAGACTGTACGGCACGTTTTTGCAATCGGAAACTACGCGCTCAGACTTAGCGTAGCGCTTAGAGCTGGTTACCAATGACAGCTTCGAGTTTTTTCGTGTCTGGAATGTACAATCCGCCATCGCGGACTGAAACAAGCGCCTGTTCCTTTAAGGCATGCATGGTGCGACTGACCGTTTCGCGCGAAAGCCCGGAGCGTTTAGCAATATCTTTCTCCGTCAACGGTATGTAAACACTGTTGCCGACACGTTTTTCGCCAAACCTAGCCGCAGCGTTGAGTAGTTCGAAAACCAGCCGGCTTTGAGCTTTACCACCCATGAGGTGAGCCATTCGCCGGAGCAGTCCGTCGGTACCAAGATATACGCGGCGCAGCAAATCGTAGCAGACATCCGGATTCTCGCGAATGAATGAAACTACTTCGTCGGCGGGAGCTTCGTGCACCGATATTTTGGTCGCCGCTTCAAAAAAATAATCGTTATGAACCCGGTTCATGGCCAGTGACATCGGAAAGAAAGCACCGGGCTTGAAAGCATTGATGACTACTTCGTTGCCTGCGGTTGAAATGTCGTATTCGACGACCTGTCCTTCGGTTAGGAAAAACACGTGGGTCAGGTCTTCATCGGGTCGGAGAAGAATCTCTCCCTTGCCGTAATGCACGATAGGGTACCCGTCGAAAAATGATTTTACGATATCTTTAACGGGCTTATTCATACCTCTACTCTATACCGTGTGCACGAAAAGCGGCAAGCATTGCCGACATGCGAGCTACTGATTCTCGGTCGTTTCGGTGACAGTGACGCCTTGCTTCTTGAACTCGGCCAGTAATGTCTTTTCAAGGGTTTCCTGTCCGTTGTACTGGTTCTCGGCCAGTTTCTTGCCGTTCAGGTAAAACGTCGGCGTTCCGTTTACATTCAGTTTGCGACCCAGGGCAAGATCAAAGTTAATCTTTTTACTGACGTTCGTGGTGTCGTCGAGCTTCGCAGTGAACGCCTTTTTGTCCAGGCCAATCCGCTCTGCGTAACCGGCAAAGATCCCGGCACGGTCTTCGGTCGATGCGTTCGACCATTCATCCTGGTTTTCGTACAGTATGTCATGCATTTCCCAGTACTTGCCAAGCTGACCGGCGGTCTCGGCAGCGGCAGCGGCCGCACGTGCATTCGGGTGAATGTTAGTGAGAGGGAAATTACGGAACACGAAGGCCAGTTTGTCCTTGTATTTTTCGCTGAGCGCTTTGAGCGCCGGGTGAGCGCTACCACAGCCCGGGCATTGGAAGTCGCCATATTCGATCAGCACAACCTTTGCTTCCTTATTACCGAACGTCCGATCGCTAATATTGCCGGAGGATGCCGATGCGCTCAGGATCGCGTTCGTGTCGACCTTAGAAACGTCCACGCGGTCACGCCCCGACCAAAAAATCAGTCCGCCGAACAGTACGACACAAATTACTCCGAAAATTATCCAGCCACGTGCACTCATTTGTTTTTACGTCTCCTCATTAAGTACTTTCCATTGTACAAGAGTTCACTTTGAAACAATAGTTCGCGTTCGGGTACAATAAGGTGGATGACGACAACACTTACGCTGTTACTCGTAATCCTTCTGGTGGGTTTGTTGCTTTTTGCTGCCGCAACGCCGAATCGACCTCGGCATAGTGCGTTCGAACTAAAGCGCCGCAGGGAGCTTGGCGAAAATACGTCAGTTGACGAGCTGCGTGATTCATACTTATCCGACGCCTTGTCATTTCTGCGCATTGTGCAGGCGCTTCTGTTGGTGCTTACCGTGCCGGTGCTTATGGGATTGCTGGGTACGGCAGGGGGAATAATCGTCGCGGTGCTTATCGCTATAGTATTCGGGAGTGTGTCGCGGCTGCGGCCATTGCGTCGTTTCAGTCAGCGGATTTATGACGAGCAAGAAACGAACTTGCTGGGCTTCATTCAGCGCTATAAAAAAGTATTCCTTTGGCTGCGTCATGATGGAATGACTAACGCCTCGCATAACTTTGATTCAAAAGCCGAGCTTGAACATTTGATCGAGCGTGGCGGGCACGTGCTCAGTGATGACGAAAAGCGCCTGTTAGTCGGTAGTCTCCGGTTCGAAGACCGACGCGTATCGGAAGTCATGACGCCTAAGGAAGATATGTTTACCATAGGCAAGCACGAAATTCTGGGGCCATTGGTACTTGACGACTTGCACCGGTCGGGTCACGAAAGTTTTCCGGTGCTGAACGGTGGGGGCGCGGATGACATAGTTGGAATCCTCAGGCTTCGCGACGTTCAGACACTCGATACGACAAGAAGACACACTGCCAAGGTAGAGACGGCGATGGATCCGGATGTCAGGTCTATCGATTCCGAAGAATCGCTATCTACAGCGTTGAATCTGCTTCTTAATTCTCAGCACCACATGCTGATCGTGACTGATGGCCGCGAAACCGTCGGCCTGGTAACGTTAAGCGACATTATAAAAACATTGTTCGGTAAACGCCGCTAACCGTTTTCGACTGCAGCTTTGCCGATACTTACGATGTGACGAGCCCGGAAACCCTCAAACGCTTTTTTGTCCATGCCGTAACGTTTGATGTGGCTTGTTATATATTCCGACCCTAAGAACCGCGGAAGAATAACGTATGCCGCACCGTGTTCATACAGCTCTAATGCGTCTTCGTACGTACGGGCGTGGCAAATGAACGTTATTTCTTCGGAGTAACGGTGAAGATACGTCAGGAGTTGCATATTGACCCTGCGGTCAATAATGGTGCTTGCAACAAAGTTGGCATGTCCTGCATTGATTTCTTCTAAAAACTCGGTGTCTGTCGCATCGCCATAAGCATGGCGGATTCCCTGTGACTCCAGGTGCTCAATGACCTCGGGGTTATAGTCGACGACCAGGTAGCGCTGTTTCATGTCGCGGAACAAATTCAAAAATTCGTGACCGCCGTGGTGATAACCGAACAGGATAGCCGTGTACAGGCCGCGTTTTTGCTTGCGTTCCGTAGGGTTGCGGCGTTCGAATATACTAAGCGCTTTATGGAATCGGCGGTAAAGCGGGTCGTCGTACTTCATAAGATACGAGCTGACCGCGATGGTAATGAGCGCCACTAATGTCATGATGCTGGCCGCGCGTGCGCTGATCAGGCCGGTCTGCGTCGCAATGACGACCAACACGATAGAGAATTCACTAATTTGACTCAGGTGAATACCAGCTTTAAAGCTGGTCAGCTTGGTGTAGCCAAGCCCGCCCAGCGTTGCCATGGTAAAGAGCGGCTTGCCGATTAGCACGATGGCAGAGAGCACAAGGGCGGGAATCAACGTAGCGGCGAAGTCATCAAATATGAACCGTTCGCCAAGCGTAACGAAGAAAAGTACGACAAAGAAATCCCTCAGCGGTTTCAGGCGTGTGCCCATTTCCATGGCATAGGGAAGCCCTGCCAATGATACGCCGGCAAATAACGCGCCGACTTCATGCGAGAATCCTGCCAGGCCGAACAGGCTGGCGATGCCGAACCCCCATGCGACGGCAAATACAAAAAGAAGTTCTTGGTTTTTTGCGAGCACCTTCGAGAACCGTGGAATGATTAGTGCGCCGGCTACATACAGGAGCAGTCCCAGCCCGCCGGCCTTTGCGAGCAGAGAAAGCAAATCACCCACGTTCGCTCCGCCGGACGACGCGGCGGTTACGAACACGATGGCAAGCGTGGCGACGATGTCGTCGACCAGAATCACTCCGATGGCGATTTGCCCATGTAGCCGACTGACTTCACGTTTGTCCGACAGGACCTTCAAAATCAGGATTGTACTCGAAAAGAAGAGGGCAATTCCCATAACGAGCGCCGTTTTTATGTCGAACCCAAGCAAATAAGCGGCAAACACCCCTGACCCGCCAACCAGAGTAAAGATGATCGCCGCGGTCGTGATTGATACTTTTCCTAAGCTCCGAATGACTCCTGCGTTCATGCCAAGCCCAATGATGAATAGTAGGAGTGCGATACCGATTTGACTGAAACCGTCGAACGCTTCTTTGGCATGGATCAGGTCAAGCAGCAACGGTCCGACGACGATTCCTGACAGGATGTAGCCAAGAATCAACGGCTGCCGGAGCATGCGCATAACAACGGAGATACCGGCAACTATCACAAGGACGAGGCTTAGTTCGGTAAAGATTTCTTGGTTATGGTGCACGTTTATATAAAGCTTACGGTTTGGATATAGTATGACAGCAACGTGCCGAACTGGCAATCACCTCTGGTGATAAGGTGTCAGCCGGGGTATAATAACCAAAGTATGGCAAGAACACTCATTCGGGATATTCCCGCACACATCGGCGAACAAATTACTATCCAGGGTTGGCTACACAAAAAGCGACTCCTGGGCGGTCTTAATTTTTTGACCGTGCGCGACCGTAGCGGCTTGGCGCAGAACCTGATTGATAACAAGGACGAACTTGAAAAGCTGCGTGGCATGCAGGTTGGCACGGTCGTCAGCTTTACCGGTAACGTGGTAGCCGACGAACGCGCACCGGGCGGCGCCGAGCTGCATGACGTGTCAGTCGAAGTCTTAAGTCCCGTTACTGAAGAGCCGCCAATCGAAATCGACAAACCGATAAGCCACAAGTCCGAAAATCTGGACACCTTGTTCGAGCACCGAGTACTGAACCTACGCAATATGCAGGAACAGAAAATCTTCAAGATTCGGGGCGCGCTGACGCGTTCGCTTCGGCAGTTTCTGGACGACAACGAATTCGTCGAAATTGACACGCCAAAGCTACTGGGTGAACCGACCGAAGGCGGGGCCGAGGTATTTAAACTGGACTACTTTGGTCAGACCGCCACACTTGCCCAAAGCCCGCAGTTTTATAAGCAAATCATGGTCGGCGTGTTTGAACGCGTGTACGAAATCGGCCACAGCTACCGCGCCGAACCGTCGGCGACAACGCGTCATTTGACGGAGCTGACTATGCTTGACCTTGAGATGGGCTTCGTTGAAAGCCACCAGGAAGTCATGGACATGGTAGCTAACATGACCAAGCATGCGCTTCGCACCGTTTACGATATACATGCCGACGACCTGAAGTCACTAAACGCGCCAGAACTGAAATTAACTGACGACGTGCCAAAGTTCACTATCGCCGAAATCCACGACATGTATACCAAAGCAACGGATACCGATACCACGAACGAAAAAGACTTGATTCCGGACGAAGAGCGCTGGATCGCTGACTATGCCCGAAAAGAACTTGGCAGCGACCTGGTGTACGCCACTGACTTTCCAAAAGAAGCTGGCAAGTTCTACCACAAATTTAAAGAAGACACCGTGGCCTGGGCAGACCTGCTGTACCGCGGTCTCGAAATCGCGACTGTGCCACTTCGTGAAAACAACTACGAAAAGATGGTAGAACAAATGACGGCCGCGGGACTCGACGTTACGGCAGACGGTTTTAAGTATTATCTTTCTGCTTTCAAGTATGGTTTGCCGCAGCACGGTGGTTGTGGCTTTGGTATCGATCGTCTGGTCCAAAAGACCATCGGTCTTCACAACGTCAAAGAAGCAACGCTCTTCCCACGTGATATCAACCGGCTTGCGCCTTAATTGAATAGTTTTTCTAACGCTTGGTAGTCGCGCCGAAGCCCGGTGGTTTCGCTGATGATTTTTCGTACTGTCTTGAGGTCTCGGTGAACGACTATATCTTTAATGCAAATCAGGGCAATGATAGGGAGAGGCGTCGCCCGGGCTTCTAGCACTTGCTGGACTTTGTCTATGAAATCATCGAGCGCCGTTCGTTGTTCTTTGCTCAGTTGACCGACATGAACCTGGGAAATGACAACCGCGACAATGAGTCGGACGATCACGTATAAACCGAGTAGGAACAAGACCGGCAGAATCAGCAGCCACCACCAGGCACTGAAAAAGTAAGCGAGCGCCCAAACGCCAGCGACCAGAACAATTGCAACGGTGCCAACAATAAGGTCGGCAAGCCGGATGAATCGCCGCGCAAAACGGGCAGTCAAAGCTCGCATAACTGTAAGCTTGCTCATAGTTCCACTGTAGCACGCTGGTATACTTGGGGTAATGACGACGCGCATCATATACGTGCCCGGACTGGGCGACGGCTATCACCGTCTGCGTTCTATCGCGCTTTTCTGGTGGAGAATATGGGGTGTGTCTGTCACGCCGGTCAAAATTGATTGGTATGACGGACGGGATATGAATCAAAAAATGAGCTTGATTAAAACTGCCATAGACGCGGTACCTACGGGTTCACGTATCGTGTTGGTTGGCGAGAGTGCGGGCGCGACATTGGCGCTGCATACTTCGGTCGAGGACAAGCGAGTTTCACGCGTCATCACGTTATGCGGCGTTACCCGACCGGACACACCGATTTCAAGCAGGCTACGCCGTAAAGTGCCAGCGCTCGATCAGGCTACCAATACGTTGCCGGAACATTTTGATGTTTCAGTCCATAGTGTTAGGGCGGCAATCGATAATGTAGTGAGGCCTAGGTATTCAAGTGTCTTAGGTGCGCGCCGACACACTATATGGTTCGTCGGACACCTTGCGACCATCGTGCTATGCCTGACAGTACTTGCGCCCTACATGGTGCATATTGCAAAAGCAGTAAAAAAGTGATATACTAATAATACTAACTTCCTAACATAAGAAAGGCGGTGCCTAATGGATACGAACCTTATTGTCACGCTTCTGACGATTGCCGTCGTGTTACTATCGGTGGTCATAATAGCGTTGCTTGCTGCAGTGACACTGGTTATTATTAAAGTGAACAGCATCGCGAAAAACGTCGATGCGATCACGCACAACATATCATCGGCGACAAACTGGCTGAACCCCGCAAGGGTGTTCGCCGAAGCCGTTAAAGCGTTCCGTAAGAAATAGGAGGAAATATGAGTCGTTTATTGAAAGTTCTACTAGCGAGTATCGCCGGCTTTGTAGCCGGAATCCTGGTCGCTCCGAAAAGCGGCAAGGAGACCCGAGCTGACATTAAAAACAAGGCTGAAGACGCCAAAGCCGAAGCCAAGCTTCGCGCCGAACAGGCGAAGGCAGCTGCCACCGCTGCCAGCGAATCGGTCAAGACAGGTGCCGGCAAAGTAGGCAAGGAAGCCAAAGGTATGGCCGAGAGCGCTCGTAATTCAGCGGGGGTCATGCGCGACGAGGCCGAACGGCTCGCTGCTGAAGCCAAGGTGCGCGGTGAGCGTGTCGCTAAAGATGCCAAAGCTACCGCCAAAGCGGTTGAACGCGATGTCCGCGCAAACGTTAAGCCGAAAGCTAAGACGACGAAGTAGCTGGCACGTTATCCAAACTTTGCCACACGTACCAACTGGCGACCGATTCATACGGCCGCCAGTTGTTTTTTTCGGCGACATCCCGCACGTCGTCCGGAGTGGCAGTCGTTTCGAATTCATAAAGTTTAGTTATGCCGTTACGGATGCCAAGGTCGCCGACTGGCAGTACGTTTAGCCGTCCCATGCAAAACATCAAGAACATATGTACCGTCCATTCACCGATTCCTTTGACCTTGGTGAGTTCAGCGATGATCTCATCGTTGCTAAGCTCGTCGATTCCTTCAAACGTGACTTCGCCGTCGATGATTTTCTGAGCTAAGTCCTGGACATAGCGCGCTTTCGGGCGGCTAAAGCCGATAGCCCGCAGTTCCTCGACATCTTTTGTCAGAATTTCTTCGGGTTCCGGGAATCGACCGTCGAACAAGTCCTTGAACCGCCCTTCAATCGCCCTCGCTGCCTTGACGCTGAGTTGCTGCGAAATAATACTGTCGACTAACTCTTGGTAATAGTTACCGTGTTTTTTGAGCGTTGGAACAGGGTAGTCGTTAATCAGCCGTGCGATGACGGGATCATTCGCGAGCAGATGTTCCAGTGCCTCATTCATCAATTTCAATCGGCTCATGTAGACGCTGGTACGTCGTGCCAACCTTTTCGGCGAATATCGGAACCATACGGTCTGACAACTGTTTACCGACATCGGATGAAATGGCGTCGTGCGTGGGGAACGCCAAACGTGGTTTGACGGCTGTCAAAAAATCGAACGTTTCACTAATTTTCAGCCACGGCGCGGCGGTCGGAAGGGCAAGCACATCGACCGGTCGGTCGGGTCGAACGAATGAGTCGCCAGGGTAATAGATTTTGCCGTTGATCATCACGCCAAGGTTGGCGGCTACCGGCATGTCGGGGTGAATAGTGGCGTGTTCGCCACCGTAGAACTCAAGTTTAAACGGTCCGGCTTCAATACCTTCACCCGCGACCACGGCGGTTGCCGGCAACGTGTCGCCAAACTGACGGGTGATGTCTTCATGGGCGTAAATATGGGCATCCGGGTTATGGCCGATAATCGCGCCAAGGGCATTCACGTCAAAATGATCCGGATGTTCATGGGTTACGACAATGGCAACCACGCTTTCAAGTGCCGGCAGGTCGGTCGTCCAGCCACCTGGGTCGACGATGAGCAGCTTGCCATCTTTTTCAACCGTGAAACACGCGTGTTCATATTTGGTCAGTTTCATACTACCTCCTTAAAGTACTTAGCGTATTCTTTTTTGGCTTTTACAACTTTGGGATTAATGACGACCGAACAGTATGGATTGGCGGGATTGTTCGTAAAGTAATCCTGGTGCTCCGGCTCGGCTTCATAAAACGCATCAAGTGGCGTAATTTCAGTAACGATCGGGTCATCCCAATGGTTTTGAGCACGATCGGCCGCGGCTTCAAACCCAGCCTTTTGCTCATCGCTTTCGTAAAACATCGCACTACGGTATTGCGGTCCGGTGTCCGCGCCTTGGCGGTTTAAAGTAGTAGGGTTATGGATCAAAAAGAACATGTCTAGCAGGTCCTCTTTCGGAAGTTTCGATTCGTCGAAGGTCACACGCACGCTTTCGGCATGTCCCGTCTGACCACTGGCAACACGGTAGTAATCAGCTTCTTCCTTTGTACCACCGGCATAGCCGCAGGTTGACTGAGTTACGCCATCAAGCCGTCGGAATACAGCGTCCAAGCACCAAAAGCAGCCTCCTGCCAGAACGTACGTCGTCATAGTACTAGTATACCCCTGTACAATAAAGGGGTGCAAAACGATGAGTTCAAAGAGCTGCTGTGGCAAAAGGGTAAAGAGCTCTACCGCGACATGCCGTGGCGCCAAGACACCAGGCCATATTACGTACTCGTCAGCGAACTTATGCTGCAGCAGACGCAGGTGTCGCGCGTGATTCCGAAATTTAAAGAGTTTACCAACCTATTTCCAAATGAACATGCGTTGGCCGGTGCAGGCTTGGCCGACGTGCTGATTGCCTGGCAAGGGCTTGGGTATAACCGCCGGGCGAAGTTCCTGCACCAAGCAGCACAGCGGATCGTAAGCGAGTTTGACGGCCGGTTTCCGCAGTCTGAACCTGACATTTTACACTTGCCGGGTGTTGGTAAGAATACCGCAGGAGCGATCTTGGCCTATGCGTTCAACCATCCTGCAATATTTGTAGAAACGAATATCCGTACCGTTTATATTCACCATTTCTTTAATGATATTGAAGCCGTTGATGACAAACAAATCATAGAGAAGTTAACTGAAACGCTAGACCGCGAACACCCGCGCGAGTTTTATTGGTCATTAATGGATTACGGAAGTTGGTTGAAAACACAAGGCATCCGTAACGTTACATCAAGCAAACACTACAAAAAACAACCGCCGCTTGAAGGTAGCGTTCGTCAGGTTCGCGGACAAATCGTGCGCTGGTTGGCGGCAGGTGATTGCGACGAACGGACTCTACGACGCGAACTACACGCTGACGAGCGATTCGAGCAAGCTCTGGCGGGTCTCCAAAGCGAGGGGTTAGTGATGGCCACTGACGGCCGGCTTCATTTGACCAAATAGGGGCGGACGTCGCATACTAATTATCATGAAATTTCGTCTTTTGATGGCGGTGACGCTACTGCTAGGTGCTTGCATGGTCATGTCGGTTCGTGAGGCCGGTGCGGCTGCGACCATCACGCCTGAAAAGATCGCGCGTATTCGCAGCCACTGCGTTGAGAATCAGGCGGCACTGAACCGTCTGCATCAGACAGACGCGTTTCTTCGCAATGATCGAGGCAACCTGTATCGCACGATCAGCGACAAGCTAATGGTACCGCTGAACCGCCGCCTGGCATCAAACCAGCTCGATGGCGGCGCATTACTCACCATAACGGCCGATTATAACGAAGCCTACACGAAGTTCTATGACCAATACATTCAGTACGACAATGCCTTGTCTAAGGTACTCGAAATTAACTGTACCCGCGAGCCAGTTGCATTCTATAACGCCCTTTTGATCGCACGCGAAAAACGTAATGAACTGTCTAAGACGAACCAAACCATCAAGGACCTTGTACGACAATATGGCGCGACATTCACCGATTTCAAGGCCGCCTATGACAAGGAGCATTCATGAGCGATCATCCGCATTTTGCTGAAGGTCATGACACGATTGCTATTCGCACCGTGCGAGCCCATCAGTTTTTCAGCATGGTCATCTTAGTCATTCTGATCTCTTTGTTCTTAGTGTATGTCGCATTGAGTCTGTATCAAAGCAGCGGGACACTCCAGCTTGATCTGTCACGACCAGGGTACGACAGCGCTCGGCAAGAAGCAGTCAAAGACAAAGAAGTCTTTAACGGCTTTTCGGGTGATGGACCGATTACTAAAGATACCTTGAACGAGTTTGACACTCTCTACAAGAAAAAGGCCGCCGAAGCGTTGATCGAGCTCGACGCCTTTTCGGGCGACGCGCTAAGCGATAGCGCATTGGCACTTGACCGAGATTGAGCTACTTTTTAAGACCCGTGGTAGGGAAGGGCGTGACCGCAAGACGGACCTGTTTGCTTTCGAATTCTTCGAGCAAGCGGCGACGCATTTCTGATACGACGCTCCACTGATCGCTCGGTTGCGTTTTACCAGCGACGATGATTTCGACCGAACTGCCTGTAATTTCACCGACCGAAACGAACGCCGGAGCGCTTAATATCTTGTCTTTCCAGGCTTCTTCTTCGCTGAGTGCCTTGCCGACAGAATCGATTAGCTCAGACGCCATATCTATATCGGTGTCGGGATGAAGCAACATCGTAAATCGGGCCATGCTATAGCCCATGGTCTTATTGATTACATGCTGCACCATACCGTTCGGGAAATAATGCACGTTGCCATCGACGTCACGCAGTACCGTGCTTCGGGTACCGATCCGTTCGACAGTGCCGGAAAACCCTTCGATGTCGATGACATCACCGACTCGGTACTGGTTTTCAGAAATAATGAATATACCCGACAAGAAATCTTTAATGAGCGACTGGGCACCGAAGCCTAAGGCTACGCCAATAATGCCGGCGCTCGCGAACAGCGGAGCCATGGCGGCACCGATATTCGGAAAAAAGACAGCCAGTAGGGCATACAGTACCGTAAAGAATATGACGATACGCCAAATGCTAACGAACAGGCCGACCAGCGTCTTTTGCCGTTTTTCGATATCTTTTTTGTGCCATGCCCGGTGACGGGCACCCTTGACGGCGCGTTTAACAATGAACGCGACGATTCGCGTACCGGCGAAATAGGCAATGAACGCCGCGAGCAAAATGACGATAAGTTCGAACCAGTTATCGTGCAGCCAGGTGCCGAGCGTGTTAAAAAGCTGTTGGTTTTTGAGGGGTCCCATATGTGGTAGTATAGCACGTGACATGAAGGTGTTCTCATCTATAAACGACCCTCAAGTTATCCGTATTTTAAAGTCGGGTGGTATTGGCGTTATTCGGACTGACACGTTATACGGCCTGGTTGGGCGCGCCGATGACCAAGTGGCAGTTCAGCGTATTTACGACCTGAAGCACCGCGACGAAGCCAAATCACCTATCGTATTAATTGGCATGCCAGGCCAGGTGTACGACGAACCGCCTGAACTGGCGAAGCCAATAATTACTGCTTCTTGGCCAGGCAAAATAAGCATTATATTGCCATCTGAAAACGCACCCGAATGGATTCGTCGTGCTAACGGCTCCGTTGCTTACCGTCTGCCGGACGACGCGGCTTTACGGCAGTTGCTTCGAAATACCGGCCCGCTCGTCGCACCAAGCGCTAATCCGGAAGGCGAAGAGCCGGCAATAGATATTCACCAGGCTGCCGCGTACTTTGGTAATGGTGTGGACTTTTATGTCGATGGGGGCACGGTGACCGACCGCACGCCATCACAGCTTATACGGGTCGCTCCTGACGGGCGGACGGAACGTCTTCGATGAATAAGACTCATTTCAACACCCATTTTCTGCTACAAACTAATCAACCGGCACATTCAGTCATTTTTATTCGTCAGCGTAGTAGTAACTACGCTCCCTCACAAGAAGTAACTGACTGCCCTCGTCAGATTAATTTTCGCATACGAAAAGGTTATTGAAATGAGTCTTAACCCGAATGATTTCGTCATTACTCGTCGACGTAAAAAATACAAGTTCGCCAAGTTCGCCAATTCGCCGCTTTGTTTTGAACTGAACGAGTGGGAAAAGACTTCCGCCAGTGTAGTAGAAGTCGGAGCCGGCACTGGTTTGTTCAGCGTTGAGCTGGCCGAACGTTACCCTGAAATGCAATTCGTAGCGGTGGATGTAAAGGCCGACCGGTTACAAAAAGGCGCCTACGAAGCCGAAGCGCGGGGGCTTACGAATATTCGATTCTTACGAGCTCGCGCCGACCAACTTGTCGATTGTTTTAAAGCTCATTCAGTTAAAACCATATGGCTGACGTTTCCTGACCCTTATCCTAAAAAGCGTTCCAGCGGCCGGCGCATGACGCACCCGACATATCTAAACATTTACCGCGACCTGTTAACGAATGACGGTTCATTCATCTTAAAACACGACTCCCGCGATTTCTTTTTGTGGAGCCTGGAACAGCTCGTGCATGAACGGTGGCATATCAAGGAGCTCACGTTCGACCTGCACGACTGCGACCTTGCGTCCGACTACAAGATCATGACGACGTACGAGGCCCGCTGGACGGACGAAGGCCGCAGCATGAACCTGGTGCGAGCGACCCCGATGGTACAATAAGACTGAATGAAAGTTTCCAAATGGTTCATCGTGGCGCTCGTCGCCGTCATGCTGGCTGCCCCGAATGCGACGATCATCCGTAGTACGGTCCTGCACGCCGACCCGTTCTATTTCACGATGTGCCGTTTTATTCTGATCGGGCTGGTGTGTCTGCCGTTCATGGTGCGTGGCCGAAAAGCACTGCTCGCGGCAAAAGCCCGCCGAGACGTCCTCATCGCCAGTATCGCGCTCAGTATCGCCCTCATCGCATACGCACTGGCAATCCTGCATAGCCAGGCGAGTTACGTGTCAATCGTCACGTTGGCTACGCCGATCATCTTTATCGCGCTTTCAACCAAAGTATTCCACGAAACCTTCAACCGCCGCATGGCCGCAGGCATAACGTTAGCCATGATCGGCGCGATGACGTTGGTCATACTACCTATCGCCGTAAGCCAGAACGGCACGGCCTTTTACCCCTTGGCAACGGCGCTGGCGCTGACCAACTGTGTCGCGTATACCATCGCCATCATTTTCATGCGCAGGGCTAACGAACGGGGGGTTACCATGTCGGGGGTCATCGGTACGAGCGCTTGGTTCGCAGTCGTGGTCAGTCTGATTCTGTTCCTGCTGTTTGGCAACAAGACCGACACGCCGGCTGATGTGCCGTATTGGTTGGCTGTCGGCTATTCGGGTATTGTCGTGGCGCTTATCGGTAGGGCGCTGAACGTCTGGTCGTATGAACATGTCGGCGGTGCCGTCATGAGCGCGCTCGGCTACCTTGAAACCTTCGTCGCCATCTTGATACCGGTCCTCGTATTGAACGAAAAGCTGTCTCCCGAAATGGTCCTTGGCGGCGTGCTCATCCTATTCGGCGTCTACATCGTCGAACATCATAAGCATCCACATGCCAAGCACCACATCAGCATGCGGCACTAATAAGGAAGGAAAAATAATGCAGATTTCAGACTACTCATCACAGGCGATATCGACCGATCTTTACGACAAGAATGGTCAACCGATCGACTCACACGCCATGCTCGAAAAAGTCTTTGGACTGGTCGGAGAAGCAGGCGAGGTCGCCGAAAAGTTCAAAAAGATCCTGCGCGACAAAGACGGTATCGCCACCGATGAAGACAAGAAAGAGCTCATGAAAGAGCTTGGTGACGTGCTGTGGTACGTCAATTCGGTCGGTATATACCTCGGCTACTCGCTTGAAGAGATAGCTCAGACCAACCTGGACAAAGTCTTAAGTCGCAAAGAACGCGGCCAGACGCGCGGAAGTGGTGACAACCGCTAGGCGTTAATCCGCCAACTGTTTTTGCAGTCGTGACCTCACCCAGCCGTCGACCGAACCGGCGCCCATGACCAGTACAAGGTCGCCGCTCGCGCGGTGAAGTTCGAGCATGGTCCAGAGCTCGTCGTCCATGTCGGCGATTCGGATGTCTTCCTTATTGCTGATGTCCGCGGTCAGCTCCGGTGGAGTCAGTACGGCCAGGTCGGGGTTCTCACGGCTAAGGTAGGTAGGGAGCCAATAAATCTTTTTCGCGTCTTTGAAGCAGTTACGGTACAAACCTTTTATTTCATATTGGCGAATGTTCTGATGTGGTTGGTACACCAGCACGACACGGTCGGATAATTCGCAGGCCATCTGTAGGGTGGCGGCAATCTCGGTCGGGTGGTGTCCATAGTCGCTGTATAGATTGTCGGCAAGCTTTTCAAAACGGCGGTTGGTGCCGGGAAATGATTCTAACAGCGAAGTGTCGTAGTCGAAGCCTAAGTATTCCAGCGCCTTCAGGACCAGGGTCGCGTTCATGCGGTAATGTTCGCCGGCCAGCTTGACCGGCGCGACCTCATCGTCCTGTAGTTGCCATAACGTGTCGGCTGAAACGTCCGGGAGTAACTTCAAGTCATGCCGCCAACCGATACCGTGCGCCGATTGTTTCAGGAATCGGCTGAAAGCCTGACGGTAGTCGTCTTTGGTTGGGTAGGTGTCGCTATGGTCGTACCCAAGCGAGGTGACAAGCGCGAGTTCCGGTGAAAAGTGCAGGAAGTTGCGGTCGAACTCATCGCATTCGTACACGAAGTACTCGCTGGCCGGGTCGTAGTGACCGCTTGGTCCAAAACTGATGGTCGTCCCGATGGAATAACTGACGGGTATGCCCAGTTGCTTGAACGCCCACACCAGCATGCCTGTCGTGGTGGTCTTGCCGTGGGTGCCGCTGACGGCGACCAGCTTTAGGTTTTTCTCCCGAATGATCTGCGCCAACAGTTCGTCGCGTTTGACTGCTTTGACGCCAAGTTCATGCGCCTTCGTAAGTTCAGGATGAGTCGGCGGTAGAGCGGCCGTGTAGACCAACAGGTCGATCGGCTGTTTTTGGTGCGACTGCTCGAAATATCCGTCATTCTGACCGATATGGACCGGAATGCCCTGGTCGGTAAGCGCCTCGGTCGTCAGACTTGCAGCCGCGTCGCTGCCGCTGACGGTATGGCCGGCGTCATGGGCTAGTTGTGCCAAAGGGCCCAGCCCGACGCCGCCGATGCCCGAGAAGAAGATGTTCATACCGTAAGTATATAGAATCAACCCTAAAGAACCAAAGACGCTCATGCTATACTGATACCAGTTTATAAAGGGTGAGGTAACGCTTTAAGCAGGTGGCAGACAAACGGAACATCAGGCGCGGGATTGGCTGGTTGCAACGCGTTCGGACGTGGCAGCTTGTGCTCATATTGGTGGTGTTCGCCCTGATCACCGCCACGTTCCTGCGTCTTAATAATATCGGTATGATCGAACGCCGCACGGCCGTGTTCAGCGCCGACAAGACCGGGGACCAAGAAACCATCCGTGCCCGTCTGTTCGACCTGCAGCGCTATACGGCCGGACATATGAATGCCGATAGCGGCACCATATACCTCGAGTCCCAGTATCGCCGTGACACCCAGGCTGCCATTGAAGCGGCGAGCGCCAGGAACGGCGGCGAGAATATCAATGTAAAGGCCGACAAGGTCTGCAAGGCGCAGTTCGGCGGGTATTCGCAGGCATACGTACAGTGCTTTGCGAGTGAGTTAGCCAAGTATCCGGCCGGTGCCAACGAGCCGGACAAAGCGAACTTGCCGAACCCGGCGCTCTACCGGCACGACTTCTCAAGTCCCTCGTGGTCACCTGATTTCGCCGGCTTCAGCCTTCTTATCTGTATACTTCTGAGCATCGTCATCGTAGCGCGTCTCCTCGCTCTGGTGCTGCTCCGGGCACTGCTCCACCGTCACTACGCGCGTGTTTAGGTGTTGACAGAGGCCACCCCTTAGGCGTACGCTTACTCTTGTAAGAACTAATAGGAGGTATAAGACCAATGGCTTACAAGCACACAAATTCGAAGGGCATCACATACTACTTGCACAAAACCGAAGTAACCCTTCGCGGTGGAAAGCCACAAACCATCTACTTCTTCGCCAAAGTAGAGAAGAACGCTAAAGGTACTCCAGTAGACCTGCCAGCAGACCGCGTCGTCAAGGAAAACCCACGCAACGGTTTCCTGACTGTTTCTAAAAAGAAATAGTATCTGAAATGAATAAGAAACCGCCCGTCCGGGCGGTTTTTCTTTGGTAAAGTCACGTAAAACCTCTGAAAACAAACAGTGTTTCAATAGGTAAAAATTACCATTGAAACATAAGCGGCAATAATGCTACAGTAGTATCAAACAAACAGGTGCCAAAAATGCCTCGCAGTACGACGAGGGTTGTGGCCCGCAGTAGCCCCTCCCTCTCGGCGGGGCTTTTTTGTTTGCCCTAACCTTTAAATTGGCTGGGAGGCTGCCCTGAGACGGGTGTATAATACGCAGTAATGACAGCAATGGTATCCGTAAAAGGCCTGACGAAAGCGTACGATGGCCGCAAAGTTGTCGACGGTGTCAGCTTTGACGTCAAACCGGGCGAAGTATTCGGCATTTTGGGGCCGAACGGAGCAGGCAAGACGACGACGCTCGAGATGCTCGAAGCCCTTCGTCCTATCGACGGCGGTACCGCCACGATTGCCGGCATTGACGTCGCCAAACGGCCGTATGATATTCGCGCGATAATCGGTGTGCAACCGCAAAGTCCAAGCTTCCAGGACAAAACCAAGCTGACAGAGCTGTTACAGCTATTTGCGGCCGCGTATGGCCTGAAAGTCGATGCCCATAAACACCTGGCGTCGGTCGAACTTGAAGACAAGGCAAATAGCTACGTTGAGCAATTATCCGGCGGACAACGGCAACGCTTCTCAATTGCCGCGGCGCTGGTACACGAACCAAAGGTCTTCTTTTTAGACGAACCAACGACCGGTCTGGACCCGCAGGCACGGCGCAACCTATGGGACTTAGTACGCGAAATCAAAAAACGTGGTGTCACGGTCGTCATTACGACTCACTACATGGACGAAGCGGAGCTGCTCTGCGACCGGATCGCTGTCATGGACAGCGGTAAGATTATCGCCCTCGACAGTCCGAAGAATCTGGTAAAGAACCTATTAAAAAAAGGCTTCAAAAAAGAGCAGGTGGTCGAACAGGCTAATCTCGAAGATGTCTTTATCGATCTGACTGGAAAGGCGCTACGGGACTAACATGAAACAACTACGCTCAATTCTGGTCTTCGCTCTTATTGACATCAAACGCTCGTTCCGCGATAAGACGGCGCTGTTCTTCATCTTTGTGTTCCCCCTTATCTTCCTATTCGTTTTCGGGGGTATCTTCGGTAGCAATGACGGACCGTCATTCAATGTCGCGCTGCTAAACAAGGCCGACAACGAATTTACCAAACAATTCTTGAAAACCGTACAAAAAGACGATCTTATAAAAGTGAACAAAGACGTCACGACTGAAGCCGACGCGACCGAAAAAATGAAACGCGGCGAAATAGATGCCATTATCAAGCTTCCCGAATCATTCGGCGAGGCAAAGGACAGCCAAGCCTTTCCAAGCGGTCAGGC
Source organism: Candidatus Saccharibacteria bacterium UBA2951 (assembly GCA_002348615.1). GTDB lineage: Bacteria > Patescibacteriota > Saccharimonadia > Saccharimonadales > Saccharimonadaceae > UBA1020. The sequence continues at coordinate 123,124 of DEBR01000002.1, read as the reverse complement.
CGAAGTGGTAGTCGACCAGAACTCTGAACAGGCAGGGGCGACTCTTAAATCTATCTTCGACGCGGTCTTTAACCAAATCAACCAAAACATCACCAAGGCGCCGACGCCCTTTACCGCCAAACTGACAGTATCGAAAGAACAGGGCCTGAACCAGTTTGACTACACCTTCGCAGGTCTGTTGGGCTTTTCGATCTTAAGCCTTGGTATCTTCGGGCCGACGTCGGTATTCCCGCGCATGAAGCAGCAGGGAATCCTGCGGCGCTACCACACCACGACGCTTCGGGTTTGGCAGTACTTTACTGCCAACGTACTGAGCCAGATGTTCGTCGGTGTCTTGTCGGTCGCACTCATGTTCGCTGTCGCACTCAGCGTCTTCAAGCTTGATATGCGCGGCGATTACTTTACTATGCTGGTAATCGTCCTGTTGGGCACTGCCACCATGTTCGGTGTCGGGCTGGCAATTGGCGGTTGGGCGCGCAACGAAAACCAGGCGGCGCCACTTGCCAACCTCATTACGTTTCCAATGATGTTCCTGTCGGGGACGTTCTTCCCGAGGTTCCTTATGCCTGACTGGCTTCAGAGCATATCCGGCTTATTGCCACTCACGCCCATAGTCGATGCTATCCGTTTCGTGGTAACAGAAGGTCGCACAGTCTTTGAAATCGGCCCCGAGTTAGGGCTGACGGCCGCTTGGCTGGTCGTTATCTACATCGTAGCCTTCCGCGTCTTCCGTTGGGAGTAGTTGACAATTTATACTGTTTATGTTAATATTGAGGTATGAACCACCTCAATGAACGGTTTCACAACTTCGGCGTCAACGACGAAGGCGATGTCGTTCCTGTTGAGGATTACACGGACCTTCCAGTCGCGAACGAATCAATCGTTCAAGGCATGGATAACCTAGCGCATGCCCGTCGTATGCGTGACATTGAAAACTCGGATGAATTTCAGGCCGATGCCAAGCACGCCCGCGAACAGTCGGTCATTGACGAAGGCATGCGTGACCCAGGCGTTTACGTAACGCTTGAGCAACGCTACCAAGATGAACTTGACCTCATGAATCTTGTCAGCGGTGCCAACATGCGCGGCGGCAAAAAACGCGGTGTCCCAGGCGGCTTTGAGGTCGCTCACCGTACCCACCCGGAAATACTGGATCGTTACGGCCCGCAGCTTCCGAATGTAGCCGAAGGCGCCCGTCGCAATCATCGCCGTATGGTGAACCGTGACTCACTCGATATCTATCATGCGAAAGAGCTCATAGAGGCCGGTATCGGCGACAAGGAAGAAGTCGAATTTGACGCTAGGACCATGATGCTGAATGCGTATCGTAATCGCTACTACGGTACTCCAGAAAAAGATCGCCTGCGTCAGGCCCGCCGTCGCTTCTTACGAAAAAAGCTTGCCGAATACGCAAGCAAATAAAAATCTGGTGGGGGTGGATGGGATCGAACCATCGACCAACAGGTTATGAGCCCGCTGCTCTAACCCCTGAGCTACACCCCCGAGGCTACTCTGGCCATTATAACCCAACGAAACGAGAGTTTTAACCTTCTATAAGATTAAAACCGAGTAAGGCCGGGTTTCAACCGCTGGTTTCAGCGGTTATGGCGTAATTAACCCCTGTAGGCTATAACTGCAAGCAGTTGAAACCCTGCCTCGCTCGGATAGCAAGCTTCGGGGAAGCTTTCTATCTCTCACCTCGTTGGGTTATAATGCACCGAAGAGAAGGCAATTAAACGCCACCATGCAAAATAGAAACCTAAACCGACTGTACTACCATGTACGCCACCATTACTTCACCACGAACAATCTTGTCGTGGTCATTGGCTTATTAGTGGCGGCCAGTTGGGCATGGGGTTCGGTGCAAGCAATGGAGCGTAACTACGCCTTGCAAAAGGAAGTTGATTTTAAACAGCGGCAATTGCAACTTGCAAAGTTGGAAACGCAAAAATTGCAGTACGAACGCAACTATTACAAAAGCGACGAATATAAAGAACTGGCTGTCCGCGAAAAGTTAGGGCTCGTCAGCCCGGGCGAAAAGGTACTAATTTTGCCACCGAATACCGCGGCGGCGTCGGCTGACGAAACGATGACTGCCGACACGGCGCCACGTCCGGTACAAGAAAGTAACTTCCAGGCGTGGGTGAACTTCCTGTTCGGCGGCGCGTACCGCAGCTTGCATCAGTAGCCCCTCTCTGTTAGAATAGCTAAGCATTGCCGCGGGGTGGAGCAGTCTGGTCAGCTCGCGTGGCTCATAACCACGAGGTCAGAGGTTCAAATCCTCTCCCCGCAACCAAGAAAAAACGATTACCGTTTGGTAGTCGTTTTTTCTTTGCGGGCAATCCTGGATTTTGTTCGTTCGTCAAAAATCACACATTCCATTCATAAAGTAGGAGTAGAATGGTATCCATGAAAAGAACGAAAAAATATATGTGGTGGACAATCGCTGTAGCTTCTTTTGTTGGTCTTACGGCTTCGCTAATACAAACGGTAGAGCGTATACAGTACGCGGAACATCCTGTCACTAGATTGACGTGCGATATCAATGCCGTCTTTAGTTGCAGTAACGTATTTGCTGCTTGGCAATCATCGGTCTTCGGGTTCTCAAATTCTCTAATATGTATGATGTTCTTCGCACTGACGGCCGGGATCGCTTTAGCGGCAGCCAGCGGCACCGAATTAAATAAGACGTTACGAAACGTGTTCCATTTTTTTGCCGTATTCTTTTTAGGGTTTGGCGCCTGGTACTTATGGCAAAGCACCTATGTTATCGGGTACATCTGTATTTTCTGTTTGTTCTGCTATGCCGCGGTTATTGTAATGAATTGGGCGTGGTTCCGGCTACACTATGACGAACTACCACTACGAAAACCAGCCCGACGTAGTCTGGAACGATTCGTTCAGGCTGGTGGCGACATCATGATTGCTATCGTGTGGACGCTCATTATTGCCGCGATGATCGTTACCCGGTTCTGGGTCGCCTGAACCCTTTAACAAATTACCAGTATTATTCTTTGATCTTTATTATGATTTCATAGGTTACCACTAAGAATAAAGGGCGGGCTTTTGATGCATTTTTTGCTCTCGTTTGAGACATTTTTGCTAGAATACGCTTATGGCGGTAAATAATTCGACGAAACCACAACCAGCAAATAAAACGTTTCTCGTTACAGGAGTAGTAATACTACTTGTCGCTGCCATCGCAGTAATTCTATATATCGTTATTTCGTCGAAAGCGGCTTCAGATTTACAAGCCGCCAACCTTGCCAGTGAACAAAATGTGAGGCAGATAGAAGATGCGATGTTCACCAAAGACCCAAGCCTGTGCGAAAAGGTGTCAGGTGGTATAAAAGCCGCGGACGTAACACGTCTAAGTTCTTACGGGGCAGCATTTGATAACTCTGAGAATCAGGATCTTACCGAGTCTGAGACACGGGCGCGATGTAAAGAACTTGTCGAGGACATTATAGGCCGATAACAGGCCAAGGCTTGCAGGCTTATGCCGCGTCGCTAATTTGTAAGACGACCTTACCCTTAACCGTTCCTTCTTCCTTTGCCTTGAAGGCCGCTTGAATATCGTCGAGCGAAAAGACCTTGTCGACCTGTGGTGCGACGATGCCGTCTTCAATGAGGCGACGCAAGCTGTTAAGCCGGTCGGTATTGACGTGAGTTTGTTGCATTAGGGCAGTAATACCGAGTTCGGTCGCCTTGGCTTCGTCCGGTGAGGCAATCATAGAAACGGCCGTACCACCACTTTTTAGAATGCCAAAGGTACTAACGAACTCATCACCGCCGACCGTGTCAAACACGGCATCGAAACCGGACAGTTTGGTGGAAAAGTCTTCAGACATAAAGTCGATAACTTCGTCGGCCCGGAGCTTTTTCACCATGTCGATTTGCTCGCCGGTTGCGGTAGTAGCGACATAAGCGCCGATGTTTTTCGCGATTTGAATGGCGATTGAACCGATTCCGCCACCACCGCCGTGGATGAACAGCTTTTGGTCCGGCTGCAAATTAATGTGCTCGGTCAGGGCTTGTAGCGCGCTGACGCCGACAAGCGGCAGGGAAGCGGCTTCCAAGTAATCTAAATTTGAGGGCATGGTAGCAAGTCCACCGGCTTTGGCGGCCGCGAACTCGGCGAAGGCGCCGCTATTGCCGGCTACGACGTTAGCTTGTCCATACACCTTGTCGCCGACGGCGAAGCCGTCAACGCCGTCACCGACTTCTATGACGTCACCTGCGATGTCACCGCCAAGCGTGACGGGTAGTTCGAGCGGAATCGCGTCTTTCATGTAGCCTTCACGGATGGTCTTGTCGAATGGATTAATGCTCGACGCACGCACCTCGACCAATACCTGGCCTTCGCCTGCGATCGGCGCATCGATCTCTACAATTTGTACGACATCAGCGCTTCCATATTCGTTAATCCGTGCTGCCTTCATGATCCCTCCGTTACTATAACTTGTATAGTAACAATTGTAATAGGACAGCTCGTTTAAGGCAAGAAGTCTCCTAAACGAAAAACTACGAACTGATACGGCCGGTAGCCACTCGTACCGCTTCGCTCCAGCTGAGGAAAGCGTGGGGGGTTGCCGAGACCTGGGCGGCTGTCAACTTGTATTTAACGGCAAGGGCAAGCTCGTGAATGATTTCGGCTGCATGAGGCGCAACTACGGTCGCGCCGAGTAGCACGCCGTTCTTGTCGGTAATGACCTTCACGAATCCGTCGCGGAAGTCGCTAGTATTGCTGCGAGCAATCATGTTGAGCGGGGCGATAGACTTCTTGATGGTTAGGTCGCGTTTAATGCAGTCGTCTTCCGAAAGTCCGACCGACGCGACGCCAGGGTAGCTGAACGTCAGCCGTGGGGTCGCCGTGTAATCCGGCGAAATCTTTTGTTTGTTCAAAATGTTATGTGCGGCCACGCGGCTTTCAAGCAGGGCGGTGTGCGTGTGACTACTGTGGCCCAGTACGTCACCGGCAGCATAAATATGTCGGGAGCTGGTTTGCAGGTGTGAATTAACCTCGATACCTTTAGGGGTATACGCAACACTGGCGTTTTCGAGCCCAAGGTCGACATTCGGGCGGCGACCAGTCGCGATGAGGATTTCGTCGACCTGTACGGTACGTTCGACACCGCCACGGGTAAAGGTTACTTTTTTACGAAGTGCTTGGCGCTGCACACTCAAGATCCGCGTCTGGGTCAGTATGCTGACGCCTTTGTCTTCAGCCAGCAGTCGTTCCATCAGTATGCCGACTTCTTCGTCTTCTTTGGGGAGCAGACGAGCGGCGACTTCGGACAGGTACACTTTTGTGCCGAAGATTGCCATCATCTGCGCGATTTCGACACCATTCGTGCCACCGCCAATGATGAACAGGCTTTTGGGCGGTCGGATTGATTCAAGAAGTGTCCGCGGCGTCAGGTAGCCGGCGTCCATCAGGCCAGGAACGTCGGGCATGACCCAATGCGAACCGGTGGCGACGACAAAGTGCTCGGCCGAAAGGTGCCGCCGGTTAACACTGATTTCATTCGGGCTCAAAAAGTGGGCAGGGGAGTTGAAGGTGGCTATGCCTTCGTTTTCGTAGAACTTGCGGTTACCACCTGCGCCGGTGCGCTTAACGGCCAGGTCTTTCCAAGCGCGTAGGCTAGGGTAATTGTAGCCAAGCGTGCCCGAACGCAGTCCGAACCGCGTGCCCTCACGGGCCTCGTCGTACAGATGCGCCGCGTGCAGCAATGACTTGGTTGGAACGTCGCTCCAGTTTGGCGAGTCACCGCCGAACGTGTCGGCCTCGACGATAGCCACGCGAAGACCGCGCCTGGCTGCAATGCTCGCTGCCGCACTACCACCGGCGCCACTGCCGATGACGATGAGGTCGAAGTCGAATCGTACTTTTTTAGCCATGAATTACTCCTTACAGCACCAGGCGATGATGTTTATATAGGTACGCGGCTTCAGGATGAATCAGCTCAAGGTGCCGCGAAGCAACCCGTCTAAGGTCGTCCGATGTGATTTCCGGGCGGGACTCGCACCAGCCAAGTACGACGTTGCATACTGACGTTGCAGCCGTTTCGGCCATGCCTTGGGGGCTCCGGACGCTCAAGCAAGCCGCGAGAACGCTGGCGTGCAGCTTTTCACGGTCGAACCGTTCGGTTGATCGTGCGCCACCACGCTTTACTACGTCGATAAGTGGTTTTGGCATGTTAAATACTCCCCGCTGCGGCAAGCACCGTCGGTTGTAGCACTTGGTCGACATAGACATAAAATCCAAGCACGATCAGGGCGCCACCGGCTATAAACTGCATGAACGTCTTATTTTCTTCGCGCCAACGCTGGATTCGGCTGATTTTGTGGCCACTGCCGATGAGCCCGTTGACCACAAGAAGAGGGGAGAGCGAAAGGGCAGTGTAGAGGAGGATTCCAGCCAGTTGCATACCAGGGTCAAGCTTAATAAGTACCAGAGCACTTACCAATACGGGTGCGAAAATGAACAGCAGTTCGGCAATAACGCTGGAAAGCCCTAAGCCAAACGCCTCGGGTGCCTGTTTGGTCGCTTTGGTGCGGTCAGACAGGTAGCGCGCCATTCCCCGGGGAAGCCATAGGGAAGTCCCCTGCTCTTTTCTGTAGTAAAAAATCCATACGGCGAGACCGAGGCCGAACAGCAGACCGCAGGCCGCAACCCATAGAACGGACAAATCGACGAATGCCGACTTGAGCTGCACGAATAACGCCACCGTCGATAGCAGCAATACTGTCATAACCATAACCCCTAGGGTAAACGCGTTGGTGAGGCCCAGCAGACGAGCGTGCGAACGCTTTGCGCCGATGGTATGGCTCGACAGTAGCGTCAACATGCTGACACTAAGCTGGAAGCTGGCGTGGATAAGGGCTGCGACCGCGACGATCACGAGCGAGTCAAATGTGTTCATATTGTTTGGTTTTTAGGTATAATCCTACGTTATTTATACCATAAGCGTATCTGTAAACGCAAAAAACTATAAGAAAGTGTCAAAAAGGTATTGCTTTTTTTGAACGTTTATGCTTAAATAATATTACAACCAAACAAAACCAACAAATGTAAAGGAATCCACCACGATGGAAACAACAACATTCAACCCGGAAAACGCAAGCTGGAACCAGGCACGAAGCACAGAACAGCTACGCGGGTTCGTCGCCTCTAAACTGGCCTCTCTTACAGATATTGAATTATAGAAAATTAGAACGATACAAAACCGAACGGCAGAAGTAAGAAATAATTAATTAACCGAACGGTTAAGTGTGAATAGTTTACCGATTCCAATCGTGATCAATCCGTAAATAATGATTGCCACGAGCGCACTGGTTTCAAAGTACGCTACCCCGAATGTCGGTTCCCCGAAAATCCCTGAGAATGGTGCCACAAGTACATTCGTTAAATCATAAATAAAGTCCACGAATCCGCTGCCACGGTTAGCGCCGAGCAGTAGGAATATGAACCGAAGGGCAATCAGCGCGATGATGAACCCGCCAATCCAGTATACGGCGCGCCGGGCTACGACCGCACCGGAAACAGATGTACGAGTCGTGGTCCGACGGGCTTCGGCCGGCTCATCGGCAACCGTCCTGGTAGTAGTTTGTTCTTCTTGCATACAACTGGCCTCCTGTTAATGGTGAAGTAAGTATAACGCCGGTGAAAAAAATAAATAATGAAAAAAATTACATTTAACTAAAAAGTTAAATGTAACAAGGAAGACACGTAAATAGGTCAGTTTAATGGAAGATGTGGAGGTGTCCCTTCGCCCGAGTTTATAGGGCTTATCGTAACCTTGCCTATTTGCTTTTTGACGGGTTTTCGGAGCTCTTTGGTTTATCGAGTTCGTCTAGTTTTTTAACCAGTTCCGACGGTGGGTATTCTGACTTGATTAGGTAGTCAGAAATACCAAGCTCGCGGGCGCGTTCCATTCGCCCGGCATCCGAAAAGTCGGTCAGGACTATGACTTTGGTTCCCGCCGGTCGGTCGCGGTAGCGTTCAAGGAACTCAATACCGTTCAACTTGGGTAGCAGCAGGTCAAGCAGAATGATGTCGTAATCGGTACTGCCAACCATTGCAAGCGCTTCTTCACCGTTACCGGCAATACTTAATCGGTAACCGGCCCGTTCAAGCGCGTCTTTGTAAAATCGTTGCATGACCGGGAAATCTTCGACCATTAATATGTGCTTATTCATGTGGGTCCTTCCTTGGTAAAGTTATTGTTACCGTTGTTCCTATCTGTTCACTGGAATGTATATCAAGTTCGCCGTCATATGAGTGAATGATACGCCACGAAGCGTACAGACCCAAGCCCAGGCCGCCCAAATGTCCGCCGGCTTCCATGCCGCGAATGCCTTCTATGGTAAGACGGCGCATTTGCCGCATGACGTCTTCTTCCTTCATGCCAATACCTGCGTCGCGGATGGTAACGACGACCGTGCTTCGTTTGACGGTCAGGCCGTATGTTACTCTGTCGCCAGGTTTGCTGTAGCGGAACGCGTTATCGAAAATGTTGCCGAATGCTAATGCCAACCGGCCGGAGCTTGCCGGTACGATAGCCGAAGCCGGACTGTCTTTTCGCTTGGACAAATCGTCCGTTCTTTCGTTGGCGGCGGCTAGCCGGGTGGCGGTTTTTTCAAGCACGGCAGCGACATTCACGTCTTCCTGGTATGCGGCGCGTGGCTGAGGGGCGGACTCCAGTAGGTTGTCAATTAGGCGGATCTGGTTCTCGTTTTCGGTCTTAAGCAGTTCTATGTAGTGACGGGCATTCTTGTCGAGCATCAGTTTTTGGTCGTGGTCAATGGCGTCAATGATCGTTACGGTGGCCGAAGCCGGATGTTTTAGCTGGTGGCCAATGAGCGAAAGAAATGAATTATACGCCGCTTCGCGCACTTTGTTTGACTTCAGATGCTCTAAATATACGGCAACGCGGGCCAGCAAAAAGAATACCGCTGGATAGAATATGAGTGGCACGAGTAGAAGGTCGAAAGGGACCATCGGCTTTTGGAAGTAGTAATGGAGCAGTACGGTCAATACGTAGGTTGCTCCACTAAGCGCCGCTGCGAGCAGCACGACATTGCCGCGGAACAGCAGCGCCGAGGCAAGAATCGGGAACATATACAGCACGGTCGTGCGTGATTCGACACCACCCTGCACGTAGGTGACGATACCCACGACAACAAGATCAAGGGCCAGTTGTATGACCGTAAAGATCTGCTGGAATCGTAAACTTGCCGGGTATAGGCGTACGACAAGATAACATACCGCGTTAAAGGCTAAGCCGAGCACCAAGATTGTACCGTATTGTCGCAGGCGAGTCTCGTCGCCACCTGATGTCAATGAGGTCGTAGCGGTCACGATACCGAATATTAACAGGAACCACCACCACCGAACGGCTATTAAACGGCGGTTGTTCTGAGCCGTTTCAAGGGCCATTTCTTTTTGGCCAAAAATATCATAACGCCCTAAATCCATAATGCTTACGGTTATCATCAATTATAGCACCGGTATCATTTCACTCCCTACCTCTAGAAAACCGCATTCAATTTTGCTACAATCTACCGAGTAGCCATCACGGCAGCGTAGCTCAGTTGGACAGCCTTGAGCATAAAAATAGCGTAACGCTCTAGCCAACTGCATCTATTCGCCATAACCGCACCGGTTGTACTTTACGATAATACTTCCATCACGGCAGCGTAGCTCAGTTGGTTAGAGCGTAGGACTCATAAGCCTAAGGTCGCTGGTTCAATCCCAGCCGCTGCTACCAAAGTAAAACTCCCACCGTCGCGTGGGAGTTTTACTTTGGTTACGGTGTTTGATTTAACTAGCGACTCGCCAGCTTGTCTGGCGATAGTCGCTGGGTCGTGTAGTGAACGAAGCGAAAATGTGTTTACATTTTTTCGCAAGTGAACGGAGGAGGCTTTAGCCGATATCCCAGATAGGTGTCAGGACATCATTTAACCAAATAGTTTAATAACATTTTGACACCGCAAGGCGAGAGGATTTATACTAAATACAGACACGCAACACACACTAGCCCTTCCCTTTTAGACGGGCAAAGCGTCCCTTGCGATTCGTCATCCATTTATCGTCTTCGGCGCGGTCGCTATAAGAAACGGGCGAAACACGACGGGCGAAACAATTTGTAACGTTTCTCTAAATAATCAATTTGGAGAATTACATGAATGACGAAACTTTTTTGAACGAACGGGTAGACGTAGTGGCGACGTTTGGCACGGGACTGAATCCATGCGTACCAATAAAATTCCGTCGAAGAAACGGCCGGGTGATTGAAATTAGCGAAATCGGCCTACGGCACCCGACCATGCAGGGCAACCGTATGGTCCATATGTTCGACGTGACTGACGGCGGAGCCGACTACCGGTTGGAATTCGATGCCGAACGCCTGACCTGGACACTTAGCATGGAGGCCGACCGCTCATGAGAAACGACTATAATGCCGCCCGGCCGACCGTGATTCACATCGACCTTAACAGCTGTTTCGCGACGGTCGAGCAGCAGGCACGGCCACGGCTGCGCGGTCGGCCGGTAGCGATCGTGAACCGCCGCACCGACACCACCATGATCGTGACCGCCAGCTACGAAGCAAAGGCGATGGGCGTAAAGTTGGGTATGCGCCTAAAAGACGCTAAAAAGTTGTGCCCGGACCTTATCGGGCTCGAGAGCGACCCGCCGAAATACCGGTATGTCTACCACCAGCTAATGCGGATCATGCAGGATTATTCGGCACATGTACGCATGAAGAGTATTGACGAAGGCGTGATTGATTTTTCGGATTCGACGCTAGCCATGCAGAACCGCGACCTGGTTGACATAGGCTGGGAAATAAAACGGCGGCTGTGGAACGAAGTGGGCTGTGCTATGAACTGTAACGTGGGCATCGCGACCAACCGCTTTTTGGCTAAGACGGCCGCCAGCCTACACAAACCTAACGGACTGGACGTCATTACGGCTGACAACCTGCGCAAGGTATTCGGCACGCTTGAACTGACGGACCTGACCGGAATTGCCGAGCAGTTTGAAAAGCGGTTGAACGGAGTCGGCATTTTTACACCACTGCAGTTTTTGGACGCTGACCCGGTGCTGCTACAGAAGATGGTGTTTAAAAGCATCGTCGGGCTGGAATGGCACCAGCGTCTGCGCGGTTGGGAGGTCGACAAGCGGGACTTCCCGATACGCACGGCCGGTCGGCAATACGTACTGGACGGCTATAAGATGCCGCGAGCCGAAGTACTGAAGCGCCTGCACCATTTATGTGAAGAAACCGGGGCGAAAGTCCGGTCGCAAGGCCTGGTGGCACGCGGCGTATCAGTTCATGCGCGGAGCTATAGCGATACCGGCCGGGGCTGGCGCGGTTCGTACTGGCATGCCCGGCACATGGCGGCCGTACCGTTCTTTTCGAACCAAGCGATCTTTGAACAGGCCAAGAAGCTGTTCGAAGGCGCACCGGTGTTCGTGAAGGAAATCGGGGTGTCGTGTTACGAACTGAGCGAGCCCGATGAGTCGCAGCTCCATTTGTTCGGTGACGACTTGGCGCGTGACAAATCACTGACAAATGCGGTCGACCAAATTAATAGTCGCTATGGCAAACGGGTCATTCATTCTGCCGATACGTTGACTACCAGGATGGTGAAAGAAAAAATACCTTTTGGCAGCACTCGCTATCTGTAGCGGTATACTAGACTCGTGAAGTATGTGGTCGCGGTGAGCGGAGGGGTGGACTCGGTGGCATTGCTGGATATGCTGGTGCGGTCGGGTGAGCATGAGTTGGTAGTCGCGCATTTCGACCACGGTATTCGGTCGGAATCAGATGAAGACGCCAGGTTCGTGGCCGGCTTAGCAAAACGGTACGGCCTACCGTTCGAAACGGAGCGAGGTGAGCTTGGTGGAAACGCGAGCGAAGACGCGGCGCGGCGTGCCAGGTATGATTTTTTGCGGCGCGTGACCACGAAGCACAGTGCGACGCTTACAACCGCGCATCATCAGGACGATGTCCTTGAAACGATCGCGATTAATTTGGTGCGAGGCACTGGGTGGCGCGGCTTGGCTGTGATGAACGACCCTACGATTGATCGCCCTCTGCTCGATTTGTCTAAACGAGAACTCTACGACTATGCCGTGGCAAACGGTTTGGAATGGGTTGAAGACGCGACCAACACGTCGGACGTATACCTTCGTAACCGACTTCGGAAACGATTGAGCGTGCTGGATAACCAGTCAAGGAAAGAATTGATTGACTTATGGCAGCGGCAAGTATGGCTCGCGGCTGATATTGACGCCGAAGCGGCGCGACTAGCTACGAGTTCTCGCTATTTTTTGACGATGATTGAAGACGCAGCGGCACTTGAACTGCTGCGCGCCAGTCTGGCCAGCGAATCACTTTCACTCGACCGCCCAAGACGCAGACGATTGCTCCATGCCATCAAAACGGCAAAGCCCGGTGCCGTGTATGAGCCGGGAGAACGAATGTCGGTGAGGTTCACTAAACGGGAGTTCATTGTCAAACACCCCTTATGACTGCTATATTTATAGGAGTGATTTCAAGGAGTAACTTGAGCATTCTGACTGAACAAGAAAGGACGATAATTTAACTTTATGGCTGCAAAGAAACCTTCATCTGGCAAACGCATGAGCAACATGGTACGGCTTGGCCTGTTCTGGCTAGTACTCGTTGCCTCGACGCTCGCTGTTATTGCTATCACGTCCCCGCAGGAAAGTCTGAAGCAAGTATCCCTCAAAAGCGTTACCGAACGGGCAAACAAAGGCGAGATCTCAAAAATTGAGATTGAAGGTGATGACGTGAAAGTCACGCCGAAAGGTCAAGACAAAGCCACCGAAAAGTCGACCAAAGAACCGAATGCCAGTATTTATGAACAAGGCCTGAACAAGGACGCCAACGTTGACGTCAGTATTAAAAAACCGTCTGAGACCGGGAACGCCCTATGGGCGGCGGCCAGCATTTTGCTGCCGGTCGTGCTAATCGGCCTACTGTTCCTGTTCATGATGCGCCAAGCACAAGGGCAGAACAACCAAGCGCTTGGGTTTGGTAAGAGCAAGGCCAAGCTGTACGGACTTGACAAAGAAAAGGTCGTATTCGCGGATATTGCGGGTAACGACGCGGCTAAGCAGGACCTCGAAGAAGTCGTCGACTTTTTGAAGCACCCGAAGAAGTATCAGCAGCTCGGCGCCAAGATTCCGAAGGGTGTACTGCTTGTCGGTAGTCCGGGTACCGGTAAGACCATGCTGGCGCGGGCCGTCGCCGGCGAAGCCAACGTACCGTTCTTTAGTATTTCGGGTTCTGAATTCGTCGAAATGTTCGTGGGTGTCGGTGCCAGCCGGGTACGCGACCTGTTCGCGAAAGCCAAAAAGAACGCTCCGGCGATCATATTCATTGATGAAATAGATGCCGTCGGCCGTAAGCGCGGTAGCGGCATGGGCGGTGGACACGACGAACGTGAACAGACCCTGAACCAGATTCTGGTGGAAATGGATGGATTCGAAACCGGCACGAACGTCATTGTGTTAGCTGCTACTAACCGGGCTGATGTGCTTGACCCTGCCCTGCTCCGTCCAGGCCGGTTCGACCGCCGCACCAACATCATGTTGCCCGAACGACGTGACCGCGAAGCTATCCTTAAGGTGCACTTCAAGAACAAGCCGACCGATCCGACGGTCAATCTGGATAAGCTGGCTGCTAAGACTGCCGGTTCAAGCGGAGCTGATTTGGCGAACATCGCCAACGAAGCTGCTATCATCGCGGCGCGCCGCAACTCCAAGATGATTTCAAACAAGGATTTAACCGAAGCATTCGAAAAAGTCGCCATCGGACCGGAGCGTAAAGCCAAGGTTATGAACGACAAAGAAAAAGAGCTGACCGCTTACCACGAAGCCGGACACGCCATTGTCGGGCATGTGCTGCCGGACAGCGACCCGGTCCACAAGGTGACGATTATTCCGCGCGGGGGTACCGGTGGAGTGACATGGTTCTTGCCGCCGGAAGACAAAAGCTATACAAATGTCTATGAATTTAAAGACATCTTGGCCAGGGCTATGGGCGGACGTGTGGCTGAAAAAATCAAATACGGTAGCGATGGCATCACGACCGGAGCCGGGAGTGACCTGCGAAAGGCAACCGAGATTGCCCGCGACATGATTATCGAACAAGGTATGGGCAAGGGGCTTCGCGACCAGGTATTCCATGACGATAACGGCGGCATGGTATTCGACAAGATTACCCACGAACGCCCGTACAGTGACGACACCGCACGCGAGATTGACCGTGAAGTCGAAGGCCTCATAAAAGAAGCCGCCGAGCGCGCGGAGATCGTATTGAAACACAACATGAGCAGTCTTGAAACATTGGCCGCGGCGCTTCTAAAGGAAGAAACACTGGAAGAAGACGTCGTAAATGCTATCTTGAAAGACGCGGTTCTACCAAAGGAAGTAATGCTCCACCCGGCAGCATAGGGAACAACTGATGGGCCGTGTCCAAAGCGTCGTCGCCAGAGCAAACCGCAAACTGACCGTTCAGTTTGCGGCTATTCTGCTTTCGAGCGCACTGCTCGCTTCGATGGTATTCGGAATCATCAGGATCCGTCTGCTGACAAACTTTTACTATGATACCTACCCGGTAGGGCTGGACGCATACAACGCCGCGTTCTTGCTACCGGACTTCATGTACTTCATTTTGGTGTCGGGCGCTCTGAGCGTCACGTTCATACCGGTATTTAACCAGCGCATGGCGAGCGGTAATAAAAAATCCGCATGGCGGCTTTCGACGAGCCTTGTCAACCTGATGGCACTGGCTACGCTGGTCGCCAGCATTCTGATTATCATTTTCGCCGAACCACTTATTCGGTTTGTCATCGCACCCGGACTAAGCGAATCCGGGACTGCATTGGCCGTTAGCATGATGCGTGTTATCGCTGTCAACCCGTTCCTATTCGCGGTCGCGACGGTTATTGCCAGTATTCAGCAGGCAGTCGGGCGGTTCACGTTCTATGCGCTCGCACCGATCATTTACAACCTCGGTATCATTACCGGAATATTATTCTTTACCAACGGCATTAATATATTCGGTTGGCAGGTATTCGATGGCGGAATCATGGGAGTGGCACTCGGCGTCGTATTCGGCTCGATCATGCAGCTCATCGTTAGTAGTATCGGACTGATCGGGCTGGGCTTCGACTATCGGTTCAAGATTTATTGGAAGAACAAAGGCTTCCGCAAAGTGCTAAGCCTGCTGCCAGCGCGGTCACTCGACCAAGGAATGGACTATGTCGTCGGTATCGTTGAGACGAACTTGGCATCACGCATGGCCGCCGGGACACTTACGGCATACAATTATGCGACGACACTAATGATGGCGCCAATCAACCTTATCGGAGTCGCTATCTCGACAGCCGCTTTCCCGCAGATGACCGAGCGGTTGAGTGAAGGTAAGACAGAGCTCTTTAAATCCGAACTCCGTACGGTACTTCGGGTGATCATATGGTTAAGCTTGCCGGTCGCCATCATTACATTCTTTACTCGTGGTTATGTCATTAGCTTCATTAAGAACGAAGGTGACCCCTTGATGGCAGGACTGCTTGGCGCTCTGACGACAGTCATATTGTTTAGGTCAATCTACTATATCGCTGCCCGGACGTTTTACGCACAGCAAGACACCAGGACTCCTCTTTACATCTCGTTCTTTTCGATTGGCCTGAACATCGCCTTGGCTGTTTTATTCACCGCCGTACTGAACATGGGTGCATATGGTTTGGCGTGGGCACAGTCAATCATGGCCGCGACTGAAGTGGTTATATTGTTCATCGTCATGTCGGTCCGGCTTGGCGGTTTGTTCGATAGGACGTTTTGGAGCGGAATTTGGCGCATGATGAGCGCGACTGGGTTCATGGCCATTGTCAGTTACTGCATGGTACTTATTTTTCCGCTCCAGGCAGGCGCGAGCAGTAGTTTTTACTTCACATTTCCGAAATTCGTCCTTATCGTCGGCGTCAGTATTGTGACATACGTGCTGTTCAGCCGACTTCTTAAACTGAAAGAAGTAAATCCGATCATAGCCACGGTGAAGCGCTTTACTGCCGGAAGCGTGCGCGGGTAACCATATGGACCAGTCACATATTAGGAACTTCTGTATTATCGCGCACATCGACCACGGCAAGTCGACGCTGGCAGACCGCCTACTTGAAATAACAGGCACGGTAAACAAACGTGATATGAAAAGTCAGTTGCTTGATAGCATGGATCTTGAGCGCGAAAAAGGTATTACTATCAAATTAGCGCCGGTCCGGATGGAATATCAAGGGTATGAACTGAACCTGATTGACACCCCCGGGCATGTCGACTTTTCGTACGAAGTTAGTCGTAGCCTAGAAGCCTGCGAAGGCGCGATTTTGGTGGTCGACGCGTCGCAGGGAATCCAAGCGCAAACGCTTGCCAACGTGTATTTGGCGCTTGCGGCAGACCTGACTATTATTCCGGTCCTTAACAAAGTCGATCTGCCGGCGGCGGACGTTGAAAAGGTTAGTGCCCAAGTCATCAATCTTCTGGGCTGCGACGAAGAAGACATTTTGAAAATCAGCGCTAAGACGGGCGAAGGTGTTCCAGCCGTGCTCGACGCGGTCATTGAGCAAATAGCACCACCGATCGGTGCCGCTAGCGACCCGACGCGAGCGTTGATATTCGACAGCTACTACGACGATTACCGAGGTGTCATTCTTTATTCCCGCTTGTTTGACGGCCAAATCAAAAAGGGCGATACGATTGAAATGCTCGCGACCGGTGCAAGCGGGCTAGCGCTCGAAGTCGGGTCACTTTCACCGACCATGCGGCCGAGCGATTCTCTTGAAACCGGTGAAATCGGGTACATCGTAACGAACCTGAAGACGACGCGTGACGCGCGCGTCGGTGACACAATTACGGTTAAACGTGCTCATGCCGATCAGCCGCTACCTGGCTACAAAAACGTCAAGCCGTTCGTGTATGCTGGGTTCTTTCCGGTTACAAACGAAGATTACGTAGAGTTAAAGGAGGCGATTGAAAAGTTAAGTATGAGCGATTCGGCGCTTCAATTTGAGCCTGAGAATTCGCCGGTACTTGGGTTTGGAGTTCGCATCGGGTTCCTGGGGCTGCTTCATATGGACATCGTTCGCGAGCGGTTAGAGCGCGAATACAACCTTGACTTGGTCGTGACGAATCCAAGTACGGATTATCAGGTAGCGATGACCGACGGTGAGCAGGTCGACATAAAATCAGCTGCCGACCTTCCGCTCGTTACTAAGATTGCCGAAATCCGCGAGCCGTGGATTAACGGCGAAATAGTTGTCCCCGAACAATATATCGGCGCCGTTATTCAGCTCATCGTCAGTAAGCGCGGCCGGCAAAAGAACTTAAGCTACATAGATGAACGCGCGCTTATTAGTTTTGAAGCACCACTCGCGAACCTGTTGACAGATTTCTACGACCAACTAAAAAGCGTTACGTCCGGCTATGGGAGCTTTAACTATGAACTAAGTGAATACCGAGCCGAAGACCTGGTGAAGGTAGATTTTTACGTAGCCGGTGAAATTGTCGACGCGCTGTCTGTCATGGCGCACCGGTCGGAAAGTCAAAGCCTTGGACGCGAAACCGTCAAAAAACTAAAAGAAGTCATTCCTCGTCAGAACTTCCAGGTCAGTCTGCAAGCGGCGATCGGTGGTAAATTCATCGCGCGCGAAGACGTCAGCGCCTACCGAAAAGATGTCACGACCGGTCTATATGGCGGTGACGTATCGCGAAAAAAGAAGGTCCTCGCCAAACAGGCAAAAGGGAAAAAGCGCATGAAGCGGTTCGGCAAAGTCGACATTCCGTCAGAGGCCTTTACCGTCATGTTAAAGCGGGATTAGTGAGCGATTCTTTAGGGGGAGGTGCATGATTGGCGAATTTATTTCGGCGATCATGCGGAGGGGCAAGCCCCTCCTGAAACAACCGCGGTTCGGCAAAGTCGACATTCCGTCAGAGGCCTTTACCGTCATGTTAAAGCGGGACTAGAACCTAAAAGGAAGGACGAGCGCACTCAGCACGTTTTTGAATATCGTCTGACTTGTCTGTCCAAACCCTGGCCAGAACCAGTGAGGTTCGGACTGCACAATGTACGTACTGACGCCTGCACCGCCAATCAGCAGTACGGCAACGATACCCATACCAATGGCAACTTTGATATGTGTCGGAACTTTTTTAAATACTGTAACCGTAGATTGAAGTAGGACAATTCCCGCGAGCGGTAATAGCAAAAGCAGGTATCGACCGTTGATTGCGACCGGTCGTGCAGTTTCAACGTAATCGCCGTAAAGCTGTAAAGACAGTACGCCAGCATATACTCCAGTAAGAAGAACGGTAAGCCAGCCAAACCAGGTGATGTTTCGTTTAGCGGCTTGGATGACGAAGCAGACTAAACCGATCACTGTAAGTAAAACGTACCCAAACACCACGACTGGAAGTGCCGGCTTGGTTTGAAAGTCATTCGTCTTTCCGGCGAGTGCGAACGTAAGGCGCTCTGTCATTCCGGGGAACCATTCGACGGCCATGTATTCCGGATACGACAACGGCTTGAACGATTGGTCGCGCTCAGAAATATATAAGCGGTTGCGATTCCATGGACCGTAAGCGGAGCATTCATCTTCGGTGAACACATGCTCGCAGGACGGAATAGCGTGGCCGTAGGTCGTCCGGTTAACGATGTAGTGCGACGCGAAAAAGATACTCAGTATTGAAATACAGATGAGTCCGCTAAGTGTCCACTTTGAAAACGATGCAAGCTGCGATGTTAGTGTCCGGCCGAAAATACGTAATGATTTTTTTTGCCGTCGGAAACTTACGATGGCAAGGCCAACTGACCAGATGAATAGTGCCAACGCGATTGGGAGGAATGCGTATTTTATTGATATGCCTATTAATATCGCGACGGCTAGTAACCAAGTCGATAAAAGTGGTATCACTCCGGTTTTTCGGGTCTGTTTTGTCATGTCGACGATCAGCAATATTGACCATGCGACCACCAGGAACAACAAGTTGTCGTAGTTAATCTGGGCGGCAAGCATGATAAACACGGGAATAAGCATGAGCAGCCACAGCCCAATGTTCGTGACAGTCTTGCTGACGCCAGCGCTGCGGATAGCTTTTCGAAAGACCACAAGTCCAGACACAATAAAACCAAGGTTCAACAAACGAAGAACAACAATGATCGCCGTATCGGACAGTCCGAGCGAAGCGAGCACCCTATACGGAAAACTCATCAAGTAATGGAACAAGTACGATGGATCGGCAGTCGCCGCGCCGAACTGTGCCATATCGGAAGTATGTTGGATACCATAGGGAAGCCAGCTGGTCGCGTAAATCTTAATCAGGCCATAGTGGAATTCCTCATCGAAAGCCATTGGGTAAATGCTACTGATTGCAACCCACGCCACTGACAATACGAACAGGCCAAGCGGCACGTAAAATGCCCAATCGGACCGAAGAAATGCAGTGAGACGCTTCATTGCCCTAAAGTATATCAGGAATCCTTTTTACACGATTGAAGTCATAGGAGTAACAGGGGTGGCATGCTATACTACGGCTAATGCACAAAACTTCTATCATCACTATCGCAGGAAAACCTGGGAGCGGTAAATCATCGACCTCAAAAGGCGTCGCCGCCAAATTACAATACCGCCACTTTTCATCGGGTGACTTATTTAGGTCCATTGCGGCCGAACGGGGACTTGACGTAAAGAGCGCTAACCAACAGGCCGAAAAAGAATCAAGTATCGATGATTTGGTCGACCAGCGCTTGCAAGAAATTGGACGAACCGATTCGGACATCGTGATTGATTCTCGAACGGCATGGCATTGGATGCCGAATTCGTTCAAGGTCTACCTTGATTTGGATCTGACTGTCGCGGCGAAGCGGATTATCATGGCATCGGACGAACGTCAGTCGGCCAACGAATATATTCCGGAAGATCACGAAGAATATGTCGAAGAACTGCAGCAGCGGTTGGACAGCGAGACGCGTCGTTATGAATCACTGTATGGTATTAATCCATATAATACGGATAACTACGATCTGGTGATTGATACGGCAAAATATCCTATCGACGAAGTCGTCAATAGAATCGTTAACGCGTATAAGACCTGGCTTGCATAATAGCTGGCACTCATTGACGACGAGTGCCAAACAGCGCTATAATAACGGCATGACAGAACGTCAAATCGCGATCTTGACCGCCATCATTGAACAATACGCTGAAGTCGCGTCGCCTGTTGGCAGCGTGACGCTGGCTAAATTGTTCAACGTTTCGAGTGCGACCATACGTAGTGAAATGGCCAAGCTCGAAGAGGCCGGACTTATTACACAACCGCACACCAGTGCCGGCCGTGTTCCGACTGACGCCGGTTACCGTTTTTATGTGAACCTTTTGACCAACCAACAGGAAGAGTCAGCGAAGCTTGTCGATCGCAGTGCGAGAGCGATCGAAGCGCGGGTCTCAACCCACGGCAGTCGGGCGGATCGGGCCATCCGCTCGGCCGTTGACAGCTTAGTGGATCTGACTCAGAATTTGGGCCTTGCAACTATCGGCGACGAGCTATACCTGGCCGGTATGGGTAACCTTTTTTCGCAGCCGGAATTCATGGGCGGCGTTCACGCTCAGAATGTTGCACGCCTGCTCGACAACTTGGAACCATGGCTACGCGAAGCGGCGCCAAACGAGCCGTTGAACGTATTCATCGGCAGCGAAAACCCGATTGGAAAAAGCAGCGGCGCGACACTCATTATCAGCCGTTTCCGTTCACCGTTTTCTGACAACAGTTACATAGGAGTGCTTGGACCGACGAGGCAAAGTTATGCCCGGGTTATGCGGTTGGTGCGTCAGACCGGCGCAATGCTCGAAGAGGTGTTGTAGGTGCGAAACTGTGTTAATGGTCGCGAATGATGTATTGGACCTTATAAAACGGAGAAGACATGGCAAAAAGTAAGAAACAAGAAGAACTTGAACAGCGCGTGGCGGAACTGACGGCAGACCTGCAGCGTACGCGTGCTGACTTTGAAAATTTTCGTAAGCGCGTCGAAGCCGAGAAAGAAATGGCCCGCGGCGCAGGTCGTGCAAATGCGATACTAAAACTGCTGCCGGTCGTCGACAATATTGAACGCGCCATCAGTCACTTGCCGGATGATTTGAAAGACAATGCCTGGGCGACCAGCGTCGTCAATCTCACCAAGAATCTTGAAAAATCGCTCAGCGACATGGGCGTCGAGCGAATCGAAGCAAGTGCAGGGACCGCGTTCAATCCTGACCTCCACGACGCCGTTCAATTTGACGACGAAGCCGATGGCGACCACGAAGTCGTCGCTGAAGAGCTGCAGCCGGGCTACAAAGTCGACGGCATCGTTATGCGCCCCAGCATGGTCAAGGTCACCAAGTCTGACCTCTCGTGATATAGTAAAAAGATACTATTTTTAAGGGGACTCCTTCGCCTATGCCTAGTAATGACGCGATCGTCGTAAAAAATCTTAAAAAGTCTTACGGTAAAAACTCGGTCTTAAAAGGCCTTAACCTTACTGTCAAACGTGGAACCATGGTGGCACTTCTTGGGCCGAATGGTGCAGGCAAGACCACGACCGTCCGCATTATGAGCACGCTATTAAACTTCGACGGGGGCAGCGTCAGTATTGAAGGCAACGATGTTAAGTCTGATCCTGAAGCGGTCAAAAGTATGATCGGACTGACTGGTCAGTCAGCGGCTGTCGACGAAATTCTGACAGGACGCGAAAACCTTATCATGATGGGGCAGCTGTACCGTTTAACGAAAAAAAGTGCTGTCGCCCGCGCAGATGAACTGCTACGAGAATTTGATTTGGTAAAAGCAGGTGGTCGCTCGGTTAAAACATATTCTGGCGGTATGCGACGTCGCCTTGACCTCGCGGTCAGTCTGATCGCCACACCTCCGGTCATCTTTTTGGATGAGCCGACAACCGGACTTGATCCGCGAAGTCGTCTCGCTATGTGGGCAATTATCAATCAGCTAAAAGCAGAGGGTAAGACAATTCTGCTTACTACTCAGTACCTTGAAGAAGCCGACCAGCTGGCCGATAACATCGTCGTGATTGACGGTGGTAAGGTTATTGCTGAAGGCACTGCCAAGGAACTGAAAGCAAAAGTAGGACGTGACCGACTGGAGCTGACATTCGCGAAAGAGAGCCAGCTAAAAGATGCCGTGAAGGCACTTGGAAAATCGGTCATAGATAACGATGGACGTGAACTGACTGTGACCGTTATGATTGCCGATACCAACAAGGATGTGAAAGCTGCGCTTACGTCACTTGAAAAAGCGAAGATCCCAATCGCGTCGATGGCCATTCATAAGCCGACGCTCGACGACGTGTTCTTAAGTCTGACCGGCAAGACAAAAAAATCAGCAGCGCCTAAAGCCAAGAAAGGAAAGAAGTAATATGGACTCTAAATCGACCGTAAAACTTGAGTTTTCCAAACAGCCAAAACCACTGCTTGCCATTAAAGATTCGCTGCTAATGGTTAAACGCAGCTCGACGCACATCATCCGTAACCGTGACCAGCTGATCGGTACGTTCTTTCAACCGATCATGTTCTTGGTGTTGTTTACGGCGGTGTTCAATGCCGTCGGTTTGGCTCTGCCTAAGGGAATCGACTACCTGTCGTTCCTGATGGCCGGAATCATCGTACAGACCGTCGCCTTTGGTTCGACGACAACGTCGATCGCTGTCGCGAACGATTTGCAGCGGGGTATCGTTGACCGGTTTAAGAGTCTTCCTATGAGCAATCTTGCCGTCCTGAACGGGCATGTCATTTCAGATGTGTTTAGAAACGGAATATCGACGATCGTCATGCTGCTGACAGGACTGTTATTCGGCTTCCGTCCGAACGCAAGTTTTAGTGAATGGCTGGTCATTATTGGAATCCTTGTGATCTTCACGTTGGCCTTCAGCTGGCTTTCGGCCATAATGGGCGTACTTGCCGGCAGTGTCGAGGGCGTGCAGTGGATGTCATTCCTTATTGTGTTCCCATTGACGTTCGCGTCGGGAGCATTCGCGCCGACCGATTCATTGGCTTCATGGATCCGACCGTTCGCAGAAAACCAACCGATTACCCATGTGATTGAGGCGATCCGAAGTATGATGATCGGCACGCCGATAGGCGATCACGGTTGGCTTGCCCTTGTTTGGTCAATCGGTATTATCGTCGTCTGTATGCCAGTGGCGGCGTACTTGTTCCGCAAGAAGACGATAAAAGTCTAAAAAAACAGAGGTGGATTACCAAATTAGCACTCTTGACACGAGAGTGCTAATTTGTATACAATAGAGGTAGTTTTGGCACTGTACTACGAGGAGTGCTAAAATAGATATAGATTAATACTCTTGTTTCTAACTACGAAAGGGGACTACATTTATGGGAAAAATTATCGGAATTGACCTCGGTACTACCAACAGTGCCTTTGCTTATATGGTTGCCGGCAAGCCGGAAGTCATTGCAAATGCCGAGGGTAACCGCACCACTCCAAGTGTGGTCGCTATCAACAAAAAGGGCGAACGCCTGGTCGGTCAGGTGGCACAGCGTCAACGAGTAACGAATGCCACGAACACTATTTACGGCGTCAAGCGTTTGATCGGTCGTAAGTTTACCGACGATGAGGTTCAAAAAGACCACGACATCATGCCGTACAAAATCGTCAAAAAGGGCGATGGCGTCGCTGTAACCATGGGTGACAAAGACTACACGCCAGAAGAAGTTTCGGCCATGATCCTTTCGAAAATCAAAGCCGACGCCGAAGCCTTCCTAGGCGAAAAGGTCACCGAAGCCGTCATTACCGTCCCTGCCTACTTTGACGACTCTCAGCGGCAGGCAACCAAGGACGCCGGTAAAATCGCCGGACTTGAAGTCAAGCGAATCATCAATGAACCGACCGCTGCCGCGCTGGCTTATGGCCTTGATTCTAAGAAAGATGAAAAGATTGCCGTCTTCGACCTGGGTGGTGGTACCTTCGACGTTTCTATTCTTGAACTCGGTGACGGCGTGTTCGAAGTCCGCTCGACAAACGGTGACACCCACCTTGGTGGTGAAGACTTTGACAACCGAATCGTCAACCACTTCCTTGAAGTCTTCAAGAACCAAGAAGGTGTCGACCTAAAGTCCGATAAGGCTGCTATGCAGCGCTTGAAGGACGAAGCAGAAAAGGCTAAGAAAGAACTTTCAAGTACCAGTGAATACGAAATTAACCTGCCGTTCATTACGGCCGACGCCGACGGTCCGAAACACTTCGAATACAAGCTGACCAAAAGCAAGCTCGAAGAATTGGTAAAAGATCTGATTGACCGTCTGGCCGACCCAGTCGAAAAAGCCCTCAAAGACGCCGGTGTCAAAGCCAGCGAAGTCGATGAAGTCGTGCTGGTCGGTGGTATGACCCGTATGCCTGCCGTCGTTGAAAAGGTCAAAGCAATCTTTGGTAAGGACCCACTGAAGGGTGTTAACCCGGACGAAGTCGTCGCCATCGGTGCCGCTATCCAGGGCGGCGTGTTGCAAGGTGACGTCAAAGACGTACTGCTGCTTGACGTGACTCCACTCAGTCTTGGTATCGAAACCATGGGTGGCGTAACGACCAAGCTGATTGAACGAAACACGACCATTCCTACTAGCAAGAGCGAAACCTTCAGTACTGCAGCTGATAATCAGCCACAAGTTGAAATCCACGTGCTACAAGGTGAGCGCGAAATGGCGAGTGACAACAAAAGTCTCGGTCGCTTCATCCTCGACGGTATTGCGCCGGCTCCCCGCGGTGTGCCGCAAATTGAAGTCACCTTCAGTTTGGATGCCAACGGTATTTTAAATGTTACTGCCAAAGACAAAGGTACTGGTAAGGAAAACTCAGTCACCATTCAAGACAGCGGTAACATGAGCAAAGAAGACATTGAAAAGGCGCAAAAAGAAGCCGAAGCTCACGCCGACGAAGACAAGAAAAAGCGTGAAGCCGTAGACGCTCGGAACACGTTGGAAAACGCGATTTACCAGGCCGAAAAAATGCCCGACGAATACAAGGACAAGATTTCGGACGACGACAAGAAGGCGATTGCCGACGCCGTTGAAGAAGCTAAGAAAGTCAAAGAAGACGACTCAGTCGACAAGGACGCGCTTGAAGCCGCAGCCAAGAAACTGAGCGACACGATTATGCCGATCGGTGCCAAGCTGTACGAATCAGCCCAAAAAGATGACGCACCTGCATCTGAAGAAGGCGACAAAAAATCCGACAAGGATGAACCGGTCGAAGGCGAAGTCGTCGACGAAAAAGACAAAAAATAAATTCTCCACAAACTACAATCACCCCGCGCTGAGCCAAATCAGTGCGGGGTGATTTGCATATCTATTATTTGTCTCGGCTAACGGGCTCGGCGGTGATTTAGCCTGGCAAGGTCGACGTACATACCGGCCCACACCATGCCGGGGTCACCGCGGTAGACCGGCGCGTAGTACCACGACCCGTCTTTGTTCAGCATTTCCGGGAATATACCATGCTGTTCGATCATGCCTTTGGCGAAACGCTCGCGCTGCGTCTTGAACTCGGGCCGGTTGAAACGCCGAAGCGTATGTAGGTAGAACATGCCATGCCAGCTCCATAGCGTGTAGCCTTCGTACTCCGGCATGAAAGGCGCGGTCATCCACCAGTGGTAGTTAAAGGCGTCGGGCTGCTTAGTATAAATCATCGGGAACGGCTGGTCGTACTTTTCGTCGACGATATAATCAAGCGTCGCGCCCGCCAAGGCTTCGTCTTCAATGACGCCTAGGAAGAACGGGAACAGAGCGCACTCGGCACTAAAGGCGTCTGTCGTACGATCGGCGTTGAAATACTGCCCGTTCCAATACCGGGTAATCAATTCTTTTTGGTATTTCTGCAACTTATATGGGAAGTCCTGCAATCCAAGCTGCTCGACGCAGTACGCCATGCGGCCGACTAGGGCGACGGCGTAAGCGCTACGGTCATAGATTACGGCATCACGCATTTCAGCAAATTTGATTGGACGAACGTGGCCGGTAGTATCTAAGTATTTACGGGTGTATTTTCGAAGTTCGTGTTCAAGGAACGCCCGCTCAGACTTGTTTAGGTCATAGCCGGACACATGAATACAGTGGAGTAGCCACGGCAATGTATCAACGGCATGCATTGGCGCGTTAAAGCAGTTGCCATGTTTGTCTATGCAGGTGGTAACCGAAGCAGAGCGGCGGTAGTGCATGAGTGCCCATTTGAGAGTATGAATGACATGCTTTTTGCGGCCCAGGCGTACCAAACTTTCCGCCACGGTACCGAAGTCGCGCATCCAAAAAAAGTCGAAGTGACCGAGCGACGTCTTGTAAAAGTCACCTGTCCATAACTCGTCTATAATCTGTTCGCAGATTTCTTCGGCGTTGCCGTCGAACCGGCGAATCTTGCCAAAGTAGCGGCCATACAATTCGCGCCATTCAGCACGTATGGTTCCGAATATGCGGCCGGTGTTCCGATTGAAACGCTGCGACAAAGTAGCCATTACCGCCAGTATACAACATCATATCCCTTGTGCTTACCGGCCCCGACGGCTAGGATAGAGGGTAATGGACATACAAAAAGAACTTGCCAAAATTTTTAAAGGTGAGCTTGAAGCAGATGATCAGACCCGCGAATTCTATAGTCACGACGCGAGCTTGTTTGAACTGAAGCCGGACGTCGTTGGCTACCCGAAAGATGCCGATGATCTAAAAGCCGTCGTAAAGTTTGTGAGCGAACACAAAAAAGACTACCCAAACTTAAGCATTACTCCCCGCAGTCGAGGAACGGATATGTCGGGCGGGGCGATTGGTGACTCAATTCTGCTCGACGTGTCGAAGCACATGACGAAACTTGTACACGTCAGCAGCAAACAGGCGACCGTACAACCGGGCATGATGTATAAGGATTTTGAAGTCGAAACGCTGAAGCACGGTAGCCTGCTACCAAGCTATCCGGCCAGTCGGGACATGGCGTCCGTGGGCGGTATGTTCAGTAACAACGCCGGCGGCGAAAAATCGCTCGAATATGGCAAGACCGATAACTTTGTGACCGAACTGAAAATGATTTTAAGTGACGGTAACGAGTACGTCGTTAAGCCACTCACCAAGGCCGAACTGGTGCGCAAAATGAGCCAAGGTGACTTTGAAGGCAACTTATACAAAAAGACGTTTGAGTTGCTAGACGAACATTATGAAGAGATTCAGGCGGCTAAGCCGAACGTATCTAAAGATTCGACCGGCTATCATTTATGGAATGTCTGGAACCGCGAAACCGGCATATTCGACCTGACTAAGTTGTTCGTGGGTGCGCAGGGGACGCTCGGGCTTATTTCGGAGGGCACAGTCAAACTCGTACCTCACAAGGAACATTCCGGACTGTTGGTAATGTTCCTACGCGACATCGATGATTTAGGTGAATTGATTCCAACGGTGCTAAAACACAACCCTGCGACGTTCGAAAGCTTCGATGACAAAACTCTATGGCTGTCCATTCGTTTTATGCCAAGCTTTTTGAAGCTACTCGGTCCTAAGCGATTCATTCAGCTGCTTATCCACTTAATTCCAGACGGCCTGCAGCTGCTTCATGGCATTCCAAAGCTGGTGCTTATGGTTGAGTTCAATGGCCACACCGAAGATGAAGTCCGAGAAAAGGTAAAAGCGCTTCATAAAGAGCTGTCTCACAAACGTGCCAAGTACGAGATCAATGGTTTTGAAGAAACACCGACCGAAGGTAAAAGCGAAAAATTCTGGGTCATGCGCCGTTACAGTTTCCAACTGCTCCGCAGTAAAGTAAAAGACAAACACACCGCGCCGTTCATCGACGATTTTGTGGTGCCACCGGTACATTTGGCCGAGTTCTTGCCTAAGCTTCGAAAAATCATTAAAAAGTACAAACTGTTCGCGACCATTGCCGGTCATATGGGCGACGGTAACTTCCATGTCATCCCGCTCATGAAGATTGAAGACCCGAAGGAACGAGCGAAGCTAGAGCCAGCCATGAAAGAAGTTAACAACATGGTCATCCACTATGGCGGTAGCGTGTCTGGCGAGCACAACGACGGCATGATTCGTGGTCCATGGCTAAAAGAAATGTACGGTGAACAGGTGCTTGGCTACATGAAAGAAATCAAACAGTTGTACGACCCGCAGAATATCTTTAACCCGCACAAAAAGACGGACGCGACATGGGAATTTAGTTTCTCGCACATCCGTGACAGGTTCTAAATGCCAAGTCGGGCAGAAAAGAAGGAATTCGGTCGTTACAGCGTCGTCGGGTTTTGTTCGACGTCGATCGACTATGGGCTGCTGAATGCGCTGACCCACATTGTAGGCTTGCCGCTTATCATGTCGAACATCATATCAACCTCCGTATCAAGCCTGTTCAGTTACATCTTAAATCGGAATGTCGTGTTCAAAGACAAAGCGCATGACGAACTAAAAACACTGTTTTTATATTTTGCGTCGGTCGCCATTGGGATTTTCGTGCTTCAAAGCGCGGTCTTATTCGTACTCGGAAATGGAGCGCTTGAAAACATCTACGAGGAGGTCGGTGTTCATGACCAGGGGCTGAACGAACTGCTCGCGACCAACACCGCCAAAGTAATAGCCGGCTTCGGCACGATGGCATGGAATTTCTTGGTGCAGCGGCGGTTCGTGTTTCAGTCGCATGATGAGTCAAACAACTAGCACTCTAGATTTTTGAGTGCTAATTTACTATACTTGTAACAGATGTCAAAACGAGATTACTACGAAGTCTTAGGTGTTTCTAAAACTGCCAGCGCCGACGAAATAAAAAAGGCGTTTCGCAAACTTGCCGTCAAATATCACCCCGACAAAGATGGGGGAGACGAAGCCAAGTTCAAGGAAGTGAACGAAGCGTACGAGGTCTTAAAAGACGCACAAAAACGCCAGCGCTACGATCAGTTCGGTCACGCCGGTGTCGGCGGTTCATCCGGGGGCGGTTATAGCGGCGGCAATCCGTTCGAAGGTTTCAACGGGCAAGGTTTCGAGTTCAATTTCGGAGACGGTGGACTGGGAGACATATTCGGTCAATTCTTTGGCGGCG
The DNA here is from genome assembly GCA_002348615.1 of Candidatus Saccharibacteria bacterium UBA2951. Classification (GTDB taxonomy): domain Bacteria; phylum Patescibacteriota; class Saccharimonadia; order Saccharimonadales; family Saccharimonadaceae; genus UBA1020. Next base: position 93,960 of record DEBR01000002.1, on the reverse strand, counting down.
GTCAACAAAGCCGCGGTCCGGTGCGCGGACGCGATGTTGAAACGCAGATTCAGCTGACGTTCGAAGAAGCTATCTTCGGTGTCGAGCGCGATATGGCATTCGACATGGAAGACGAATGTTCGCACTGTCATGGCACGACCGTCGAACCCGGTCATGAACTGAAAGTCTGCCCGACATGCCACGGTGCCGGTCAACAGACACGTGTCATGAACACGATGTTCGGCGCGATTCAACAGGCCGTCACATGCGAAACCTGTAACGGCCGCGGCAAAGTACCCGAGAAAGTCTGTACGGTCTGCCACGGACGTGGCACCGAACGTCGAAAGCAAACGATCACGCTTAAAGTACCAGCCGGCATAGACGACGGCGCGACGATCCGCCTGAAGGAACGAGGCGAAGCGACAGCAAACGGTCCGAAAGGCGATTTGTACGTTCATGTCCGGGTTAAGGCGCACAAAAAATTCACCCGTGAAGGTGATCTGATTCTTAGCGAACAGCATATCGATATGGTCGACGCGGCGCTGGGAACGGAAATAGACGTCGAAACCGTTGACGGTAAGGTTCGAATGAAGGTTCCAGCCGGCACGCAAAGCGGTACGGACTTCAAGTTGTCCGGACACGGCGTGCCGCATTTACGGAGTGATCGCCGAGGCGCCCACATCGTACAAATCATCGTCGATACACCGACAAAACTATCAAAAAAGCAAAAAGAACTACTCGAATCCATGCGCGAAAACAAAAAACGCTCACTCTTTTCGTAACGGAGGTACAGTATTGACATTATTTACAAAAATTGCTATAATATAAACAGTAAATAAAATAAAGTCGTCGGTAAGTATGGTTTAGATTGCGCCGGTGAAAGAAAGGAGCTTATATGGCCATAGTTCCAATCGTAGCGGTCACGGGTACGAAAGGTAAGACGACGACTGTCGCTGTTATTGCTGATGTGCTTCAAAAGCTGGGCAAGAACGTTCTTAAGGTAGACACGACCGGTCATTTCATGAACGGTGAACGTCGTAGCACACTTGAAGAATCTAAGGCGACGTGGGACATAGTGCCCACGAAAGCCCCGGGGCGTTACCTTTGGGAATTTTTAGCACACCCGTCATTGCAGGAAGACGGCGTCGCTGTTTTTGAATGCTCGCTCGGTTGTAGCGGCCAAGCCGGCATGGGTTATCAAACCCACCAGGTTGGAGTATTTCTGAACGTATTTGAAGACCATATGGGCTCACGTGACGATTTACAGTCAAGAGAAGACATCGCGTACGCTAAGAAGTTTGTATTTTCGCAGCTTTCGAGCCAAGGCTCGATGGCTGTCTTTAATGCCGACGACGAACTAGTTGTCCGTATGCTAAGGGAAATTGACGAGCTTGACATTAACCCCACTAAGTTACCTGTCGGACTTGAGTTTTCGCAGTTCGATATTCAAAAGCACTACGACGAAGGCGGCAAAGCAATCACCTTCGAGGCGCCAGACATCGTACTTCGTTCGAAGGAAGGCGACACGGTGCTGGCTGATCTTTCGAAAATCCCTTGGACATTCGATGGTAAATTCACTCCGTCCGTATGGAACCTAATGAGTGCATGCGGTGCTCTCTACGGCTACTTCAATGGTGAGCTTCCGAATGCGTTCCGTGAAACGATGGAATCGGTGCGGCTTGACCCGTATGGGGGTAGGCTGACGGTCTTTAAAGCCCAGAACGGCGCTACTATTATTGCCGATTATGCCCACGAAAAACAGTCGCTCGCAATGATAGCTGACCTAGCCAGGACACAAACACAACCCGGCGGTAAAGTAATCGGCGTCGTCAGAATGGCGTATGACAGGACCGATGAACTGCTGAAGGATGTAGGCGTGACGGTCGGTAAACACTTCGACACGGTTATCGTATATGAAAAAATCGATGGGTACTGGCGCCAGCCGGATCCGCGCAATAAACGTTTTCCGCAGGCCGTCGGAAAGATATCAAAGATTTTTTACGAAGCTATTAAGACCGTCAATGACGACAGCGTACGGATTCTTCGTGAAGACGAAGCAATTGCACACGCTGCCGAAATCGCGCAGCCTGAAGACGTCGTTGTGGTCATCGTGAACGATAACATCCAGCGTTCGATCGAATTCGTTCAGCAAAGCTTTAAGGCGGACTTCGTATGAAAAAAGAGCTCACAATAATCGGCCGGGCCGAAAAAGTAACCTTCCCAAGCCTAGGGAATGCCAAGTTACACGCGAGGATCGATACCGGTGCCAAAACTTCGTCTATTTGGGCATCTGAAGTCAAAGAAACCGACGACAGCCTAATGGTACGCTTCGGGGCAAGTCCGTTACCGATCGCCGGTGATACGTACACGTTCAAAAAGTACGCCCGTGTCAAAGTCGCCAGCTCGATGGGCCACGAGCAGATACGGTATAAAATCAGGATTCCCATTATCATGGCTGGCCGACGAATCTTAGCGACGTTTACCCTGGCAGACCGAAGCACACAGGTATATCCTGTACTTATAGGCCGTGCGACGCTTCTTAAGAAGTTCATCGTAGACGTATCGAAGGGCGCCGCATTGACTGCTCTGGAAAAAGAACGGTCAAAGAAACTACAAGATGGAATTGAGGAGGGCACGTTATGAACATTGCTATTTTATCCAAAGGTGCCGCAAACTACACCACGAAGCGTCTGAAGGAAGTCGCCAAGGAGCGCGGCCACGACGTACGAGTCATCAACTACGCTAAATGTTATGTCGCCATTGAAAAAGACAAGCCGGTCATTCGTTACAAAGGTGAGTCGCTTGAAAAATTCGACGCCATAATTCCGCGCATCGCCCAAAGCTATACCAAGTATGGAACGGCCGTGGCCCGTCAGTTCGAGTCACAGGGTTCGTACACGACCGCAAGTTCGATCGCGATCAATCGTTCACGCGATAAGTTGCGAGCTTACCAGGTACTGGCCAAAGCAGGGGTCGCCATCCCAAAGACGGTATTCGCTCGAGAAACCGCCAGTTTCGACGACGTCATCGCCCTAGCCGGCGGTACGCCGCTCATCATCAAGGTGGCCCGGGGAACCCATGGTAACGGCGTGGTGCTCGCCGAAACGCCAAAGGCGGCCAAGGCCGTTATGCAGGCCTTTTATGTCGAAGGCGTGAACTTTTTGGTACAGGAATTCATCCGTGAATCCGCTGGTGAGGATATTCGTGCGTTGGTGGTAGGCAGCAGGGTCGTCGCGGCCGTCAAGCGTCAAAGCCTTGACGGTGACTTTCGAAGTAATACTCATCAGGGTGGCCAAGGTGTTCCAATTCGCCTGACCGACGAGGAGCGAAAGACTGCCATAAAAGCAGCCAAGGCCATGGGGCTTCCCATTTGCGGTGTCGATATGATGCGATCTGAGCGAGGACCGCTCGTACTTGAAGTCAACTCTAGTGCCAGTATTATGACGCCCGAAAAAATCACCGGGCGTAACGTTGCCGAAAAAATCATTGAGTACGTTGAACAGAACGCGAAACGGCGTCCGAAAAAAGACAAGATCGGCGCGTAGCTTCTAAGTTAACCGTGAGTGCTATACTCGGGGTATGAATGTAGCCATCGTGTTTATCGTCGTTGTAGTCGTATTATTCGCTTTGGCATTCTTTACGAAGCGCCGATTCGGCGTGTTGGGATTGGCACTCGCTGCCGGTTCAATGCTAAGTGAACTTTGGGCGGCGCAGCTCACCCCGGTCGTACGTGACGCTGGACTGGTCGTCCAGAGCCCGCCGCTCCTGACGTTGGTTTCGGTCGTATTAGTGTTACTTCCTGCAGTATTACTACTGTTCAGCGGCCCAAGTTACCGTGATATGCCAAGGCGGGTCGTCGGCGCATTCTTGTTCGCGGCGCTTGCGTTCGCGCTGCTTATCGAACCGCTTGGTTCGGGTTTGGTCCTGCAAGACGAAGGCCGCACTGTATACGAATTCTTTGACGCTAATCGGGTGTACATTGTGACTGTCGGACTAATTCTTGCACTGTTCGACCTACTCAGCGTTCACACAAGTCGGCCGTCCAAGCACGACAAACATTGACAATCCACCTCTATTAAAGTACATTTATAAAGTTGTATGGGCCAGTAGCTCAGCTGGTTAGAGCACCTGCCTCTTAAGCAGGGTGTCCTGGGTTCAAGCCCCAGCTGGCCCTCCAAATAAAGAGCATCCGTCGATCGCTACCACGGGTGTTTTTTATTTGGATTGCTTCTTAAGCTGGACCGAAAGGTTTCGGGGTCATGGGAAGTGACCAAACTTCATATATACTCCGACAGTTCAAGGCGGGACATTTTGACTTATCATTTTTCGATGGGACTTAAGTCATGTGGTGTAATATTATTCCATATGAAGGTAGCTACTGCGGTTCTACTTGCTGCACTTACTTGTTTAAGTAATGTAAAGATAGTCTATGCTCACCCGGGCAATACGGATTCGAGCGGTGGCCACACGTGTAGGACCAACTGTGAATCGTGGGGCTACAGTTACGGGGAGTATCACTATCATGGTGGCGGATATTATGAAGAGCCCGATTATTACGATCAGGGTGCAGAGGAAGGCTCGGAGCATGTTAATAAAAACTCAGATTACATTATTTCTCATGCAAAATCATCTGGTTCCGAAAATGGTAGAAATGCAGGCGAAACGGGAGAGGCTAGTGATAACACGCACGATTCAGATTCATTTTGTAGTGAGGTGAATTTTTCTGATCAGTCCGGACCGCCCGATTATTACGACGGCTTCCTGGACGCATATAGAGATGGTTGCAACGAACTTTACGATGAACATTATGTAGCTGCGTATGACGAAGCATATCTTGAAGGTGAAGAGAAATACAATAATATCCAAGCAAGAGACAACAATAACCATGATTCTGGTAACAGCGAAGGGGGGAGAGTGGAAGACTGGTCGTGGTTGCTATGGATGGGTGCTATAGCCACATCGTTCGTTATTGCAGGTAATTGGGAGTCAATCAGAAAATGGTGGCGAGAACTTTAACATATCTTTCGTGACATAGGTTGCGTAACAAGATAGCTCGCCATACCTTTGCTATACTTTGTAGAGATACTATTTCTTTTTTGTAGGAGCTCTTATGGCTGGTCATAATAAATGGTCTAAAATCAAACGCGACAAAGGTGTCAATGACGCGAAACGCGGCGCCGTGTTTACGCGTATTGGAAATCAAATCGCGATTGCTGCACGTTCCGGTACCGACCCCGACATGAACCCGGCGCTGGCTATGGCGATTGAAAAAGCCCGTCAGGCAAATATGCCGAAAGAAAACATTCAGCGTTCGATTGACCGTGTAGCCGACAAAGCTGCCGCGGCCCTTGAAGAAATTACCTACGAAGGCTACGGTCCTGGTGGCGTGGGTATTATTATTGAAACCGCAACCGACAACCGCAACCGTACATTGCCAGAAGTAAAGACTGCGCTTGTTAAAAATGGCGGCCGCATTGCCGACGCCGGCAGCGTGATGTTCCAGTTCACGCGAAAAGGCGTGATTCGCGTGACTCAAATGGGTGAAGATGCGCTGATGACCATTCTTGACGCCGGAGCGGAGGACGCGGTCGAGGATGTCGATGGCACGATTGTCTATACCGACCCTAAAGATCTTATGAAAGTCCGTGCCCTCCTGCTTGAAGCCGGCCTTACTGTAGAAGACGCTGAGCTGCAGTATGTGCCGAACAATCCAGTCGCGATTGACGATCAAGAAACAGCCGACAAAGTCATGAGAGTTCTTGACGTGCTCGACGACCTCGACGACGTGGTGAACGTTCACACCAACGCAGACATTACCGTTTAGCGCTATACTGGTTGCATGAAGCTCTATCTTTCGAGTGAGGGATTTGGCAACCATTTAGACAAACTAAAGCAAATGGTTGGCGACGACAAACGGGTACTCTTCGTCGATAACGCGAAAGACTATAACACGCCTGAAGACAGAGCAGCTCACGTAGCCGAAAAAAAAGCCGAATTTGAAAAAGCTGGTTTCGAATTTTACGAACTGGACCTTCGGAAGTATTTTCGTTCGCCGGACAAATTAAAACCCATTGTCGAAGCCGCTCCATTCGTATGGGTGAGCGGAGGTAATACGTTCGTGCTGCGCCGGGCGTTCGCGTATTCGGGGTTTGACGCGCTGCTGCCGAACGCGCTGAAGCATACTAACATGACGTACGGTGGTTCGAGCGCCGGTTCGATATTAATGACCAAGACGCTGCATGGCACCGAACACGGCGACGACCCATATGTTATTCCCGAAGGATACGAAGAGGAAATTTTGTGGGATGGCCTAGGGCTGATATACCCGCAACTTGTGCCGCATTACCAATCGGAGTGGTTTGGAACCGAAGCTGACGCGATGGTCGATTACTTTAAGGTGCACGGCCTGAAATACGAAACTTTGCACGACGGCGAGGTGTATGTCGTCGATGGTGGCGTAGAGGAAAAGCTGACATGAGAATCATAGGGATTGACCCAGGCACGGGAATTTTGGGGTTCGGTGTCGTAGAAGTTGCCGGCAACAAAACCAAACTGGTAACTGCCGGGGTAATTACGACGCCCGCCCACACGCCACTTGACGAACGGTTGGAAGAAATTTTTGACGGACTGACTGAAATAATAGCCGAAACGAAGCCGGATGCGATGGCGGTTGAAAAACTGTTCTTTGCCCGGAACGTCACGACGGCGATGAGTGTGGCGTCGGCTCGCGGGGTTGCCATTCTGACCGGCCGGAAGGCACGGCTGCCAATCGCAGAATACACGCCTATGCAAATCAAGCAGTCACTGACCGGCTACGGCAAAGCCGACAAAAAGCAGGTGCAAGAAATGGTTCGGTTGCAGCTGAATTTAAAGGAAATTCCGAAGCCTGACGACGCTGCCGATGCATTAGCCGCGGCCATTACGCACCAGATGATGATTCGGTAGTATCAGGACTTTCAGCGGATTATCAGGTTGATTTTTTATAATAGTTACATGGCGGTAGATACTCACCCAACAAAGATTTCCGTAACGACGGTTCATTCGAATCCGACCATTATTAATGTCAGTCGTTAAGGAAGTTGCTCAGCAAGTAGTCGCTGCCCCTACCTCCGGCGGCGACTACTTGATTTAGGGTGATTTTGGTATACTTATAAGGTATGTATCGAAAAGGTAAGTACACGAAAAAGGTGGGTCCGATCGGGTCCGCCAAACGTTTTATGAAACGCCGCTTGAAGTGGTTTAGCGGACTTAGCAAGAAGAAGAAAGTACTCGTACTTGCGGCGCCTGTGTTGGCGTTCCTGATAATCACGCCTATCGCTACGTACGCGTACTATTACAATGACATTGGTAACCAGGAACGACTACTGAACCGGAACAACACCGGTGTAGTTTTGATGGATAAGAATGGTAAGACGTTCTTTTCGACAGGAAAAGCTGAGCGCCGCGAACTAGTGCCACTTGATAAGATTTCTGATGACATGGAGCACGCGCTAGTCGCGGCCGAGGATAAGGATTTTTATAAGCACACAGGATTTGATATCTTTGGTATCCTTCGTGCTTTGTATTCCAACATCGTCACTCACGGTATCGCCGGCGGCGGTTCGACATTGACTCAGCAGCTCGCCAAGAACACCCTGCTTACCGAACAACAGACGATTCTGCGTAAGTATCAAGAGCTGGTAATCGCGGTTGCGATTGAGCAGCGCTATAGCAAAGATGAAATTCTGACGATGTACCTGAACTCGGTATTTTACGGTGAAAACTCGTTTGGTATTGAAGAAGCTTCAAAGACGTATTTCGATAAGACGCCCGACCAGCTAGATTTGGCTGAAAGCGCCATGTTGGTGGGGGTGCTGCCAGCACCGAGTGCTTACTCACCAATAAGCGGAGACCCTGAGCTTGCCAAGGAGCGACAGACGACCGTACTAAGTCGTATGGTCAAGAATGGCTATATTACCGAAGAGCAAAAGCAGGCTGCGCTGGCAGAGACACTGACCTACGCGCCACCTAAGTCGGCAATAGATAACGAAGCGCCGCACTTTACCGAGATGGTTTTGAAGGAACTATACGACAAGTACGGCGAAGAGCGGGTAACGCGGTCTGGCTACCAAGTGAAAACGACCCTTGACTTAGATCTGCAGAAAAAAGCGAACGCAGCCGTAGAAAGCAACCTGGCACACATTGAAGCGAACGGTGGCTCGAACGCCAGCCTGGTTGCCATAGATCCGAAAACGGGCGGAATTTTAGCACTGGTCGGTAGCTCCGACTATGATAACGAGCAGTTTGGCAAAGTAAACATGGCGACGACTCCGCGCCAGCCGGGTTCAAGCTTTAAGCCGATTTACTATTCCGACGCGTTGGCAACCGGAAAAATTACGCCGGTAACGGTAATCGAAGACAAAAAGACCGACTTTGGTAATTATGTGCCACTTAACGCTGACCGCAAATTCCGCGGAAACGTGACAGTGCGTCAGGCGCTTGATTGGTCGCTCAACATCCCGGCCGTAAAGGTCATGCAGACCGAAGGCATTGAGAATGCTATCGCAGCTGCGAAGCGACTTGGTATATCAACCCTTGGTGACAGCAGTAGCTATGGGTTGTCGCTCGCGCTTGGTTCGGGTGAAGTGTCGCTTACTGAAATGACGGATGCCTATAGTGGATTTGCAAACCAGGGTAACCGATATGATGAATCAAGCATTCAGTCGATTATGAACAAATACGACCAGACCATATTTACGCAGGACCATAAGAGCACCAGGGCTATCAGCACCGAAGGCGCGTACCTGCTGTCGAACATATTGTCTGACAATCAGACCCGTAGCAGAGTGTTTGGATCATCGCTGAACGTCGTTGGTACTGATGGCCGGACTAAAACGGTGGCTGTGAAGACCGGTACGACCGACGACTCCCGTGACGCATGGACGATTGGGTACACACCTGACATTGCCGTGGGAGTGTGGGTTGGAAATAACGACAACGCGATTATGGACAACGGTGGCTCAAGTATGGCCGGACCAATATGGCGTAAGATGATGGGTCAGGCAATTGGTACGGCAAGTCCGTCGTTCGTACAGCCAGCCGGCGTGGTCAAGGCGACAGTGTGTACTGCCATGGGTACGAAGACAGATGTGTTCCTAGCGACGAACGTACCTAAGAAATGTGAAACTCCTCCAAAAGAAGAGAAGAAGGATGAGCAGAAACAAGAGGAAAAAAAAGCCTGCACGGTCCCGGGCAAGGAAAACCTGACCGAGGACGACAAAAACTGCGTGATTGACGCCTGTACTGTGCCGGGTCTTGAGTACCTCGCTGCGAACGATCCAAAATGTGTAGAACCGAAAAAGAACGACGCCGACAATGACGGCGTGATCGACAGTCTTGATAAATGTCCGGATACGCCGAGCGGCGCGACGGTGGATGCGCAAGGTTGTGCTGAAGGACAGACGCCGACGGGTGGCGGCACAGGCACTAACGGCCTAGGTATAAGACCGGGCAATGGGTAGCGACATATGATTGCGCACATTAAAGGTGTGGTAGCTGAAAAGTTTGCCGGGTCGGTCATCGTAGATGTCGGTGGTGTCGGCTACGAAGTACAAGTACCACTGGGCGACTTTGAAGCGGCACTGATAGACACGGACATTAAGTTTTACACTTACCACCATGTGCGTGAACAGTCAGACGAGCTGTTCGGGTTTTCAAGCTTGGCAGCCAAGAAACTATTTGAAATGCTTATTAGTGTGCAAGGCGTCGGTCCGAAGGCAGCGCTGGCTATACTTAGCTTAGGAACGAGCGAGCAAGTACGAAACGCCATTGCGAATTCCGATGCCGCATTCATTGCCAAAGCTAGCGGGGTTGGTAAAAAGACCGCCGACCGTGTGGTTGTCGACCTTTCTGATAAAGTCGGTATTGCAACGGCATATGGCGGTTCATCGCCAGTGCAGACAGAACTGAATACGAACGACGAAGCGCTTGAAGCCCTAATGGCACTTGGATACACGCTTTCAGATGGCTTATCTGCGCTCGATGGTATTGATGCGACACTCCCGACAGCGGAACGGGTACGCCAAGCGCTGAAGGCCCGGTCATAATTAAGCTCCCGAAGCACCATGATGCGACAACAGGTATAATGTGTCATAGATATGGCGATTGAACGAATTATAGATACCGTACTGCACGATGATGACAGTGACGAGCAAATCATTGAGTTGACGCTGCGGCCTCAGACATTCGACGAATATGTCGGGCAGGAAAGGCTGAAGAAAAATTTGAAGCTGGCAATCGCTGCCGCCAAGAAGCGCGGCGAGCCGATCGATCACGTGTTGCTATACGGTCCGCCAGGCCTTGGTAAGACGACGATGGCCAGCGTGATTGCCAATGAAATGGGAGTCGGCCTTAGGGTAACGGCCGGTCCGGCAATCGAACGAGCCGGGGATCTTGCCAGTATTCTGACCAACCTTCAAGACGGCGATATCCTATTTATCGACGAGATCCACCGTCTCAGCCGAGCGGTAGAAGAAGTGCTGTATGCGGCGATGGAAGACTTTAAACTTGATATAGTCATTGGTAAGGGGCCGGCAGCCCGCAGCGTGCGGCTTGACTTGCCAAAGTTCACCGTTATTGGTGCGACGACCCGTACTGGCAGCCTTGCGGCCCCACTTCGAGACAGGTTTGGTCATTTGTACCGGCTTGAATTTTACACACCGGAAGAAATCGCGAAGATCATTACGCGCGCCGCAAGGATATTAAAAACCGACATAGCGCCGCAGTCAGCGAAAATGCTGTCAACACGAGCAAGACTGACGCCGCGAATTGCGAACCGCCTACTCAAACGAGTCCGGGATTATGCTGATGTGAATGGTGATGGAATCATTGATACGGTTATGACGACCAGCGCGCTTAATATGATGGAAATCGACGAAGCTGGATTAGACCCGGCTGACCGGGCTATGCTACTAAGTATTATCGACAATTATGGTGACAACCCGGTGGGTCTTAGTACGATCGCCGCCTTAACGGGAGACGAAACAAGTACGATCGAAGATTTTTATGAGCCGTATTTGCTGCAAATCGGGTTTATTGAACGTACGCCCCGCGGCCGCCGCGTTACCGTTAAGGCTCGCAGGCATGTCGGACGGCAGGACTAAGCGTATAATAGCCATATGAACGAACAGCCGAACGAGAACAGCAGGGTATCATCGCATGTCACCAGCGCCGACCAGAGCATACCTGGTGAAAATTTTGACCCGCAAATTCGCGCACAGCTTGCCAATGAACCGAAGGTCGTCCACGCCAAACGTAATCCGGATACCATAAACATGACAGTCAGTCCGGAAAACGCCCGACGACACGAAGAGTCAGTCGGTAAATACCCGCACTTGAACCTAAGCGAAGGCGAGTTTGTCATAATCAGTCTTCGTCGGCACCCAATAGGGCTTCTTTTACCGGTGCTTTTAACGGGCTTTCTATTGCTGGCGCTCATCGCGGTGCTTATCTTCTATCCGGCTGAACAGAGTGGTACATTGCCACTGATGCTTCCTTCGTTCGATGCGATTTTAATACCTGTGTTGCTCGTTATGCTGCTTGTAGGAATCGGCGGCTCAGTCGCTATATGGGTATATCTACAGAACCAGTTTTACTTAACGAACGAAAGTGTAATCCAAGAGATCCAGACAGGCTTGTTCACTCGGCATGAGCAAACTGTCAGCCTAGGGAGTATTGAAGACGCGAGCTTTAAGCAGACAGGCATTTTGCAGATGATGCTTGACTATGGAACGGTTCGCCTGAGTACAGAGGGTGAAGAAACGACGTACCGGTTCTCGTATGTTGCGAATCCCCGTGTGCACGTTGCAAAATTGAACAATGCGATTGAAGCTTTCAAGAACGGGCGTCCGGTCGATCCCTACGAAAACTAGTTAATTATTACGACTGTCTTTTACGAAGTCGGCTTCGTTTTCAAGGCGAGCGCGAAGCGTGTAGCTTTTGCATGCATCGTTGGTACAGCCTTTGCCTTCGTAGCTGTAATCGGAATTGGCTTGACCGAGCTTCGCGCTCTTAGGATCCTTAAAGACGGCTGGGTCGACCGATGGAAGCGTCGATTCGGTCAATGTTTTTGGATAGGATTTTTTTGCTGGGTAGTATACTTCTTCAAGGCCGTAGTACATTGCGTTGATTGCAGTCTTTCGTTTGTCATCACGCGCGGCGGTTTCAATATTGTTCTTCTGTGTCCAGAATACGATTCCGATGACGAAGATGAGAAGTATTAATGCGAAGAGTTCGATGATGGTAAAGCCGCGTTGTTTCATTGGAGCAATTATAGCATGACAGTCATGGTTACTGCTGGCCGAAGACGCTTCTGATTATGGCAAATTAGACCATACACCCGTATAATAGAAAGTAGCAGTAAGTGAGGGAGAAACCAGTGGCTAAGAAGGCTGAGAAATCTGCGGTGGGAACAGAAAAACCGGACCAAGAAGGTAAGATCAAGGCGCTCGGTCTTGCGATGGATCAGATCACCAAGCAGTTTGGTGACGGTTCAATCATGAAGCTTGGTGATACTAAAAAAGCTGATGTCGAACTGCTACCGAGTGGCGCCTTATCGCTTGATATCGCTCTTGGTGGTGGATACCCGAAGGGCCGTATTATTGAAATATATGGACCTGAAAGTTCCGGTAAGACAACACTAACGCTTCACGCGATCGCGGAGATTCAAAAGCAAGGGGGCACGGCTGCATTCATCGACGCTGAGCACGCTCTTGACCCTGCCTATGCAAAAAAACTCGGAGTTGATACCGACAATCTCTTAGTCAGCCAACCCGACAATGGTGAGCAGGCGCTTGAAATCGCCGAGACACTGGTGCGTTCAAATGCAGTTGATCTGGTTGTCGTTGACTCGGTCGCGGCACTTGTACCACAAGCCGAAATTGACGGCGACATGGGCGACAGCCACATGGGACTTCAGGCGCGGTTGATGAGCCAGGCGCTTCGTAAGCTCACAGGCATCATTAATAAGTCGAAAACCACGGTCATCTTTATTAACCAAATCCGTATGAAGATTGGCGTCATGTTTGGTAACCCTGAAACGACGACCGGTGGTAACGCATTAAAGTTTTACGCATCGGTCCGGCTTGATATCCGGCGAATCGGCCAACTCAAAGTAGGCGAAGAGATAATCGGTAACCGAACCAAGGTAAAAGTCGTGAAGAATAAGATCGCGCCGCCGTTCCGTTTGGCCGAATTCGATATCATGTACAACGAGGGTATTTCCCGGACCGGTGACGTACTTGATCTTGCGGTCCTACATAACATCGTTGGTAAATCCGGCGCTTGGTTTGACTATAAAGACGGCAAGATTGGCCAAGGGCGTGAAGCCGCTAAGGTCTATTTGAAAGAAAATCAAAAAGTCCTCGAAGAAATCGAAAAGGAAGTTCGCAAGAAAGTCACTGAAGCCGAGGCATAGTCCATGTCAGCGTCGGAGCGGTGGCAAGTATATGACGAAACAGGACAACCTGTCAAAGGTCACGGCGAAGTAGCCGATAAGTTCGCCGAAGACACATCTTTGTTAATGGCTAACTCGCACCTATGGCTTTGGCGTGATCAAAATACCCAGCGCCAAATACTGCTTCAGACACGAGCCAGGCACCTGCCAAGAAAACCTGGCTATCTCCATGCGTCAGCATCGGGGCACGTTAATCTTGGCGAGTCTGCGAAGGAAGCCGTAATTAGGGAAGCGAATGAAGAGCTTGGCGTAGACTTGCAACCGGATACCATACGTGAACTGTTCGTGCTTCGCGGTGGCGCGCGAAAGGAGAGTTTTAATTATGTTTTTTCATGCCGGTTCGATGATAGCTCAAGACTTCTGATTAATAAGTCGGAGGTTGAACGGGTAGATTGGGTATCGCTTGAGGAATTTGTTGAAATGGTACGGACTCCCGACAAGTTCAAGCTTATAGATCTGGGTAGTGAGTATTTCGAAAAATTATTCGCACTCCTGAAAAAGCTATGAAAATCACTGATATCTCAAGCCAGGTTCGAAACCCGGATCGGGTAAATATTTCAATTGACGGGAAGTATCGGTTTTCGCTGGATATATTTCAGGTTGGGGAGCTCGGCGTCAAAATCGGCAAGGAGTATTCCGAACAAGAGCTGGTTGAACTTGAGACCGAAAGTCAATTTGGAAAGCTGTACGCACGGGCACTTGAATACTGCCTAATGAGACCGCACAGCGCCAAAGAAGTGCGTGATTACTTATGGCGAAAAACACGGTCGACGAAAACAAGAAATAAGAAAACCGGTGAAGTTATTCAGCGCGAAGGTGTGAGTCAGATGGTTGCCGAGAGGGTGTATGACCGACTAGTTACGAAAGGTTACATCGATGACGAGAAGTTTGCACGATATTGGGTAGAAAACCGGAATCTCACAAAAGGGAGCAGCAAACGGAAACTGGTTGCCGAACTACGTGCTAAAGGCGTTGAACAATCGATCATAGATGGTGCGCTAGAAAAGTCGAGTAGAAGCGATAACGACGAGCTAAGGAAGGTATTAGCAAAAAAGCGTACTAAGTATGACGACGAGCAAAAGCTTATTGCCTACCTTGCCAGGCAAGGATTCTCATACGACGACATTAAGTCGGCTCTTAGTGAACTTGATTAAGACCAGCGGGATTCAAACTCGATGGCTTCGGGTTGCACGCTGCCTGCACGGAAGGGATTCGTATATTCCCGTATGGCTTGCTTGGCAGGCTCGGCCTCACTTGTTGACTTAACTTTGATATACGAATTGCTCACTTCAACTACCTGCGAGCGGTTAATAAGAAGCTCGGTTTCACCGAAGCTTCGAAGGAGCGGGCGTTTGACAACAAGCTGCTGAACCGAGAAGCTACCTGAATCGACATGGTAGCCCTGAACTTTGCCAAGTTTATGTTTTTTATCATCAATGACATCCAGCCCTAGCAGCTCGAATTTGTAGTCGAATACCTGTTTGATTTTTATGACATCGTCGAGTCCGACGAATTCATCACTACTGTCGACGATAAGCCCCATATTCGACAATTCCCGTACGTCGACGGGCATAAGGAATGAAGGATGTTCATCCAACATGTTCCCGTCAAGCTCATAGGCGACAACCGTAAGGTCGCGCGGATCGACAAGAATCTTACTGGTACGGGCAAGCTCTGAGCCTGTCTGCAGGCTCATCACGGGCGTAGCAAGCAGTCTGTCGTGAGAAAGAAGCATACGCTTAGTATAACAGGCTATTCAACGAAGGGGCTTGGCCGTGCCCCTGGTTTAGCAACGTTCGTCGTATCTTGCTCAATTCGCCGTATCGTGGCTTCGTCAAAGGACCCTTTTATGGCGTTATCCGACTTAACATTCGAGTTGGAAGATACGTTAATGATAGAGATAAGCACCATGATTGCTGCGAACAGCCCACCACTGACCAATAGGAAGAACAGAAGCATGTGGAACCGGCGCAAGAACCCGGCAATCGGCTCTATGATTTCGGATATTCGTATGCTCGATTTCATTTCCGTACGTAAACCTCTATCGTTAAGTCCTGGGTCGCGACATCATTGTCTTTATCCTTCGTCATTGCGACTCTGGCAATGTGCATGCGAAGCTCATTCGATTCGATTCCGGCCAAAAACTTCATAAGACTGGTATAGCTAAGGGGGCTTTGTATCGAAACGGTGACGGTTTTTTTAGTGACAGTGGATGAAGAAAAGGTCTTGGTTGACGCGCTTGGTGTTGAAGGTACGCCTTGAGGAGCGGTTTCGGCAACGGTATCCCCGGCAAATGTAATGCTTTTTACCGGAACGCCAGACTTTGCTCCTATAAGGGAAATGTCACTGATAACGGTATCGGCATACGTTGAAGCGTCTCCGACAACCGCGCGCGTTTTCAATATTAGGTCCTGCTCTGCCGCCAAGCGTGATTTTAATCCTTGTAGTGTCTTGATATCTTTGTCGCCGGACTGAGCATCAGCATTCAATTTACTGATCGACGTCGCATAGTTGGCTAGGTTCTTCTGAACGATGGTAAACCCTGCCACGGCTGCTACCATAATTAATACCATAACGACGAACAGTACGATTCGAAGACGCTGAGCAGTCATACCGTTCATTCCAGTATCCCCTTGTTAAAGACGACCTTCAAAATGACTTTTATCGGGTAGTCATTATCTGGTGCTGATTCACTTGAAGTGAGCGATTGTATTTGGACACTAGAGAACACTTCGCCATTTTTTGTGAAGGAATCTTTAAGCTTACCGGCGTCAGCAAATGTTTTTGCGCTGGCGGTTATGGTTGTGTCAGATCCAAAGGTTGCCGGGTCAAGGTTTAAGTCGTCCAGTATGACGTTACGCGGTACGATGTTGGCGATCTTATAGATGAGTCCCGTAAAAGACGTGTCGTCGTCAAGAACGGTCTTTGCCGTGGCAAGATCTTTGCGAAAGGAATCTGCTTGCGAACGGACATCATTGTATGCTGAAACTCTTGACTGGTTCTCGCTAACTTTTAGTTGGGCACTCTGCTTAGCGCCGTCGAGTACGACATACGAACCGGCAAGCAGTCCACCAAGGACGACGACGGCGGTCAGGGTGATGAATATATACCGCAGCAGCAGGACGTTTGTCCGCCCAGCCCTGATTTCGGCTTTGCGCTCGTCAGGAAGCAGGTTTATCATGACCAGATCCTTTCGGGCGCGACGCTGGCGAGACCTGCGACCGTGATATAGCGTGGTCGGAAATGCTTAGCGGGCTGGGGTAGTTTGCCAAAATCGAGTTGTTGCCAAGGGCTGGCGACACGAGCGGGCATGACAAGCTCGTTGGTGAAATACTCGCCAATTCCCGGTACGTTCGCTCCACCACCGACGACGAGCACTTGTTCGAGCTTACTGTGATTCGCAATACGTTCATCGTAGTAGCGCATGACTTTTTGGGTTTCGGCGATGATGCGTTCAAGGCTTGGTGTTAGTGCCGATACCAGCTTTTGCTGCCGACTGCCGGCGTTCAACCCGTTCAAGACCTTGAGCTGGTGAGCTTCTTCGAGCGGTACGCGCAGTTTTTTGGCGATATCAAGCGTAAAGGTGTTGCCTCCTACGTTTAGCGAACCGGCGATGCGGATTGAGCGGTCAAGAATGGCTATATCGGTGCTGGCAGGGCCGATGTCGACGATGACGGTAGGCAAGTGGCCTTCTTCGGTAGCTTCGAGTAGCCGCGCGACGGCCGAAACACTCGACTCGACCATACAGACGCGCAGTCCGGCACTCTCGGCAATGGCGATACATGAATCGACAACCGTTTGAGGGACGGCGCACATCAGTACCGTCAATTGGTCAGCGCTGCGCTCGATAATTTCGTAATCGACATATAGTGCGGTCATAGGAATCGGGATGTATTGCTCAACCTCTAGCTCGACCGCCTCTTTCAGACCTTTTTCCGACGATGCCGGAATTGTGAAGGTTCGCGTGAATGTGCGGCCGGCAGGAATACCAAGCACCACGTGGTCACCGGCCAGGGTTCCCACCAGGTTCTTGCCAACGAGTTCAGCCATGTGACTGGTCAAATATGAATCCGCACCGTCGAGCGATTGCTGGACCTTTGAGGGGTCGAGATCGATGGATCCGTAGCCGGTGACAAGCCACTTTTTCCGGTCGATAGACATGATTTTCATACCAGTCTGACTGATATCAAGTCCAATGATCGGTTTGTCTTTATAAAATAGTTTCGCCACCTCTGATACAGCCCACGGTATTACATTAGTTCTAAGTATACATGAGCGTCATGCTAAATGCACGGGCATTCACTCTCTTGTCAGGACTATTTGATGTTCGAGGAAAGACTGGCTATCGGCAGCATGACGCTGGCCGCGATAAGTCCGACCATGCCGCCCATGAACACGATCATGACAGGTTCTATGATGGCGCTGATTCCCTCGATGGCGACGTCGACCTCTTCTTCGTAGAAGTCGGCTACCTTGACGAGTACGGTATCAGTCTGCCCGGTTTCTTCACCGACCGCGAGCATCTGGGGCACGATGGCAGGGAACAACGGATTTTTTTCGATTTCCGTCGATAGCGTGGAGCCGCTTTCGACGGCTTTGCCGGCATCAAGCAGGGCTTGCTCGTACACAACGTTACCCACGGCGTGCGCAGTGACGTCGATAGCCTCAAGAACTGGGACACCGGCACCAATAAGCGCCGAGAATGTACGTGCAAAGCGGGCTACGGCGATTTTCATGACGATGGTTTTAATACCTGGTATCCGGAGGACAAGATGGTGGAGGAATGATTTTCCGCTCGGTGTTTTGAAATACTTCAATATCATAAAGACGGCGGCGCCAATAAGAGGGAACAAGACATACCAGAAACTAACGAATATACCGCTGATGGAAAGCATTATCTGCGTAAGCAGAGGTAACTCGGCATCCGGACCGCCAAGGTCGTTCAAAATCTTGCCGATCTGGGGGATGACGAACAGCATTAAACCGAAAAACGCGATGATAGTAATACCAACCAACACCATTGGGTATGTCATGGCGCTTTTAATTTTTTTGCGGATTGTCGCGTTCTTTTCCTGTTGGTACGCGAGTCGTTTCAGAATTTCATCCAGAATACCAGCAGCTTCACCTGCTCGTACCATGTTGACGTATACATCGCTGAAGGTGTTTGGATAGCGAGCCAGCGCGTCACCAAGCTGATCGCCACCTTCGACATTTTTAATGATACCAACGAGCACCTTTTTAAGCGCCTGGTTTTCGGAGTGATCGTGCAATGAGCTCAAAGCTTTTAAAATCGGTACTCCCGCACCGACCATGGCGCTTAACTCACGGGTAAAGATGACGATATGATCGTTCTTAATCTTGCCGCCGCCAAAAAGCTTCAGCACGCCGACCGTCGGGCTATCAGACGCTTCTTTGACGCTGAGAGGTCGAAGCCCCTGGGTCGTCAATGTCTTGATTGCGACGGAACGATCGGTAGCGTCGATCGTTCCGGATATGTGGTCGCCTTTTTGGTTGACGGCACTGTACGCGAATGAAGCCATGACGTCAGTCTTTCGTTACCCTTAGCACTTCTTCAATCGTGCTTTGGCCACGGAGTGCCTTGACAAGGCCATCGGTTTGCATGGTGACCATGCCTTCGGATATGGCTTGGGCCTGAATTTGAGCGCTTGTCGCGTTAGAAATAATCAGTTTTTGGATCGCTAGCGAGCTACTCACTGCTTCGTAAATACCGATTCGCCCCTTGTAGCCCGTATGGTTACATTCGTCGCACCCTTTCGCGGAGGCTCGCCATAAGGTGGTGATGCCTGTTTCGGTGGTACTGAGCGGAGTGTTCTCGCCGACTTTTTGCTGCTCAGCCAACACCTCCAGCTGATGAATGGTGCCAAAGCCATTGTCGCCAAGATGGAACGTAGTGCGTATCGCTTCAACTTCTTCCGGTGTTGCCGGGTGTGATTCGCGGCAGTTCATGCATAGCCTACGAACAAGTCGCTGACCGACGATGGCGCGGACAGTGCTTGCGATCAGGAACGGCTCGATACCCATGTCGAGCAAACGGGGGAGCGCGGTTGCGGCATTATTCGTGTGGAGCGTCGAGAATACCAAGTGACCGGTCAAGGCGGCCTGAATACCCAGGTCGGCAGTTTCAGAGTCTCGAATTTCCCCAACCATGATGATGTTCGGGTCCTGGCGGAGCAGTGCGCGTAGCCCGGACGCGAAGGTCATACCTGCTTTTACATTGGTTTGCGTCTGGTTGACGCCCGGAATCTTATATTCGACCGGGTCTTCGATGGTCGATATGTTCACGTCTGGCGTGTTCAAAATATTCAACACGCTAAACAGGCTGGTCGACTTACCGCTACCGGTCGGTCCGGTAATAAGAATGACACCGTTCGGTTCGGTCAACGCTTCATTCAATACTTCGAGTGACCGTCCCCAATAGCCGAGCGACTCCAGGCTAACGGCCTCGTTGCTTTCGTCCAAGATACGCATGACGACCTTTTCGCCATCGGCGACAGGCAGGGTGCTGACACGCAGGGCATACTGCTTGCCGGCGACTTTAATCTTAAACCGTCCGTCCTGCGGTACGCGGCGTTCGTCAATCTTTAGGTTGGCAAGAATCTTGATACGACTGACTAGCGAACCAAGCACGTTGCGCGGCAGTCGGTTCACTTCATTCAGTACGCCGTCAATACGGTAGCGGATTTGCACGAAACCTTCGCGCGGTTCGATGTGGATGTCACTGGCGCTGGAACGGATGGCGTATTCAAGCAGCAAATTGATAGTCTGCGCGACCGGTGAATCCTCGGAAATATCCGCTTCGGTGACTTGCTGCTCGCTGCCGTCTTCTTCGCGTTGGATATCGATGACTTCGTCGAGCTGTTTGTCGACGTCACCCCGATAGTTTTCGATACAGGCCAGAATATTATCGCGCGTGGCGATGTAAATCTTGGTGTTCTCGCCGATTTCTTTTTGAATGAAGTCGACCGCCTGGACATCATCCGGGTCGTCCATGGCGAGGTGCATGGTGCCGTCTTCGTCAATCTTGAACAGTACCGCGCGGTACTGCACGGCGATTCGCTCTGGAATCTTGTTAAGGACTTCGCTGGGAATGTCGCGCGGGTCGATTTGAACGAACGGAATATGGGCATAGTCGGCGAACAGCTTGGTTAGCTCAAGATCAGAAATAAGCTTGTTCTGTACCGCCATGTACTGCATGGGTCGGTGGGTGCGTTCGGTCGATTTTTTGAGTTCAGCAATCTGTTCCGGAGTAGCCTTGCCCGCCCCAGTCAACAGCTTTTCAATGGTATCATCAGAAATTCGCATACCGCTTACGCTCTACTATACCTTTGAAAGTCCGAAATCGCCAGAGTTTCTATGCAAGCAGTACGTCGTCGTCCGGTAGGCGGAACAGACCTTCGTCGAGTCGTTTCTGGTCAAGGTAATGAGCGACGAATCCGACAGTACGCGGAATGACGAATAACGCGTTGAAGAAGTCGGCATCGATCAGCTGCCGCAGCGTCTGCTCGTCGTATTTTTCTTCTTGCTCCAGAATATCGAGCATCAGGGCTGCGATGTGGCCGTCGACGTTCAGTATCAGGTTGCCTTTCTTGGCGCTGGTAATAGCCTCGATGGCCTTGGCATAGTCGAAATAGCGGTGAGACGGCAGACGGTCGGCAAACTCCGCCAATAAGACCGTACGGGGGTCGGGAAGACCGATTCGGTATTTCTTGTGACCAATACCACCGATATACTTTTTGGCTTTGGCGTAGTCTTCTACGTGGACGGCTGGGTCGCGCGCATCTGTTACCCCTGAAAACCACTCATTCGCCGCGTCACTGACAGCACCGCCGAAACGCGGTCCGATAGTTAATAAACCGGCGGCGAGTGAGTCGACCAGGCCCTTACCGGCACGTGCGGTCACAATGGTATTCAACGCGCCAGACACCTGCGGCCCGTGGTCTGCTGAAAGTAGGAACACCGTACGAATGAATTCAACTGTCAGGGCAGACTGCGGCTGCTTACCTAAAAGAGCGGCGGTAATCTGGGCGGCGATATCACCTTGCCGGGCCCACGCCTGCATGCTCGTACCGACGAATTCGTAGCCGTCCTCGCCCTCTTTACTGATGGTAGATGAAAATAAGCTGCTGTTTCTTGATTCGATCACGGGGATGTCCTTTCGGTCCGTAGTATTAGTCGGGAGCTCACTGATTGCTTTGGCAAAGTCGGCCATAGATGACGCCACGGTCGCACCAGCCTTCGCCAGCGCGTTCCGCTTAGCACTCGCCGTTTCGCTCTTGTTGCCCGCTAGCGCCTTCGCGTGGCCGAACTGCACCGGGGTGTCAAAGTTTTCACTAATGACTCCCGCGATGTAGCAGATAACAGGCTTTGTTACTTGCCCGTTCGTCAGTAGGTCGGCCAGCTCATATTCATCCTGTCCACCCAGTTCGCCGTAATAAACAATGTGAGTCGTTGCGTCGTCGGTTTCGGCCGCCAAGAATGCTTCTTTTGGCGTAGTGGTAGGGAAGCGGTCGCCACCGAAACAAAGCGCGAAGCTAATGGTATGACCACTGGCCGCTACCTGCGTGATAATTTCGTTAATCATGCCACCGGACGCGGAAAGAACGGCGACCGACCCCGCCGTCATCAGGCGGTTGGCTACCAATTGCCGGTAGTCAACACCACCGACCACGCCAAGCTTTAGGTAACCGGGGACAAGCATGCCAACACCGGCCGTTCCGATGAGCGTTTTGCCCGCGGCTTGGTACTTATTGTAGAGTTCAATCGCGTCTTTTTCCGGCACGTCTTCGGCAAAAATATGCCCACCTAGTGCGTTCGGAAACTCCGTAAAGAACTCAGTGGTAGAGCGGGCTGCTCTTCGACCGGAGTTGACGTTGAACATCCACTCAATGTCGCCAAGGGCAGCTTTGGCCTGGCCGATCGTCGGGTAGCAAGGTAGTAGCACTTCTTTTTCACCCCAAAAGTATTTTTGGAATTTTCCGGCCGCCGTCACGATACCGGCGATTGACGGCTCGGGTTTTCCGGACAAATAGTCGAAATCCAATATGGCCTGAAAACCTGGTCGGTAGTTACCAAGCGCCAGAATACGTCCGGGGTTGTTTCGGATATCCTGCAAATTACGCATCGACATACTCCAATGCTTCGGTTATGACTTCGGTGAGCAGTATGTCGGAACCATGCACGCTGCCGAACAGGCCGCTGCCTTCGAGGAATTTTTTCATCATAGCTAATCCCTCCGCTTCGTTCGGGCCACCGCGTCGCACATATACCTTCACTCCCTGACTTTTTAATACGTCGGAATATTCATCCAGCGCTTGTATGACGCCTTTGAACGTCTTTTTAACGTCGGTGAAGTTGGCGACGCCTCCTGCTATGACGATCGCCTTCTTGGGAGATTTTGAAAGTTGCAACTGCTCAATGACATGTTTGGTATACAAGTACGATTCTTCTGTCGTCGGCCCGCCGCTATATTCACCATAATTACTAATAAGGTCCGCCTTGCCACGGTTCATGGCTTCGTCGGCGATGGTAATACTGGCGCCGCCTCCGCTTAAGATAAGCCAAAGTGCACCGTCCGGATTGAGAACTCGGAACGAAAAGGCGGCCGGTGAGTTTTGGTTCATTTCGGCGACGGCTGCTTCGCTGTCACTCGGAACATGCGGGTTAACGATGTCATCATCGGTCCACTTCGAAGTATGTTCGCCGGCACTATCGGCCAATACGGCTGCGTCGAGCAGTATGCAGTCACCGCCGCGAACGATAAGGGGATTTATTTCTACGAACGATAAGTGTTGGTCATCCATGGCATTTAGTACGCGTTCAACGAATTCCTTGGGAAGCGGTACGTTTTCCGGGGTATAGGCTTTGACGCTTTCGGGGTCGTCCTCGACATTAACGCCGCCATGTTCGGAATAGTGAATGGCGATTCCGGCTCGTGTCCGCTCAAAGCTGACATAGCGTTCTTCGGATTCGTCGTGTGGGAACATCGGTTCGGCGACGAACCGACTGAAGCCCTTGCTGGCAAGTGTTCGTACCGCTTCAGGAACATCTTTTTTACTGGCGTTCAGTACGATCAAGCCCTGTTTGCCGCGCTTTTTAACGCCTTGGTCGACCTTTACGATGTACGACACGTCATCGGCTAGCTTGGCCGTATCCGATTCTAGCGAGTCGACGGCCAGGCTGACTCCGGCGTAATCGTCAACGAGCAGCGACTTGGCAGCGAATTCAGACAACTTGACCCGTGACATCCTACAGCTCCCTGACTTTCACATACACGTTAGTGTGCCTGATTTCAAAGCCGAGTTTCTGGTACAGCGCGTTGGCTGTCTCACGGCTGGGCCGGCTGGTAAATTCCATGACGTCGGCCGACTGCTCCCATGCCCACGTTTCGCAGGCTTCAACCAGTTCGCGGCCATAGCCATGTCCGCGCGCGTCGTTTGACACGATGACTTCATCCAGCCGGCATTCGACTTTTGGTAGTTTATAAACCAGATTAAGCACAGCCAAACCAACTACTTGTTCGTCATGGGTAACGACGATGACGGTTCTTCCGGGGTCACCAAGAATAGCCAGAAATTGCTGTTCGATCGAACTTACTACGACGTCGCGTTCGCGTAGCTCGGCTAACAGTTCGGTAATGCGCGGAAGGTCATCGGGAGTTGCTATTCTGGTCGCCATATCTCTTCATATTGTAACAAAATGCTATACTTTTAAGAGGTGAAAAAAGAACTTACATCGGTCGATGCCATGAAGGCATGGGCCGCGACTATCGGAGCCAGCGTTGCAGGCGGTGAATACATCGAACTTATCGGTGATGTTGGCGCTGGTAAGACCACATTTACCAAAGGCCTTGCCGTCGGCATGGGAATAGAAGACGTCGTTCAAAGCCCGACCTTCACCATAAGCCGCGTGTATGATGGCCGCGATGGCCTGCGGTTGGCGCACTACGACTTTTACCGATTGGCAGACCCCGGGATTATGGCAGATGAGCTGAGCGAAACCCTTAACGACGACAAGACCGTCACGGTCATCGAATGGGGTGATATCGTAAGCGATGTCCGGCCGGACGATTACCTGCGCGTTGACATCGAATCACCTGAAGAAACTGTGCGTCAAGTAACGCTGACTGCTCACGGCGAACGTTCGAAAGCACTAATGGAGCGATTGAAATGATTATTCTTCTTGACACATCGACTCCCGAATGTCGCCTAACATTGGTCGACGGTGACACGCGCGTTGACGATAATTGGGTCGCCGATCGCACGTTGGCCGACAAACTGATCGGCTACCTGCGCGAACAACTGAGCGCCCAAGGCAAGACCTGGCAGGACGTCACTGGTATCGGCGTATTCAAGGGCCCGGGCAGCTTTACGGGTCTTCGAATCGGCCTGACGGTCATGAATACCATAGCCGACAGCCTTGAGATTCCAATCGTTGGCGAGAGCGGCGACGACTGGAAAGAAGTAGCGCTCAACCGACTAAAGGAAGGCCAAAATGACAAATTGGTCATGCCGCTCTACGGCCGCGACGCCAACATTACCAAGCCGCGCAAGTAGCTTGCGCACGCCCACGTTCAGGAGCTACAATAAATATAGCTTTTTCATTTCACGTTAAGGCTCACTGAAAAACTTTGATACTATATACGCTCTTCAATTTCCCGATTAGTTTCAGTCATGAACATGCGTGCAAGTTTCAATCACGGAATTACCCCTACCAAAACCCAGTAAAAACAAACCTGCTACCCCTGTTCATGTGGCGAGGCGTCGGGACCCCGAAGAGCGTGAGGGAAAGGACTAGAATATGTTAGAAGCCATCATTGCGATCGTTGGTATTCTTTTTGGCGTCGGCGGAAAGGTGGTGTACGACCGCCAGCAGACCACGCGTGGCAAGAACAAGGTCGAAAAAGAACTGGCTGACGCTCAGACCAAAGCGGCCGACATCGTTTTAAAGGCGAAAGACGAAGCGCTTGAAATTGAAAAAGAGCGTCGCCGCGAATGGAAGAAAACCGAAGACCGCTTGGTAGAGCGCGAGGCCGCGCTCGACAAAAAACTCGACGAGCTCGACAAGCGGACCGAAAAGCTCCGCGCGCAGGAGGACGAAGTCGAAGAACTGAAGAACGAAATCCGCGAAATCAGGACTCGTCAGCAGGAAAAACTCGAAAAGATCGCGGGCCTCAAAAAGAAGGAAGCCGCCGAAAAACTGATGCAAATGACCGAGCGCGACATCAAGCACGACCTCATCGGTTTGGTGGACAAACTGCAAAAAGACGCCATGCACGACGCCGAAGAGCGAGCGCAGGAAATTCTGGTTTCAGCCATGGAGCGCATGAGCTCGGAAGTAACCGCCGAACGTACCGTCACGGCCATTAAACTGACCGACGACGAAATGAAGGGTCGGATCATCGGTAAAGAAGGCCGCAACATCCAAAGCTTGCAGCGCGCCACCGGTGTCGACATTCTGGTCGACGACACGCCGGGCATGATTGTCATGAGTAGCTTCGACCCGATCCGCCGCCAAGTCGCTCGGCTGACCCTGGAGATGCTCATGAAGGACGGTCGTATTCACCCGGGCCGCATTGAAGAAGTCGTTGCCAAAGCGCAGAAGCAAATTGACAAAGAAGTCGACCGTGCCGGCGAGGACGCCGCTCGCGAAGTCGGCGTCGTCGGTATCCCTAAGGAAATGCTGCGCCTGCTTGGTGAGCTGAAGTACCGTACTAGCTACGGCCAGAACGTTCTTATGCATTCGACCGAAATGGCGCACATCGCCGGTATGATCGCCGAAGAAATCGGAGCCAATGTACGCGTCGTTAAGATTGCGACGTTACTACACGACGTCGGCAAGGCGGTGTCGCACAAGCTTGAAGGTAAGCACCACCACATCGGTGCCGAGTTGGCCCGTAAGTATGGCATGAGCGAAGACATCGCCCACGCCATTGAAGCCCACCACGATGACATTGAAGCCACCACGCCGGAAGCGCTGGTCGTCCGTGTCGTTGACGCCGCCTCGGCTGCTCGTCCAGGCGCCCGTAACATCTCAGCCGAGAACTTTGCCGAACGTATGCGTGACCTCGAAAATGTCGCTACCAGTTTCGACGGCATCGACAAAGCCTACGCGATTTCAGCCGGCCGTGAAGTCCGAGTCATCGTAAAGCCTGAAAAGATTGACGACCTGTCGAGCATCAAGCTGGCACGAGACATCGCCAACAAGATTGAAAGCACCATGCAGTACCCAGGTACGATCAAGGTGAACGTTATCCGCGAGATGCGCGCGATCGAGTTCGCGAAGTAGTCACTGGGCTGATAAGCCAACTTAAGACGAAACCGACGACGCCGATGGCGCTTAGCCATGCGGCGATCGTCAGTATTATCTGCCGTGTCAGTTCGTGGTACGCCGGCAGGAATAGGCAGGCGACCAAAGGTAACGCGCTAAAAACAAGTTGAATAATTAGTACGATTCGCCGCGACAGCACCATTTTTTTCTTGGCGGGCAGTGGTTTATGGTGTGTTACGACCGGTATGACGGCCTCAGCCGTTTCGTTCACAAGCTTCTGGCCTGTCCGTACGATGGCTCGGGGCATGCGTATCAGTACAACGACTGTCATGACTAATATGCCAAGCGTCGCGATACCGACCAGTACCCAGACCAGCGGCGACGAACTGATTGCATCCGGCTGCACGACTTCCGGGGTTGGTTCGGGTACTTTCGTCAAAAGGTCAAACTTTCCAGTTTCAATCAGACGGGGCAGGGCAATAAGCGCAAGCCACAGCCAGTTTAAAATAACGGCTAGGTAAGCTACCCCTAGCAAAGCATTTGAAAGCAGCGAACGCATTGTGCGTGAACTCATGCCACCATCATATCAAACGGTATAATTGTAAGAGAGATGTTTGAGTATCCAGTCGTGTATGTCGACATTGAAACCACCGGAGGGAGCGCCAGCACCAGCCGTGTACTCGAAGTGGCCGCAATACGGGTAGAACCAGGCGGTGAAACTCGTGAATTTTCGACTCTTGTTGACCCCGAAACCTACGTGCCGGCCAACATTACACGTATTACCGGCATTACCCAGTCCGACATTGCGGGCGCTCCTAAGTTCAACGACATTGCCGATGAGTTGGCAGACATCATGGCCGGAGCGGTATTCATTGCTCATAATGTGCGGTTCGACTATTCATTCCTCAAAATGGAGTTTGGCCGTCTTGGAATAGACTTTTCGCCAAAGCTACTTTGCACAGTACGACTCAGTCGGGCACTGTACCGGCTCGAAAAAGGTCATAGTCTAGCAAAGCTCATTGAGCGCCATGAGATTCCAGTGCTCAACCGGCACCGGGCTCTAGCGGACGCCGCGGCCATAAAATACTTCACGGAACTCGCGTTCAGTCAACATGGCGAAGACTTATTTAACCAAATGGTTGAACGACAACTTCGCACCCAGTATCTTCCGCCGAACCTCGATATCGAAGAGCTCGAATCGATTGGTAATGTACCAGGTGTCTATATCTTTAAAAACGACACCGGCCAGCCTATGTACGTCGGAAAAAGCGTTACGTTAAAGAACCGCATTTTGTCGCATTTTCGCGACACTTCAACGCGCGAGGTTAAGATTTCGCAGACGGTCCACCATGTCGAAACCATTCCGACTGGTAGCGAGCTAGCCGCGCTGGTGCTCGAATCTAAACTGGTAAAAGAATTACAGCCACTGTTCAACCGGCAGCTCCGTCGCATTTGGCGCTATGCCCTGCTTATGAAGGATGAAGTCGACGGTTACGCCACGCTGCGTGTGCAGTCGGGGCAAATTGACGGCTCGACTGATCTTTCAAAGGTGTATGGTGTGTACGAAACCCGCACCAAAGCCAAGGCGCGTATTTTAGAACTGACTCGCACGTTCGAGCTATGCCCTAAGCTTATGGGAATCGAAAAAACCAAAGGCGCCTGCTTTTCGTACAGTCTTGGTCGTTGCCGCGGTGCGTGCGTTGGCGAAGAATCGCCTGAACTATATAACCGGCGGTTCGAACTGGCACTTGAGCACCACAAAATAGCGGCTTGGCCGTTTCAGTCGGCCGTTGCCGTGCCAATCAACAATCAGGGCGAACAAGTTATCATCGACAACTGGATCATTCGTGGTTACCTAAATGCCGAAGGTGAACGTGTGTACGATTCTATGGAGCCCACGTTCGACGTTGACGAATACAAGATTATCAGGCGGTTCCTTCGCGAAAACAAGGCGCTCGTTCGTCGATTCGCGGGGTAGCTACTTGTTGAACAGCTGGTACGGCGTCGTACTAACATTATCGCCGCTGCGTGACTTTACGGCCCACTCACCACTGCCCAACCAACTGCCTGCCCAACTCCACCCGGTTTGTCCGTTCACGTCGGTTTGTAGGTACGGCAAGTAGCGGTCATAACCAGCCGGGTTCTTGGCCCATATAGTGCAGTAGCTTCCACTGGTCGCTCTGCAGCCGCTCGAAAGCGTATCGTTCGTTTTAAAGCTATGTTCCGACACACTGCTGCCAGCTTGTAACAGTTCAGGCGTACCCGACGTTTGGTTTAGACTCGTCGCTACGCGAAGCCCTGCCTCTGCATCTATAATGCCGTGTCCGTATTGCGTGGCGTACGGAACCCCGCCCATGCCCGATGGCTTCCAGGCAGTTGCGTCAACCAGCGCGGTTATGTCATTTACTGTGCTGCTTGGGCGCAGTGATTTAATCAGTCCGGCATAACTAGCGACAATCGGCGACGCGAATGACGTGCCATACAATGATGACGCGTAGGCGGACGTTTGGTTAGAACTATGCCACATTGGCGACACAAGAGTTCCTGAACCTGGCGCGGTAACGTCGAGCGCCGGTCCATAACTACTAAAGCTGGCACGCGCGTTGGTGCTGGTCGTCGCGCCGACCGCAATCACGTACGGGTTCAGTGCAGGGTAACCCATTGCGCCTGGCTTTGCCGGGTCGCAGCCCTGTTCAGTACCGGTGCCGCAGTTACCGGCAGCAGCCACTACCACTACGTCGTTTGAATATGCGTAGGCAATGGCGTCCGCGAGGGCGGGGTCGTTCGTATCGCCGCCCAGACTCATGTTTATTACGGCCGCGCCGTTGTCCACCGCATAGTACACGGCAGCAGCGACAGCACTGGTGTAGCCAGAACCATTGTCGTCCAGGGCTTGTAGTGGCATGACCTTGTTGTCCCATGACATCGTCGCTGTTCCAATGCCGTTGTTGCCTGCTGCTCCTACAAGTCCAGCTACTTCGGTGCCGTGGGCTACACCGCTTCCGGAAGGGTTGGTCGAACCGGCTTGCGGCGCGTTGTCGACGTTCGCAAAGTCCCATCCGCGCCAGTCATCTTGGTAGCCGTTATTGTCGTCGTCACAGTTATTGGTAGACTTATTAACGCTTGTGCCAGTCCAGCAGCGGTCGCCGCTAGCGGTCGTGCCGGTTTCGTCCGTGTTCTGATACCACTGACTGGTCAGGTCCTGATGCGCCAGGGCAAAGCCGGTGTCAATTACGGCAACTACTACACCGTTTCCGGTCGACTGGTTCCACGCGATCTGCATTTTGGTCGCGTTCGTTACCCACGTAGGTTGCGGCAGTGGATCATTGCTCGTACGGAGTGCTCGGTATGGGTACTCCACGTTGGTCAGGCGTTTTATGGCAGCCTGTTTTGGCGCCACGACATCAATCGGGCCGGTAGTGCTTTTTTGAGGCTCTCCTGGTGGGGCAGTTGCTTCCGGTTTGCCGGTGTTATTGACTGATGCTTGGCTAGGCTGGGCCGCTGCGACACCACCGATTCCTTGGTCTTCGCTGATCGACTTGGTCGCGACGATCGCTGGGGTGCCACCACTTCGTGGCCAAATACTTACCGTGTACGCGCCAACAAGTCCCGCAATTACCACCGCGGTAATGACCAAGAATGTTGTGACGTGTTTCATATTGTTTTTGTTTTTTGGTAGTTTAGCCAAATTATAGCATAAGGGGTAATGTTCGACGAGCGGAACGAATCATTTTAGAATATATACATGAAGGTAAAAAAGCCAAAGCCGGTTCATTACGCGTCCGAATACGGACTCGATGTGACGTCGGGCGACACTGATATGTTTCAGTGGTTCTTGCTGACGTATCTGTTTGGCAAACCAATTCAATCGGGCGTTGCCGTCGCTACTTGGAAGTTACTGCTAGCCGACCAACTCAACACACCATGGGCAATTGCCGATGCAAACTATCGGCGTTTAGTTCGTTTGCTGTACGAAGGCAAGTACACGCGCTATGCCGAAAGCACCGCCTGCGGTCTGCAGACCTGCATGCAGCAACTCATCCGCGACTACGAAGGCTCGCTGATGTTGATGTTCGAATATAGTGAGGATGAAGAGCGGTTCAGCAAACGCCTGCAAAAACTCTACGGTGTCGGCCCAAAGGTAGCCGAGATTTTTATGCGCGAAACCGAGGAGCTTTTCGCAAGACGTGTGGAATGACGGCAGATAAAGTTAATCCACAAAATATATAAATACCAAGCAGAGCGGCTGTTTGTATGTTCGAATTCCTTACCTCCAAAATCACTTAGAATTGGAGTTTATATAGCTTTCGGCCTTAGCAATATCAGCTTCTGTGATAACCCCAAGTCTTAAATCGCTTTCGTACTTGGCGCGCGCCCAAAACTGTAGATCCTGCGATAAATCATTGTTTGAGCGAAGTGTCTTCAGTAACTCAGAAATATCGCTACAGGCAATCCAAACTTTGAAGAATAGGATTACACAAAGCACAAACCATACAAGTGGAATTAATAGTATGAGGGAGCCAGGTGTATTTATTAGCTCTAGCATTTGTTGGTCTGTCATTTCGTTATCCTGATTTGATTAGTAATGTGCTAAAAGTATACATTTCTTCCTGAAACACATCCACTAACCTCAGCTTGGTGATGCCTTAAGCAAAAAAATTATTAGAGTTATAATTGAGTAATGAAATCTGTTCCAGTAACAATCCGTTTCAAATCAACCCTCTATACCTTGAAGGATTGGTTAATTTTGCCTGTACCAAAAGACGAAAGCGTAAAACTATCGTCTCGTGGGCAAATTAGTATTATTGGAACGCTGAACGGTCACGAATTCAGCACCGTGCTTGAACCGGACGGCCGCTGGAGCCATTGGATGCGCGTGAGCGACGAGTTGCAAAAGGCCGCCGGCGTAAAATCTGGCGACGAAGTAACGGTCGAAATGACGACCAGCTCAATCTGGCCGGAGCCGGTCGTGCCGAAAGACCTTAAAGAGGCGCTAGATGTCGCTCCGCAAAAGGTAAAAGACAAATGGAAAGACATTACGCCAATGGCGCGCTGGGAATGGATCCGCTGGATGAACGCGACCTTAAGCCAAGAAACGCGCAAGGTGCGAATAGAAAAAACGATCAGCAAGCTGAACGGTAAACACCGCCGCCCGTGCTGCTTTAACCTGGCTGCCTGTACCGAACCGTACCTTATGAAGAGCGGCCGGTTGATGGAACCAGAAGAAGTCAAAGTTTAAAATTTTTGCCAATAAAAATAACACCCGGCGATTTTACGGCCGGGTGTTATTTTGTTAGAACGCTTGGGTAAGGACCCAAATCGCGGCGGCTGTTTCGATAAAAAACAGTCCAAGCCCGACAGGTGAACCCCAGCTAAACCAGCTGCCCCATGCACGCCAATTTTTGTGAGTGAGTTCGTACCACTCTTTGCCGTACTGTTCTTGCTCTTCCTTTGTCATTTTAGACATCGTTGAACTCCTATTAGTGTTAATAAAAGTCCCCCGAGTAAGGAAGCAGTGCCGGTAACGAGTTGTTCCCCCGGGGGAGGGCCTCGCCGTTAGTGCGGACTTACGTGCTAACCGTAGTATACAACAAAATTAGTAGGCTTCAATGGGCTTGATTGCGGCTAGAACTTTTTGGGGTTCGACACGTGACTTATTAAGACCATCGCCGGCGTAGTAGCTAGCGTTCGGGTTATCGCCAATAACCTTTGGTAACCCCGCCCACTCTTTGGCCAGGTTGGCAGCGAACTGTTCGGTGGTCAGTTCTTTCGCCAGGTATTCTCGCACTCCGCGGCGTTCGAGTAGGGCAACAGCCAGACGGTCTTGAGTCTGCTCGTTGAACTTTTGCGACGGGTCAATGCCAAGCTGGTTCACCAAACCGGCCAGGGTAGTGTTTAAAAACTGGTATCGCCCAACGGCACTGCTGGGACTGCCCTGCGCTACATAATCTTTTTGCCACTTTAAGACGTCGGCGATCGGCATACCGGTAAATTTCACTTTAGAATTACGGCCGTTACCAAAATACGCATTGTAGTTGCCGCCGCTTTCGGCATGGGCGATGACATCGAGCAAAGGTTTGCACGATTCTGGGTTAACGCTGATTCGCTGCGAGTCCATATATTCAGCATAAGAGAATATGCCAACGACGAAAAGCGCAGCAAGGCCGATGAGTAGCGGGGAACTGCGATGTAGTCGCCGCTTCAAGGCGCGGCGTTTCTTGGCAAGGTATTTTTTAAGCACTATTACTATTATAGTCGACAGCTACTATTCAAATACGCAGCCAAGCCGTTTATCCTGCTCCAACGTAGGGACGAACTGCCTGTAAATTTGACATCGATAACCAAAAGCGATATTGTATAGCGAAGCACACCACAAAAACAAAAAACCACCATGAACCTCGTTAAAAAACTAATCGGCCTGTACATGAGCCGACCAATAGGCGCCAAGATTATTATCTTGGCCGTACTGCTTTTGTCGTTGGTTGGTGGAGCAGGGGTGTATTTAGAGTACGACCTAAAACTGGTAAGTAAGGCAGTGGCGTACATTACGGGTAAAGATGTAAGCGATATTTCTGAATCGAACGAGTCTATTGCGAGTGATTTTGAGTCTGCAAAAAACGGGTCCTCAAACAAAGGCAAGGACAGCAAGCAGAGCGCTACTACAAACGACAAAAAGACGTCAGGATCTGCGGCAAAAGGAACAAAGCCTTCGACTAAAACCACAAAGCCGTCATCTGGCGCAACCTCGCCGCAGCAGGGTAGTCAAACCACAACAAGTCCTCCGGTATCTACGGCGAACGATAAATTCGGTATGTCAGCTCCGACCGACAAATGGAATGAGCGCCTTGCGCAAGTAGGGCCTTCGCACATTAAATATCGCCGAATATTTCTACAAAGCTTTACTGATAATCTGAGTAAGGTCAGCGAGGCTTTGAATGCGGGCATGACACCGGTAATTTCATGGAAGACTGGCAGCTATTCGTGGTCTCAGGTTGCATCTGGAGCAGCGGACGGTCAACTATACAATTTGGTAGCCCAACTGAACGCTATTCCCGGCCCGAAAATTCTGGTGGTTCACCACGAGCCGGCTGGTGACGGAACGTACCAAGATTACACTGCTATGCAACTACATGCCTTACCGATTTTAAAAACGGCGAACCAGGCATCTGTCGGTATTATTGGCAATGGTTGGTGGTGGTCTGCATTGAACCAGGGCTATACAGACGCAGAAATTGCCCAATGGATACCGCAGTCGCTAAAGAATGTCTGCGATTTTATCGCCGCCGATACCTACCAAGACAGCGGTTTGAATGAAGATGGTGGTGTGAAAGCCGCTCGAATGGCAGCCTGGGCAAGGCGTACCGGCGGAGTGCAAGCGCTGGGGATAGGTGAATTCAACGGCTTTACGGCGTCATCTATTACGAATGTCATGAACGTAGTGAAAGCAGATTCGCTGTTCAAATGGGCACTTGTATGGAACAGCGGGCCAAGTGGTTTAGGGACGCCACTTGAGGGGGATAGGTTGCAGGCGTTTATTAATGGCAAGGCGACGCCGAATCAGACTTAAAAGGGTGAAAGGATCGCTTCGCTCCTTCGCTCGCTTGTTCCGGCAAAAGCAAGCTTTTCCGGAACTACACTTCGGCTCACCGAACCTTCGGCTAATTTTGCTTCGCAAAATGCCGAAGAACCGAGAGCTTAGCCACAAATAGAAAATAGGGCACCAGATGGTGTCCTATTTTCTATGGTCGGGGTGAAAGGACTC
>DEBR01000002.1:1229-59361 GCA_002348615.1 Candidatus Saccharibacteria bacterium UBA2951 | reverse complement strand
CAATAGAGGTATGACACAACCTCCGTATAAAGCACCTGATTTTTCACTTAAAGATTCAGAGGGTAACGTTACGACCTTGCAGGATTTTTCTGGCAAATGGCTGGTACTATACTTTTATCCCAAAGACGACACCCCCGGTTGTACCACCGAGGCATGTAGCTTGCGTGACTCGCGCGATGAAATAACCGCGCTTGGTGCCGAAGTGGTAGGTGTTAGTATGGACGAGCCGTCAACGCACGAAAAGTTTAAAACCAAATACAACCTAAACTTCAAATTACTGAGTGACCCTGAAAAAACAGCTATCGAAGCCTACGAAGCCTGGGGCAAAAAGATGTTTGGCCGCGAAGGAATCTTAAGAAAGACCTTTATTATTGACCCGACCGGTGTGGTGCAAAAAGTATATGGCCGCGTGACGCCGCTTGGTCACGGCGGGCAGGTAATCGAAGATTTGAAACGCTTGCAGCAATAAAAAAGAGCCCGGTTGGGCTCTTTTTTATTCGTCCTACCCTAGTATTCGTACTTGGATTTTCCACTAACTTTGTCGTTGGTGTAGGTAACGGTGATTGAGCCACCGTCTTTATATCCACCGTACGTACAGGTTTCGATTTTGCCGGTGTATTGGCTGGTAGATTCCGAGCAGCCCTCGCCAGGTTTTTCAAGTAAGGCTTCGGCATCGGTTTTACTCATGCCGTCGGTCAGCTGTGAGTAGATTGCCTTGAAGTCCCATTCTTCACCCGTAGCAGATGAAGATTGGCTATTTTGCGACGCACGCTGTTCGGCTTCTTTTGCCGCGTCTTGAAGACCACCCAGGGTGGCAAGCTGAAACATACCGAATATAAGTGACGCGACTACGGCAATACCACCAAGAATTAACCCGGCAAGTGCCATGCCCTTAGATTGGTGCTTTACCATAGCCACGACACCGAATACTACTGCAAGAATTGCGGTAAACAGGTTTAAGAACCCAAGCCATCCGAACAAGAAAGCAATGATTCCAAGTACTAACGCCGCGATGGCAAAACCGCTGCCATTGCCGCTAGCTGGAGCGGTAACAGGCGCTACTGGTTGCACTGGGGCTGGTGCGGGTGCGGGTGATTCAGGTTGATTTTGAGGCGCGTTATTCGGTTCCATACTAACTCCTTAAATTGAACTTAAGCTTAGTATAGCAAACGACACCCTTAACTGAGCGAAATCTAACGAGGTCTGGTAAGGGCAATTTTTCGAGCTTCTTGTGCGAACCGGTCGTCTATGACGGTGGGAGTAAACTCACCATACTTTTTAGTCACTGCTTTTTCGATCAGCCAGTCGGCAATCGCGGGATTCTTAGGTAAGAGTGACCCATGTAAATAGCTTCCGATGACATTATGAACGCGCGCGCCCTCGAACTCATCTTGGCCATTATTGCCCGCACCTTTTATGACCTTGCCGAGCGGTTGTACGCCTTCTTGCAAGAAAGTCTGGCCGCTGTGGTTTTCGTACCCTATAA
Source organism: Candidatus Saccharibacteria bacterium UBA2951 (assembly GCA_002348615.1). Taxonomy (GTDB): domain Bacteria; phylum Patescibacteriota; class Saccharimonadia; order Saccharimonadales; family Saccharimonadaceae; genus UBA1020. Next base: position 57,875 of record DEBR01000002.1, on the reverse strand, counting down.
TCTGGCCGAATTCTGGGCTGTCGATAACAATGTTGCCGATCATACGTTCGGGTCCGCCGTGCGTTTCGATATTGAATAGGCCGATTCCGGTGATCTCGTGTCCGTCTTTGGTACGGAAGAAATTGCCGAAGAGTTGATACAGCCCGCAAATGACAAGCATTGGAGTGTCATACTGTGCCAGCTCAAGCAGGCGCGGCTTCATTTTAAGAAGGTCGGCCTGAATTTTGTCCTGGCCGGCGTCCTGGCCACCGCCACCGATGATAATATCGACGTGTTCCGGGAAGGCATCGCCCGGGTTATATTCAAGCAGCACAGGTTCGTAACCGTGCCACTGCGCGCGCCGCATAACGGTAAGCACGTTACCCCAGTCGCCATAAATATTCATATCGCGCGGGTACAAGTGAAGAATATTAAGAACTGGTTTCATGATACTGTCTCCACGTCGGTTATTTTGGATAGTTCGCGGCGGAGCGCAAGCATGGAGGTGTAGCTACAGTAAATGCGTTTCGGCATGGACTTGTTCGCTTTTATGAAATCTTTGAGTGCTTTTGGTATGTCGGTTTCAACGGAACCGACCTCGACTTCGTCGTACTGCAAACGGAGAGCCATGTCGTACGCGCGTACCCCGGTGACATGCGAAATCCCTGGCTTCAGGCTCTCGAACTGCACATCCCATAGCCAGCTCATGTCGCGGCCATCCGCATAATTGTCGTTAATGGCAATCATGGTGGCGTAACCGGTTGGGTCGAACGACTCTAAGCCTAGCCGAAAACCACCCGGGTTCTTTACAAGCACAAGTTCCAGCGGCTGACCGTCGACCAGTAACTTTTCGCCGCGACCGAATGCCGGCGTAATGGATTCTAACGTCGAAACAAGTTTGTCTTTGTCAGTTTTGTCGCCAAGAACCGACGACACGAGAGATATGGCGGCGACGGCGTTGAAGACGTTATATATTCCTTCAAGCTTTAATTCGAGCGTCAGCTTTTTGTTGCCGAGTGATACGACGGCTTTATGACCGTCCAGTTCTTCTAATACGCTGACGGCCTTGGGCAATTTGGCACCCGACGCGTTGCTGCCGCGCATGTCGTCGTCGCTTGGGAACTTTGCCCGAAGAGACTTGTCTAAGCCGAAGTAACGGACTTTCGTTTCGTCGAGTGACTCGCCCAATTGGAGCAGTCGTGGGTCTTCGCGGTTAATCACAACCACATCTGACGTCTGTTCGGCGACGGAACGCAGCAGCCTGGCAGTTGTGTCGATTTCACCGAACCGGTCGAGTTGGTCACGCATGACATTTAGAAGCAGGCTGTAACGTGGGCGCACCGCCTGTACGAACTTAACTGCGTGGGCTTCGTCGAGTTCGAGCACGGCAATGTCGGCCGACAAATTGCCTTTCATATCGACGGCTCCAAGTAGGGCAGCCGCCACGCCACGGGTAAAGTTGCTACCTGTGCGGTTGGTAAATACTGTAAGGCCCTGACCTTCCAACAGCTCGACGACCATTTTTGTCGTCGTAGTCTTGCCATTCGTTCCACTGATAAGCACTACGCCGTACGGAAGCGGTGACAGACATGAGCTAATAAAATCCTTGTCAATTGATTCGACGAACAGACCAGGGAAGGCTGATCCTCCGCCGCGCAGCTTGGTGGCTTCGCGGACGGCTTTTCCAAGCAATGTTACAAGCGGTTTAGGGGCCTTGGGCATATGCTTCATTATACCCGATGGTACGGCGCAAAAGTACGGTACAATATGTCTATGGTTATCGTGTGGGCTCTCTCGTGGTGGTACGGCGCCGGGTGGAAGTCTGTTCTGCTTGGGTTAAGGGAACGCCTTGCGCTGTCGTACGACTATTTTTCTATTGGCTTGCTCGCCAGCACGCTGTTCGCGCCATTCCGGCAGATCTCCGCCGGTAGGGTACAGGGGCCCATTGGCATACAGCTGCGCGCGGCCGTTGATAAGCTGATATCGCGTATTATTGGGGCGATCGTACGGTTAATACTCATCTTCGTCGGTGCGGTATGGTTATTCGTGCAGTCGCTTATAGGCGTGGTCGTTTTAGTGGCTTGGGCACTTCTGCCCATACTGCCAGTTGTTGGTTTCATCGTTATGCTTTCCGGGTGGGTACCGACATGGAGGTAAAGTTTGACTACAAAAGCCCGCGAGCTGCCAAGTCACGGCTAGGTCGGCATTTAAGCGGGCTGAATGAATGGCTGCTGATTCTAGCGGCAGGTTTACTAGTAATTGCTGGCATTAGCCTAGTGTTAGTCGCCGTTCCAACCGGCTGGCTGCTTATGAGTTTTGCGGCATGGCCATTCATGGCTGTTCAGTGGTACAGGGGCGAGCTGAGAGATGTGCCACCGGAACAATCCGAAGGCCGGGTTGATGCTGTTTTAGAATCTGCCGTACTGGCTCGTTTACCAAAACAACCGTCGCCAGTCGATATAGCACGTGCGGTTATGCAATCACGCCACGGGTTGTTCTTTGCGGTACGGTTTGGTATTACGCCGAACTTCTTAGAGCAGATTTCTTCTCCGGAACAGTCAGATGCCACCGCCGTATGGCAGACCGCCATGGAGCTACGCGACAAAGACAGCGACGCGCTGACTGCCGGTATGTTAGTCTACGCGCTTGTAAAACAATTCCCTGAACACGATGCCCTGCTAGCCCATAACCACTTGGAGCTTGCTGACATCAAGAAGGGTATTGACTGGCAAAACCACCTGGCGGCATTGGTGCGAACACATTCAAGAAAGCTGCGTACCGGTGGAATCGGCCGTGATTGGTCGTTTGGGTATACGCCTTTGCTCTCACGTTTTGGTCAGAATATTAGTCAGCAACTTGCGGGAGGTGGTTTGCTGAATGTCGATTTGGATTCGCATACGGAGGCGCTTGACCAGTTGATCGACACGTTCTCGAACGACGGTCGGCAGAACGCGGTACTGGTGGGAACAATGGGCGTTGGTAAGACGACGATTGTTCATGCTTTTGCGGAGCGACTGCTCGACGCGTCATCAAAACTACCTGGCAGCTTAAAGTTCCGTCAGGTTATTATGCTAGATTCGGCATCACTTATCTCGGCCGCGCCTGGCAGGGGAGAGTTGGAAGAGCTTATTATGCGGATATTCGGCGAGGCGTATGCCGCCAAGAATATTATTCTGTGCCTTGACGATGCCCAGCTGTTCTTTGAAGAAGGAGTCGGTTCTGTCGACCTTGGCAATGTGCTGGTGCCGATTATCGAAGCCGGCCGCCTGCGGCTAATCTTGACGATGGATGAACAGCGGTTCCTGCAAATCGGCCAGCGTAACGCACCGCTGGTAAATGCGCTGAACCGCATAAATATTCAACCGGCATCAAAGGAAGACACTATCCGGGTCATGCAGGACCAACTACTGCACACAGAATTCAGGCGCAAGGTAACATATACGTACCAATCGCTTAGCGAAGCCTACCGGTTAAGCGAGCGCTATATTCATGATCTCGCCATGCCAGGAAGAGCACTGAAGCTACTTGAATCGGCAGCAAGCTACAGCGAAAACGGCCTAGTGACGATGAACTCGGTACAAAAAGCCATCGAACAGACGATGGGTGTCAAAGTGGCGAACGCGTCCGAGGGTGATGAACGTAAAAAACTACTGAACCTTGAAACATTGATTCACGAGCGCATGATCAATCAAACCCGTGCCGTCGGGGTGGTGAGTGACGCCCTGCGCCGTGCGCGGGCTGGTGTTCGCAATCAAGACCGGCCAATCGGGACATTCCTGTTCCTCGGCCCAACCGGCGTGGGAAAAACCGAGTTAGCGAAAGCGCTGGCCGATGTTTACTTTGGCGGCGAAGACCGAATAATCCGGCTTGATATGAACGAATACGTGCGCAGTGATGACGTTTCGAGACTAATTGCCGACGGTGCTGACGACCCGGCCAGCCTGACTGCCCAAGCCATGAAGCAACCATTCAGCGTGGTGCTGCTTGATGAAATCGAAAAGGCCCACCCTAGTGTTCTAACCACACTGCTACAAATGCTCGACGAAGGAATTTTGCGAGACGTCAAAAACCGCGAAGTCAGCTTTAGGGACGCGATTGTAATCGCGACCAGTAACGCCGGGGCAAACCGCATACGTGAATATATTGAGCGTGGATACCAACTAGAACAATTCGAAGAAAAGTTCGTTGATGAACTGATAAATTCAAATGAGTTTAAGCCGGAATTTTTGAACCGTTTCGACGAAATCGTCATATTCAGACCGCTCGAAAAGCCTGAGCTGTTACAAGTGGTTGACCTTATGATCGCTGGCGTTAACAAGACATTGGCCTTACAAAAGATAACGGTCGAAGTCGAACCGGCTGCGAAAGAACTATTAGTCGAAAAGGGTTACGACCCTCGGCTCGGTGCGCGCCCAATGCGTCGTGTTATTCAGCGGGTGGTCGAAAACAATGTGGCAAAAGCCATTTTGGCAGGCGCCGCCCAAGCGGGTTCGACTATTACCATATCTACCAGCCAAGTCGAAGAAACCATGAACAAGGCCGAACAGGCAAGTGCTATCGAAAAAGAGAGCGGCTACGAATCGGGAGAAGTGGCCAACCGTTGATTGCGCCGTACGACAAATAGTTGTAGCGCCACAAATGCTACTAAATAAGCGAGCAGCGCTGCGCACTTCGCGCCAAGTGGTGCACCCAAAAGCAAAACTCCACCGCTAATAATGCCTAGAGTGGTCACGACAATATTTGCTGCAGTAAAACGTTTTGAGACAACAGTTGAAAGCATAGAGGCTGCAGTAGAGCCAAGCGTGGCAATAATCGAGGTAACCATGAAAGCGATGTGGAGTACGAGTAACGTGTTCATGCTTATAACTATAGCAGCTTGATGCAGAACATTGTCCATAAGTTCTATCTAAACATTACTAGTAAGTCACCAAATAGCCTTGGAGCCCCGGCCGCGAGTAATAGTAAGGCAAACATGATAATAACAAGAGCAATCTGATCCCATTTAGATCCACCTTGCCGGTCAAAGAATGATGATAGCCGAAAGCCAAGAATGATAGCGCATATAGCAAGTAGTACAAAAGGTAGGACCGACATAAAATAATCTGAATTTGGTGCCCCGGGATGGATTCGAACCATCGGCCTTAGGCTTAGAAGTCCTCTGCTCTATCCAGCTGAGCTACCAGGGCACACCCCTGATTATAGCTAAAAAAAGTAAAAGACGAAGCCTAGTCGGAATTTGTATTCGAATATTGCCAACGCCAGTCGGCGACTTCGGGCATGTCGACGCCGTGCTTGTTTATATAGCTTTTATGCTCGATTAATTTTTGCTGCATGACTTCTTTTACATGACGTGCTTGGTCATCGTCGAGCTTTAGCCGCTCTACGACGTCCATAACAAGGTTGAACCGGCTCATTTCATTAAGCACGGTCATGTCGAATGCCGTGGTAATCGTTCCTTCTTCTTTATAACCTCGAACATGTAAGTTACGGTTTGCGCGGCGGTAGGTAAGTCGGTGAATCAGCCATGGGTAACCATGGAAAGCAAAAATTATTTCTTTGTCCTTAGTAAAGATGGCGTCGTAATCGGGGTCGCTTAAGCCATGTGAGTGCTCGGTGTCGGGCTCGAGCCTAAGCAGGTCGACGACGTTGACAACACGTATTTTGAGGTCGGGTAACATGGTACGAAGGATTGAAACGGCAGCCAGAGTCTCGAGTGTTGGCACGTCACCGGCACATGCCATCACGACGTCCGGGTCGCCATCGTCGTTACTCGCCCAGTCCCATACGCCGACGCCGCGGCTACAATGCTCGACCGCCTCACTCATGGTGAGCCACTGCGGGCTATCATGCTTTCCGGTAATAGTAAGATTCACGTAGTTGCGGCTGGATAAGCAGTGATCCATGACTGAAAGTAATGTATTCGCATCCGGGGGCAGGTAGATGCGTGCCACGGCTGCTTTTTTGTTGACAATGTGGTCGATAAAACCTGGGTCTTGGTGCGTAAAGCCGTTATGGTCTTGGCGCCAGACGTGGGATGTTAGTAGGTAATTGAGCGACGGCAGGTCGTTTCGCCAAGGTAGTTCAGATGACATCTTAAGCCATTTCGCGTGTTGGTTCACCATGGAATCGACGATTCGAATGAAGGCTTCGTAGCTATGAAGCACACCGTGGCGACCAGTGAGTAAATAGCCTTCAAGCCAGCCCTGTGCTTGGTGTTCGCTCAGCATGGAGTCGAGGACTGAGCCGTTCGGCGCCAAGAATTCGTCGGTGTCACGTACGCGGGCCATCCATTGACGATTTGTCATTTCAAAAACGTCTTCGAGGCGGTTTGATACCAGTTCGTCTGGTCCAAAGATACGGAAGTTGCGGGGCGAATCATTCTGTTTGGCGACATCACGAAGGTAAGGAGCGAGCGCGTGCACGTTGCCTTCGTGAGCGCTTCCGCGGAAAGGAATGTCTGTTTCGTAGTCACGGAAATCGGGCAAGTGAAGTTCACGGAACACATCGCCGCCGTTCGCGGCTTTGTTTAGCCCCATACGGCGTTCGGGCACCGGAATGACCGACGAAATTTCATCTTGCACACGGCCATTCTCATCAAACAGTTCGTCGGGCTTATAGCTTTTTAGCCAACTCTCCAATATTTCAACGTTGCCTGGGTGTGCGCTGTCGACGGCGAGCGGTACCTGGTGCGAGCGGAAGTTGTTTTCAACTGCGTGGTCGTCGATGAACTTAGGACCGGTCCAACCTTTTGGTGACGAGAATATAATCATCGGCCAGCGCGGACGAGTCAGGTCGCCATGTTCACGGGCGTTGGCTTGTATGCGCTTAAGGTCGGCCATAGCTGCATCTAGTTGCGAAGCCATTAGGTTATGCATAACAGCAGGGTCGTGACCCTCAACGAAGTAAGGAGTCCAGCCATAGCCGCGGAACAGCTGTTCAAGTTCCTCGCGTTCAATGCGTGCCAGCAAGGTGGGGTTACTGATCTTATAACCGTTCAAATGCAGAATAGGGAGAACCGCGCCATCGGTCTGCGGGTTCAAGAATTTGTTGGAGTGCCACGCTGTCGCGAGTGGTCCTGTCTCGGCTTCACCGTCGCCGACCACGCAAGCCGCGATAAGGTCCGGATTGTCATATACCGCCCCAAAGGCGTGGCTTAACGAATAACCGAGTTCGCCACCTTCGTGCATAGAACCGGGTACTTGAGGCGAAACATGGCTTGATAGCCCTCCTGGGAATGATGACATTTGAAATAGTTTCTTCAGGCCGGCTTCGTCTTGTGTGACAGCGGGGTAATATTCGGTGAACGTCCCTTCAAGGTAGACGTTACTGACGACGCCTGGCCCGCCATGGCCTGGACCGGAAATATAAAGCATATTTAGATCGTTTTTGCTGATAATGCGGTTCAGGTGCGCATAAATGAAGTTCTGACCAGGTGCTGTGCCCCAATGACCAAGGAGTAGGCGCTTAACATGCTCCTGCTTGAGCGGCTCACGAAGCAGCGGGTTGTCTTGCAGGTAAATCTGCCCTACCGTTAAGTAGTTCGCGGCACGCCAGTATTTATCGAGAGCGTTTAGTGACGCCTCGTCGAGGTAATCGTTCATACGTGCGCTCCTTCCGTCAGCCGCATTGTTTGTTCGGCAATTATGGCGGCTTCATTGGTACGGATTACGTGCACACCCGCGCTGCTTGAATCGGCCGAGATAGTGAATTCATGCTGACTATTCTTGTCCGCGTTAAGCGCGACACCAAGAAACGATAACCCGGCACAGACACGCTCGCGGATAATAGCTGATTCTTCACCAATGCCACCAGTGAAGATAAGTGAATCTAGGCCACCGATCGTAGCGGCGAGCGCACCGATTGCTTTTTGAACATGGTAAACGTATAAATCAACAGCCTCTTTGGCACGATGATCGTCTGCTTCAATCTCTAGCAGGTGCTTCATGTCACCAGAGGTGCCCGAGACGGCTAAAAGGCCGGATTTAGTCTGAGCTATTTCGGTGAACTCGTCAGCTGTGATACCTTGTCGTTTCTGAACAAAACTTACGATGGTCGGGTCTATATCACCGCTCCGCGTGCTGGATGGTATGCCTGAAACCGGCGAGAACCCCATGGTCGTATCAATCACCCGGCCGTCTTTTGTTGCCGCCAAGCTTGAGCCGCTTCCCAGATGGGAGTAAATAACCCGGCCATCCTTGGCGATAGTGCCAGCCAACCGTTCAAATTCGCGCTGCACGTACATGTAAGACAGCCCATGAAAACCATAGCGCCGTACACCGGCGTCGCTGATCGCTTCAGGGAGCGCAATGCGTTTCGCAACCGCTGGTAAGTCGGCAAAAAACGAAGTGTCGAAGCATACGACTTGAGGAATGTCGGGGTAACGACTAGCTAACTCTCTTATCAGTTTATTTGAGGGTTCGGCATGAAGAGGGTCGAGTGTTTGTAAACCTTCCAAGTCATTTAGGACATTTGAACTGATAAGCTGAGGTGCCGTGTATAGCGCACCTCCGTGCACAAACCGGTGACCAATTGCGACGAGCTGCTTATTTCTTGTTAAATTCTCCAGCCATTCTTGAATCGCACCAAAAGGGCTGCCAGTGTCTGCGCGTCCGACGGTCAAATCAGCGATCAATTCGATACTGGGCGTGAGAGTAAAAAGAGCCGCCTTGCAGCTGGAAGAACCGCTATTTATTGTCAATAAGATTTGGTTGCCCACCATTACTCAAAGTATACTCGTTGCCACGCTGGTCGTCCAGGTAAGGATAAGCGGCAAAATAAAATACTCACGAATGGTAAGTTATTTGGTGTTCCGTTCCAGAAGAGACTAGAATATTATTTGCCGGTTAATTCGAACAGCTTAAGGCCTTCTTCCCGCATGAACCCAGAAATTAGCTCTACTTTTGGCTCACCTTTTTCAATAATCTCTGAGGCAGGTATAGCAATTTGACGCCATGAAAACTTTCCGCCACTCTCACTTTTTAATCGTTCCATCTCCGCAATCATGTCATCTCTAGTAATGGCATGGACAACCACGGGCATTTTCGCCCAGATTATTGCCGACATGCACATAGGACACGGCTCAGCAGTACAGTACATAATCGTTTCCTCAAGATACGGTTGCTTAAGTAGTTGACACGCTTTTCGAATTGCATCAATTTCAGCATGACCGTTTACTGGATCATTCGCCGATTTAAGCGTTTCGTATCCGGTCGCAATAATTTCTCCGTTAAGAACAATAACAGCTCCGTGTCCATAGTCTCCGTTATGAGCACTTTGGACAGCAGCTTCGATAGCTTTTTGCATAAATTTTTCTTCAGGCATATACATGGGGCAATTATATAATAAATAATAAAAAGACGCCTGAAAGTTCTAGCGTCTCGGATAACTTATTTTGGTGCGGGTGGCGAGAATCGAACTCGCATCATTTGCTTGGAAGGCAGATATATTAGCCATTATACGACACCCGCATATGGGGCGAATGATGGGGATCGAACCCACTACCTTCGGAGCCACAACCCGACGCTCTAACCAAATGAGCTACATTCGCCGTATCGATACAACGTCAGTAATTGTAGCATAACAGGGGCGGGAAAGGCTAGATGCCTTGGACGGTTTCTATGCTGGCACCAAGTGAATTCAGGCGGTTCGCTAGGTCTTCGTAGCCACGGTTAATGGAGTAGACATCACGTAACGTTGAAACACCTGGCGCGGCGAGCATGCCAATGAGGATTACGACAGAGGGTCGTAAAGCCGGCGGCGCCACTATATCGGCTGGCTTCCAGCGGGTTGGGCCGGTCAGGTAAATACGGTGTGGGTCAACCATTTCAACATTCGCGTTCAGCTTTGAGAGTTCGGTAAAGTAAATCGCGCGGTTTTCGTAGCTCCAATCATGCACCAATGTGCGGCCTTTCGCTACGGTAGCAATAAGACCAAGGAAGGGAAGATTGTCCATGTTTACGCCAGGAAAGGGCATGCTGTGGAGCTTGTCTTTGGGCGCGACCAGTTTGGAGCGTTTGATGAGGATATCGACCAAGCGCGTCTTGCCGTTACGGGCGGTGTATTCATCGCTCAGTTCAAAATTCAGTCCCATCATTTCAAGTACGGCGAGTTCAAGTTCGAGGAACTCAATAGGTGCACGGGCAACCGTGATTTCAGAATCGGTCACGATGCCTGCGGCGATGAAACTCATTGCTTCGATAGGGTCTTCGCTAGGATAATAGTCGATGTCTTGGTTTATAGAACGCTTACCTTTGATTCGTAGCGTGGTCGTTCCAATGCCGTCTATCTCGACGCCAAGTTTTTGCAGGAAGAAGCAAACATCTTGCACCATGTAGTTCGGGCTGGCATTGCGAATGACAGTCGTGCCGTCGTATAGCGCGGCGGCCATGACGACATTTTCTGTCACGGTGTCACCGCGTTCGGTGAGAAGAATAGTCTTTTCGGGCTTCTTTAGTTTAACTGTCGCGTGGTAATAATCGGTATTTGGCTTGGCCACGACGTCCATACCAAATGCGCTAAGGCCTACGAGGTGCGGTTCAACCGTACGCGTACCAAGGTTGCAGCCACCGGCAAAGGGCAGTTTAAAGTCGTCGTATTGATGAAGCAGTGGACCCAAGAACATAATGACGGTTCGGGTGCGCTTAGCGGCTTTTACGTCCATATCTTCTAGTCGCAACCGTGCAGGGGGAGTAATCTCAAGATCGTTATTGTCCATCCAGCGCGTTTTAACGCCAATGCTTTCGAGGACCTCAATAATACGGTAAACTTCTTCGATTCGGGCGACTCGCCGCAGTGTCGTCTTGCCCTTATTCAGAAGACTGGCGCAGAGCAGGCCGACAGCGGCGTTCTTACTGGTTTTAACTTCAATCGTGCCAGATAGTCGCTTACCACCGTTTACTTTGAAGTTGATCTTGCCGGTGTGATTTAGCATCACTAGGTTACTTTCAAGGACATCACTGATGCGGGCTAACATCTCTATGCTGATATTTTGGCCGCCTTTTTCAATGCGGTTAATCGCGCTTTGGGAGGTGCCTAATTCCTTAGCCAACTCACTCTGCGTCATCCGTCGAGCGGTACGGTTTTCTTGGATAAGTCTGCCGAGACGCTTCTTGTAATCGGTTGCTGTCATAACGATTATTATATCACATACGATATATTTACAAGCTATGATACAATATTTCTATGTTGTAGTTTGCCTCATCATCAAAAACAATAATCAAGCACGAGGGAGAGTGATATGAATGATGATGAAGTTGCAAAGCTGATTGCCGGCGAAACCAAACGCCAGCAAGAAGGTCTTGAATTAATACCAAGCGAAAATTATGTAAGCAAGGATGTGCTTACGGCACTAGGGTCGGTATTTACCAATAAATATTCTGAAGGGTATCCGGGTAAGCGTTACTATGGCGGGCAGGATTTTACTGATCCGTTAGAGCAATTGGCAATCGACAGGGCAAAGAAGCTTTTCAAGGCGGACCACGCGAACGTGCAGCCACATTCCGGCGCGCCAGCAAATGAAGCTGTATATAGTGCCTGGCTTGAACCTGGCGATACTGTTCTTGCCATGGACTTGTCGCATGGTGGGCACCTGACGCATGGAAACCCAATGACTCGATCTGCAAAACTTTATAATTTCATTCCGTACAAAATGAAAGATATCTCAACAGGGGAGATAGATTATGATCACCTGCGCGAACTGGCGCTAAAGCATAAACCGAAAATCGTCCTTGCTGGCTTTTCAGGCTACCCGCGTGACCTGGATTACGCCAAGTTTGCCGAAATTGGTAACGAAGTCGGAGCGCTACTCATGGCAGACATGGCACACATTGCCGGCTTGATTGCCGCTGGAGTTAAAGAAAACCCGTTCGATTACGGATTTCATGTCATTACGACCACCACTCACAAGACCCTACGTGGCCCACGAGGAGGCATGATTCTTTCACGGGGCGTCGTATCGAACCCGCTGAAAGCTCCCGAAAGGACGTTAGAAAATATTCCGACGCTTATTGACCGAGCGGTATTTCCAGGAATGCAGGGTGGACCACATATGCATGTTATCGCAGCAAAAGCGGTCGCGTTTGGCGAAGCGTTACAACCTGAGTTTAAACTGTACGCCGAACAAATATTGAAAAATGCGACAGCACTAGCGGACGGACTGAAGAAGAATGGGTTTGACCTAGTTACCGGAGGTACGAGCAACCATTTGATTCTTGCTAATGTACAATCCAGTTTTGGTATTAATGGTAAAGAGGCAGAGGAAGCATTAGATAAAATCGGCCTTACGCTTAACAAGAATTCCGTGCCAGACGATACAAACCCTCCGTTCAGGCCAAGTGGTATTCGGCTGGGAACGCCAGCAATGACGACTAGGGGACTAAAAGAAGAGCATGCTGCTCAAGTGGCGGATTGGATGAGCAGAGCAATCTCGTCTCGTGAAAGTGAAGATAGTCTCCAGCAATTACGGCAAGAAGTCTTATCATTTTTGAAAGATTATAAACTGCCGTATTAAAAAAATATAGCCTGGTGTACAGGCTATATTTGATTTAGTCACTTCTTAGCTATACACAGGTAGGTGGCGCGGCGTTTCCTCCTGTAATAGCGTTTCCTGCGTATAGCCACACAACACCAGGTGTGCCAAGTGAGGCATCCCAGTAACCGACACAACCACCGGTGGTTCCCTTATTCATGTACGTAATGGTTTTGCCATCGGCATGTGAGGCAGTTAACGCAACTGTACTGTTTACGGTAACACCGCTAGGAACACGAGAGATACCGCCTGTCCAACCAGTCAACTGTGCAGGGGTTGGATACGCTCCCGTTGAGTTGGTTTCATCGTTGGCATAAGCTGTCGCAACCTTTAAGATATTCGCTGCATTGCCTTTGGCCCTTGACGCGTTTGCTTCGGTGCTGATGCCGTTGTACGCAACGATCGTTATCGCTGCCAAGATTGCAATCACAACGATGACGATCAGAAGTTCGACGATGGTGAAACCGGATGTCTTTGATGGAACTTTATTTATTATCATAGGAACCTTTAGTTAATGCCAAGTTAAGCGGTGTTGTTTATGCACAAGTTGGAGTCGCGACGTTTGAGCCCGTGACCCCATTTCCAGCGTATAGGTATACTGCGGCAGGGACACCCAACGATCCGTCCCAGTAAGCTATACAGCCACCGGTTGTACCCTTAGGGACGTACTGAATGGTTTTTCCATCGGCCTGAGAAGATGTGAGTTGTGCGCTGTTTACAGTAACGCCACTTGGTAACTTCGAAACACCACCGGTCCAGTTATTTAACTGGGTTAAGGTCGGGTATGCGCCGGGTGTAGGGTTGGCCTCATCAGCCGCGTACGCTTCTACAACCTTTAAGACATTGGCTGCATTCCCTTTAGCACGTGTTGCGTTCGCGCGAGTAGTAATACCGTTATAAGCAACGATCGTGATGGCTGCCAAAATCGCGATCACTACGATAACGATCAGAAGTTCGACGATGGTGAAACCGCGCTGCTTCTGTAAAGTTTTGATATTGTTAAGCATTTGAATGCCCCCTAATTATTTGCTTAGTTATGGTTGTAATATACTATACGGCTAATGTAAGCGCAAGCGTTTTATTAATCTGTTAGTCGGCGATGTAATGAATGCTATCTAAAGAGGTCCAGCTAGCATTAACATTTGTGACAAGCAAGTTACCAGAAGGGTCTAAGTCTATGCTTGATGAGGCATCGTATGTACCGTTATACCGAATGCCACTGAATATGTTCGAACCGCTATTTGAGTTCTGAAGACCGCATCCAGCACTATTAAGGTTTGTAATTACCGCCGGGTATGTAACGTTCCCTCCGTAAATTAGTCCCTTCACGATAACGATATCATCAGCAAATCTTCTACATTGTGGAGTTGTCCAGCCAGGGTAGGCGGTCCAGCTATTTTGTAATGTTAGGTTACTCCAACCAGTCGTACCAGGGTAATAAAGAAATTGCGTAGATCGGTATGTACCGGGATTATTTCGTGACGGGATGGTTCCGTCCGTGAGAATGTTAGCCCCACCACCAGATGATCCTGAGTTTGCTGCGACATGCATGCTTTGCGCGGGGCGCATACTGACTGGCATCGCGCTATTGATATTCGTATTTATTGTACCCGCGGTCGCCAAACCTTGGACCCAGGCACGACCATATGAATCGGTTGCATATTGAGGCGTGCCATAGTTTATTCCGTAGTTAGAGAAGTACCAGCCGTTGGCCATTGTTAAATTCGTCCATGTAAGTCCCGCGGAAGCCGTGGGGAATATGATTCCGTCTAGGCTGACAAAGTTGTTTGCTCCTTGGACAACCTGGATATTACCATCGGTATCTATGTCGACCCGTCCAAACCCGCGACCGTTTGTCGCGGCGGCCTCGTAGGCAACCACTGAAAAGATTTGTCGGCTAGTTGGCCGGAATCCGACGGGAAGGGTACAAACGTAATTTGTCATCGGTGAAGAATATCCAACAGTTCCGCCAGCAACTAGACCCTTGAGCCCAACCATACCGCTGGTGGTCTTTGTGAAACCTGCCTCGTTATAACCACCAGAGCCCGAGCCACCGTAGTTGTTCCAAGAGTTCGTGGGCATGGTACAGTCGTTCCAGTTTGGAAGGGTCGTGTTCATCGTCCCGTATAAATATGTACCGGCATTCGTTACAACTGTAACCTCAATATCCGCATTTTGCTTTCGGGCCGTTCCGACGATAGAGTACGTGGTATTATTCGGTGCCTGATTCTGAGGTCCATTGACCCATGTACCCGACCCAAGTCGGTAGCGAATGTTATAGCCGGTCGCGTTTCCCACCTGGTTCCATGTGAATGTTGTCGTGTAAGGACTTGCCGCATTTCTTGAGTATGCAATAGACGGGTTCGCAGGTGGTGTAGTATTAACCTCGGAAGTCTGTGCGTTCAGGCTGGTGGCGCGTAGCGAGTTTGTATAGTTAACTGTTTTACCGCCCACTTGCTCACTAACTATAATTTCTATTGATACTGAGGATGCGCTTGCCGCCTGCGAAGCCAGGAGCGGAGTAGTAGACGTCGCGTCTGAGTAATACGTTAAATTGATATCCGATACATTATCAAGCAGCTTTTCATCCCGTGCCTTACAAATACCGCCGTTGGCTGCAATATCGTTTTCATTACAACTGGCACGTTGCCAGGGTAGAGCACAAGCTGCTATTTGGGGTAGGATTGTGCGCTTATAGAGGGTTTTAGTAGCCGTGTCGACAAAAAACACTGAGGTATAGGCATAGACCGGATTCTTGTTGTTGCAAGCGCCGGTTCCTGTATAAATAAGGTTTCTGGCAGGGTCTGTCGGTCGTCGATCTGTCGTTGGGATAGTAAGGATTAGAGTGTCAGGGTCAGTTCCTGATGTGTTTGTAAATTGGGTCGCACTGTTATTTTTACCTTGGGGACTTTCGACACCTGTAGTGGCTGTCGAGAATTGTGTCGTTTGAACGACGCTCGCTTCCATGGTATTGAGCGCAGCCTGGACATCATAAATGGCAGTATTCTTTTCTCGCACTTGCAAACTTTCACCGGTAAGTCCTACGACCAATGCAATAAAGGCACCGATGAACAATATGATAATCGGCGAAATTACCAATACTTCGACGAGGGTAAAGCCGGCATTTGTGTTAATTGGAGAAGGTCGCATGTTCTACCTTTCTGGTCGTCCCATTGTCGTTGTAGCTGGTTTCTACCTTAACAAGAAAAATATCGGTCAGGCTGCCAGGCGTCGTACTGTAAGGACAATCGATCGTCACTTTGAAGGTGACATTGCCAATACCGGCTACCGGTTCCGTAGTTGTAGTAACACTTTCGCTAGCAGCGGCGCAGCCGGCAGGCGAAGCAGCCGATGCCGCAAGGGCGGATTTACGCATTCGCTCATACGCAAGGCTTGATAACTCTGCGTCCTTGTCGGCTCCGGCTCCATCTCGCATGACCTGCGCGAAAAGCTGATACCCGGCGAACAGGAATACCGCGGCGATAAACAGCGTGATAAGCAATTCCACGGCCGTGAAGCCCTGCTGTAGTTTATGGGTGGCCATTATCATTGGTGCTTACTCCGCCATACTTTAAGGCCAGGTATGCCCTTGTAAACTGTTTTGTCGACTTCGCTGATCCAGTATATGTTATACCGTACGCAGTCATCGATATTGCAGTACCCGCCGTTCGCGCCAATAAACTCGTATGTATAAAGGTCTTTCCAGCCACCGTTTCCATCACTGAACTGTCCTTGAATGTTCGAATCTTTTTCGGCTACGTCGCAATTTGCGTTCCAAAACCAGAAGAAACAGAAGCCACCCCAGCGAACACCGCTCGGTGATGTTACGGCAGGATCGGTCACGCCCGGTAAGACGTCACCAAGACTAGCTCGGCCGCTCCAAAACACGGTATCCCACAATTCATTGTTCCCTGGGTAACTTCCAGCATTCCAAGTAGTAGTGCGCGGTGTATCTGGCGTACCATCGCCGTTAGTGTCCTCTGTCCAGTTATAAGAATATGTTCTGTCGTAGCGTGCTTCTAGGCCGCGCGCGATCGTTTGTACGTCTGACAGGCGCTCGGCGTCACGGGCGTTTGCCAGGGCCGACCTAAGCCCAACAGTACCCAATCCTAAAAGAATCGCCATAATCGTTAAGGTGATCAATACCTCTACTACGGTGAACCCCCGCTTCATGTACTTAGCATAAGTTTTTTACGTATCAAGAGCAAGTGTCATATTTCGAGCGGTTCTTGTTCGATTTGGATCCGGAACATATCTCGTACCTTCCCGATGATCTCGGCGCGGGCCGCCGCTAGGTCGGCGTAAGAGGTCGCTGACTCGTTTATAAGTACTAGCGCGTTCTTGTCGTGAACCCTCATACCATGAAGTAACTGACCCTTTAAACCGGCTTTTTCAATCAGCCAGCCGGTCGGAACCTTGGCGCGTTTATCACCCAGGTCATATGAAGGAATGTCAGGCCAGGTTTTTTTAAGGTCATCGAGTTGCCACTGCTCTATGATTGCGTTCTTGAAGAATGAACCGGTATTTGGCAGTAATTTCGGGTCTGGCAGCTTATCGGCACGAATGGCGATGACGGCTTCGCGAATAGCCAACGGTGTATAAAGCGTGATGTTGTGTTCGTCAAAATATTTTTGTACCGCTTCGTAAAACGGCGGCGTCGGGGCGGCTTTATATAAGGTCAACGTTACGCTAAGAATGCCGTACCTTCCGGCCTGGTCGCCGCGGAACATGCTATGTCGGTAAGCAAAGCCGCAGTCACTGTTTTCGAGCGTAACGAACCGGTCTTCTAATGAGTCGTAAGCTTCTAGGCTCACTAGCGTATCGGCGATTTCTTGCCCATATGCACCGACATTTTGTACGGGGGCCGCTCCAACCGTACCGGGAATGGCCGACATGGCCTCTATACCCGATAGTCCCATATCTACGGCCTTCGCGACGGTCTCGTCCCAATTTTCGCCGGCTCCGACTTTTATCGTTACGGATGCCGCCGTATCTTGCACGACCTCGAAGCCGAGTATACGATTACGAACCACGATACCCCCGTAACCTTCATCGCGGGCGACGACATTACTGCCGCCGCCAAGTATGAAGAAAGGAAGGTTCTGCTTGCGGGCGTTCCGGCAGATTTCGGCCAGTTCATCTGCGGTAGTAGCGGTTGTCATAAAGCGGGCTGAACCGCCTAATTTCATGGTCAGGTAATTTTTGAGCGGAATGTTGGTGTGTACGTCCATACGTTATTGAAGTATAGCCTATGCCAGCCTATGCGTGCTATAATTACCTCTGTAATTTCTTGACCCTGACAGTACGCACCCGTAGCTCAGTGGATAGAGCACTGGTCTTCGGAACCAGGTGTCGTACGTTCGAATCGTACCGGGTGTACCAGGTGAATTATGGTCTGCGATCTTTACGACAAGATCGTGGCACGGAGTTCATCTTACCTATTGCCGGATGAAATTCAACACCACCTACGTATGAATCAACTCAATTCCAACGGCTCCCAGTTGTTAAGCGACCTTGCTGCGTCACGGCTTCAAAAGCAGACCCGCAAGCAGGCACGCGTTAACGAACAGAAGGTTCATGTGGTCGGAGCCGGCGGTACCCTTACCGCAGCCTACGAACAGCTTCGTAATGCTGCCGAATATGCTGAAGAGCATGTACTGCTGCAACGAGCGATCCGACGGTTTTATCGTCGGTTATTCGTACTACATGACAAGAAGCGGTTACGGGCGAGCGGTGAAGAACTGATTATCGAGCTGACGCATGCGGGATATTTACCGAACGATTCCGTACCCGAAGATGACGTAGCGCAAATCTCAGCTGCTGCGGTGCGGTATTACGAGGCTTATCAGGCACTTCGGAAGAACAAGGCTATTACGTACGAGCAGGCTGATAAATGGACCTATGAACTTCTTGCGGTCGAAGTTGAGTGGAGATTGAACGACAATAGTCAGCTGCAGGCGTTTACCCAGTTCGCGCACTCATATTTCTCGAGTACAATCGACTACGAACAGGTATTCGGTACGCCACCTCCGGCGGTCGATATTTCTCTCTATGTCGCCGTGCACAGGGCGCTACTAAAGTCTGACGACGCGGTGCTTCGATTGGGACTGCTCGCACGGTTCGGCCAAAGCCCGAACAAGTTGGAATCATACATTGATGTCAATCGCCAAATCGATGAGATATTGCTATCTCAAGCGACCGAAAAACTGTTTCGGATGGTCGATAAACGCGGAGCACCGCTACGAGTACTGCGACATATGGTCGATGATTCACCCGATCTCGCGGCACTGCTTCCAAACCGAGAGCAAATGCTACTGGCCTACGAAAAGCAAGTGACAAGCGACTATCAGTCTGTCAACAGACGAGTCAATAACGGAATCATCAAAAGCGTCGTGTTCCTGATAATCACGAAATTCCTTATCGGCATCGCCATAGAAATACCATACGACTATTTGATGTTCGATATGATTCTTTGGCTACCGCTCATTATCAATCTTCTTTTGCCTCCGGCATACATGGTGCTGCTCAGAGCAACTATGATGTTACCGGGAAATGCGAATACCGCTCGTCTGGTAAAGCAGATCGATACGACTTTGTATGCGGCTGAACAGCCTAAGCAATTGGTCAGGCGCGCGGGTCAAGAATTCGGAACCGGCTATAACGTGGCTTACGGCGTGTTGTTCATCGCCGTCTTCGGCGGCGTGGCGACACTCTTGTGGCAGGTGTTTGACTTCGATATCATGCACCTGCTTATTTTCTTCGTCTTCCTGTCGGCGGCAAGCTTCTTAGGATTCCGTTTGAGCCGCATGATTCGCGAGCTAGAGTCAGTCGAAACCCATCAGAACGGCGTCACATTAGTAAGAGACTTCTTATATATGCCGTTCGTCGTGGTCGGTCGTTTCTTGAGCGACAAGTATTCAAAAGTGAACGTCGTTGCCTTGGCGCTCGACATGTTGATAGAACTGCCGCTCAAGACGATTCTTCGGCTTATCCGTCAATGGGCGGCATTCATTAGCGCCAAAAAAGACCAGCTGTAAATTATTTCGCGAACCGGCTGCGAATCTGGAACAAGAAGAACCAGCTGATAGCTGCGCCAAGTAGGGCGCCGATCAGACTACCAAGCCCGTAACCAGGAACCAGAATGTACACCAAGCCGACGACGATGTTCACGAGCGACACATAGAACAATAGGTCCCAGCCTGATTTCTTCATGCTCTTGAGCGGTGAAACGGCGAGGAGTAATAATACCCCTTCGATTACCATGCCAGCCAGTGCGACGTACCACATGACACCAAGGTCGGTGGAATAGTTGGTGCCGTAAAGCCTGGCTACCTCGTTCACAGCCTGATTGAAGCCACTTAGGTAGTGGCCAAGCTGCCAGAAACTCCACGCTCCCCACAGCGATAGCACGCCACCAATAAGCGAAAGCCACCAGGCATTCTCGGCAAGCCATTTGCGCACGCCGATAGGCAACTGCAACGGCTGCTTTTTGTTAACTGTTTCGTCGAGCCATTGTTCCAGACCTAGCGTCTTACTGCTAAAATCTGCTGTTTTTGCACTTGCCTTATCACTCATGGCGAACTCCTCCGTTAATACCTAGATGGTACACCCAAAATTAACCGTTGTAAATATATTCACTGCTTAAAGCATATGGACAGATTCACCCCTGTTTGGTATAGTCAATGAGTGATTTTGGGCCCATAGCTCAGCTGGTTAGAGCACCTGCCTTTTAAGCAGGGTGTCCTGGGTTCAAGCCCCAGTGGGCCCTCCAAAATAAGAATTCCCTTTTTGGGAGTTTTTATTTTGCAAAGCGC
Source organism: Candidatus Saccharibacteria bacterium UBA2951 (assembly GCA_002348615.1). GTDB lineage: Bacteria > Patescibacteriota > Saccharimonadia > Saccharimonadales > Saccharimonadaceae > UBA1020. The sequence continues at coordinate 37,556 of DEBR01000002.1, read as the reverse complement.
ACTGCGCTGGGTCTCCGTATATTCATACGCCTGGCCATAGGTAGCTTGCCTCTGTTTTTGGTATTATTAATTCAATGGCAGTAATAAGCAAAAAACGTACTAGCCTCATCTTGCTCGTCATGTTTGTCGCTGCTTTATGTATTGGGTATTTCATATTCCAATCAAATATCTACAGTAACAAGCCTGCGAGTAGACAACAAACGAGTCAGAAGCAGCCTGAAGAAAAAGCTGAAGTTAAAGAAGAGGTCGCTCCGGGAACGGTCATAACGACCGGCGCTAGCGAATTTGGTTCAATGCTTTTTGACGATAAAAGGCAGGCAATTTACATCTGGGAATTAGAAGAATCAACGACAGCCGAATGCTATGGTGATTGCGCCGAAGCGTGGCCACCCGTACTTACCAATGGCGAACCAGTTGCATCGGGTAGTGTCAGTAAGGATCTGCTAGGAACGACGAAGCGCGCCGATGGTGCCACTCAAGTCACGTACAACGGCCACCCGTTATACTACTATGCGCACGAAAAACCCGGCGAGGTGAAGTGCCACAATGTTCGTACCCACGGAGGTCTGTGGTGGGTAATCCAACCGAATGGAGTTCGGGGCGCATAAACAACAAAACAAGAAATTACGGCAGACACTAAACCCGTAGTTCACGGGGCGTTTTGATTAAGGGGCTGAGTGTAGCGACCGCAAGGCGCTTAGCGTAAAAAGAGTATACTGTAAAGAGATGAGCGAATTAAAAACACTTCCGAATGACGGTAACGTATTGAAATTCCTTCGTTCCGTTGAAGATGAGCAGCGGCGCCAGGACGCCATTTCGCTTCTTGAAATCTTTAAAAAAGCTACCGGATTGCCGCCAAAACTGTGGGGAAGCAGCATTGTCGGCTACGGAATGTACCACTACAAATCGGAGCGGAGTCGTCAGGAAGGCGACTGGCCGCTTGTCGGCTTTTCGCCTCGCAAACAAAACCTTACGATTTACGTCATGCCCGGCACTGAGCACTACAAGGAACAGCTTGAGCGTTTGGGTAAGCACACGACGAGTAAAGGGTCCTGTATTTACATTAAGAGGCTAGGCGATGTCGATACTGATATTTTGCAGGAAATTCTGGCAGATTCCGTGAAGCGAATGAAAGAATTATATCCCAGCTCATCGTAACGAATGCCGATCATGCCATGAATAAGACTGCACCGATCCTTACTTCAATTAAAGATGCCGAACAGCTACTGCTAACATACTCTCCGGAAAAACAAGCCGGCGAAACGTACACGCTCGGTCGTATGCGGCTGTTTATGGAGCGGCTAGGTAACCCTCAGAATGATATCCCGGCAGTTCACATTGCCGGCACGTCAGGTAAGACGAGTACGGCGTACTATGTGCGGGCCATGCTTGAAGCGCATGGCAAAAAGACCGGACTTACGACTTCGCCCCACATCACGTCGGTTGCAGAACGCGTGCAAATAGGCGGTAAGCCACTTGATGATGCAACGTTCTTGAGTTATCTGAACGAATTTTTAGCTTTAATTGCGCGTTGGCCAGACATCCGGCCGACATACTTTGAACTGTTGACCGCTTTCGCGTATTGGGTATTCAAGCAAGAATCGGTCGATTATATGGTCATCGAAGTCGGACTCGGAGGACTACTCGACGCTACGAACGTGATTGACACCGAAAAAGTGTGCGTCATTACGCCGATTGGGTTGGACCATACCGAAATATTAGGCGACACGATTACGAAAATAGCCGTACAGAAGGCTGGGATAATCAACGATGGTTCGACTGTGTTTGTCGCGCAGCAGGAAGAAGACGTCGAACGAGTTATACAAGAGACTTGCGAACGGCATGAGGCACCAATGCAGGTCATTGCACCGAATATCGAAACATTGGTGATCACGCCACTGTTTCAACAGGAAAATTTTGGCTTGGCGAGAGAAGTGGCACGATACATCGCTGGTCGCGACGGGTTACCACTGGTGGACGAAGATACGGTAGCGAGCTGCATGACGAATACGCCACCCGGAAGGTTTGAGACCTACCAGGTAGGTGAAAAAACCGTCATTCTTGATGGCGCGCATAACCCGCAAAAATTGAACGCTTTCGTGCGGTCGTTACGACTGAACCACTCGGAGTCGATTGATTGGTTGGTAGGCTTTGTTTCGGCACCAGAACAAAAGATCGCGACCTGTTTGCGGGAGCTTGCGAGCGAAAACGATGACTACATATTTACTGATTTCACTGTCGGACAGGACATTAAAGGCAGAAAAAGTGTCCCAGCGACAGATGTCGCGCGAGTGATGGAGCAAGTGGCAGGGAAGATATGCGATGTCGTTCCCGACCCGTATGATGCCTTGAATAAACTGCTCGCAACCAAAAAGCGAACCGTCGTAGTGACCGGCTCGCTGTATTTGGTCGCCAAACTCAGGCAGTCGGTAATCGACCAGGCTACATAGCAGCAGGTTGGTTTGGAGCCGCGGGTGTCGAACCCCCATTCACGGCCGAAGGATTCCAAACCGCTGTCTTATCGACCGCCAGCCAGATAAGCCAAACGGGCGGGAGAAAGATCCCGAGTAGTACGAACACGCCTTCTTTACCGAATTTCAGTCCGATACGATACATGGCGATATACATAAATACGGCTGCGACAATGTTAACAAAGGGAATGAGCGCCAAGATTGACCACCAGCCAGGTTGGTCGCCCATCTCAAGCATTACCCAGTTGTTGTATACGGGAACCCAAGCCTTCCAGCCTTCAATGCCAGCTTTCTTGAAGACCATGCTTAGGAATATCGCAAAGACGACGTAAATGATTACCGTGACTACTAGCGCGAACATCATCATAGCGAGTATGACGCCAGCCACATATGGATCATTAGTGTTATCGTACATTTCTCTCCCTCCGTCTATAGGACTGAATGTTACCACTAGTGTATCACCGAGTTTGTTACAATTGAATGAGTGAAGTTACTCGATGGAACAGAGATCGCCGGTTATGTGACCGAGCGTCAGGCAAAGCAAGTCCGAAACCTTCGCCAAACATGGAAGGTTGCTCCTAAACTTGCCATTATCCAGACGGTGGACAATCCTGTCATCGATACGTATGTGCGTATGAAGCGGCGTTATGGAGAAGATATCGGTATTGATGTCGAACTGCACCGCGTGTCGAGCGATGAACTCATGGCCACGATTGACCATTGTAATCAGGACGATTCAGTCCACGGCGTCATTATCCAATTGCCACTGGCCGACATTAGCCAGACAGAAGCGGCCGTGAATGCTGTCGCGCCCGAAAAAGACGTCGACGGCTTAGGCGAACAGAGCCATCATGTACCGGCTACCGCCGAAGCGATCGACTGGCTGCTTCACGGCTACAACGTCGAACTTAAAGGTAAAAAAATCGCCGTCGTCGGCAACGGCCGTCTGGTTGGCGCGCCGTTGGTAAAATTATGGAAACAAGCGGGTTACGACGTGACGGTGTTCGACGAGCACAGCAAGAACGTCGAAAAAAGCTTGCGCCGCTACTCAGTTATCGTGTCGGCGGCTGGGGTGCCGAATCTTATCGGATCGCAGTCCGTACAGCCGGGAGCAGTGGTCATTGATGCCGCTACCACGGCGGAACATGGCAAGATCGTCGGCGATATCGCGCCGGACGTCCGGGAGCGAAACGACCTGACTATTACGCCCGAAAAAGGCGGGGTTGGACCACTTACCGTGGTCGCATTATTCGAGCACGTCATTCACGCCGCGCGAAAAATCGCAGAAGCCCACCAGCTCCAAAGGGACGAAGCGTCCGCTGAGCTTTAGCGGGAGGGTTTCTTTTTCGAATTCACTTCGAAAAAGATGAGGAGGGCAGAGCCCTCCTATAGTTTAAGGGTGTCCTTGACGCGGTCGACGACCTGGCTTGGTGTCAGGTCGGCTTTCACGATGTAGCTTTCTATGCCAAGATCGCGCAGTTCTTTTGGGGATTCCTCTTCGCCCATGTTGGTAAGCACGATCACCGGAATATCCTTGCCCCAATCTTCTGCCCGGATTTTTTTCAGTGCCTCATGACCAGTCATGACCGGCATTTGCATGTCGAGCAGAATGAGGTCTGGCCGGAACGATTCGACCAATGCGACACCGCGTTCGCCATCGCTCGCTAGCTGCACGTCAAAGCCGGCGGCCTCGAACTTCATGCGATACATCTGGTTAATGGTCGGGTCGTCTTCAATGATGGCGATTTTTGTCATACCTATATTGTAGCAACCAAATAGGAAAAACATTGCCGCTACGCTAGAATATAAGCGTGAGCGCTACGATGTGGCTGATCGTTATTAATTTTCTTCTGGTGGTGGGAAGCGCCATTTATTTGGCGTGGGCCGTGCATCGTCGCCGACAGCAAGCGCTGTTTCACCTAAAATTAATCACCATTCTTACGTCATCCGTTGCTATTCGTGACCTGCTGGAACGTGTCGCGACCGAGGTGCAGAAGGCGACGAATGCTAGTCAGGTGTTCTTTTTCGTCTATAAGCCCGACGGCCATCATGTCTCAAGCGGCACGAAGGATCATTTGCGACCAACCGTCAGCGACTGTCATTTGTTGGAGTCTTATTTTTACCGGACCGGTCGTTCGTCAGCACGGGCACATAGCCTTCATGACGAGGCCGAAATCCGCAGACTACTTAAAAGCTATCGGGTTGACTTCGTCATGCCGCTAGTGCGAGGCGAACAGATTATAGGGTTCCTGTTCATGGGGCCAAAGCGTCACGGCGTTTACCGGTCGTACGACATAGGCATGGTGTTCGATATCAAAAACGAACTGGCTATCGCCGTGCAGAATGCAGCCTCGCTTGAAGCAGTGAAGGAGTTGAATGCCAACCTGCAACAACGGATTGAGTCAGCCACCGACGAGCTTCGGCGTTCTAACGAGCAGCTACGCGGGCTTGATACGGCCAAAGACGAGTTCGTCAGTATGGCATCGCACCAGCTCCGTACGCCACTTACCAGTGTGAAGGGTTATATCAGCATGGTGCTTGAAGGCGATGCCGGTAAGATTACCAAAATGCAGCGGCAACTGCTGCGCGAAGCCTTCACTAGCAGCGAGCGCATGGTACGGCTGATTGATGATTTCTTGAACGTGTCGCGGGTGCAGACCGGTAAGTTCATGATTGACCGCCGACCGGTCGATCTTGCCAAAATCGTAAAGCAAGAAATAAAAGCGCTCGAAACCACCGCGGAATCACGCGACCTGACACTCAAACTTGACGCACCGGCACGACCGGTCATGGTCAATATCGACGAAGGGAAGATCCGCCAGGTCATCATGAATTTCATTGATAACGCACTATATTACTCTAAACCGGACAGCGAAATACGAGTGTCGTTAAAGGTGTTTCCTCACGAAGCCAGACTGGAAGTAATAGATCACGGAATCGGTGTGCCGGCACGCCAGCAGGCTCATTTGTTCACGAAATTCTTTAGGGCTGACAACGCTCGTACGCAGCGTCCTGACGGCACGGGCGTGGGGCTATACCTCGCCAAAATGGTTATTGATGGTCATGATGGCAAACTGATCTTTGCTTCGAAAGAAGGCCAGGGAAGTACGTTCGGCTTCCGGTTACCCCTGGAACATGCCGACGATTCCGACGACAAGTAGGATAATCACCAAAAGAATACCGAGCGCGATCGCTGCCAGTCGGGTCACTTGGCCGTACGTCAGCCACCACTCCTTGAACCTTGAGCGTTCCTCGGCGGATACACGCAGGACTTGCGGCGCAGTCACCTTGGCGTCAACGCCTTGGTATTTCTTGGTTCGCTTTTTCTTTTGCCTACTCATAAGTAATTTTAGTCTACCACGAAAACGACCCCTGGCGTATACCAGGGGTCGTTTTACTTTTGCTGAGGCTGATCGCTTCAGAAACACTAGGAGCGGTCAGACTCTATTTAGCCAAGTACGTTTTTGCGGGTAGTCACAACGTAACCGGCAGCTGCGGTAAGCAGGCTGGCAACGATAGCGACAACACCACCTGTTGCACCGGTCTGAGGAAGCTCAGTCGGGGTAACCGGGGTTTCACACTTCGAAAGATCTTTGGTGTGCTTGCTAGAATCGAAGTCAGTTTCCTTAATGGTAACGATCTTCTTGGTAGCAAGTTCACAGACAACGATCTCACCAGGCTGAGCACAGTCGGCCAGGTTCTTCGAGTGCTTGGTAGCGTCAAAGTCAGATTCCTTGATAGTGATAACTTTCTTGGTAGCAAGTTCACATACCTGAATCATCTTTGGCTGCTCTGCACATTTTACTTTGGCTTGGAACTGAACGAATTCACGGGTAGAACCGCCCAGGTCACCAGCGTTCACACCGTTAGATGCGACACCGTCGGCCAAAGTCTTAACGAACGTACCGCTGACGGTGTACAGGCTGGTCGAACCAGCGATGTACTGCAGCGTACCACCGTTAGTGGCGACGCTGACGTGTCCGTTAGAAGTAACCGTGTTACCGGCGTCGTTCTTGGCGCTGACATTAATGTCGCCGCTGGCAAGGTTTGCCTTAACGGTGACGTCGGTCAGGGCGCCGTATTGGGTGTTTGAAATTTCGACGCTGTACTTAACAGTGTCGTTACAAACGGCGCTGATGCTTGAGCTGTAGCCGCCGTTTTGGGTGACGTTACGGACCTTGTAAAGGTTCGAACCGCCAGCAAGCTGACCTGGAGCTGCAAAGGCAGTAGCACCGAAAACGATGCTAAGGACTGGCAACATTACCAGGGCGGCAAGAGATGCAAATTTCTTCATAGGATTCTCCTTCATAGAAAATACTTCTCGCATTAGTATTTTTTATAGGTGCGAACTAGATAGTCATCGTGTCTTTAAGTTGAATGCCGCATGACGGCGAGGAGGACCGAAGCCCGTCACTCGCCGCCATGCTGGCGGGACATTCAACTACTGCGTAGACGGACCGCCAGGTCCGACTTGTTCACCAGGGGATCGTCGGCGTCGGGTTGACCGTGATGGACTTGGAGTCCTGGTAGGTCTTGCCGGCGAAGACGGAGGTCAGCGTGATGGTGTCAGAGCCACCGTAGCTGGCCGGGTTCTCCGTGCTGGCGATGTAGCACAGCTCCAGGTCGTACGTGCCGCTGGGCTTGGTGATCGTCGTCACGACGTTGTCACGCAGCCCATTGGTCTCGCACGGCGAGTTGGGCGTGACGAACTTCACGAAGCCGTACTCCGCCTCGACCTTGTAGGTCACGTCGCCGGCACCCGTGGGCGCGACAGCGTGGCCGTAGGTCTTGGTGAAGCTCCAGTCGATCGGCTCGCCAGGAGTGGCGACCGACTGGTCCAGGTCGTTGGGCTTGTCGAGGCTCAACGTCATGGTCGGCTGCGGGTTGCTGCCGCAGTTGCCGCTCACGTCGAGCGACAGCCGAGCCGCAGAGACCGCACTGACCTGCCCGTCGGCGTGGCTCTCGCTGGTCAGCGAGGCCTTCTTGGCTCCCAGCACCGTAGCGCGGGTGCGCTCGGTGAAGGTGATGCCTGCCTGAGCGTAGCCGTAGGCGGAAGCGCCGGCCTTGACCTTGAAGTACGCGCCGTTGGGGCACGTGACGCCGAACTCGACGTCGGTGTACACCTTGGTCTTAGCCTTCGCGACACCGCTCTTCTGGACGTCCTGCTCGTACCGGATCTGGACCACGCTGGGGTACATGACGTCCACGTGGCCGCCCATCCGGTTGCCGCACGTCTTCACCAGCTTGCCGCCGACGATGTTGTAGACGTGCTGGTAGAGCCGGAGCTGCTTGTTCCACTTCAGGACGGCGGGTCGCTTGACGGTCCACTTGAAACCGCCGACGATGTTGCCGTTCTTGCCGGTGTTGCAGATGACAGACCCGGGCTTCGCGACCACGATGGACGCGCCGTGGGCCTGCTTGGCGATCGACTTCGACTGCCTCGAGCACGGGGCGTACCGCACCTTGATGTGCGGCGCCTTCTTGACGGCCTTCATGCTCACCTTGATGTTGTGGTTGGGGTACCACCAGGTGAGCTGGGTCGCGCCGTTCACCGTCAGCCGGGTCTCGTTGTCGATCGAGAACTCGGCCGCGTCGTAGTCGTAGGCGGCGGACACCACGGTGAAGTGGAAGTCGCCGTCGCCGTCTGCGTTGGCGGCGGGTGCCGTCACGCTGAGAACGCCGAGAACGACGCTCAGGATGGTCAGCACGAAGCTGAACCGCTTGATGTTCTTCATGGTGTCCTCCCGGACGGTAGAGTGTGGCAATCACGCCACGATGTTGTCATGGCGGGTTGCCACTACTTCGCGTCTCCTGAGACAAGACACGACCTTCGCGTCAGCCGGAATGCTCCGGCCAGCGGGAAGGTCGTGCCTAACCTGAATGAGGCACCGTGAATTAGTTGCAGTAGTTGTTGTCCTGGGTCAAACCGGAGCATTTACATGCTCGAACAGCCTTAAAGACCCATGACTATCTAGTTCGCGGGGTCACATATATATGTTTGGCCGCAAACAATTGACAGGGAATCGTCCCTGTCGTACTTGGCTAAATTGTTAAACGGCACCCCGCAAATGAGGTGATGTGTCGTGGTGGACAATTGCAAGAAACCTCGCGCTTTTCCACCGTATCCACCATCTCACTGAGGATACTATTCATAATAGCACAAACATAATAATTTGTCAACTACTATACCACAAATAGGCTTATGGTTATTTCATTGTAAAATAACAGGGATTGTAAAACGACACTTGCAGTAGTAGTCCAATAGCTTGGCAAACTGCTCCTGCTAGCGGGTATATCTGTTAGCTAAGCCGACGACTGGTGACGTAGTAGGCCCCGGCACTGACGAGACTCATGGCGCCGATAACCTGCAAAGCAAGGTCGGCTGGCCCGGTTTGCGGTAGTTCCTCTGGAACTTCAGGTGTTTCAGGGGGTGTAGGCGGCTGTTCTACTTTTGGTGGGACATCAACCTCGGCTTTGTCACATTTGTCTGGACCGCCAGGAATGTCCGGCGTATCGACACATACGGTGTTGAGTAGCTTTCCAGCCATGTAAGCTGGTACTTTGGCGGTCAGGACAAAGGTGCGGGTTTCGCCCTTTAAGAGTTTTGGAATGGTGTAGACGAAGGTGTTGTTTTCGATCTTGCCGGTTGGAGGCGAAACGGAAATAAGAGTGATGGCGCGGTCCGGGGTGTCGGTCACGAGCACGTTGTTCAGGTCAACGTCTCCGGTGTTCTTAACGTCAATTCGGTAGGTGAATTCGACGTTTACGCCGACGCGCTTGTACTTAGCGTCGTTACCGACGTATTTGACTACGTCGATAGCAGGGGTCTTAGGTGGGGTTGGTGGAGTAGGGGGTGTTTCGTGCGTCGTTACCTTAGGGGTAGCCGTAACCGGGTTACCACATGGTTTCATGACTGCGAACAGGAACTTGCCGTTCTGGTTGAATTTCACCAATGCCGTCTGCGAGTCGCCCATGGCGCTAACAGAGACTTTTGAGGCGCTCGTACCAGGAATAGGGGTACCTCCCAGGTTACGGGCAGCCATTCTGGCTTCGGTGGCAACGGTCTTACCGTCTACTTTAACCGTACCGTCCTTGTAAACGACGCCAGATTTGAACCCACCATCGAGGTCGGCGGTCGATATATTCATAGAGCTGAACACTTTTCGAATGTCAGGCTGCTTGGTAGTGTAGCCATTCGCGCTGCTACCATTATTTGTTTCATATTCAGAGCGCAGTTCAGCCGCGGTCATGGTGCCGCAGCGAATGACGGCGTATTGGTCACAATCACGCGTGGTATCGGTCGCCTTGACTGGAGCCTGAGTGACACCCACGGCTGCAAGCGCCAGTAGTGCTACGCCGAACCCTAGTAGTTTACCCTTCATTACTTTACCTCCTCGCTAGGTTAGTAATTATTTGATGAATGTACCGCCCCACTCAATCGGTAAACGCTCCAATGTACTGTAGTCACGGTAGCATATAAGAGGTGGAGCGTCAATGAACCACGCCACATTACGCTATAAACACAAGCGATATGGTTGCGTAACATTTCATATCTGTTAAACCCTTTTCAAACGCGCTAAAAATTGCTATGATACGTTGGTTGTTCGGTCTCATCGTCTAACGGTTAGGACACCAGGTTTTCATCCTGGCAATCCGGGTTCGATTCCCGGTGAGATCACCAAGAAAATAGCTCAGGCATTTGTCTGGGCTATTTTCTTTAGGGCTAAAATAGATATATGCATACCCTAAAAGGCATAAACCTGGGCGGTTGGCTCGTCATCGAAAAATGGATGACTCCGTCGCTGTTTTCAGGCACTACCGCGCGGAACGAGTTTGAACTTTCTAAGATAGATGAGGGCAGGAAGCGAATTGCTCGCCATCACAAAACATTCATCACCGAACGGGATCTGAAATGGTTAAAAGAGCAGGGGATTGAAATACTACGCGTGCCGGTTGGTCACTGGATATTCGGCGATAACGAGCGGTATGTCGGTGCAATCGAACGGCTGGACTGGTTAATGGACACTTCCCTTTCGCTTGGCCTTCTAGTGTTGCTGGATTTACATGCAGCACCGAACGCACAGAACCGGGCGGCGCATAGTGGCAGCGGGAACGTGGTGTACGAGATACATTCAACTAAATGGTTAAATAACAAATCGGCACAAAACAAAACGATAGAGGTGCTTACGAGAATCACTGAACGGTATCGTCACCTCCCCCATTTCTGGGGATTGGAACTGCTGAACGAGCCTTCCGTCGACCTGCTGGGTCTTAAATTGGCTTGGTTTTACAGACGGGCCTACAAAGCGGTCGCGCGCGTCGCTCGCCCTGGCATGCATGTCATATTTTCGGATGGCTACGCGCCGCTCCGTCTGACGAACTGTTTATGGCTCGTGAAAAAACATGATTTTCCGGTCGTCATGGATACGCATGTATATCAGGTGTTCGGCGAGCACAATAAGCGACTCAGTTTTGAGGCGCATATCTCCACACTTCGGTGGGTTGGCCGTTTGCTTTGGTTTCTACGGCTTCAGCAACCGATGATCGTTGGCGAATGGAGCGCTATGTTGCCTCAAAAGACGACCGACGAGCAGACAAGAACCTATGTCGACGAGCAGACAAAAGCATTTTCGGGAAGCCTGGCACATTTTTATTGGAACTATAAAACTGAACAAGATGGGCGCTGGAACTACCGCCACATGACAGAGAAGGAACTGATACAATAAAAAGTAATGAGTACTATCTTTAAACGAACTAAAATATTAGCAACCGTCGGCCCATCCAGCAGCACTCAAGAACAGATTGAAGCCATGATTACGGGTGGCGCTAACGGCTTTCGTATGAACTTCAGTCACGCCACGTTCGATTCGGCAGCCGCCGCGATTGATACTATACGCACCGCCAGTCGCAATGTCGGTAAACCTGTCGCTGTACTGCAGGATTTACAGGGGCCGAAGATTCGTCTGGGAATGCTGCGCGAAAACGTCAACGTTTCGGCCGGCGACGAACTGATACTTGACCATGCGGTAGAGCATGACGGAGGACACATGCTTCCGGTGCAATATAACCTAGCCGCCAAGGTGCAGCCCAATCAACCGCTGTATTTATTTGACGGCAAAGTGAAAACGACAATTCTTGAAATCGTGAGTGATACCGCTATAAAAGTACGGGTCGAGAACGACGGTGTTCTAATGAGCAAAAAAGGCATTAACCTCCCAGACACTGACTTCGGTGGTGACATCATTACCGAAAAAGACATCGCCGACATCCGCTGGGGTGCCGACAAGGACATTGACTACGTGTCCCTTAGTTTCGTGCAGTCAGCTGACGATATACGAAAGCTTCGTACGATGTTACGAGAATACGGCTCGTCGGCACGCGTCATCGCGAAAATTGAGACCAAAGCCGCGATTGATAACGGCACGCTCGAAGAAATCGTCCGTATTAGCGACGGGGTAATGGTGGCCCGCGGCGACCTGGCAGTCGAAGTCGGGCCGGAAGTCGTCCCGATTGCTCAGCGCCGTATCATCGCCCTTTGCCGGAAGTACGGCAAACTGAGCATCGTTGCTACTCAGATGATGGCCAGCATGGTCGACAACCCCGAACCAACCCGTGCCGAAGTAAGCGATGTGGCCACGGCCGTCGTGCTTGGTGCCGATACGGTGATGCTGAGCGACGAAACCGCTATGGGTAAATACCCTCTTGAAACCGTTGCCGCCATGAAACGAGTCATTCTTTACACGCAGGACAACGCACCTCCGGCACCGATCAGCGAAGTATTGGGTGACGAAAACACCCAGCGTTCAGCCATCGGGTCGGCCGCGGTCAAACTGGCCGAAGAGCTAAAGGCCGAAGCGATCGTAGCCGAAACGAAGTCTGGTGCGACCGCCCGTGATATCGCGGCGTTCCGCCCTAACCTGCCTATCGTCAGTGTCACGTCCGATCAACGTGCCGCACAGCAACTCGCACTGATTTATGCCAACAAAAGTTTCGTGCGTCCGGACGGCGAAACTGCCGGGTTGGAGCTTGCGCGCGAACTGCAAAGACAAAACTTTTTTGATACCGAAAAGGCAACCGTTGTCATTGTGAGTGGTCGTCAGCCAGGGGTGATCGGCGCGACCGACACCATACGTGTACGCGTGCTAGAATAAGCGTAAGCGATAAAACAAGGTGGGCATGCGATTCTTCAAAAAGACCATTTCTGATGTTCCGCTCGAAAGCACGACGGTGCTGCTACGAGCGGATTACAACGTGCCGCTAAAAAATGACGGCACGATTGCCGATGATTTTCGTATCCGGGCCAGCCTGCCTACCGTTCGGCGTCTATTAAAAGATGGCTGCAAAGTAGTCATTATTTCGCACTTGGGACGGCCGGAAGGCCGGGACCCGAAGCTGAGTCTGGAGCCTGCGGCACTACGACTGGCCCAACTTTTGGGCGAACCCGTTCGGTTCGTCGACCAGACGGTCGGCGATAAAGTACGTATGGCTATAAAGCGGGCGCCGAAACGCGGCGTCATTGTGCTTGAGAACCTGCGTTTTCATGCCGAAGAAGAAGCCAACGACGAAGATTTCGCTAGGAAGCTTGCGCGCGACAGCGGCGCCCGCTACTTCGTACAAGACGGATTCGGGGTAGTTCACCGTGACCACGCGTCGACGGCAGCGATCACGCTGTTTCTTCCGTCGGTGGCAGGACGTTTGCTCGAAAAAGAGCACACGTCAATCACAGGGGCTATGAGCAGTCCTAAACGGCCACTAGTGGCCGTGATGGGCGGGGCAAAGGTAAGTGATAAGATCGGGGTGATTGAAAAACTGGTCGATAAAGCCGATACCATCCTCATCGGTGGTGCCATGGCGAATACGTTCCTTGCGGATAGCGGCGTGAACGTCGGGGCTAGTAAATACGAAAACGACCAAGGGGCGGTCATCAAAAAGATACACGAGGCTGTTCGGCAGAAAGTCGGCGACGCCAAGGCCGCTGAATTCTTACGGCTGCCGACTGACGTTACCGTAGCTAAGCGGATCGAACGGCCGACTGACGTTCGATATGTCGGAGCGAAGGAAGTCGCCTCAAACGACATGATACTCGATATCGGTCCTCGAACCGCCGAAAGTTACGTCAAGGCGCTCAGGCGTGCAGGTACGGTGGTGTGGAACGGTACAATGGGATACGCCGAACTGGCCGTGTTCGCCAAAGGGTCTGCCGCAGTCGCTGAGGCGTTGGCCGAGCACCCAGAGGTTGAATCGGTCATCGGTGGTGGTGATACAGCCGATTTTGCCATTCACTGGGACAAGAAAAAAGGCGGCAGTTTCAGCCATGTTTCAACAGGTGGTGGTGCTAGTCTGGAGCTGATGGCAGGCAAGAAATTACCCGGCATTGAGCACCTTCTGGACGCTTAGGGGAAACTTCTGTACACTAAGAGCAAATATAAGCGTAAGCGTAAATTACTAGGGTGAGCAATAAAAAACTGATCGTCGGCAACTGGAAAATGAACCTCACGGTGCATGAGTCCAGTCTTTATTTGCATAAGCTCGGTCAAAAGTTGAAACCGCACCGCAACGTGGAAATCGTCTTGGCTCCAAATCTGCTTGCGTTGCAGTCGCTTAGCGTTCAGGTTGAACGTAAGCTGTTCAAGCTGGCGGCTCAGAACTTATATTGGAAGGATGAAGGCGCGTTTACGGGTGAAGTCTCGGCTCACCAACTACGAGGATTGGTCAGCTACGCCATTATCGGACATTCCGAGCGCCGACACATATTCGGCGAACATGACAAAGATGTCCGTAATAAGGTCCAGGCTGCAGTCAGGAATGGTATTACGCCAATCCTCTGTGTGGGCGAAACGGCTCATGAGCGTGCTGCCAAAGAGACCAGCGGCGTGTTGCACGACCAAATCGTTGGCGGGTTAGCCAACCTCACCGCAGAAGAAGTTGCTGACATGGTCATAGCCTATGAGCCAGTCTGGGCAATCGGAACCGGTGACAATGCCTTGCCGTCAGATGTCGAACAAGCGGTACATGTCATACGGCGACAGATCGAGCATTTATATGGCCGCGACGCAGCTCACAACGTGCGAGTCATCTATGGTGGTAGCGTTTCGTCACAAAATGCCGCCAGCTACTTGAATACTGTCGGCGTGGACGGGCTGCTTCCGGGCGGGTCCAGCTTGAAGTTGGATGAGTTCAAGGCAATCGTTGAAGCGGCCTTTGAAGCCGGAAAGAAACAATCATGAAAGATATCGATTTTGACGAACTCGACAAAGCCGTGAACTCACTCATGGCGACCGCACCTTCTGATTCGCCGAAGGGGATTGATGACGTGAAGCCAGAGACGACACTCGATATATCCTCGTCTGCTCCAGCTTTAGCCTCAGCCCCAGTGCTACCGGCAGCACCTACTCAAGCAACGACCGTAGAAACTGTAGCCGTGACAACGAGTGCAGCACCGGCACCTGCAACGCCTGCTTCACCGGTCGCACCGGCAGTCAAAAGGACCGGTGGTCGCTTCATGGATATGGTCCATACTTCGTCAGACATGAAACCTCAGTCTCGGCAAGCTGCAGCATCTCCATCTCGCGAAGGGCTATCGGTGCAGCCTCGTCCTGGTACCGGCGCGCCCTTAGGTTCTGCTGCTCCCGCGAATCAAGCTCCTTCACCTGCGCCTGCTCCTGCGCTTGACGCAATGCCTGACCCGCTTGAGCTAAATGCGGCACCTGAAACGCCCGACTCTCCTGAGCCAGCACAGGCACCCGAACCTACCAGCCCATCACCAGTAGTATCGGATTCACCGTTCATTGCTGACGCCAAGGTTGAAAAACGGCCGTTGAATGCTGAAGCGACAGCGACCGAGCCGTCATTCGACACCCAAATGGCAAACGAGCTAACATCGGATGAGCAGGGCGTGTCTGACGATACGGAAAAGACGGATGCATCTGCCGATGAACCACCAACTACCCCGCAGGTACCAGAACTAAGCAGTGACTTGGTTGCAATAGAATCGAACGAAAAAGTTGCAGAACCGGTCGCCACGCAGACGGTTGATACGAAAGACGCCGCCAAGGATGTTGATGAGCCTTCGGTGCCTCTGGGTGCGACGTCGATTGCTAAACAGTATAAGAGTCACCCATCGACTGGTGACCAAAGCCACGCCGCCATTTACGACGCCTCGCAGTATCCAGAACCTGTTACACACCCAGCCAAGAAAAAGTCGGGATGGCTTTGGGTGCTTTGGGTCATTCTACTTCTTGGCGCCGGTGCCGGCGCGGCGGTGCTTCTGTATTCGATGGGTATTATCCCGTAAACATCTTGGTTATACTTATAAGTAAGTGATGAATTTTTTTGAGGGCTTGAACGAAGCTCAGGCTGAAGCCGTGAGAGCAGAAACCGGACCGCTGCTTATTTTGGCAGGTGCCGGAAGTGGTAAAACAAAGACGCTCACCCACCGTATAGGGTATTTGATTGGCGAAAAAGGCGTGTGGCCAAACCAGATACTAGCCGTTACGTTCACGAACAAGGCCGCTCGTGAAATGCGCGAACGTTTGTCGGGACTGCTCGGTCAACCGAATACGCGTGGCTTCATGCCATGGATGGGAACGTTCCATGGTATCTGTGTACGTCTGCTACGGCAAGATGGCTACGCCATCGGTATTCAGTCGAATTTCGTGATTTACGACGAGGACGACAGGCAAGGCCTTATTAAACAGGCCATGAAAAATCTGGGTGTGACGGACGCCAAAATAAAACCACGGGCCGTCAGCTCAGCGATTTCGGCAGCAAAAAACGATATGATCGGCCCTGATGAATTCGCGGCCACCGCGAACTATCCGTTTCAAAAAACGGTCGCTGACATTTATGATGCCTACGAAAAACTGCGAAAAGAAGCCGGTGCGCTTGATTTTGACGACTTGCTTCTCGAAACCGTCCGACTGCTCCGTGAAAATAATGAAGTCCAACAAAAATGGCAAAGGCAATTCGTTCATATTCTGATTGACGAGTACCAAGATACGAACGCCGCCCAATACGCCATTGTAAAAAGTCTGGTCGGGCCAGAGCGTAACATTTGTGTGGTCGGCGACGACTGGCAGAGTATTTATAGTTGGCGCGGGGCCGACTTTACGAACATTCTAAACTTCGAACGTGATTTTCCAGGCGCACTGGTTATTAAACTTGAACAGAATTACCGTAGTACTGGCGCAATTCTAGAAGCGGCGCACAATGTGATTACCAAAAATGTCCAGCGTACCGACAAGAAGCTCTGGACGGCCGAAGGCGAGGGCTCGCCGGTGCAGATTCACGAGCTGTATGACGAAACCGAAGAAGCCCGGTTGGTGGCGAGTCGTATTTCGGCGCAGATCGCGATTGGTGCCAGAAAACCGGATGATTTTGCCGTGCTGTACCGCACCAATGCGCAAAGTTACACCTTGGAGCGGGCACTGCTCCAAGCTCGTGTGCCATACCAGATTGTCGGTGGCGTGCGATTCTACGACCGTAAGGAAATCAAAGATGTTATCGCCTACCTTCGGCTTATATACCAGCCGAACGACCGAATGAGTTTTTCGCGAATCGCGAACGTTCCAGGGCGTGGCTTAGGTCCGAGTAGTCTAGAGCGGTTCATGACGTGGCAAGCCGGGAGTGGGCTGAACATCATTGACGGCTTGCGCCGTTCCGGCGAAATTGATGGCCTGACACCGCGTGCCAAGAACTCTCTGACAAAGCTCGGTGAACTGCTTGGTAAATTCGACGATCTTACGGAAGAACCAAGTGTCATTATCGAACGTATCCTCGAAGGCAGCGGCTACCTTGATTACTTACGTGATGGCACGCCGCAGGCCGAAGACAGGGAGGAGAACGTCAGTTCGCTCGTGTCTGACGCTAAAACGTTCGCGTCACTCCCTGACTTCTTGGCAGAGGTGGCACTAATGACGAGTGCGGACGAGTCGGCCGGCAAGGCCAGCGTGACACTGATGACGTTGCACGCGGCCAAAGGCTTAGAGTTTCCCGTGGTGTTCATAGTAGGCATGGAAGAGGGTATATTCCCGCATTCGCGGGTATTTGAAACCGGTCCGAGCGAGCTCGAAGAAGAGCGTCGCCTTTGTTACGTCGGTATGACCAGGGCACGAGAAGAACTCCATGTCAGCTTTGCCGCTTCGCGCCTCCAGTTCGGTCAGCGAGGCTATAACCCACCGTCACGATTCATTGCCGATATGGGAAGTGCCGTGGCAATGACCGAGCGTTCCTCGCATCATATCGATGAATTCGACGCCGAAGAGGTAGCTTTCGACATCAACGACCGTGTGCGCTCAAATCAGTTTGGCGCCGGTACCGTTGTAGATATTGACGGCATGGCCGTGACTGTAGCGTTTGACAGTGGTCAGAGCAAGAAACTGAACGTCGAATACGCCCGCCTGGAACGGCTGTAAATCTTTCGGCACGACGCTTATGTTTGATATAATTGGTTAAGTACTTTTGAGACAAAAAGTTCTTCTGCGCGGATACGTGCACCAGAGTATGAGAGTTATTTCACGCAAGGTTTCACCATTCTATTTCTTCCTGCTGTGCCTAGCAGTCGGTTTTGGCGTGCTCGGCACGCTTCTGATGCCAAAAACCTATGCCATAGGTGACGGTGAGCGGCTGATCATGATTCATGACCGTGATACCGACCACGGTCTGATTACGAGGGCTACAACCTTGCGGCAAGTGTTTACAGAAGCAAACATTCGCCTCGATAAGAATGACCGTGTCGAACCGGGACTTGATGAAGAGCTTGTTGCGAACAACTACCAAGTCAATATTTACCGTGCCCGTCCGGTCGTCATCGTCGATGGCCCGGTCAAGCAACTTGTTATGAGCGCGTACCAAACGCCGAAACAGATTGCCGGTCACGCCGGAATTGAACTTCGCGACGAAGACCAAGCGTCGGTCGACTTTTCAAACAACCTCGTATCGGACGGCGCAAGTATCCGCATGACGATCGACCGGGCGACACCGCTTGCTTTGACACTCTATGGCAAATCCGAAACGGTCTATACTCAGGCGACTACCGTCGGCGACTTTCTAAAAGAAAAGAACATTCGTCTTGGTGAGAAAGACGATATGTCGCTCACCGCCTCGACTCCAATTTCCGCCGGTATGCAACTTTCCATTTGGCGTAACGGTAAGCAAACGGTGACACAAGAAGAAGACGTAGCCTTTGACACTAAAAAAATCCAAGACGCCAACCGCGAAGTGGGTTACAAGCAGGTCAATACGCCAGGGGTAAATGGTAAGAAAATGGTTACGTACGAAATTATCATGCAGGATGGACGTGAGGTCAGTCGGACTGTTATACAGTCGGTCGTTACCAAACAGCCGGTCCAGCAGGTCGAAACGGTCGGCAGTAAGCTGACGAATACGTTCAGTGGCAGCTTCGCCGAGGCCTTGGCGCGGCTTCGCAGCTGTGAAGGTAGTTACACCTCAAACACCGGCAATGGCTACTACGGGGCGTATCAGTTCGACATTCAAACCTGGGGCGGGTATGGCGGCTATCCGAATGCTTCCGTCGCTCCGCCGGCCGTTCAGGACGAAAAAGCATGGTTAACGTATCAACGTCGCGGCTGGAGTCCATGGCCAAGCTGTAGCCGCTCAATGGGCTTGCAGGATATCTATCGGTAATTTACCGTTAAGACATGAAAGGTCCCAAGAAGGAACTTGGCCAACACTGGCTAACCGATCGCCATATCCTCGGCACAATCGCTGATGAAGCCGAAATTCAGCAAGCCGACACCGTGCTCGAAATCGGACCCGGGCTGGGAACGCTGACGAGCGAGTTATTAAGCCGCGCATGGAAAGTGATAGCAGTCGAATTCGACCCGGAACTTGCCGCCAAGCTGCCCGGGCAATTCCCCGGTAAGAATCTAACTGTCACTACTGCGGACATTCTATCATTCGATTTGGACGATCTCCCGAAAGACTATGTGGTCGTGGCTAACGTGCCATATTACATCACGTCAAAGATAGTTCAGAAACTTATGATCGCGAGGAACAAACCGCGCATCGCGGTGCTGCTTGTCCAAAAAGAAGTCGCCGAACGCATTGCCGCAGGTCCGGGTGACTTAAGCCTGCTAGGTATCTCGGCGCAGGTGTATGCAGAGACCGAGCTGGGCATCGAAGTGCCGAAGCGATTCTTTACCCCGCCACCGAAAGTAGATTCGCAGGTCATTGTCCTCCGTACTCGTTCCGAACCACTGGTTCCGAACGAAGAGGAGCGCCAATTCTTCCGCGTAGTAAAAGCCGGCTTTTCAGAAAAACGTAAAAAGTTACGGTCAAGTCTGGCTGGCGGTCTTGGCATCGAAAAAGCAGAGTCCGAAGCGTTGCTGATGCGTGCTGGCGTGTCACCCGATGTACGGGCAGAGGACGTATCGATAGATGATTGGTTGCGGCTTATGAGGTCACTCAATGCCTGATTCGGTACTCATTGCCATATCGACGCTGCAAGATGGTTCGATGTCGAAATCGGTTGATGAAGATGAACGTCGGAACAATCGGCGACGCTTTTTAGAGCGACAAGGCACGACGCTCGAACAATCCGTACTCGTCCATTTACAGTACGAAGGAGACGACTACTGCAGGTACTACGAAGTTACATCCGAACATGCGGGTGACGGCATGGCTTTCGACTCAAGTATCGTTGCGGATGCGTTATTTACGCGCAGCAAGCGACTGGCTTTGTTTTTGCCTGTCGCAGACTGCATAGGTGCCGTTTTGTATGACGCGAAGCAGCAGGTGATCGGTCTGGCGCACCTAGGGCGACACAACCTAATCCAGCAAGGCGGCACAAATGTCACGAAATTCATGATGTCAGAGTTTGACAGCAACCCCGAAGACATACAGGTTTGGCTTAGTCCGGCCGCTGGTCGCGAGCACTATCCACTGCACGATTTTAATAACCGTAGTATGTACGAAGTGGCACTTGAACAGTTGGAGCAAGCCGGTGTACCGACCGAAAACGTTCAGATCGACGGCACGGACACGACCACCAACCCGAACTTTTTCTCGCACAGTGAATTCCTAAAAGGCAACCGCGAAACCGATGGCCGCCAGGCGGTCGTCGCCATGATGAGGTCGTAGACAACCTCTCTGTTATACTGGTAGCGATGGGAAAGAATCTCTATATTACGACGGCGATTCCGTACGTTAACGGCACGCCACATATCGGTAACGCGCTTGACTACCTTCTTGCTGATATTTGGAGCCGCTACCAACGCCAAAACGGACGTCAGGTCCGATTTCAGGTAGGTACCGACGAGCACGGTAACAAGATTGCGGCCAAGGCAGCAGAATCCGGTCTTGACCCGCAGAGCTATACCGACAAGATGTACCCTAACTTCGAAGCACTCATAAAAAAGGTCGGAGCCGAATATACCGACTTTATCAGGACGACCGACGGACATCACAAAGGCGCCGTCCAATACATTTGGCAGCAACTTCAGCCACATATTTACAAAGGCACGTACCAAGGCTGGTACTGCATGGGCCACGAAGCGTTCTTTACCGACAAAGAAGTCGAGGCGACCGGAGGTGTTTGCCCCGACCACCAGACGCAGTACGAGCAAGTCGCCGAAGAAAACTACTTTTTAAAGACAAGTGAATTCACCGACCGCATCCGTGACGCGATTGAAACCAACAAAATGCAGATCGTACCGGAATTTCGAAAGCATGAGTTTTTGAATCTCATCAAAGACGGCCTGCCTGACGTATCGATTTCACGCCCGAAGAAGAGCCTGACATGGGGCGTGTCCGTTCCAGGCGACCCCGAACAGATCATGTATGTCTGGGTCGATGCGCTCAGCAACTACCTGACCGTTCTCGGCTACCCGGATAAACCTGAGTGGCAGGAGTTCTGGCCGGCAGACATCCAAGTAGTTGGGAAAGACATTTTGCGTTTTCACGCCGGTATTTGGCCGGCCATGCTGCTTGGTATAGGCGTAAGTCTACCGAAAAAACTGCTTGTTCACGGGTTCGTGAACGTCGGCGGCGCCAAGATGAGCAAGACCGTCGGTAATGTAGTTGACCCGAATGACGTCATTGATCAATACGGTGTTGACGCTTTCCGCTATTTCTTTGCACGTCACATACCGACACAGGATGACGGCGACTTTACCTGGGAAAAATTCGAAACTGCCTATAACACCGAACTCGCCAACGACCTCGGCAACCTGGTAGCCCGTGTGGCGAATATGCTGACCAAGTACCAAGCAGGGGTCATCGGCGACGCGCCGCTTGGCGAACATGACATGAAGCTTTACCATAGCGCCTTCGAAAAACTGGAATTCAATAAGGCGCTCGACGAAGTCTGGACCATGGTCCGGTCACTCAATAAGTACATTGACGACGTTAAGCCATGGGAAATCGCGAAACACAAGGATAAAGACCCGGATGCGGAGCCGCACCTTGCCGAAGTCCTGGCACACTGCGTCGGCAACTTACTGCAGATTGGTGACCTGCTGATTCCTTTCATGCCAACGACTGCAAAAGCTATTCATGACATGTTCGAAACCGGCGTCGTGGTTCCGGCAACTGGAGTGCTATTCCCGAAGATCTATCAGTACACCGGGCAGGCTCACCAAGCCGTTCAACCAGCCTCGACGCAGCCAACCCCTCCACAGGCATGATGTTCACCGATACGCACTGCCATATTCACGAATCGGGCTTTTACGAAACCGACAGGGAAGACGTATATAACCGGGCGGTCGCGGCCGGCGTCAGGATGATCTGCATCGGGACGAATGAGGAATTCTCGCGCCAGGCGACCGCGTTCGTCGCATCACATGACAACGCTTGGGCGACCGTCGGCGTGCACCCGCACGACGTCAAGGACGGTTGGTCCGACATCGCTCGGATACTCGCGGAAAAACCGGAAAAGTTGGTCGGGATCGGCGAAATCGGGCTTGATTACTTTTACGATAATAGCCCGCGTGACGTTCAGATACACGCCTTGGAAGAGCAGCTGCAATTAGCGATTGACTACGGCTTACCGGTGTCGTTCCACGTTCGGAGTGCCTTCGATGATTTTTGGCCTATATTCAGCAACTTCTACGGTCTGCGTGGAGTGCTGCACAGTTTTACGGACAATCAAGCTAATCTGGAGAAAGGATTGTCTGAAGGACTTTATATCGGCGTAAACGGCATATCGACGTTTACGAAAGACGAGAGCCAGCGCCGGCTCTTTAGCACGATTCCACTCGAGAAAATGCTTTTAGAAACCGATGCACCGTTCTTGACACCTACGCCACACCGTGGTAAAGTAAATGAGCCAGCGTTCGTGAGGAATGTGGCCGAGTATCACGCTGCTCAGCGTGGGGTAGAACTCGAACACCTCGCACGAGTCACATCAACGAACGCATCACAGCTGTTTTCTATCTAACAGCGATCTCTAAAACACCAAAACTCCAAAGAAGTAACTATTAAACGCGACAGGAGAACCAGCGAATGCCAGGCGATACGTTCACGCCGCCCCGCAACTACAACGAGACCGTTGCCGAGAACGGTTTAGTTATTGATTTTCACAAAGGACGTGAAGACTTACTACCACACCACCAGGTGCAAGCAGAACGAGAAGCGCGTGAAGCCTATGATTTAGCAGCAGCCGCTCATGAACAGGAACGTCAGCTGACCCCTGTCGAGTACGCAGCACTAGAGCTTGCTGAACTTCTTAAAGCTCGTAAGGACAGAATGGCGGCCTAAGGAGCGGACATGAGCGTATTCAAAAAAGCCCTGACGCTCCTCATCGGTGATACGAACGATCTGTCGTACCTGAAGATGCCAAAAAATGCTGCCGGTCTTAAAAAACTCAGCGAACGCGAACTTATTCAGCTGGAAAGCAATATCGGACGTGAACTGTTCGGACCGGTTCCACAGGGCCACCGCCGAGAGTTCTTCTGTCTCGACGAAAAGACGTGCATTTGGTACGAAGAATATAAGGACAAAGACGGCAAACAGGTTTCGGCTACCACCCGCTACGAAATTCAGGGCGACAAAGTGCTGAAGGCCCAGGAGGGCGCTCGCTACAGCTACCTTGATGGTGGTGAATTGAACAATTTGCTCATGGCTATCAATCTGTACTACGAGCGAGTTATGCGCGGGGTCTACCACCTTGACCCGAAGACCCGCCAACCTCTGTAGCGACTGGTATAATAAGACATAATGACCGATCAACTATTCTATCTTGATCATGCTGCCGCGACACCTGTTGACGAGCGGGTTCTTGCTGTCATGACACCCTATTTTTCGGACCGGTTTTATAACCCTTCAAGCCCATACGCGCCTGCCATCCAGGTTCGGCGCGATTACGAAGAGGCGAAGTCTCGTCTGGCGACGACATTCGGAGCTAAAGGTGATGACATTATTATTACTGCCGGGGCGACCGAGTCGATTAATCTGGCATTTGTTTCGACTAGCGGTCATATCGTAACGTCGGCCATTGAGCATGATGCCGTGCTCGCCGCCGCAAAACTGCATGATCATACGCTTGTCGCTCCGACCGAAAAGGGCATCGTTCGTCCTGAAGCAGTCGCAGCCGCTATTACGCCAAAAACCGGTCTGGTAAGCGTTCAGCTAGCCAACAACGAGATCGGCACCATTCAACCAATCCGTGACATAGCGGCCATCGTTAAGCAAGAACGCAAGCATCGACTCGATTCAGATAATCACGACCCGATCCTCCTACACTGTGACGCATCGCAAGGTTTCGGACAGATTGATGTGAACGTGGCGCGGCTCGGCGTCGACATGCTGACGCTTAATTCCGGCAAAATGTACGGACCAAAGCAGGTCGGTCTGCTTTGGGTTCGCCCTGGCGTTCAGCTTGCACCAATGATCGTTGGTGGTGGGCAGGAACGCGGACTTCGAAGTGGTACGGAAAACGTGGCCGGTGTCATAGGCTTTGCCAGAGCTGCCGAACTGGCACACGAGCACCAAAAATCCGAATCGGCACGGCTGCATGAGCTTCGTGATTTCATGCAGGGGGAACTTTCGAACGCGTTTAAACAATTGGTCGTATCAGGCCATCCCAAGAAGCACCTACCTGGGTCGCTCCATGTTTCGATTCCCGGACTTGATGCCGAGCGTATCGTATTCGCACTTGAAGTAAGGGGCGTCCTACTGGCTACCGGAAGCGCCTGTGCCGCCAACAAAGGCACGCGTTCGCACGTACTGACAGCGATCGGTATGTCCGACGCCGAAGCCGACGGAAGTCTTCGTATCACGCTCGGTCGTTTATCTGATAAAGCGTCGGTCGAACAGGCGACAGCGATCATCATCGAAGAAATCACCCGTGAACTCAAGAGGACCGGCCATGCGTAATATCCTACTTGCGGTCTTGGGTGTATTTGTCATTGTTATTACCGTCATTAGTATTTACCTGACGCCCGATGACTTGGCGAACTGCCCTGTGGTATCCGAGAAGAACGGCTGCCAAATAGCCGACGCGATCGTCGCCGTCAGCGGCGGGAACACATCGGTCCGTGCCGCTGAAGCGATCAAGCTTTACAAAAAAGGTTGGGCAGACACGTTGATATTCTCGGGAGCCGCGGCCGACACGAGCGGGCCAAGTAACGCCGAAGTCATGCGTCGCCAGGCGATTGACGCAGGCGTGCCCGCGCGTGATATCGAGGTCGAAACATTCTCGCAAACGACCAAGCAAAACGCCGAGCGTACAAAAGAGCTCCTTGTAAAAGTCGGCGGCGGCGGAGCGAAACGCGTCATATTGGTGACATCGCCGTACCATCAACGTCGTGCCAGCCTGGAGTTCAAAGCGCTTGCCGGCGACGGCATCACAATCGTCAATCACCCGACACCGGACGATCCTGATTGGTCACGCATCTGGTGGCTGACGCCGCGTGGTTGGTGGTTAGCTGGCGGCGAAATCGTAAAAATCATAGCCTTCTATGCAGGTGAAAGCCGATGAGTAAAGTCTATGTCGGCATGAGCGGTGGCGTCGACTCGTCGCTTACTGCCGCGCTGCTCGTTGAAGCTGGTCACGACGTGACTGGCGTCTACATGAAGAACTGGACGCAGGATCTGCCGGGTATGCGTTGTCCTTGGGCAGATGACCTGGCCGACGCAAAGCGTGTGGCAGTTCACCTGGGCATAGACTTCAAAGTATTTGATTTTGAAGCGGAATACAAACAAAAAGTTGTCGACTACATGATCGACGAATACAAAACTGGCCGCACGCCAAACCCCGACATCATGTGTAACCAAGAAATAAAATTCAAGCTCTTTCTGGAGACAGCGCTTGAAGACGGCGCGGAATATGTTGCGACCGGGCATTATGCCAAAACCGAGAATGGTTGGCTGCTTATGGCCCAGGATGAAAACAAGGACCAGACATATTTCTTATATCGAGTAACAGAAGACGCTCTTAAGAAGACACTGTTTCCACTTGGCGGTTATACCAAACCGCAGGTGCGTGAAATGGCCAAAGAGCGCGGCCTAACGACGGCAGCAAAAAAAGACTCGGTTGGCATTTGCTTCGTTGGGCAAATCGGTATGCGCGAATTCTTGAGCCAGTATGTCACGACGGAACCGGGCGACATCATTGACCGGCAAACCGGCGATGTACTTGGCCGACATGACGGTGCGATTTTTTATACGCTAGGTCAACGACACGGCTTAGATATTGGCGGCGGACTACCGTACTACGTGGTCGGTAAGGACATGGACAAGAACGAAGTATATGTGTCAACTAACCTGAACGACAAATCGCTGTGGCTCAAAGAAATCAAGTTATCGAGTATTCATTGGATTAATGAGAAACCAGCCGATGGGAAATACCAAGTACGCGTTCGGCATCGTGCGCCACTTGTCGAATGCGATCTCCGTGGCGATACGTTGGTATTTACCGAACCACAGCGTGCCGTCACGGCCGGGCAATCGGCGGTTTTATATAACGGCAACGTCTGCCTCGGTGGCGGTTTAGTTTCTGAAATTTAAATAGCCGTACGGTTTTCACCGTACGGCTTCTCCCCGGGTAGCCAAGTTGCTACCCGGGGTTTTGCCCTGCGCCACTAACGGCGTCTGATCGGCAGTCTGCCGGCTCGCCACATCCACGAGCGGACGTAGTAGTTGCCGACCAGCAAGGCCAGGGCGAGGACGATGAACGTCACGGCCAGGCCGTTGTGGTCGTTCCACATCACCGCGGCCGCCACGAAGCACGTGAGTGCCGCGACGATGGGTGCGGTCATGAAGCGGAAGGGCATGGGACCCCGGTTGGGCTGGTTGTTCATGGTGCGTCCTTTCGAAGGATTGGGTACGAACTTACTTATTATAGCAAATTACGTACGAAATGTCAAGTTATGACGATTATTTCACCTCTGTTATAATTAAGCCATATGAACGCCCAAGAAATCCGAAATGCTTATTTGAAGTTCTTTGAAGAGCGGGGTCACCACGTTATTAAGCGTGCACCGCTGGTTCTGAAGGACGACCCGACCACGTTGTTTACAGGTAGCGGTATGCAGCCGATGATCCCATACTTGCTCGGCGAACCACATCCGAATGGCAAACGCATCGTCGATAGCCAAACCTGCCTGCGAGCCCAGGATATCGACGACATCGGCGATAACCGCCACACCACGTTCTTCGAAATGATTGGTAACTGGAGCATGGGTGATTACTTTAAAAAGCAGCAGATCGAATGGATGTGGGAATTCTTGACCGAAGTCGTCGGGCTCGATCCATCTAAGCTGTACGTCACATGCTTCATCGGTGCGCCGGAATATGGCATTCCAAAAGACACCGAGGCGGCTGACGTTTGGAAAGGTCTGTTCGAATCAAAGGGACTTTCGAGCGACCAGGCTGATATCGGTTCAGAAGAAGATGGCTATAAACGCGGTATTAACGAAGGCGAGCGGATTTTCTATTACAACGGAAGCAAGAACTGGTGGAGCCGTAACGGCGCGCCCGAAAGCACGCCGATCGGTGACCCATGCGGCCCGGACAGCGAAATGTTCTACGACTTTGGCACGCCGCACAACCCTGAATTCGGCGAACACTGCCACCCGAACTGCGACTGCGGTCGGTTCATGGAAATTGGCAATAACGTGTTCATGGCGTACCGAAAAGTGGGCGAAGGCAAGTTCGAAGAACTCGAGCAAAAGAACATTGACCATGGTTCGGGCCTGGAGCGCATTGCTGCTGCCAAGCTGAACGACCCGGACGTATTCAAAATCAGCCTGATGTGGCCGATCATCGAAAAGCTTGAAACGCTGAGCGGTAAAACCTACGACGCCCACACTAATGCCATGCGAGTTATTGCCGACCATCTGCGCGCTGCAACATTTTTGGCCGTTGACGGTTGCGTACCGAGTAACAAGCAGCAAGGCTATGTTATGCGAAGGCTTGTGCGCCGAGCAATGGTCAAAGCATTTGACTTGGGTGTTGAACAGAACTTTATGCAGGAGATCGTACCTGTTATCGCCGACTTATACCACGAGGACTTCCCGGAGGTGGCAGAAAAACGTGATGAAGTTATTACTGTAATGATGAAAGAAGAAAAAGCTTTTCGCCAAACTTTGAGAAAAGGTATACACGAGCTTACTAAATACGCTAACAGCGAAGACGGACGTCTTAAGAGAGATTCTGAAGGCAGGTTTGTCTTTACTGGAGATGTTATCTTCACGCTCTATGACACATACGGTTATCCAGTTGAACTGGCTGCTGAACTAATTGGTACTCAATTGACACTATCAACACTTGCGGCTAACTGGCGTGAAGAATTCAATGCCAAGATGCAGGAACAACGCGAACGTTCGCAAACGGCTGCAAAAGGTACGTTCAAAGGCGGTCTTGGCGGGCAAACGTTGCAACACAAAAAGTACCACACCGCGACACACCTGATGTACCAGGCACTCCGCGAAGTACTTGGTGACCACGTGGTGCAGCGTGGCAGTAACATTACCGAAGAGCGCCTACGCTTTGACTTTAGCCATCCGGAAAAAGTGACGCGCGAGCAGCTCGATAAGGTCGAAGAGATCGTGAACCGCGAAATCGCAAAGGACCTGCAAATCAGCTTTGCCGAATACCCGACTAAAGAAGCGACCGGACCACTTGGCGCGCTTGGTCAGTTCGGCGACCGCTACGGCGACACGGTCAAAGTCTATTCAATGAAAGATAAGAACGCACCCGAAGACGAGCGACCATTCAGCTTTGAAATCTGCGGTGGTCCGCACGTGGACCATACTCTGCAGCTGTTTGAAGGCGGCAAGAAGTTCAAGATTACAAAAGAAGAAGCTTCGAGCGCCGGCATTCGGCGTATTAAGGCGGTGTTAGCCTAACCGACCTGATTGATTGTTGACTGGACGTGAGCGATCAATTTTTCAAGCGTTTCGTAGTCCAGTTCGATCATGCGGCGCGTTTCGCGACCTGTTTCGTGGTTGATGCTGACTTGCTCGACAGTGATCGTGGAACCGTCCTGTGAACGGATGCTTGAGATAATTCGAGCGTGTGACGTGTCACCGGTATGTATCTCATCAACCAGGCGTACGATATCCACTATGTCTTCGTCGCTGTAGATTTGATCGCGGCTGACGGTCGTCACACCTTGGATATCGCCTTCTAGCTCGTTCTCCTGTAGTACGGCTGCCTGCGAGACGGTAAGCTTTTCGCCGGGTTGCGCGCCTGCAAATACCTCGTCGGCTAAATTCTGACCAGCGCCAGGGATTCGCTGACTGACGCCGGCTTTTGCCAGTAACGTCGAAATGGTCGTGAGCTGTACGGGATTCCGGCTAATCTCCACTCCGGTGCTTTCATCGTAAAGACTGCTGTCGTAACTTGACGAATCTGGTGA
Organism: Candidatus Saccharibacteria bacterium UBA2951; assembly: GCA_002348615.1. GTDB lineage: Bacteria > Patescibacteriota > Saccharimonadia > Saccharimonadales > Saccharimonadaceae > UBA1020. Next base: position 8,267 of record DEBR01000002.1, on the reverse strand, counting down.
TAACTCGAGCCTGGCGCTTATAGCACTGGTACCAGGCAAAGGAAACGTCACTTCGCGCGCGACGAATTCATTCCATGCAGGATTGTAGCGTAGTTTCACGCTTAAGCCTTGATCGATCCGATGATCAAGCGACGCCTCAAGCTCTTTTTTTGACCTATAAAAATCGATGTCATCCGATAATGATTCGTCGAACGCAGTGCTCCGTTCAATCATAGCCTTGTCGTTCAAAGGTAATGCAGTAGCGAGCGCTTCTAGTTTCAACTGAAGTGCACGCTCTGAAACGGATGGTTCTCGCAGATATGATCCGCCGCTATCAACTGTCATTCCTTTATTATAACACAAAAATTAAAATATTACAATATTTCTACCGTCGGGTTGTCAATTGATATATAATGAAAGCACTTATGGTATTCGAAAAACTTCGTGAATTGAACCAACGACGCCAAGAATCCGACGATAAGCAGCACATCGTCGCGCTCGATATAGGAACTGAATTCGTGAAAGCATTGATAGCGCGCGTTGAAGATGATCAGCTGAAGATCGTCGGCGTCGGTCGCAAGCGCCAAGACGTCAGCGACATGCATTCCGGCGCCATTGCCGATATTGCAGGCGTGGTACAGAACTGTGAAGCGGCGCTCTCAGACGCCGAAGAACAAGCCGGCCTGCAGGCTAAGCGCGTCGTAATCGGTATTGCAGGCGAGCTGGTCAAAGGTGTGACTAACACGATCCGCTACCGACGGCCGCAGCCCGACCGGCCGCTCGACGTCTCTGAAATGGAATTCATCATTGAAAAAGTCCAGGAACGCGCCCAGGGCAAAGCCCAAAAGCAGATCGCGCTTGAAACCGGCAACGAAGAAGTCGAGGTGAAGCTGGTAAACTCAGCACTCGTGTCGATTCACATAGATGGCTACAAGGTGAGTAACCCAATCGGGTTTCAGGGCAAGGACGTGGCGGTGCAGATTTATACGGCGTTCGCGCCGATGGTTCACATTGGGGCGCTGGAACGCGTCGCTGATGAACTGGCGCTTGAACTTATCGCTGTCGCCGCCGAACCGTTCGCGGTCAGTCGAAGCGTGCTGGGTAACGATGCCAGCAGCAACTTTACCGCCATTTTAACCGACGTCGGTGGTGGAACGACCGATATCGCGGTAGTGAACGACGGCGGTGTTGAAGGCACTAAGATGTTCGGCATAGGAGGGCGAAGCTTTACTCGTACGATTGCCAGCGAAATGGACTTGACATACGGTGATGCAGAAAAGCTGAAGGTGAACCTCGGTCACGAGAACATTAAGCCGTCGGTCAAAAAACAGGCCGAAGCGGCGATTGATAAGACGATAGAGGTGTGGCTGGCTGGCGTCGAGCTGGCGCTTAGCGAATTCGATTCTGTCGACCACTTGCCGAACCGCATTCTGCTATGTGGCGGTGGCTCAAGTCTTGAGAAGTTGGTCGAAGCGCTGGAAAGCAAGGAATGGTACAAGGAACTGCCGTTTACCAAACGTCCGAGCGTACACCATATTTCGCCGCGCGAGGTGATTGGAATCGAAGACACCACCGGTGGCGTGACCGACCACACGTTCATTACGGCCATGGGTCTCTTAAGGGTCGGCTATGATACAATGATGGGCAGTGCCGACGATGGTTCTATCAAAGAAAAACTAAACCGGATTCTACGAATTTAACAGATGCACAAAGACGTCATATACATCGATGTCGAAGACGACATCACCGCGATTATTTCGAAGGTCAAGGCTTCGAAAGAAAAGATCGTCGCGCTTGTACCACCTAAGCGTATCGGCGTATTGCAGTCTGCCGTTAACTTGCGTCTTTTGGGGCGCGCCGCCGAACAAAGCGACAAACGCCTCGTGGTGATAACCAGCAATCATGCTCTCATGAGTCTGGCCGCCGCTGCTAAGCTTCCTGTCGCCAAGAACTTGCAATCAAAACCGGAATTGGCGCCAATTGCGGCGCTTGAGGTTGACGACGGCGAAGACGTGATTGATGGAAATGAGCTGCCGATTGGCGAGCATGCGCGCTTGCCTGAAGACGACGTGGTTGATGAAATCGCCACCGCCCCGGCATTCAAGGCCGACGAGTTGGCGAAGCCGCCAAAAGCTGGGCAGCCCACCAAGCCGGCCCGAGCGAAGTCCGGTGTGAAGGTGCCAAACTTCAATACGTTCCGAAAGAAGATGCTTTTGGCCGTTGGAGGCGGCGTACTACTAATCGCGTTCCTGGTGTGGGCTATCGTGTTCGCGCCACGAGCGACGGTCGTGGTTTCTGCCAAGACGAACGACACGCCGGTGAATACCAAGGTAGCAGTAGGCGACAAACTTACGACCGATCTTTCGAAGAACACTATAAAGGCCGTCAAGGTTGTTAAAAGCGAAAAGAAATCGATTGACTTTGCCGCGTCGGGCTCGAAGAACGTCGGAGCGAAGGCCACGAGTAACGTCAAGCTGACGCAACAATCACAGACCAGCACATCAGTTCCTGCAGGCACTCAGCTAAGTACGAGTGATGGACTGGTATTCGTCACCAATAGCTCGGTTGTAATACCGGCCAGTACATTGGGTGGAAGTTGTTTCCCCGTAGCCTGTCCGGGGAGCGCTACCGTTGGCGTCACCGCTGCCGAAGGCGGAGCGAAATACAATGCGGCATCAGGCAGTCTGTCCGGTGCGCCGAATGGTGCCTCTGCAAACTTTACCGCACCGACATCTGGTGGAACCGACAAGGTTGTTAAGGTTGTCACCACCGAAGACATTCAGAAAGCGAAAGATGAGTTGACCGACAGTGAGTCCAAAGAAATGGAATCACAGTTAAAGTCATCGCTAAAGGGCGCAAAATACATAGACGGCAGTTACCGGGTTGACTACAACGACGTTAAGTCGACACCGGATGTGGGCGTTGAGTCTGCCAGTGGTAATGCCACGCTGACCGCGACTGTTGTCTACGGAATATATGGCCTTAAGACCGACGAGATCGACAGCTATTTAAACGCGTACTTTAAGAAGCAACTCTCCGGCGAATCGAACCAACGCGTGTACGATACCGGCAAATCAAAGGCGGAATTCCAGGACGTGACGAACTCTAAGGAAGGTGCCGAATTGACGCTCATTGCGACGGCCAAAATCGGACCGAAGCTGGATGAGGCCAAAATTGCTAAGCTCGCGATGGGCCAAAAAGCCGGCGAGATCCAGGAAGCGCTGCAGTCTGTACGAGGCATTGAAAATGTCGAAGTCAACTTCTTCCCGTTCTGGGTAGGTACGGTGCCGAACGACGAAGACAAGGTAAATGTAGTATTCAAGGTCAATGACACGAACTAAGCAGCTTCTCGGATTGGACGTGGGAGCGGCTCGGATAGGCGTGGCAGTAGCTGACAGTGGTGTTCGTATCGCTATTCCTCATGGTGTCGTTGAAGTGGATGGGAATGAAATAGAAGCACTTGCGCGCTTAGTGATAGATAACGCTGTCGATACTATCGTCATTGGTTACCCGCGTAACCAGGCGGGTGAACCGACTGCGCAGACCACGTTTGTCGAAGAGTTCGCATCGAAATTACGCGACTTTGACGCCGACATCGTGTTCCAAGATGAGTCGCTGACCAGTGTTATGGCTGAGAACCGGCTAAAGTCACGAGGTACGGGCTATGACAAGGGAGACATTGACAGCGAAGCGGCCGCGATTATCCTACAGGACTACATGGAGCAGTATTTGTGAGAGGCGACATAGTTCCACCGAAGCGCCCGGACGATCGCAAATCAACGCTAGGACAGCGTCCTGCGGGTATTCCTGACGCTACTGATCAGGCGGAATCGACGAAAGTCGATTTGTCTGCAGGTATCAAACTACCCGAAAACGAGCCGAGCGTTGCCGAAGCGCAAGAAGGCAAGAAAAAGTCCGGTAAGCGGCGCGTGCTTGCGCTGATCGCAGGCATCGTAGGCATTATGTTCACAGCCCTGCTCGGGGGCTTCATTTGGTACTCACAGGCGCTAACAGCGGTAGAACCGGGTAGTACTGAAAAGGTGCGGGTAACGGTTGAACCCGGGAGTGACCCTGCGACCATCGCTGCTACATTGAAGAAAAACAACCTAATACGGAGCGAAGCTGCGTTCGGCTGGTACGTCCGTCTGCAAGGCAAGGCCGGGCAACTCCAATCCGGTGCGTACCGGTTAAGCAAGTCAGACGATGTACCGACCATCGTCGGGCATTTGACATCTGGAAATACCGATACGTTTTCGATTACCTTCCTGCCTGGGGCAACTCTGGCAAAACACCGCCAAGTACTGCTTGACGCCGGCTATTCCGCAGCGAAGGTGGATGCGGCACTTGGTAAGGCGTACGACCGGCCTCTACTGTTTTCAGGGAAGCCGGCCGGTTCGGACTTGGAAGGCTATATTTACGGAGAAACCTATAACTTTCCGGCCGATGCCACTCCGGAACAGATTTTAGAGCGCACTTTCGACCAATTCGAGTCAGTAGTGAAGCAAGAAAACCTCGCCGCGCTGTACCAAGCCAAAGGCTTTAGCTTGTACCAGGGTATTACCTTGGCGTCGATTATTCAGCGTGAGGTCGCCACGCCAAGTGATGCCGCGCAGGTCGCTCAAGTATTTGAACTTCGACTAAGTAAGGGAATTCAGCTTGGTTCAGACGTGACGTATCAGTATGTAGCCGATAAAACCGGTCAGGCGAGAAGTGTCGATATTGATTCGCCGTACAATACTCGCCGGTATACGGGGCTACCACCAGGCCCGATCTCTTCACCTGGAATCGTGGCGCTTAGGGCTGTCGGTAAACCTGCGCCTGGTGACTACTTGTATTTTCTTAGTGGTGACGACGACAAGACGTACTTCGCGCACACAAACGAGGAACACGAGCGGAATATTAGAGAGCATTGTCAGAAAAAGTGTCAAATCATTTAGTTGACAATCACTAAAAATATATATTAAAAAACGTATTGACACTCTCTGCAAGCATTGCTATTATTGATTACAGCACATTTACGGGATTTCAGCATGACAAGGGTCGTTGACCCACACTGCGAGAGGAATGCTTATACCCGGTAAATGCGCACTGCCCAGAACTGTCGCTACGGACACAGAATTAGAACAACCATTACTATTTAATAAAGGTCGACGATTGTGTCCTGTTCTACTGCGAGAAGAAAGACTTAGTATGGGTAGTCGCCCTCCGGAGTAATCCGAGTGGCAGGAGAACGATAATTCGTAACCCCACAGATCCAAGTTTAGGCTTGGCATCGTCCACCACCGCCTTGCGTCAGCAGGTATTACACAAACACACAGGGACACGGAAAAAATCCAACGCCCCGTCTGCAAGTAAAATCGCTGCTTACGCAGGTGCTTTCCTGCTGCTTATCGCGGTGGTAGCCATTGGCTATCAATCACCGCAAAAAGCTAGTGGGCAGGCAGCTGCTGTTGTAAGCAGCAGTCTTCAAACTCCTGCAACAACTTCAGAAGAAGCTGCACCTTCGGTTGACCAAGTGGTCGCTACCGATGTTGCTGCCGATCTTGCGAGTCGTGCTAATCTGCCAATCGCAGACAACGTCGCGAACATGTCAATTTCGCTGGCTGCCAAGAGCGAGTTGGCACAGACCGACAGTTCCGCTATTACAAAACCGCAAATTATCCAGCCGAACAGCACGCGCACAGATATTATCAATTACGTGACGGTACAAGGTGATACGGTGCCGTCGATCGCTGCGAAGTTCAGTATTACTGCCGACACCGTCCGAAACGCCAATAACCTTGGGAACACGGACGCTATTGAACCTGGCCGCACGATCGCAATCCTGCCGACTAACGGTCTGTTACACACCGTTGGTGCCGGTGATACCGTCCAGTCAATTGCGAGCAAGTACAACTCGAATGCCGACCGTATTGTCACGGTCAACAACCTGGAACTAAGCAGCATTACCGCTGGTCAGCGTCTTATCATCCCTGACGGCGTCAAGCCAGCACCTGCCCCTGTGGTGCGAGCTGCTGTCGGTGTTTCAGGTGGTTCATCGCGCCTTGGAAATGTCTACGCCTCTGCTGGTAACCGCTACGCTCCAGGTAACTGTACATGGTACGCCTATGAACGCCGTATGCAACTTGGCCGTCCGGTCGGAAGCTTCTGGGGTAATGCCAATACTTGGGCGTCAAGCGCCCGCGCCGCTGGTTACTTGGTAAATCGTACACCAGCAGCTGGTGCCGTTCTGGTAGACATGGCTGGCTACTTCGGTCATGTTGGTGTCGTCGAACGTGTCCTTGCCAATGGTGACATTGTCATTACCGAGATGAACAATCTGGCATACGGCGGATTTAACCGTGTCAACGACCGTACAATTTCAGCCGGTCAGGCTGGTACGTACCAGTACATCCACTAGATTGTTTTTCGAGAGCACTGATATATTCAACCCATCGTGAAAATGGATTTGTATTAAACTTGCTTGGTAGGGTATACTTGCTGTAACACAACCATGAGCAAGATAAAACGTTTCAGCTTTCTATCGAGCAGGGCATTCACCGTCATTGAGGTGCTGGTGGTTATCACTGCAATCACTATTCTTACTGGCTTAACCATGCTTTCGACCACAAAGTACGAGCAAAAAGCCAGAGACGGCGAACGCCAGTCAAAGTCGATCATTATTACTACGGCGCTTGAAAAATATTACGATGAAAACTTTGAGTACCCAAGCTGTCCGCTTCTTACTGCTGCGCCTGCAACCGTAAAGTCTACGACGCTTAAAAGCCTTGTCGATGCAAAAGCCCTTCAAGCGCCTCGTGCTGCTGACGGCACTAATTCAATCGTATGTGGCACCACTCTTCCTGCCAGTCCGCAGGACGCATTCCTTTATACATGTACCAGTAACTCTGCTTGTGCGACATGGCAACTTAAATATCGCAAGGAATCAGACGGAAGTACGGTGACAATCAATAGTCAGCACAAGGCTGGTGCTGGTTCAGGGGGTGGGGTGGCGCTTGCAGCACCGACTATTACGCTTACCGCGACGCTCGGGGGAACGGACGCGGTCGGTACTGCTTC
>DEBR01000002.1:0-1046 GCA_002348615.1 Candidatus Saccharibacteria bacterium UBA2951 | reverse complement strand
AGCGGGGCATTCCCGGGCACATGGACTGACGCGTCGACAACCACTGCCTCACCGGTGACAGAAGGAGAGAGCGCTACTTTTCAGGCACAGGCGCGGTGTGTGCTCGCTGGAGCTCAATCGAGTGATTATACACAAAGTACTATCGAGTCAGTCAGTCGATCGGTCGTTGCACCGTCCGGTCTAACTACCACAGCCGCGATATCTGGCAGTAGTGCCATAGGAACAGTAACTGGGGGCTCATGTTCCGCGGGCATGACATTCCAACGGCAAATTCGATCGCTCTCTCAAGCGAGTCCTTGGACCGCCGGCTGGACACAGTACGCAGACATCGCAGGCACTTCCCAGACCCTGGCCGCTAACGAGGGTTGGGAATACAGATTCCAGCAGCAGGCTCGATGTCTAAATGCAACCACAGGTGTGGGAAGCGCATGGGTTGAGAGTGCTGACGCGGGAGCGATACGACCAATCGCTACGCGAGGTGCGCCCGCCGTATCTACTACCGGTTCCCTGTCTAACATACACTGGGACTGGGGTGCTCTTAGTTGCCCAGTAGGTACATCGGCGCAGTATCAATGGTATCGCACCGGTAGCTGGGGTGGCACGTTCGGATGGTGGGGACCGATTACGGAAACATATGCCGACTGGCCTGACAATTCTCAAGGATATACATTCACCCTTCAGGTTCAACAAAGATGTCAGAGCGGGTATGCAACCGGCGCATGGAGTGCGAGCGGGTCAGGCTCGTACGCCCGGCCAGTGTACGCACCAGGCGCACCAACCGGCTTCAGCCCAGACCGACAAGGCTATGCGGGGCTTGCGTTCAACTGGAACGCGCCGGCATGTGGACAAGCGACGCAGGGCGAATGGCGGGCCGACTTTGCGAACCAAGGTGGAAAAGGAATTTTGTGGATTAATCCGCCGAGCGGTCATGCTAACTACTGGTGGTACGGAGGTAACGCGTATGCTGAGTCTTATGCCAACCCAGGCACCGCGTGGACAAACGGATGGCCGTCATACGGCTATGTCGGCGATAACAACAACCAATA
>DEBR01000001.1:87062-113860 GCA_002348615.1 Candidatus Saccharibacteria bacterium UBA2951 | reverse complement strand
TCTCCCTAGAAAGGAGGTAATCCATCCGCAGCTTCCGCTACGGATACCTTGTTACGACTTAACCCCAATCATGCCCCCCACCTTAGGCCGACGAATCGGACTTCGGGTGTTGGTCACTTTCATGGTTTGACGGGCGGTGTGTACAAGACCCGGGAACGTATTCACCGCAGTTTGCTGACCTGCGATTACTAGCGATTCCGACTTCATGGAGGCGAGTTTCAGCCTCCAATCCGAACTGGGACTGGCTTTGGTGCGATTTGCTTCACCTCGCGGCTTCGCGACGCATTGTACCAGCCATTGTATTACGTTTCTAGCCCAGGATGTAAGAGTAATACTGACCTGACATCATCCCCTCCTTCCTCCCCGTTGCCGGGGCAGTCTGAATAGAAAAATACAACTATTCACAAGGGTTGCGCTCGTTGATGGACTTAACCAAACATCTCACGACACGAGCTGACGACGGCCATGCAACATCTGTCACCGAGTTCAATAAAGCACTCACTCCTTTCGGAGTAATTCTCGGGATGTCAAACCCTGGTAAGGTTCTTCGGTTAGCATCGAATTAAAGAACATAATCCACCGCTTGTGCGGGTCCCCGTCAATTCCTTTATGTTTTAGTCTTGCGACCGTACTCCACAGGCGGGATACTTAACGCGTTAGCTTCGCTACTGAAGGGGTCGATACCTCCAACAGCTAGTATCCATCGTTTACGGCGTGGACTACCCGGGTATCTAATCCGGTTCGCTCCCCACGCTTTCGTGCCTCAGTGTCAGAAACAGCCCAGTAACCTGCCTACGCCATTGGTGTTCCTTCTGATATCTACGGATATTACCCCTACTTCAGAAATTCCAGTTACCTCTGCTGCTCTCGAGTCGGTGAGTTCAAATAATAGCCTGAAAGGTTGAGCCCCCAGATTTCACTATTTGCTTTACCGACCACCTACGCAACTCTTTACGCCCAGTCACTCCGGATAACGCTTGGGTCCTACGTATGACCGCGGCTGCTGGCACGTAGTTAGCCGACCCTTATTCATGAGTTACCGTCATATTCTTCACTCATAAAAGCAGTTTACGACCCGAGGGCCTTCATCCTGCACGCGGCGTTGCTCCATCAGGGTTGCCCCCATTGTGGAAGATTCCTTACTGCTGCCTCCCGTAGGAGTCTGGACCGTGTCTCAGTTCCAGTCTGGCTGGTCATCCTCTCAGACCAGCTACCCATCGTTGACTTGGTGAGCCTTTACCTCACCAACTATCTAATAGGACGCAGGCCGCTCCCAAAGCGCATAAAGCTTTAATCCGAAGATCATATGCGGTATTAGCACACCTTTCGGTGCGTTATCCCTCACTTTGGGGCACGTTCCCACGCGTTACTCAGCCGTCCGCCGCTCCCCATAGGAACCGGCAATCTTGCGATTGTCACCTCTTAAAGGGGCGCTCGACTTGCATGTATTAGGCACGCCGCCAGCGTTCATCCTGAGCCAGGATCAAACTCTCCATAAAAGTTTGCTTACTATCGTTACCGGTAGTTACAAAACATAAATAGACTGACGATGTATTGCACAACTCAATTGTTAAAGGACAATTTAAAGTCTGCCAACGCTTGCATGATTTCTATCCTCGCAGGTTGATTCACGGGTAAGTAGTTGTGACTATCCGTGAACAGACTTTTCTAATCATACCCGTTCAAAGGGCCTGCGTCAATACTTTCTCTCTGTTATTTTGTAGCGAAGAATACAACTGATCCGATGATTATGCCCAGTACGATGCCGACCAATACTTCCGCCGGTGTGTGACCCTTGGCCGCACGAGGTAGGACCACCTTCACTTTACTGATTTTAATCAGCTCCTGAATCGCAATCCCCTGTTCACCTGACGAGCGTCGGACCATCACGGCGTCGTACATGACCACTGCCGCGAACAGGAAGACGATGCCGAAAAGCGCCGATCCGAAGCCGTCACGTAGGCCAACGACTGTCGCCAGGGCGACGACGCCGGCGCTATGGGCGCTTGGCATGTTACCCGAAAGATACAGCTGGCGGAAGCTTGCGACGTTTCGGGTTCTTACTACCGCGAAGAGGTATTTTAGCCCTTGGGCGACGACCCATGCCAGTACGATTGCGATCAGATACGGCGACGTGATCGCATCCATAAACTAGTCCTCGGCGCCTTCTGTCGTTTGCTCGGGCATGAGGCCGATTGACACGATTTTGTCACCTTCCCCTAGCCGCATGATGGTTACACCCTGGGTGGTGCGGCCAAGTAGCTTGATTCCCTTTAACGCCGTTCGGATAGTCTGGCCGTTCTTCGAAATCATGATGGCGTCGACCATGTCAGGGTCTAACGTCTGGACGCTGATGATCGGGCCGGTCTTGGCAGTCACCACCGCGGCCTTGATTCCCACGCCGCCACGCTTGTGACTTGGGAAATTACCGGCGGTCGTGCGCTTGCCGAAGCCCTTTTCGCTAATGACCAAGAGCTCCTGCTCTTCACTTGTAACGATATCCATACCGACGACGCGGTCGTTCGGCCTTAGTCGGGCACCACGCACTCCTCGAGCGGCACGACCCATCGGGCGGGCATCTTTTTCGTTGAATCGAACCGCCTGACCGGCGCTAGTACTGATTATGACATCACTGTTGCCGTCAGTCCGCTTAATCCAGCGCAGTTCATCGCCTTCGTCGAGCTTGATAGCGATCAGTCCGTTGGTGCGGATGTTCGCGTAGTCCTTCAGAGGTGTCTTCTTGACCGTTCCCTTGGTGGTCGCCATGAACAGGAAGCCGTCATCGTTGGCGTCCTTGGCATGCTTGATAATGCTAGTGATCTTCTCTTCCGGTTGCAGCTGCAATAGGTTGACCGCGGCGACACCCTTGGCAGCCAGGCTAGCCGCCGGCACTTCATACGCCTTCAAGCGGAAGACGCGTCCACGGTTCGTAAAGAAGAATAACCAGTCGTGCGTGCTCGCCGGTACCAGCGAATCAATCACATCTTCTTCCTTGACGGTCATGCCCCGCTTTCCCTTACCACCACGGTTCTGGCGACGGTATTCGCTCAGGAGCGTTCGCTTTACATAGTTTTCGGCAGTCAGCAGTATTACGCTGTCTTCTTCCGGAATCAGCTCTTCGTCGCTAAACTTACCGAGTTCGTGGTTGATAATCTTGGAGCGTCGTTCATCGCCGTGCTTTTCTTTCATTTCAAGCAGCTCGGCTTTGATGATCTTCAAGATTTCGACTTCTGACGCCAGGATTTCTTCGAACCGAGCAATCATCTTCATCAGCTCGGCCAGCTCGTCCTCGATCGCTTGGCGTTCAAGACCAGTCAGGCGGCGCAGCTGCATAGCTAAGATAGCCTTAGCCTGGATTTCCGACAGTTTGAACTGCTTCATCAAAGCTGCTTCGGCGATTTCGGTGGTCTTAGACGCACGAATGGTCTTAATGACTTCGTCGATGTTATCAAGGGCAATCTTGTAACCTTCCAAAATGTGAGCGCGTTCACGGGCTTTTCGTAGCTCGAACTCGGTTCGGCGGCGGATTACCGTCTGACGGTGCTTAATATACTCGGCCAGGATTTCCTGAAGACCAAGCACGCGCGGCTGGATACCATCGATCAGCGCCAACATATTAAAGTGGTAGCTGGTCTGCAGCGCCGTCATCTTGTACAGCTGGTTCAGTACTTTCTTAGGGTATGCATCCTTTTTCAGTTCGATGACCATGCGGACGTTGCCGCGGGCGGATTCATCCCGGATGTCACTGATGGTCGTCAGCTTCTTGTCTTTTACCAGCTCGGCAATACGCTCAATCAATGTCGCCTTGTTTACGGCGTACGGCATTTCGGTCACGACTATCTGGTGTCGGCCCTTTTTGGTCTCTTCGATGTCGGCGACGGCACGGATCGTGACACTGCCACGGCCGGTAGCGTACGCCTGCTTCATCGGTGCACCACCGTAAACGACGGCGCCCGTCGGGAAGTCCGGACCTTTGACGTGTTTCAATAGGTCGTCAACGGTCGCGTCGGGGTTATCGATCAGTTCAACCGTCGCATCGACGAGTTCCCCCAGGTTGTGCGGCGGAATGTTGGTTGCCATACCGACGGCAATACCAATCTGACCATTTAGCAACAAGTTCGGTAGTTTTGCCGGCAGAACGACCGGTTCTTTTTCAGAGCCGTCAAAGTTATCGCGAAAATCAATCGTTTCCTTATCGATATCGAGCAGCAACTCGTCGGCAATCTTTGCCATACGGGCTTCGGTGTAACGCATAGCTGCAGCCGGGTCGCCGTCCATCGAACCGAAGTTACCCTGGCCTTGCACCAGCATGTAACGCAGGCTCCAATCCTGAGCCAGTCGGACCATCGAGTCATAAATTGCGCTGTCACCATGTGGGTGGTACTTACCCATGACGTCACCGACGATACGCGCGCTTTTTACGAAGCGGCTGTTGGAACGGTTGCCGTTCTGGTTCATTGAATAAAGGATACGGCGGTGAACCGGCTTCAGTCCGTCACGAACATCCGGAAGAGCACGATCGATAATAACGCTCATCGAATAACGCAGGAAGCTGTCTTCCATAACGTTTTCAACCGTGCGGTTTTCGACCGTGCGTGAGTGTGATGTATCAATCACAACTGGTGTTTCTTCATTCATATCTGGTGTAATTTTTTCATCGTTGTCCATAACTAAACATCCAATTCCTCAAGACTGACCTCTCGGGCACGCGTCTGAATGAAGTTTTTACGAAGGCTTACGTCGTCGCCCATTAGCTTGGTAAATATCGCGTCGGCTTCTTCTGCGTCCTCGACCTTGACCTGCACTAACACACGGTTTTCCGGATTCATGGTCGTCTCCCATAGTTGGTCGGCGTCCATTTCGCCAAGTCCCTTGAAGCGGCTGATGGTAACGCCAGCTTGCTTCGTCACGTCGGCGGCTTCGTCAATCTCGGTACCCTTTTCCGTCTTAGCGGCGATGATTTCTTGAAGAATTTTGTCGCGTTCTTCTTCGTCGTAAGCGTAGGTTTTCTTTTGGCCGCGGTTAATGCTGTAAAGCGGCGGTTTAGCGAGGTAGACGTGACCACCATCGACGACTTCTTTCATGTAGCGGAACAGGAACGTCAGCAGTAGTGTCGAGATATGGCTACCGTCGACATCGGCGTCGGTCATGATGATAATACGGTGATAGCGCAATCCGCTAATATCGAATTGCTCACCGATTCCAACTCCGAGCGCTTTAATGAGCGCCACGATTTCGTTATTGGCGAGCATGCGGTCTAATCGGGCACGTTCGACGTTCAGTACCTTACCGCGCAGCGGCAGAATAGCCTGAGTACGGCTGTCACGACCGGATTTGGCCGAGCCACCTGCCGAGTCACCCTCGACGATGTAGATTTCAGATTCAGCCGGGTTACGGCTTGAACAGTCTGATAACTTACCAGGCAGACTGAGCCCGTCCAAAGCACCTTTTCGCAAGATGTTGTCGCGAGCAGCACGGGCAGCTTTACGTGCACGGGCTGCCAGTAATGCTTTACCCACGATCTTTTTGGCAACGTTCGGGTTCTCGTCCAGATAGTACGCGAAGTATTCGTTCATGACCTGTTCGACGTAGCGCCGAACTTCCGGATTACCAAGTTTGTTCTTGGTCTGTCCTTCGAACTGCGGATCAGGCAGTTTGACGAGAATAATAGCCGTCAACCCTTCACGGATATCATCACCCGAAAGGTTTTCTTCTTTTTCCTTCAGCAGACCGCTTTTACGGGCATACTCGTTAATAACGCGTGTTAGTCCCGAGCGGAATCCGACCAAATGAGTCCCGCCATCGGGGGTCAGTACGTTGTTCGCGAATGGCCGTACGGTTTCGACATAGCTGTCGTTATATTGCACGGCGACTTCAATCATCGACTCTTCGACTTGCCGCTCGACGTAGAATGGCGCATCGCTTAGGATTTCTTTCCCTATATTAAGGTGTTTAACGTAGCTTTGAATACCGCCCTCGAAGTAGAACGACTGGCGCTCGTTCGTTCGGCGGTCAATGACGTTCGTAAAGACGCCTTTTGTCAGGTATGCCTGGTGTCGCAGATAGTTGACGACCCATTTATAGTCGAACTCGACCGTTTCCTTGAAAATCGTGTCATCCGGGTAGAACGTGATCGTCGTTCCGGTCGGGCGATCGGTGGCACCGATCTTCTTTAGTGGCGCCTTCGACGCACCCCGCTCAAACTCAATGCGATACAGCTGGCCTTTTTGTACGACCTCGGCAATAAGCTTAGTTGAAAGTGCGTTCACTACGCTGGATCCCACACCGTGCAGACCACTCGATACCTTATATCCGCCGCCGCCGAACTTACCACCGGCATGCAGCACCGTTAACACGGTTTCAAGCGTCGAAAGACCGGTCTTTGGGTGCTTATCGACTGGAATACCGCGTCCATCGTCGGTAATGGTAATCCCGCCATCTTCCAAGATCTCAACATCGACCCGGGTCGCGAACCCGGCAATCGCTTCGTCGATCGAGTTGTCAGCAATTTCTTTAATAAGATGGTGTACACCGTCGTAGCCGGTGCTACCGATGTACATACCTGGTCGCTTACGGACCGGCTCTAGACCCTCAAGAACCTGGATCTGTGACCCGTCATACGAGTCGCCTGTTTGTTTAGCCACGGACTATTCCCCTCACTTTGCTACTGTTCGGCATCAATAAAACTGTATCAGCCATTTACACTGCCCGTATTATATCGAATTATGTGTGTTCACTCAACCCTTCTGAAACTTCTGATTGATTTTGCTTGCGCTGAACACAATGTTTATGCTAATCTACGTACAATAGTATAAATAACAGTAGTAAAACCTAACACAAAAAAGCAGAAAAACAGCATGTTCCGGCGCATTGTTTCAAACTTAGCCTTCAGCCCCGCGCTCGTGGGGCAATTAGGTTTTTATGCCCGGCGTCTACGTAAAGAAGAAGCCACCCGACGGCTCGGACTTGTTTTTACGGCGCTCGCCCTTGTCGTGCAGAGCCTGGCCGTCTTTAGCCCGCCTGAAGCCGCCAATGCCGCTAGTCCTGCAGATTTCATCCCAGGAGGTATCGATAGCAAACAGCAGCTGCTTACCCACTACGACAACAACACGAACCGTATCAAAGGCTTGTTCACCAGTCTCGGGATAACCCGTGGCGAGGTGGCGAACATGCAGGCTGGAACCATTAAGGCTGCCGGCGTACCCGGAAAGTACAACTGGTCACGTACAAGCTTATATAGTGCAGCCCAAGGCCAACGCTCCTATACGTTCAACAACGGCGCAGGTGATGTAACTTTCTACTATCGCCCGCTCCAACTGACAGCTGCCAACCCTCCGTATAAGGTATTGACCGGACATTCGGCCCAATTCGGCTGGTTCGCAGTCATGATGGATTGCGGCAACCTTGTCACGTCGAAACCACCTCAGCAAGTTAACCCAGAGGCAGCCTGCCAACGTTTGACGATCGAGCAAATCGCTCCGACTCGCTTCCGCTTCACCGCCAAAGCGAGCGTCAAAGACGGCGCTACGATAAAGGGTTATAAATATGATATTCAAAAACAGGGTCAGGTGCTTGATACCAAGAACTTTGACTCGAACAACCTGACTCATAGCTTCGTGTACGACAAACAGCAAGCAGGTAAATATAATGCCAGACTGTATGTGCGGACCAGCGAAGGCCAAAAGACATCGGGCGAATGTTACGACTCTTTCATCGTTGATAGCAAGCCGGTCGCAGCCTGCGTCGAAGTAACGGCATCTCTTATCAACCGCAACACCGTGTCACTTAGCGGAAAAGCCCGTGCTGCGAACGGGGCAACGATCAATAAGTATGTCTTCGTCGTCAAAAACGCTTCCGGCAGCGAAGTCAAACGGATTACGGTCGCGTCCGGCAGCAACCATGTTACCGCCGATAACTTTACGCTTAACCCGGGTCAATACGTCGTCACGCTTACCGTTAAGACCTCCGTCGGGGATGTGACGGATGCTGCTTGCGCAAAACCATTCACTATTACCCCGCCCGAAGTCTGTGCCTATAACCCTACATTGCCTCCGAACAGCCCTGACTGCCAACCTTGCCCGGGCAATCCAAACATCTGGATTAAGGATGAAGATTGCGAAGCTGCTATCTTCAGCACAAAATCCGGCGTCAATATGACCAATGGAAACGTCGACGCTTCGACCGTACTGGCCCGCGCCAACGACAAGTTAAGCTACACATTGACCGTACAGAACAAAGGTCTCGCGCCTAAATCAGTCACTATGACCGAAAATCTGGCCGACGTATTGGAATACGCGACGCTTATCGACCAGGCTGGCGGTAGCTTCGACGAGGCCACCAAGACCATAGCGTGGCCCGCCATACTGCTCGGCCCTGGTCAAAAACAGTCCCGTACTATCGCTATCCAGTTGCTCGATAAGATTCCGGCCACCAACACCGGCGTCAGCAACCCTGAAAGTTACGACTGTAAGATGATCAATACGTTCGGTAATTCGGTGAACGTTAAGGTCGACTGTGATACGACCAAGGTCGTCGTCGAACAGGTCACGAGCGAACTTCCAAAGACCGGACCGACCGAAAACATGATCTTCGCCGGTGCACTACTAGCTGTCGTCGTATACTTCTACGCCCGTTCGCGCCAACTGGGAACCGAAGTCAGGCTTATCCGCCGCAACTTGAACACTGGTACAATATAAACTAAGGAACGGGTGGGAAAATGGCAGAACGATTAAACATACCGGAACACGGCAATCAGAATCCTGAAGTCTTGGAACAAGCTCGGAGCGAACGCGACGCCGAGCTTAAGGCGGAACGTGAACGAGCCGTAGCCGAGCGTGGCCCGGAACAGAACGTTGAAAAGCTCAAGGAGGCAGCCGAAAAAGCCGCCGAGCGCGAGAAGAAAGCACCCGAAAAAGAGGTCGCCCCTGTCGAACGACGTCGCGACACCCCTGCCCAGCGCCGAGCAAAAGCCAAGGCCAGCTACAAAAAGACCATGAAAGAAACGCAGGCCCAGATGTCAGCGCCTGCACGCGCATTCTCCAAGACCATCCATAATCCAGTGGTTGAGCGCACGTCCGAAGTGGTGGGCAGTACCGTTGCCCGCCCTAACGCTATCTTAGCCGGGTCATTGTCGGCTTTCATTCTGACACTTGTCATTTACCTTGTCGCAAAGTACTACGGCTACCCTCTGTCTGGTTTCGAGACTATCGCCGCCTTTGTTTTAGGCTGGGCCATTGGCCTGTTAATCGATTACCTTCGGGTAATGATTACCGGAAAAAGAGTTTAGCGCTTACTCGTCGCGAAGCTTGATGGCGATTTCACCATCGTCGTTCTTATTGTCGCCGCGAAGGTGTAGTTTATTCTGCTCAACTGCTTTGGCGACTGGTTCAGATACCGGTACGTCTTCAATTTTCTGCTGCATCCTAGCGGCCGCTTTATCGTTCAACGGCTGTGGTTGTGTTAACGGAGAACTCGCGCCCATTGAGCCGAATGGAGCGGCGCCTGCCAGTGGCCCACTAGGGGCGGAAGGAGGCGCGGAAGAACTTACCGGTTTCGGCGTTCCACCTAGTTGCTGGCGTTTCGCCAGCCATTCGTCTAAAAACGATGAGCCCGACTTTGTTGGCCCGGCAGCACCCGGCCTGCCCTGCTGAATGCCCTTCATCTGCTCCAAACGATCTTTCTTGGCCTTGTCTGCGGCGCCTAGGCGGTCGAATATCTCTTTTTCGACCACCGCCCTAGGTTTGCCGTATTTCGCGGCGGATAGGCGTTTCAGTGCGTCCGCAAGTTGCGGATTGCTCTGCCCCATCGGCGGTACGAATGACATCGAGAAAGGAGCTGACGGTACGTTATTGATCATCACGCTGGTGACACTTTGGTAGTTTGGCATCTTAATCAGGTCTTCCGCCTCAAATGTCGGCTGGAAGCGCTTGACCATCAGTTCGGCGTCGGTCACACCGATACGCCCTGAAATGACCGTTCCGACGTTACCTATGATGGCTTCACGAATCTTGTCAGTCAGCTGCGTCATGAACTGATTACCGAGTATCAGGTTCAGGCGATACTTACGAGCTTCAGATAAAATCGACTCAAAGCTTTCGGTGGCGAAGTTCTGAAACTCGTCGACATAGAGCGAAAAGTCGACGCGCTCGTCTTCAGGAACATTCGCTCTGCTCATAGCAGCGGCCTGGAACTTCATGACGAAGATAATACCAAGCAGCTTGCTGTTCAACTCACCCATGCGGCCCTTGCTTAGGTTGACTAGCAGAATCTTCTTATTGTCCATGATGTCGCGCAGGTTAAAGCCCGACTTGGTCTGACCGATGATATTACGCATACTGTCGTTACTGATGAACGGACCGAATTTTGATACGACCCAACTGATGACTTCGCCGGCCTCGTTCGAACGCTGCGACGCCGGAAATTCCTTGGTCCAAAAATCGAGCACGCTTTGGTCTTTGACATACTTGAGCTTCGATTTCATATAGTCAGGGTCGATCAGCACTTTCGGTATATCGATGAATGTGCCGCCAGCCGGGTCTGCCATAAGTAGTAGCGCCGCGTTTCTAAAGATGTGTTCCAGCCGCGGACCGACGATTCCGGTGTGGCCTGGGTCGTATAAGCCATATAGCATGTTGATAGCTTCTTGCACCAAGAAGTCCTTCTGGTCCTCATGATCGAATTCGAACATATTAAGACCGATCGGGTTAGTCATATCGCCCGGGTTGAAGTAAATCACGTCTTCGACGCGTTCTTTCGGCACCTTACCAAGGAGTGCTTCGACCGAATCGCCGTGCGGGTCGACAAAGGCAAAACCTTTTCCGTCCATCATGTCCTGAAAAGCCAGATTCTCAAGCAACACCGACTTACCGGTACCAGTCTGCCCGATTATATAGGTGTGCCGGCGACGATCGTTCGTAGAGAGTCGGATCGGCTTTTTTGTGCCGCGGAACTCGTTGTAGCCAAGCAAGAAGCCTTCGTCCATTACTTGGGTCGGGCCGTCGACCTGTTTGCTCATTTGCCGCTCGACTTGGCTTGTCGGAATATTCTTCTGGTCCGGAAGGTGGAATATCGTCGCGAGTTCGACAGTATTTAATATATTGCCACTGACATCTTGCGGGAAGAAGCGGAATATATAGGCCGTTACGAGCTCTTCGATATTACGGGTCACGGCGAATTTGAAGCCGTTATAGCTGGCCGAGTCAAATAAGGCAAATGCCGAAATGACGTTCTTCAATAAGCTCTGCGAACGTGCTGCCGTGTTAGAACTCACAACGACCCTAATAAGGGTCTCGTAGCCGGGATAGCGGGTTTTTTCTTCAATAACGTCTATTTCTTTTTGCTCAACTGATGTAAGTTGAACATCGACGTTATGCTCTTCTTTGTGATTTTCAGGGTTCGGTGGTTTCCACAACGCTCCAGCCAAATCCCCGGCGCGAGTACCGAATCCCGATTTTCGCCCGCTCGCCCTATCTTTTTTAATATGCTCGACTTTACTGTGCGACCGTTTGGTCCAGCCTTCATTTGCCGGACGTATGAGCATTTGTATGCCAATGCCGTCTTCACGACCGGCCGAAGACAGTGCGTTCAACAGCGCACGCGACGCGTCTCGCTTGGCTTCTTCATAGGTCGCAATCGGATACATGAACGGCTTTTTAAGCGTAAACTCCCCGCCAATCGTGCCGCTCATCTTTCCAACCTCCGAGAACACGACGTGCTCTTCAACTTCCTCAAGACGGGCAGATGGGTACGCGGCGGCTATAGCCTGACGCACGACTTCAACCAACACTACCGGTACGACGGTGTAATAATGAACCAACCCTTCACGGGCGACGATTTCAAATGATAGGTGGCGCTGACCATATACTTTACTTTTAAAGCCTTTTACTGCTGTCGACGCGATAATGTTATACATTACCTGCGCCTGGCTGAGAATTTCTTCTGTCACATCACGTTCGTCTCGGCTACCCGATTCAATGTCATCGCTCGATGGAGGCAAATGAATAACCATCGGAACCATTTTGAGCCCACGCTCATAATTCTTGGCCTCACGGAGCGTCTTTTGGTACTGTATGAACACGACGGCACCCGCAAACAGCGCTATTAGCGCTATAGCGAAGATACCGATGAACGCTCCCAACACCTTATATGCCCCCTACTGACCTTACTCCGGCGACTCGCCGAGCTGCTTACCGTAGCGTTTTTTCAAATAATCTGCCTGCAAACGACCGACTTCTTTTTCGCGGCGAGCCGGGTCATCGCGGGTTTCGCTGATGATCTGCTTCGCTTTATCGACCCATTCCTTTTCTATCAGATCGTCGTCGGCCGCTACCGCCGGCATGTCGTCGTTCGCGACTGTTGCAGCGTCGTCGGCTGCCACCGGCACTGGCGTCGGCAGGCTGATAGGCACCGGTTGGGCCGCGGCTGCCGCTTGTGCTTGGGCAGAATGTTCTGACGCGCGTTCCGGAGCATTCTGATGGCCATGCTCAGGATTTTGGAGCGGCGCTTCAGGGGTGACTTCGGGGTTCGGCAGATTCGGCAGTGAGTCTGGTGACCGTTCGGGAATCGGCTGGTTCATTTCCGGCGAAGAAAACTTGGGTTCCATACCTAGAAGTATAGCACGAGGAGCGTGAGCGAAATGGGTGCTCGCACCCATTTTCGAACCGACGATGGGCTATATATTTATATAGTATGTGGAGCGTGAGCAATATGGATACATGTCTCTTTATATGGACAGATGGAATGCTATGTGAGTCCAGGTAGCACCAACAACCGCTGTGCTAACCGTTCGAACGGCGTGATACATAGAGCGTACCGACCGCCAAGAACACAGTGATCAGCACGGCTTCGTACACACCGAACGAACCGATCGACGCCATAGCAAGCGCCATGACCGGCCCAAGGGCGAGCACGGTTGAAAAATAATACGACCGCTGCAAACTTAACCTGCCCGGTGGACGTTTCGATGTAAACCGCTTTCCAATCGCCTGCAAAACACCCGACCCGACCCAAAGTACTTCGGTAACGGCTCCGAGCAAAATGACATACAGCAAAAAAAATACGGCCAGAAGTCCTAATGGACCGGCCGTCGATGGGTTCGTCGTCTGAAGCAGTACGATAAGCAGTATCGCGGCGATTACTGTGCTGATGGCGATGACTTTCCCTAACATACCCCTCACTATACCGTAAATTACCCGCTTATGGATAAGGTCAAAATTCAAGAGAGCCTGAGCGAAAGACCGTATGTCCAGGCAGTCACAGTCCGCTCTAAAAAGTAAATAGTAAGCGCGTGTGCCATGGACAGCCTCTCGCTCGAGGCAACTGACCGCTCCAGCAAAAGCTAGAGCATTCGTATGTAGAAGGTTCCGCGTATACGCTGAGTGGCGTCGCTGCTATCGGTTTGGACCCGTGATAACAGGGATTTACTCAGCGCATAGGTACTGGTTCTACGAATCGCTCAACGAGATACCGAAGTATCCGGAGCATCGATAGCATCAATCCTGCGCAATAAAAGAAAGAAGGTGCGTGGATCACAGAGTGACCCATTGTTCTTTTAATGCCGACTGGCGCTATCGACTGTCCGTTCGAGTTGAACGAATGTCCGCATGGAGGCCGCGGTCAGTGTCGGATGTTTGATTGTTAAGGTGGTGTTGCGGTGGCTTTTTTGTTTTTGTAAAAGCTTATCTGTACCTTAGCACGAAAAGCATAACCGGTCAATACCCCTTGTGATGATATTTTACGTATTATTTACAATATAAAGCATGTTGTATCTGTAAGAAGATTAAGAACAACGTTGTTAAAAATTATTATCATTTATACTAAACGGTTCTTTGGCCGTTTTACAACGGCAATTTTGATATACTTTATATATGAATCATCGACCGATTTGCTTCGACATGGACGGCGTTATCGTTGATAGCGAGCCCAGTCACTTTGAAGCCTTCCGTCAGACATTCCAGCCGCTTGGTATTCGTCTGACAGACGAGCAATACCAACTGTTCTTTGCTGGAAAAACTGATGAGCAAGGTTTCGTTGATTTTTTGGCGCATATTGAACGACCGCTAGGCATAAAAACCCTGCAAGCAATCAAGCGACATAATTACCAGAAACTCGTTGAAACAACAGTCGAACCATACCCTACTACCGTGATGACAATCAGTCAGCTAGCCATAAAACACCCACTTGCCCTGGTTACAAGCTCGCCTGAATCCCAAGTAAGCGCGATTCTTGACCGTTTTGGACTTCAGGAGCACTTTTCCGTCTTGGTAACGGCTGAAAGCGTAATCAATGGTAAACCGGACCCAGAGTCATATTTACTGGCAGCAGAAATGCTTGGTCGACCAGCTGCAGATTGCATTGCAGTTGAAGACGCGCCGAGCGGAATTTCGGCCGCCAAACGTGCCGGTATGTACTGTGTGGCTCTCACGACCACCCATTCCGCTGACCGACTTGGCCAGGCCGATCGTGTAGTCGAAAAATTGAGCGCGGAATTGTTCGCACGGCTTTAGCAACGAGCCTATGGAAGCCGGGTGTAGCATGACGCTACATATAGTGTTCAAAAAATCAGTGGAAAAACCACTTAAAAAATCTCAAAGAAAGTTATTGACACAAGCATTTTCACGTCATATTATAGGGGTAGCTTCTGAGCAAAAAAAGTGTACAGAAGCAAAAAACGAACAAAAACAAAAATTCGAACAAAAACACTCCACAAAAAACGACCGTTCCTCGCAGGCGGTCGTTTTTATATGACTTCACGGCCAATAAAAAATCCCGATTGCATTCAATCGGGAACTTTTATTGGTGGAGCTGGCGGGTATCGCACCCGCGTCCAAATGGTAACCTACTATCCGTCTACAAGCTTAGTCCGTTTCAAGGTTTAACGTAACGACCGAACGAGGAATCGGACAAAGAATCCGATCGATTACGTGTTTCAGAGTGATTTCGACAAGACGCGCTGAAACGCCACGCCTCGTCTAGCCTGCTACTATGACGCGCCCTTCCCTAGCAGGCGTCAGGGCGAGCACGGTAACCTAAATTAGGCTACTTGTAGCGCGAGCTGGCGAGGAGCGAAAAGGCTCTTCGCAGCAGCTACAACGCTTTGCAATTTAGTTGCAGTTAAAATACAGATATCGTCTGTGGTCGGCTTGCAAGATAGTCTGTTAATGTCCATCTGTCGAAAGCTATGTCAGCCCCAACCCCTGAATTATACCATTATTTACAGTGGTAGGCCAGGTATGTTACCGTAAACGTCATGAGTAATGTGGGCAAGGTCGCCAAGGTGATGACGGCGGCACCGGTGGGATACGACGGCCAACTGGTCGAGGTGGAATGTGACATGAAAGCCGGCCTGCCTTCCCTGCAAATCGTCGGCCTGGGGTCAAAAGCCATCGACGAAGCCAAAGAACGTGTCCGAAGTGCCATTGCCAACTCCCGGCTGGATTTTCCCGCAAAGAAGTTCGTCATCAATTTAGCACCGGCGGAACTACCCAAGGATGGCAGCCACTACGATCTGGCCATCGCTATCGCGATTCTGACCGCAAGCGGGCAGCTAAAACCTTATGAAGTAAAAGATACGGTCTTTGCCGGTGAGCTGGGCTTGGATGGCCGTTTACGGCCCATACGGGGCGTGATTTCTATCGCGGAGGTCGCCCGTGATACCGGATATACAACGTTGATCCTACCTGCCGAGAATGCACACCAGGCCGAGTTGGTAGACGGCATTACGATTATTCCGGTTCGTACGCTTCAGGAACTCTTTTTACACCTCAAGAACGAAATATCAGTCGCGCCATATGTCACTTCAGCTCAACCGGAACATACCAAAGACAATTCATCAGACCGTGGACCTTTGCTCGACGATGTCCTAGGACAGGAACAGGCTAAGCGCGCCCTGATTATCGCGGCCGCAGGCCACCATAATATCTTACTGACCGGTTCACCTGGAGCCGGTAAGACCATGCTTGCCCGCGTACTACCGAACTTACTTCCCTCCCTGACAGCCAGAGAGCGAATCGCCGTCACGAAATTACATAGCTTAAGTGGTGATGCCATTAGTGCCACTGCCGATACGCGGCCGTTCCGGGCACCCCATCATACCTCAAGCCGAATCGCCCTAGTCGGGGGCGGCAACCCGCCGAAACCGGGTGACATCAGCTTGGCCCACCATGGGGTACTATTCCTTGACGAGATTCCCGAATACCCACGGGCATCCCTTGAATCGCTGCGCCAGCCGCTTGAAGATCGTCTAGTGTCGATTTCGAGGGCGGCCGGTCATGCGGTCTACCCTGCCAACTTCATGCTAGTAGCGACAATGAACCCTTGCCCATGCGGGTTTTATGGTGACGATAAGCGGGAGTGCACCTGCACGTCGCTCCAAATTCAAAAGTACCAGCAGCGCCTAAGCGGTCCTTTACTTGACCGGATTGATTTAGTCGTTAGCGTAGGTCGCATCGACAACGATACGCTTGCGAGCCATAAAGCGAACGATTATTTACAACACCAAAAAGCGCAGAAATCGATTGTTCAGGCATTGAACACACAGCTTAACAGATATAACAGTAGTGTCAATAACAACATATACAATAGCGACCTGTCGTCCAAGGAGGTTGCGAAGCAAATAACGCTTGACGCACCGGTACGGGAATTACTTGGACAGGCGACAGACCGGCTGGGGCTTTCCGCACGTGGGTATTTTAAAATCGTGAAGGTCGCTCAGACGATTGCCGACCTAGAGGGAGCTGATACTATCACACCATCGCACGTCGCAGAAGCATTGCAATACCGTTTAGTTCCAACGTAGCACTCTCACCTCTTGAACTCTTGGGGTCAAGTATGGTACGATAGCAAACGAGTTAAACGCTCAGGCAAAAGCGACCAACAAGGGAGATCAATAACATAGCCAGCCAACAAATTAGGATCAACGATGCAATTCGGGCAACTGAGTTACGCGTCATCGGGTCAAGCGGGGAACAACTTGGAATCCTCCCCCGAAACGAAGCTCTGAAGCTCGCCGAAGAAGCAGGCGTTGACCTGGTTGAGATCTCACCGAACGCCAACCCACCAGTTGCCAAGATCATCGACTGGGGTAAGTACCAGTACCAAAAGATGAAGGAGCAGCAAAAGAGCCGCGCTAAGAGCAAACAAGTCGAGCTCAAGCAAATGCGGTTCGGGCTGAAAATCGGTCAGGGCGACCTGGACATCAAGTTGCGCAAGATTCGCGGCTTCCTGTCCGAAGGTCACAAGGTCCGAATATCTATCTTCTACCGTGGCCGTGAAATGGCCCACAAAGAATTGGGATATGTCATGATTGATCGGATTGTCGGATTGCTGGAAGATGACGCTATCGTCGAACAACAGCCAACCATGGCTGGTCGTAACCTGAGTATTACAGTAAGGAGTAAGTAAGTGCCAAAACTCAAGACCCACAAAGGTACTGCCAAGCGCGTCAAGCTGAGCGCCAGCGGCAAAATTACCCGACTGCGTGCTTCGGGCGGCCACCTATTGGCCAAGAAAAGTAAAAGCCGCAAACGCGCCATTAATACCACCGGTACCGTTACCGGTAAGATGGCCAAGAACGTTAAGCGATCATTAGGAGTCTAATACATGCGAGTCAAACGAGGCGTCCCAGCACGCGCCAAACACAAGAAGATTCTAAAGCAAGCCAAAGGCATGCAACATTCGCGCACGCGCAGCTTCCGGCTAGCCAAGCAAGGTGTTATCCGCGCCCTGCAATACGCTTACCGCGACCGCCGCAACCGCAAGCGCGACCTACGCAGCCTGTGGATTACCCGTATAAATGCGGCCGCACGCGAAAATGGTACTACTTATGGCCAGCTGATTAGCGGCTTAAAGAAGGCTAATGTCGAACTCGACCGCAAAGTTCTTTCAGAGTTGGCGGTCAACGAACCGGCGGCATTCACCGCTATTGTCAAAAGCGTTAAATAATACACTGATGTAACTAAAAACTCCCCTGTTCAGGGGAGTTTTTAGTTGGCAGCTTGGCGATAAGCCGGGTTCTGTCGTGGATGGCCATCTATCTAGTACGCCCGTTACCGGACACATCAAGCGGTTAGCGGACCTCGGGCGGACAACCCTTGTATGAGGCCCTCCTTGCAGCAGGCGGGGTTTACCTCCCCGACATGTCACCATGCCGGACTGTGAGCTCTTACCTCACTCGTTTCATCCTTACCAGCAAGCTGGCGGTTTTGTTTCTGTGGCACTTTCCCTAGGCTCTCGCCCGGTCGCGGTTAGCGACCGCCCTGTCCTACGCTGCCCGGACTTTCCTCTCGTAGCCTAAGCTACCAGCGACCACCTACCGAGCTGCCGCTACTGATTATACCCCAACGAAACGAGAGTTACGAAGCAGTCATCCCGTATCCTTCTGCTCGCTTGCTTCATGTGCATTTAAGATCTTATTGACCATCCCGTCGGCGAGTTGGTTGAATTCGCGCCTGACATGCGTAAACGTCACTTTTTCAAACTGCGTCGTCAGCTCTTTAATACGCTCGTTGATCGGCCACAGTTCACGATTCTTAATCTTATAAATACCGTTAAGTTGATTGACGACCAACAGGCTGTCAATGCGAAAGTCGACCGTTCTCGCACCCATCTCAAGCGCCTTTTCCAGCCCCAGCCGCACCCCATGGTATTCGGCTTGGTTGTTTGTAGTGATACCTAGGTACATGCCACCCTGATGTAAAACATCTTGGTTCTGATTCATCACAACGAAGCCACTGGCACTGGGACCAGGGTTGCCTCGTGATCCGCCATCTGAATAGAGAATCAGATGAGTGGTGTCAAAATTGCCATCCTCGGTTCCGGTGGGATTTTCAATCAAAACGTTTTTTTCTGTCGTCGTAACCTCTTGTTGGGAAATTCCGAGTAGCAGCTTTGCCGATTCTGTCAGTTCTTCCTGGCGTACGTCTCCGAGTTTTTTCCAGGCATATTGATCGTATTTTTGACTTACCCTTACCTTGTTGCCATTAGCGCTCAGACTGACGAGATAAAGTATGAATGTGTATTGGATATCACGATCATCATGATCAATATAGGTCAGTACGTCATATAACTGAGCTGATTGTATGACGAGTCCGGCGTCGTCCTTTAAATAACGCGCCAAGGCATCTTCGGGCTGCTCGCCATAATCCAGGCGACCGCCGGGAAGCTCGTATTTCCCTAGGATTGATTGGCGACCGCTTGCGCGCCTAAGCAATAATGTTTTTTGATCTTCCCGAATGATGGCGCGGACTGAGATGAGTTGCTTCACTGATTTGATTATACCTTACGAGCAACGTGAGAGGAGCTATCGCTTCGCTCCTCCGTGCGTTCACGAAAGAAAATACTCGCAGTACTTTCTTTCGTTTCACTTACTTCGCGACCATCCGACCATGCGGACCTTCAGTCCGCGGTCGGAGAACCAAGCTTACCATCAGCCGGAACAAAATAGCCGACCAGAAGGTTGGCTATTTTGTTTGGTCGGGGTGAGAGGACTTGAACCTCCGACCTCGCCGTCCCGAACGGCGCGCGCTACCGGGCTGCGCCACACCCCGTCAATGTATACCTGGTCGGGGTTACTGGACTCGAACCAGCGACCTCACCACCCCCAGCGGTGCGCGCTACCAACTGCGCCAAACCCCGATAAAATACTTCTCTTACGGTCTATATTCTAGTCGACAGACAACCGCAGGTCCAGCGGGCGGCCACGTCCCGCGGCCCCGAAACTTCACGATTGAAAGCATAGCTTTCATCGGAAGGTTTCCTTGCTAACTGCCACAGGCAGTTCTCACTACCAACTGCGCCAAACCCCGATATGGAAAGTCCCCTGAGGTCACCCAGAGGACGTGGCGCTTGATATATCCCCGCGTAAGTGCAAGGTGGGATACCTCACAGCGCAGCCGCAGCCGCACAGAATGTTGGTTTCCCTATCAAATGACGTTAGGAAATCATATACGCCACGTCCTCTGACCGGCATCAGAAGGACTATCTTTATTATACACCCGGCACACATCGTCCTGATATACTTTCGGTATGGCAAACACCCGATTCTTAGCACTGCTCCGAGGTATCAATGTCGGTGGTAATAATATCATCAAGATGGCCGAGCTTCGTGAATGTCTGCAGACAGCAGGCTTTACCAATGTTAGTACGTACATCGCGAGCGGGAACGTATTGTTTGAAACTGATATGGACTTAGTCAAAGTCGAACACGTAGTCGACAGCACCCTTGAAAAGACTTTCGGCTACAAAGGCCCGACAGTCGTATTGTCCGATGCTGATTTTCGGATGATCGTAGACGAAGCTCCGAATGGTTTTGGGACTAAACCAGACGTATTTCATTCCGATGTCATTTTCCTTAAGTCGCCGGCAAAACCCGACCAGGTCTTAAAAGATCTGGTCGCTTTGAAGCTCCGAGAAGGAGTCGATACCGCGGCCGCTGGCAGTAAGGCGCTATATTTTACGCGTCTGTCCGCCGAAAGGCAAAAAAGCCGCCTAAGTAAAATCTTGGAGTTGCCGACCTACAAGAGCATGACAATCCGTAGTTGGAGTACGGTCAAAAAGCTAGAAGCGCTACTTGAGTCCGCTAACCACCAAAAATTGTAGTAAAGAGTTTCAATATTCCAGTTGTGGCCGCAAGAATAAACCGGCCTATTACTGGACTCGCGATTAATACAATTGCGAAGATGACGAACAGTCCGTAGCGCTCAATCGCTTCCATGCCGCGTCGGGCGAAGTCTGGCGCTAGCGCATATAGCACACGCGAACCATCGAGTGGAGGAATCGGTATCATGTTGAACGCGAAGAAACCTAGATTAACCATGACTCCAAGTGAAAAGAAGGCGTCTTGAAAGTCTTCATAGGTAAAATCAGCGACATCCACCCCTATTATTCGCGCCCAGATAAACAACAGGAACGCAATGACAAGGTTCGTCAATGGACCGGCAAATGCTACGAGCGCCGCTCCCCATTCGTCGTACTTCAGCCGCGCCGGGTTGAACGGTACCGGCTTAGCTCCACCGAATATCGGCGCGCCGATAAGAGCCAGCACGACAGGAAGCCCGATCGTCAGGAAAGGGTCAATGTGTTTAATCGGATTAAGCGTTAATCGCCCTTCTCGTTCGGCCGTATCGTCACCCAACCAATAGGCCACGAATCCGTGCATAGCTTCATGCAGCGTCATCGAAAGCAGAATGACGACGATTACAATGACGATATAAACCAAATCGATTCCCATAGATACCTATTATAGCGTACCTTTACCCCTTGACGAGAAGCGTTAAAACCGCTACAATCATACAAGTTTGCTAAATAACTTTAAGGAGTAAAGAAATGGCAGCGCGATGCGAACTGACCGGTAAAGGTAAGCAATTCGGCCACAACGTGAGCTTTTCTTTGCGTCGCACCAAGCGGGTCTTCAAGCCTAACCTGCAAAAGAAGACCTTTATGGTAGACGGCCAAAAGGTCACTATGACCTTAAGCACACAGGCAATCCGCACCCTGAAGAAAAAGGGCCTCTTGCAACCTGTCGTCAGCCAGGCGAAATAACCCGGCACCACATAAAAAATCCGCTCATATGAGCGGATTTTTTATTGGCAGCCGGTTTAGCTGCGTGCCAATTTGTAAATCGTCGATACCAGCGGCAACGAGCTTGCGGCCTTAACTTTAAGCTTATCGACCGTTTCAACCTCACCGCCAAGTTCTTTATGAAACACTTCGAACTCATCTTGTGGCACTTCGTACTTCAGTGCTTTGTCGGCATAGTGAATTGGAATGACCGTCTTAGCGTCAATCTTACGTACAAGCTGCGCTGCAGCAGTGGCATCAAGCGTGTAACCACCGCCACCGACCGGCAGAATAACGATATCGACAACGCCGATAGACTCCAGTTGCTCATCGGTCAACTTAGAGTCTATATTGCCTAGTAGCGCGATACGCACATCGCCAACCTCGATTCGATACATCGTCGAGCCCTTGCCGTCAGAATCGAGGTGACGCTGGGCACCTATGCCACGAATTGAAAAGTCCCCTACTTCGTATTCACCCGGACCTTCGATTGCAAGGACAGCTTCACTTGACGGTACTTCAAAGCGAGGCTCCGTCGCTACGCTTACCATACCTTTTGGCTCGATATCCTTCAGGCCGATCAGCGACTGTTTTGGGTCGGTAATAAGTTTTGATTTCTTGGTTGCAATGACAACGGTGTTTCCACCCTTGTATTCAATTTCGAACATAGGTCTCCTACTTTTGCTTGTCTAGAATTTGCTCGACGTCACGCAGCACGACATGCTTGCTGCTCATGAGCTCTGTAATAAATTTATCACGAATCGAGAGACGGTAGTAGAACTCGTCGTAACTAAGCACGCTGTAGTTCAATTCCCGACCTTCTTTTTTCTCAAGCGTCTTAATGAATGCCTTGGTACGAGCCGGTGCCGGATTTCCGACCAAAAGCAAATCCACCCTACTGGCGCTTCCTGCCACGAACACACCGGCCATGACAGCAAGCTTAATGCCACCAAGCTCGTCAAGCCTCGCTTGCCAATCAAGCGTCGATTGCTTCGGCGCGTCAACGGCGGAACCGGCTTCTTTGTCATCGCCGAAAATCGCCCGTAGCGGCACGTAGTGTTCATAGCGTTGATCAACTTCATAGTACAGCTTGTTATCGGCCGTATCGCTTTTTATGATGCCGACCTTCAACATGTTGGCAAGTTCGCGCCGAACCGAATTAATCTGTTCGTCGATCAACCTCGTAATTTCGCGCACATAAAAAGACTTACCTGGATTGTTCAGAAACAAATGCAGGAGTTTGATGCGTGTCTTCGATCCGAACAGTGCGTCAATCATCGTCTTCTACCCTGAGTAACTTTTATGTTGTTAGTGTAGCACAGAAGTTATTCGTCCGCGAGTAACGAATGTATATAGCCTTTGGCCTCTGTTAAAGTGGCCCACATGATGTCCGGATTGCGGCGAAACCACGTCATTTGTCGCTTTGCCAACTGGTAATCTAGTGTTGTAAATCGGTCCTTAACTTCTTCGAGCGTTAGCTCGCCCTCCAGATGTAATTTCAGCAGCGGATAGATATTCCCGGTCATAGCCTCTGAATTCCAGCCATATTTTTTGCCCAATAAAGTCGCTTCAGCTACCACATTGTTCTCAAACAGTTGTTCGGTCCGCGTTACAATCCGTGTTCGGAGTGTCTCCATGTTCGTAGCTATTCCTACAATGTAATTATTAGGCGAAAGTTTTGATTTACTGATTGCACTTATGCTTTTTCGTTCGATTGCCCGAATAAGGTGGCGTTTGTTCTTGCGGTTTTCCGGTAAAATAACGTTGTGCTCAGCGCAATAGGCGGTAAGCTCCTGAATCGTCATAGGCTCAAGTTGCTTTCGCTGTGCCGCGTCCGCGGGCGGACCAAAGCTATAGTCATATAGTACCGCATCGACATAGAGCCCTGTGCCCCCGACCAGCAGCGGCAACTTTCCTCGCGAGCGTATGTCAGTGATCGCTGCGTCCGCATGTCGTTTAAAATCGGCGGCACTGAACGGCTCACCCGGTTGGACCAAATCGAGTCCCCAATGCCGTATTCTTGCCTGCTCCTCAGCTGTCGGCTTGGCAGTCCCGATGTCCATGCCTTTATAGACCGTCCGAGAGTCGGCACAAATAATCTCGCCGTTCCAGCGCTCAGCTATGTCGAGTGCCAGGCTTGTCTTCCCGCTCGCTGTCGGGCCGACGATGGCGATCAGTTCTGGCCTGGCCGCCATCGACGCTCCTCAAAATTGTCTACGATGTGATTCGTACAGGTAATCCCCTCTTGCTCAAGCAGCTGAGCCTGTGCTTCACGGCCGCCATGAAAGCCGGCGGCGAGGCCACCGAACCGATTGACCAGGCGATGCCAGGGCAAATCCGGATTCCCAAAATGTGCGATACCGCCCACCACCCGACTGGCATTTGCCTGGCCAGCCAACCCGGCTAAGTCGCCGTAGGTGATAACACGACCGTACGGCACCTCGGTCATAAGCGTCTCTACCCGTTCACGAAAATTAGCGTCCGGCTTCATTTGTAAAAAACTCCTGAACGGCAGCCCAATCATTCAAGCGAACGATTCGCTTGGACAGTGTATCCGCCTGATTCCAGGTATAGTCACCAAAAAGTATCGCAGTCCTCCCCGCCGCTGCGACCGCCTGGCAATGCTTCAGCTGATCATCAATCAGGTAATCGGCACCCAGTGCTTCAATGACATCGGCCTTCGTACGGTGAATCGATTGAGCATCGATGGTATCCCATATACCGGCAAAGTGAATCGTTTCGTCGGTGAATATACCCGGGTAATGCTTGTGTATCCAGGCGGTCGTGTCAGCGCGGACCTGCAGACGCCGTGACGTAACAATGATCAGATCGTAGTCGACGCTAAGGCGCTTCAAAACCGGCAAAGCCGCGTCATTATGACGGTACGTATTCAAGACACCTGACTCGTGCAGTTGGTTCGCTCGGCGCTCTACCTCTTCGTGATCTACCCGCCATAGCTTCGCCCAGTGCTCGTCGTAATCCTCCGGCCGAAGATTCGTGCCCCACTGCGCGTTACTGAACGCGACGAAGCCGGCCGCGTTATCGGCCAGCACGTCATCAATATCAATCGCGATCGTTGCTTTTTTCATCACGCTACAGATTAATCAGAAAGTCTTTCAACCGTTCAAGAGCGACTTTTTCTTCGCCAGCTTGCGTACGCACGCTGACTTCGCGGGCGTCTTTGTCTTTCGGACCGACAATCAGTTGGATCGGAATCTTATAGGATGTTGCTTCACGGATTTTCTTGCCCAGACTTTCGTTACGGTCGTCACGCGTGAAGCGCAGTTCGTTGTATTTGACCGGCGCCATGAGCACCGTATCCCGAAGCACCGCTTCGATCTCTTGGACATAGTCGAGCACCGTGTCGTTGATGGTAAGAATACGGATCTGCTCCGGTGCCGCCCAGAGCGGGAACCAACCGCCGGTATGCTCAATAAAGACACTAAGGAACCGTTCAATACTCCCCAATAACGCGCAGTGAATCATAACCGGTCGGAGTGAAACTTCTCCCTGCCCGGCATATTCCAACTTGAATCGCTCGGGTTGAACGAAGTCTAGCTGGACCGTCGCCACCTGATGTTCGCGACCGATCGCATCGGTAGCCATGAAATCAATCTTTGGACCGTAAAATGCCGCTTCACCGTCCTGCTCAAAGTAATCAAGGCTATTTTTCTCAACGGCTGCTTTAAGTTGCGCTTGTGCCGATTGCCACAATTCCGGGTCACCTAAATACGCGTCTGACTCGTCGCGGTAACTGAGACGTACCCGTAGTTTCATACCGAGCGTGTCGTACAACTCTCTTGCGCTCGCCAACAGGCCATCGATCTCGGCCTCGATCTGGTCGGGCCTGGCGAAAACATGACTGTCATCCTGCGTCAGTGAGCGCACTCGGTTAAGGCCACCGAGCTCACCTGTCTTCTCGTCGCGGTAATCGGTAGTCGTTTCAAGATAGCGGACCGGCATATCGCGGTAACTACGAGGCTGCGAGGCAAAGATCTGCGTATGATGAGGGCAGTTCATCGGTTTTAAGGCCATCTTGTCGCTAGTCTCTTGGCTGGTGACCAAAAACAGCTCGTCACCGAATTTCGCCCAGTGCCCGGATGCCTCGTATAGGTCCTGCTTGGTAATGTGTGGTGTCCATACCTTGGTGAAGCCGCGCGCCATACGCAGCTGGTTCGAGTACTGTGCCATGACGTCGCGAAGAACGGTTCCGCGCGGAGTAAACAGCGGCAGACCGGCGCCGACGAGAGGACTCATGGTATAGAGATCGAGTTCCCGACCGAGCTTTCGGTGGTCACGCAGTTTGGCCTGTTCGAGCATTTCAAGGTGTTTGTCGAGCTCTTCTTGGGTCGCGAATGCCACGCCGTACAGCCGCTGCATTTGCGGGTTCTTTTCGTTGCCGCGCCAATAAGCACCGGCCACGCGCATCAGTTTGAAGGCGCCGACTTTGCCTGTACTCTCCACGTGTGGGCCGCGGCAAAGATCGGTAAAGTCGCCGTCAGTATAAAAGCCTACCGAGTCCATAGCTGCGTCACCTTCGGCAATCGTTCCCATTGCCTCTTTGTCGAGTTCTTTGGCAATCGTCGTGCCAGAGCGCTTAAGGTCGTTCAGAAGCTCCGTTTTGTATGGCTGGTTCGCTGTCTGCGCCCACTGGAGCGCTTCGTCAATCTGTTTTTGAGAGCGTTCAAACACATAGTCAGCCTCAATGATCTTTCGCATTTCTTTCTCGATCTTCGGAAAGTCTTGCTCAGAGATTTTGGTATCGCCTAAATCAATGTCGTAATAAAATCCGTTTTCGACTACTGGGCCGACGCCGAATTTAGCATCTGGCCATAAGTGTTGGACAGCTTGTGCCGTAATGTGCGCTAGGCTGTGCCGCATAGCGTGAAGTTGGTCGTCGTTCATATGAACCTCCTTAGAAATAACAAAAGCACGCATACGCATAACTTTACGTGCGTGCCTCGGTCCCGAAGTTTTCAGGAGGTTCCACCTTGGCTATTTCTATTGCCGCGTTCGATTACGTTCGTCTGCGACCGCTCCGACGGAACTCGGCGGCTGGTTAGACCGCGTCGTCATTCCCTTTTATTCTAGTACCTCACCCCCGAGCGTTGCAACCCCCGCCCCTGTTTGGTAGAATTAATAAGTTGCTTTCAGGGTGATTAGCTCATTTGGCTAGAGCGCCTCATTGACGTTGAGGAGGTGAGAGGTTCGAATCCTCTATCGCCCACCAAACAAAATGCCGA
>DEBR01000001.1:58990-86947 GCA_002348615.1 Candidatus Saccharibacteria bacterium UBA2951 | reverse complement strand
TCGGCATTTTGTTTGGTGGGCTATGGGGCTTCACCTCTCACGAGTGAGAAAAGCGAACGGTGAGAGGTTCGGTACAGCGCCGCGTGATCTTAGAAAAGCTTGCTTTTACCAAGATAAGCAAGCGAAGAAGCCTGCCTGATGGCGCTACCTTCTAGTCCTCTCAGGTAGCTTATTACGTGTATATTGACAAATCTATCTATTTTTGCTATAATATGCACACTTCGTTGAGATATAAGCTTCCGAAGCACTTTTACAGAGTGGAAGGTACGGGTGTGACCTCTCTTTGCGTAATGTCTTATGTCTTGAGAGGTCATACCCCACCAGCCAAGGAGGCTTCCATGACCGCCACCACCGATCACGACACTTGCGTCCTGCCCGCAGTACGCCGTGCCGTCGTTGGACTTTCAATCGAAGACTGGGGCCTGAACGCCTGGGACTTCAACCACCGGGTTCGCCTGGCCGCACAGTTGACGCTGCTGGACCTGTCCCCCGAGGACGTGTCCGAGTTGCCGAAGGCACACGAACGCATGCAGACGTACTACCGCGTACTCGACGTCGTCGAGCAGCAGATCGGTGGGCGCGACCATGGGCTCGCCCACCTGATCGTCGCCATGTACGCCACGGTTCGGCTCCAGCCAGCCGCGCCTCGACCCTGACCGCCCAACGGAACATCAAGAAGGAGGAACATCATGACTGCCATGACGGGCACGCTGCACGACAGTGCAGTCCTCGCCATCGACACCTACGACATCGACGCTCTCAACTGGAGCGACGACAGTGTGGTCTCGTTCGATCTGAAGGTTCTCGAGGCCGCTCAAGAGACCGTGGCCGGCTGCACCCGCGAGGAGCGCATCCGACTGAAGATAAGTACCAAGAGGAGCGCGATCGTCCATGCCGACGTCGCCATGCGCTTGTACGAGCTCAAGGCGACAGCGGCCGACCTGGGACTGGTCGCTGCGCTGATCATGGAGATGCACTCCACGGTCGCACAGTGAGCCATGCTCACCGTATACGGGCCACCCCTCACCGGTGGCCCGTATACAAACCCTTTCCACTCTGTAATAACAATCGCCCGAATGGGCTATTTTTATTATTTACAGGAGTTAATACCAGTAATCCACGTTTGCCCATGACTTTTCCACCTGCGGATTTACCTAATTTTACAGATGTATATACCTGCTGTGATATATATATGAACATCATGTTCTATTGACAAAATATACTGGTTATGCTAATATGAATACATGAGTAACGAAAACCACTCACACAAACAAGAAAAACCGTCAAAACTAGAGCAATTCAACCTTGGGTTCGAATATAACGAAACCTGGGCCGAGGCTCGCAAGAAGTATACGACCACCAAGAAGTAACTTGCGTTAGGTAAACTTCTTCCCTATCCACGACAACCATCCGATCGCCGTTCTGATACTTAGGACGGCGATCTTTCTTGGCTTTGGCGGGGATTTTGAGCTGGTTTAAAGTGGTAGCGGATGCCGCGGCCGGCCTGCTGTTCATCGTCGTAGCGGCCAACGATATGTAGGTGCGCGTGATTTACCGTTTGACCACCGGCAGTAAAAACATTCCAGCCCAAATTGTACCCCTGTGGGAGTTCACGGGCATCGATGTGAACTTTGTATGTCGGCAGCAGATCGTGCAGCTGCGCCCATTCTTCGCTGTTAATTTCAAATGGCGTAGCGATGTGGCGCTTAGTAATGGCAAGCCCTGAGTTTGTGGACTCTTTTTTGTACATGTCGACGAAGTACCAAAGGTCCGATTCGTGAACCTTGTCACTTTGTAGCAAGTTATTCTCAAGGCAGAACGGGCAATCTTTCATGCCCTCACTATACCAAACTCACACTTTCCACCATTCCACTTACGTTTTCCACTAGCATTTTTAATTGCGGTATGACAATATATAGACATGATTTGTGTAAATTGTTTCCACGGGAAAACAAAAGTCACGAACTCACGGTCACACAAAAAGAAATCTGGTACATGGCGTCGGCGGCAATGCGAGAGCTGCGGAAACGTCTTTACTACCTACGAAAAACCGGCTCTCGACGAGTCGGTGACAGTTCATTACCCTGGAGCCGGCAAGAACGGTGTGAGGGCGCCGTTCAGTCTGAGCAAGCTGACGCTGAGTATCGCGGCCAGCTTTAGTCACGATCAAGTGGCGCGGCAGCTGCATTCCCTACCACTCGCCGAAACAGTTGAACAACTTCTCATTACCGAGGTGCGTCAACCAAGTGCCGATGATATCGCTGCTACCGTGCACCAGGTACTTAGACGGTTTGATGAGCTGGCTGCCCTCCAGTATGCTGCCGCTCATGGATTAGTCGAAACGACCAGGAAGCGGCGCGGCCGGCCTAGTATCCGCTAGCTTTTAGTTCTTAGCGATTTCTTTTTTCGCTTCGATCGTTTCGACGGTCGCCTTGTCGGTGACGTCGAACTTGTCGAGATATTTACCGAGCATCAGACGCGTCTGTGAGTAAAAGGCGCTGAAGCTGGAATATGCGATGGCGGTGACCGGCATAAGAAGCCACTGTAATATCATTCCGATGCTGCGATGGCGTTTGTAACGGGCTGGTCGCGGCGGCAGCATTTTGAACGACAAGAAGACGGTGATCAAGATACCGATCATGGCGATGCGTTGCAGCACGCTCAGAACTTCCGGCAGCTGATTGGCCGCGACCGAACGCGACGCTTCGCTGTTGATGAACAGTGGCACCCATCCACCGAACGTCACGATGATAGACACCGATGCCAACGTTACGTGGCCATCAAGCAGCCGTATAAGGCGTGTAAACCCGGCCCAGAACGGCACGTTCCGTTTACGGCTGAACACTCGTGTCGCCACATATGGCACGTCCGAGGCGCCGTAAGCCCAGCGCCGCAGCTGCACGAACTGTGCCTTAAGGGTCTTCATGTACGTATCTGACAGGACGGCATCCTGGTAAATCGGTACGTGGATCGGAATAACAGAATATTGGCCGCCGAAGTAAAACCAGCTGCGCCAGTACTGATGGCCATCTTCGACGATGGTGCGCTTAGACCAAAAGTCCATTTCGACCAAAGCGTCCATCGGCTGCGAATGGCTGGCGAAGTTGCGCAGCGTGTGCGGCCGCATACTGCTGATGATGTTCCAGAACGAGTTACCGGTCGCTACCACTCGCATCGGCGCCGGTACGTCCCATATATTGTTCAGGAACAGCGATACCGGTTGGAACGCCAGGTGTTTACGATCGTCGTGAACGATATATTCGTACGCGACGTAATCAAAATACGTCTTGTGCGGGCGGTTGTCGCTATCAAGCGTGGTGACGATGACGTCCTTGTACTCGATTCCCTGTTTTTTCAGCCATTTAGCAAGGAACTGGCCGGCGTAGGTAATGTTGCCGCCCTTTCCAATGACTTCGTTGGGCAAATTGTGCGGGTGCTTGACGATTTCGAGCGCCTTGAACCGGTGGGCGTATTCGTCGCGTAACTGTTTGACGGTGCCTTCGATTGCCCGTCCGCCCCGCTCTTCGTAAGCGATGACTAGAATAATCTGCTTGGGATCGAACGTGCCGCTTACGACCGATTCGATCGTCGGCTGAAGCACCTCATACGATTCGTTGTAGGTAGCAATGATGACGGCATGGTAAATATCGGCCGGCTTAGGATATGGTTCGGAGGCGTTGGCGATAAGCCGCAGGTTCTCGGCGTGCGCCAGTTCTCCGAATTCACGGGTTGGATTAGCGTGAACGCGGGCGTATGAAGCATTTGGATCATTCAGGTCCATCAAACGGGTATGCCAATCGATCTTCTGTGCACGGTCGATCCGACGGGAGCCGATAAGCGTATGCCACGCGATTCCGGCGGCTTTTGTCAGTACCGTAGCGATGATAAGAAGCACGTAAATGCCGGCGAACAATGGATTTACCAGACTCAGTACGATAAGCAGGATGATGGAACCCCAACTAATAAGCCCTGGCACCATTTCGAAGAACCTGTAGCTTCTGGAGCGGTGCTTAAGGGGAATCTCGAGATCGATCATGCTAGTTCAAGTAAGCG
The DNA here is from genome assembly GCA_002348615.1 of Candidatus Saccharibacteria bacterium UBA2951. Lineage (GTDB taxonomy): Bacteria > Patescibacteriota > Saccharimonadia > Saccharimonadales > Saccharimonadaceae > UBA1020. The sequence continues at coordinate 82,894 of DEBR01000001.1, read as the reverse complement.
ATATTTAAGACCGAATACGTGTATACGAACATCAGGACCAGGATGACCAGTGACAAGCAGCCGAACGCGTACGCGAGCTGTTTAAGGCCGATGACATACAACTTGGCTAGCATACCTACGTGGGCGACGATAAATAACAGCCCGAAGCCGACGAAGCTTAGCAGGTACCACCATTTATCACGGTAAAAATGCGTTTCGCCGAACGATGTATACCGGATGGCAAGCTGAAGATCGCTCGCGCTCAGACTGAAGGCCACGTAGACAATGTAGCCGATGCCACCCAGTATGAGACCAAGACAGAGCAGTGTCATCGCCCTGTCGGCGAGAACCTGCTGGATGGATGATCGAATGATATGTTTCATATGATTACATGGAGCCGCTGTCCGGATTTGAACCGGAGACCTACGCTTTACGAAAGCGCCGCTCTACCAACTGAGCTACAGCGGCGTATTGGCCCTTGGTAGTCTTCGCCCATTATATCAGTTAACGCGCTGTAAAATAAGCATTACGTGGTTAGTTGCACCAGAGGTGGAAATTTGCTAGACTAAACGGAGTCCAAACCCCCGTGCGCTCGTAGTGAAGGGGTTATCACGCCTCCCTGTCACGGAGGAGATCGCCGGTTCAAATCCGGTCGAGCGCGCCAAGAAAATACGCCCACCTTTTGGTGAGCGTATTTTCTTTGTGTTACAGCACTAGCTCATCCGTTTTGCCACAAAGTCCCAATTCACGACGTTCCACCATGCCTGCACGTAATCATCGCGTTTATTCTTATAGTCTAGATAATAGGCGTGTTCCCACACGTCCAGACCAAGTAACGGCGCATCCATTCCCTGCATGATTGGCGTGTCCTGGTTCGGCGTAGTGACGATAGACATGTCAGGCATAAGCCAGCACCAACCACTGCCGAAAACGCCTAACGATTTAGCGGTAAACTCATTTACAAACCCCTGAAAATCACCATATTGAGCAACTAATTTGTTCGCTAGTTCTCCGGTTGGCTCCCCACCGCCATCCGGGCTCATCCACTGCCAGAACAGGCTGTGGTTGTAGTGTCCGCCGCCATGATTCCGAATGGCCGTTCGTACGTTGTCCGGCAACGAATCAAGGTCGGTAAGCAAGCTTTCAAGTGGCCGTTCCTTCAGGCTTGGCGCTTCGTCGAGCGCCGTGTTGAGCTTGTCGACGTATGTCTGGTGGTGCTTGGAATGATGTAGCTGCATGATGTCGCCGCTGATATATTTTCCGAGTGCTCCGTAATCATACCCGAGTGCTGGTAGTTGAAACATTTTTACTCCCTTCTCGCTCATTAGCCGAGCTTATCGGCGAATGGCGTTCGTGTCTTTTTGTACCGAAATGAATTCTTGAACTTTCTTATTCACTACGAGCGATTTGAGCTGCTTATCGAATTCTGTCAGCGGAATGCGCAGATAGTTGTAGTTTACCTGCTTGTCATTACTATCAACCAACTGGACGATGTAATAGCCATTCCGTTCGGAGTTGCCGTCTTCCGAGCGGAAGAAGCTTGAGATCTGGTTCTTTTGTAGTTTCGCAGCTTGCTGCGTTACACCGCCATCGTGATTCGACTTCGGTACCAAACCGGTAGAGCCGAGCTGAACGCTATACCCCTTGTCCTGAAGACGTTTCGCAATGTCGGCTAATGACGGCACGGGATTTTCCTTTAACATAGCCTCGGCCGCTTTTTTGGTGGTATCGGCTTTGGAGTCAATGGAATACATAACCTCTTGGCGAATGAGGGCGCGCTTGATGATTTGGCGGTATTCGTCAGCCGAGTAACCAAGCGTGCTAAGGGTCGAGTCGTCATAGATGTCTTGTGATATACGGCCCGATACGGTGTTCAGGCTGGCGTCAATCACCTTATCGACCTGTTCGTCGGTTACCTTAATTCCTTTTTCGTTGGCAATCTTGGCCGCATACGTATCGGCGATCGCGCCGTCTAGTGCCTGGCGCTTGATGAATTCGATTTGACGTTTCCCGTCTTCCGAGTTCAGGTTAAGACGTTCCGATTGTTCCAGGTAGTGTTGAGAGCCCGACAAGCTCATCAGGTAATCACTGTAGCGTACGGGCGCGCCATCAACACTTGCCACCGGGACAGGCAGAATACGCGTGACACGGTATATGAACGTACTGGTGTTCTGAACCGGATACAGCTGCCACCAGATAACAATGGAAAGCAGCACCAATGTAACAAGAATGATGATAATGGCGTTGAATACAAGCTTGTGACGCTCGTATTGATGTGGATATTTGAATTTGCGGCCACCTGCGAGAATTTGTTCGCGGTGTTCGGCGACCGTTTCGTTGGTGATACGTGACGGCGGCTGCTCGGCCTGCTTACGCTTCTTCAAACTCAGTTTTTTCATAGGCTCCTTGTTTTTCGATGGCGTTCATGACAGCGTCTTGCAGCTTATTGTACGTCTTATCGGGGTGTTCCACTTTGTGTATGACCAAGTCTCCGACGAATGTCTGAATGACGATGGTTCCGTAGCCGAAAACTTCCCCGCTGAACCCTGGTATATTATAGCTTATGTTTTGGATTTTCGACAGGCGTAGCTCTACCACGTCAGTCCCGAAAAAGCCGTTCTGTGTCACCTGCCGAATACGTTCGGTCGTGACAATATAGACCGTGTAGTACCACAGTATGAAGTGATAGCTAAAGATGATGAGTCCTAATAGCAATCCGCCGACCGGCAGCAGGAACAACTGTAGATTATCCTGCCAGATAAGTGGCGGGACGGCCGATATGGCGAATGGAATCAGTAATCCGTAAAACCCTTTTCGCATGGCGATGATGTGGCGACGAAAGATGAATAACAGTTCTTCACCTTCGCGTTGTCCCTCGAATGCCTGTTGTTTGTTTTCGCCCTTCATGGCAACAGTATAGCAGATTTACCGTGGTACAATAACAGAGGTATTTTGCCTCGGTAGCTCAATTGGATAGAGCAGTTCCGTCCTAAGGAAAAGGTTGCAGGTTCGACTCCTGCCCGGGGTACCATACGCACCCGTAGCTCAGCTGGATAGAGCGTTGGTTTCCGGTACCAAAGGCCAGAGGTTCAAATCCTCTCGGGTGTACCAAATCTTGAAGCTAAAAATTACCTCGTTGGAGGTAATTTTTATATTGCGACTGCATTCTAGGCTAACGCGTGAACTTTTCGTGCGTTGCTTCGTAGTCGTAGAGTTCGTCGTCTGAGAACCAGTGCTTGATTTCTTGGACGGCTTCTTCAGGGTCACCAGAAGCATGAATCAGGTTCGGGATTCCCTTACCTTCACCGTCGGCGTATCCGTAGCTCATGTGACTGAAGTCACCTCGGATGGTACCAGGGGCGGCCGATTTCGGTTCGGTGCCACCGACCAGCTTACGAACCAGACTGACAGCCTCGACACCTTCAAGCACCATGGCGATGACCGGGCCTTTGTTCATCATGTCGAGGGTAATACCAAAAATCTGCTCACCGGCACGGGTCTTAAGCTTACCGATGTCTTCGTAATGAGCTTCGTAATGTTCACGGGCCGGTGCCTGCATTTTAGTACCGACGATTCTAAGGCCGACGCGTTCGAATCTGGTCAAGATTTCTCCGACGAGGGCGCGCTGCACAGAGTCAGGCTTAAACAATATCAAAGTTCTCTCTACGTTCTTGTTCACTTTTGCTCCTTATTTACTACTGTTATTGTAACAGAAGAACGGCTACGACAACAGAGGCCAAAGCAACGCGGTACCACCCGAACAATGCCAATCCGTGGTTGGACAAATACTTAAGTAAGAAGTGTATGGCGAGCATGCCCGCGACAAATGCCGCGATATTCGCGATGATGACAATTTCGAGATGCTCGACGATATATTGCCGGTCCGATGGCTTCAGAAGCAACTTGCCGATCAGTCCGAGCATAATGGGAATCGATACCATGAAGCTGTATTCCGCGGCGGCTTTGGGACCAAGTCCCATAATACGGCTAGCAATGATCGTTGAACCACTGCGCGACACGCCCGGGACAAGCGCAAATGCCTGCGCCAAGCCAACGACCAATGCCCTCTTAGGGCTAAGGTCGGTGCCAGTTTCTTTGGCTGACTTTTTAGGCAGTTTATCGACGACGATCATAAGCACGCCGACTACGGCTAGCATGATGGCTACCGTTAATGGGTTAAGTAGTACAGCGCTTTTTTGAATGAAATCCGCTAGAACAAAGCCAAGTAGCCCAGCTGGAAGTACAGTGATGACGATGTTACGCGCCAGTCGGTAGTCATGCTCAACGAACACCTTGCGCACCAAATCGACTAACTTTGGCGAGAAATAAATGAGTAACGCTAAGAATGTACCGAAATCGAGCGCCTGAATGAACAGATGGTCAGCGTTACCGGTCAGTAAGTTTTGAGTAATGACAAGGTGGCCTGAGCTCGATACCGGAATGAATTCGGTCAACCCCTGTACGATACCGAGAATAATGGCTTCAATAATAGTCACGTTCACCATTGTATACTATAAGCATGTACGTTTCCGAGTTGATCCTTGATTACGTCGAAAGCCTTGAAGTCGAAGGCGGTCGCTCGGCAAAAACAGCCGAGAATTATAAGTTGTATTTGGAACGGTTCGTTGAATTTACCGAAGATATCAAAGCCGCAAATATTACCACCGAAATTATTCGAAAATACCGTCTTTGGCTGAACCGCTACAAGAACGAGGCTGGTGATGGGCTGTCGACCATCACGCAGAGCTACCACCTTATTGCCCTGCGCGGTTTTTTGAAGTATTTGTCCGACCGCGGTATCGAAAGCCTCCCGGCCGACAAGGTAAAGCTACCGAAAGTCAGCCGCAAACAGGTGTCGTTCCTACATTTCGATGAAGTCACAAACCTGCTCGACGCTGTTCCACTCGATGACGAATCGGGATTACGCGACCGGGCTATTTTGGAACTGCTATTTTCGTCGGGGCTTCGTGTGTCGGAACTGGTTAACTTGAACCGCGGGCATGTGAACACCAAGCGACGCGAGTTCATGGTGCGCGGTAAAGGCCAGAAAGACCGGCCGGTGTTCGTATCAAAATCAGCAGCCGAACGCGTCGATGAATACCTGGCGACCCGTATGGACAATCTCCCCCCGCTGTTTCTTAGTTATTCACGAAACAACGTGTCGAATCAGACTGGCGACTACCGACGACTCACGGCGCGGTCAATTCAGCGCATGATCAATAAGTATGCCAGGCTTGCCGGCATTACCAAACATGTCAGCCCTCATACCATGCGCCACAGTTTTGCAACCGACCTTTTGATGAACGGTGCCGACCTTAGAAGTGTCCAAAGTATGTTAGGACACGCTAATATTGCAACGACTCAGGTATATACGCATGTCACCGACGAACACTTACGTGACGTTCACGAACGGTTCCATAGTGATACATAAGCTATATACAACCTACTGATCAGCAGCACATGCGACTGTGTCCGTGTCGCCACTGTAATCAGCTGGTGAATTCGTGACGAAGAAGTCCTTACATAAGCTCTTGCCGACGTGGAGAGCCGCTTCGGGGTAAGTCGTTGGCATACCTTCGCTCATAGCCACACGGGCACGAATACGACGGAACAAGTCGCTCGCCCGTCCGGTCGAGTCGACGATAGGCTGTACGTTGTCAAAATTCAGTACGTTACCTGACCCACCGAGAATCTGGACCTTGTAGGTTGCTTTGTTGTAAATGCTCGTCAGCTGCAAGTAGGCCTTTCGGGTGCCGCTACCCAGTGCCGGGACGGCTATATCTGTCGAACACGCGTATCCGCCGTTGAACGAGAATGTAGAGTCGCAGCGCGAAACAGCCGGGTAATTACGTGAGGCCGGCGCCCCGCGGCCATCTGAAGCAAAGTCCAGATTGGAAGCACCGAAAATAGCCGGGTAAAGGAACAGGGTTTTGGCATTGTTCGTGTTCGCGGTATCAAAGCTATCGAGCGTTAGTTCGCCTTCCTTGAATTGGATCAATTGACTGCGCATGATCGATGGGTACTGCACGGCCCAGTTCGTAACCGCCGGCAATTGTGGTTGCGTCGGGAACTGAGGTACTTGCGATATCGGATTACCGGACGCATCAACGTCTGGGATATTTTCTTGGGTAAACCATGATATCCGGACACCGGCAATCAAGTTAGGGTCATCTACCGTATCGAGCGGAATGACAACCGATTGATTTTTATCGAGTGTCCCCTCATAGGAGTCGGTGATCACTTGCACCTTGACGCAGGTATACGCCTGGTTCATGCTTGAACGACCAACTTGGGATTCCCCGCTCGAGAACGTCGTCACGCCAACCGACGGATCGGCCAGAATTTCACAGTTTTGACCATTGTTCACCAAAGCAGTGCGTAAGTTACCACATTGCGGGGATGGGTCTTTATCGCATGCCTTAAGGGCGACCAATGCTCGCTTGGCGTCTTCGACACCAGCAAGTGCTGAATCATATGCACTTTGGGACAAATCGTTGTTGCTCGCCTGCTGTTGGTTACGTAGCATGATCTGCACGAAACTCGCCGTCACGATAGTCACCAGCAGTGCCGTGAACATGACGATAAAAATTGAAACCGCGCCGCGCTGCTTATTCATACTTTTCATTATTCCACATTCCCTGCCCGCGCCGTAAAGCTAAATCGGTTGACTGAGCAGTATTGGTCATCAATTCGGTTTGTCGGAGCCTTGCAGCCGTCAACATTACTCTCAAGAATACTCTGTTCGCTCGTTCCAATTACGATTGAAATCTGATAAATGCGCTGTACGCCAGAAGTATCACCGAACACAGGTTCGCCGTATGCCCCGCCCGAATCTTTGTTGATAGAGAACGCATGAACAGCTAGGTTCACGTCTCCGGCGGTCAGTACGTCGTTCGCACCCACCGGGACGTCCGGGTAAACGCCGTGCACCGCGGTGCAGTAGTCGATTCCGCCAGACGGGAATTTAACGAATCGTATTGGCTTATTGGGAGCCGGTCCAAGCCCTGTCTGGAACTGATTGAAAGCGTTCGTGTCGTTTAGGTATTTGCCGTAGTTCCATGCGTATACCGTCAGGTCGGTACATAGTCGCCCGCCAGTCGGCACGCCCCCGTTTTCGGCATATTTAACGGCTATTGACTTTGATGAATCGAGCGACCGCTTTACATCGGCGCTAATCAACTGACCCGCTTCGTTGACGGCCCGGGTCGTCAAGCCTTTGTTATATATGACGCTGATTTGCATTGTGAGTAAAGCAATACCCAGCAGTAGAAGCGATATGAACGCCATAGCGAGCGTCAATTCGACAAGTGTAAAGCCAGCGGTTGATGAATGTTTACGAACCTGGGTCATATAGCCTCACGACTGTTTCAAGTTTTAACGGATGGTCTAATCCAGCGCCTTGCCAACATGCGTTGACAGTAAACGAATAAAGATCTGGCAAGGTACCGCCTTCAGTGAATGTCCGCTCAATCCATATGCCATAGGATTTGGGCGATCCGGTATCATATAATACCTGAGCATACGGCGGCGAGGTGGTCAAATTAATATCCTCAAGCCAATTGGCGGTATACGGCCGTGCCGTGCGGGCATCCATAATGAATGTTCCGGAGACGTCTCCAAGCGATCGTGGACAGGCGGTGTCGTTACTATACACACTAGTGTCACCGTGCTGAGCAATTTGGCTCCAGGCCGTGTTCGCGCCGGTCGCTGCCGCCTGCTGGGTTGCTCGGAGCGCTTCGGCTTGGGCATCAATCTCTTGGCGTACGTGGGTGATTTCGAGAGCTCTTTGAGCGGCATTCGTGCCTTGGTTCATAATCGTCATGGTCGCGATTGACACCAAACTGAATACCGTTATAGCAAGTAACACCTCAATAATAGTATCGCCGCGGCTGCTACGCACCGTTACCTCCTGGGCAAACCGTTCTCCCATCGGTTATCATGCGGACCGAACTTTGCGCCGACGCATAGGCATCGATTACCACCCCCAACCGGCCGCTGGCGAATGGCACGCCCGGGTCAAGACAGAGATTGACCTCTGTGTTCTCGTTTGAAACATCGATGATGTCGCTCAAGGCAAGTGTTTGGCCTGTCGTATCCTTCGTAAACGTATGGACGATACCCGTTTTTGGTGAACGGATGATGGCGATGGCGTAGTCCTTCGGGGTTGAATCGTTCGCTCCGACAACCGCGGCCTGCCACGGCATTTCTAATTCGTTATCTGTCAGGCCCAATTCAAAATCGACGCGCTGCGGTTTGTACAAACGAATCGATTCCAAATCGGTATTCGATGTATCGTCACCGTTTAGGTAGCCAACGATACTTTGCACATTTATATTTGTCCCGTCCTGGATGTTGACGTATCGCCCCATGACAACACATGGGCTTTGCCCACGGGCCGTATTAGTCGCTGGTGCATCGTCAATGACAAGGTTTGAGCCTTGTAACGTGCATGACAAGCCTTGTAGGCGGCCGTTTTCAACGTTATATACCAAGTTGTACTGCTGCTGCAGGAAGGACTGTAGAGTTCTGGTACTATCTTTGTAGCGCTGAGTATTAATCATGACAGTCCAACCACCAAGAAGGGTCGCGGCAAGCACTCCAGATATGGCGACGAAGAGCACTACTTCGATAATAGTGAACCCCCGTTCTGTCTGTTGATGCCGCACGCCCATTTGGGGTAATTATAGCATAAGCAGCGTCGTACTTAACCAGGTTGAGACGTTCATGTAACCGGTCATTATTACTTCGCCGCCGACTACTGTTATAAAGAACCCCGCGATAAGCAACGGTCCGAACGGTATCTGCGTTTGTCGACTGAGTCTTCGTGTCAAAAGGCCAGGAATGACAATGAGTGTGCCAATGAAGTTGGCCAAGAACAGAGTTAGGAGCGCCGCTTTCCAATCCATCAGTAGTAATCCAAGTGCAATGCCGAGCTTTACATCGCCGAACCCGATCCATTCGCCCTTTGAGGCTAACCAAAGCCCAAAGTAAAGCCCCCCAAGAATACACACGCTTCCCAGTAGTGACAATAGCGACCCAACTATATTGTCTGCTGAAGTACTGAGAAGGCTCACCTGTATGAAAGCAACGAGCGCACTCAGCCCGATGAGCGGGAACATGATTACGTCAGGTAGCAAATACCACCTTAGGTCGTACGCAAACAGGATTACGAGCAGCACGAGGGCGATCAGCCAACCCGCGAAAAGCCATAATAGGTCAAATCCGAAGTGCTGCAACCAATAATGATAAAACAACAGAAATGTCGCGGCAGTTCCAAGTTCCATAAGTGGCTCAAATTTGCCTATCGGCTGCTTACAGTACCTACAGCGTCCTTTTGTGCTAATCCAACTAACGAGCGGTAGTAGGTCATACCAACGAAGGACGTGGTGGCAGTGCAGACATCGTGACCGGTCATTTGCCAAACTGGACTTCGTAAGCGGTAGTAGCCGCTTCAGTTCCGTTTTGTCATACTGTTCGCCGTCTTTTTTGTCACGGACCAGTTGCTGTGCCCGAATCCGCCATACGGTTGCTCCGGCGAATGAACCCATAACGAGGCCGAGGAATCCAATGATTGTAGTGAGAATAAGATTTTCCATCTCGCTTCATTATACATTTAAAAACGGCCCGTGCTGGGCCGTTTTTAGAGGTGTATTCACATTATGCATCTGTGCAAGGAGTTGCACCGTTACCACTTTCGAGTTTAACGTAAACCGATGCAGCACGAGAAGAGTTGGTCCCTTTGCAGTTTTCGCCAAGAATGACGAGCATATTGCTTTCCGTCAGTGCCGAAAGCGATCCTGTTGCGCCGCCTGAACCTGGCGTACCGGTCACAACATCGGTATCAGGTGCATACTGCGACAAGTTGTCAACGTATTGACTAACGAACGTGCTGAACTCCGTGCCAGCCGTCGGAAGTTTACCGTTACTATTACTACGATAGGTGTTAAGGGCACTTGCCATCGCACTCGCGTCGTTTTTACGTGCGGTGTCACGCTGGCCACGTTGAAGTGCCGGTAAGGCTATAAAAATCATCAGGAAGATCAGTGCCGCAATAGCAAGCACCAGTACGACCTCGATGATGGTGAATCCGCGCGAACGCGCGCTGATCTCATCTGCTTTTTTGTTTGCTTGAGTGTTCATATCGTTGTTATCCCACCTTTCTATGAACTTGTTTCAGGGGTCATGACAGACCGCTTACGCTTATCATACCGGCTGTGCTTTAAAATGTCTACTTTTTCACACACTAGATATTAAGGTTATTCACCAGGCCGTAAATCGGCAGCAGAATCGCCGCGACGAGCGTTCCGGCGACAGCCGCCAGTACCACCATAAGAATCGGCTCGATTGCAGTCGAAATCGACTTTATTTCTTCGTCTAACTCGTCTTCGTACACCTGGGCGGCTTTGCCCATCATTTCGTCAATCTTACCGGACTGCTCACCGATTGATATCATTTGTGGGACGAAAGCAATGATATATTCTTCATTCTTAAGCGAATCAGATAACGCCTTGCCTCCCTTCACTTTTTCAGCGGCACGTCCTATCGCTTCGGCAATCACGGTGTTATTCACTGCCTGGGCGGTAATCTTCAACATGTCGAGCATCGGAACGCCCGTATTGAGCAGCGTCTGACCGGTACGGGCAAAGCGTGCCATGTACAGTTTACGGAACATACGCCCGAATATCGGGAAGTTGAGCTTGAGCATGTCTTTGTTATGAATACCGCTTTCGGTCTGCATATACTGACGACCGAAATACACCAAAACACCTATGCCGATAGCGATAAATACACCAAAGTGAACGATGATGTCTGCCAATCCGACCATAATCTGTGTGATGAGCGGTAGCTGTTGATTCAGGTCACGATATAAGTTTTTAACCTGGGGGACGATAACAATCAACATGAACACCACGACGGCCATGATGACGAATAACACGATGGCTGGATACGTCATAGCCCCGCGGATCTTGCTCATCATAGCGGCATCCTTTTCCTGTTGGGCCGCGATACGACGCAGCGCGTCGTCGAGCGTTCCCGACGCTTCACCGGCAGTCACCAGCGCCAAGAACACGTTGTCGAACACCTTCGGGTGCTTGCTGAACGACTCCGATAAAGATTTTCCACCCTCGATACTTGCAATGATTTCATCAACCACCGCGGCAAGCTGCTTGTTCTCGGTTTGCTCGTGTACCGTTCGCAGGCTCTGCGTAAGCGGCAAACCGGCCGCGATAAGCGTTGAAAGCTGGCGCGTAAAGACGACTTTGTCCTTGGTGCGAATACGACCACTTAACTTCGCCAGTAAATTCCCTTCACCCGTGTCTTCTTTAATGGTATGCGGCGTGAATCCCTGCGACAACAAAAGCTTGGCGGCAGCGTGTTCGCTGTCGGCCTGAACAGTCGCCTTGACTACCTTGCCGGTCGACTGGTCTTTTGCTTCATAATTAAATCGTTTCATTCAGGATTCTTTCTTACCCTCGCATCAGTCGTTCGAATTCCGACAGGTCGACGGCGTAGTTTCGCGCTTCATCGAACGTGACCGTACCTGCCTGCACCAGGCTGACGAGCGTACGATCCATCGTCTGCATACCTTGATCGGCACTAGTCTGAATGACGGCGTCGAGCTGGTGGCTCTTACCTTCGCGGATAATGTTACGCACGGCCGGGTTCGCGATCAGCACTTCGGCTGCGACGACCCGTCCACCGCCGATAGCAGGAACAAGGCGCTGCGAACAGATTGCCATAAGAATGTTGGAAAGCTGCGCACGGATCTGTGGCTGCTGGTGCGGCGGGAACACGTCGATCATACGGTCAATGCTTTGGGCTGCCGAGTTGGTGTGAAGCGTCGCGAATACCAAGTGTCCGGTTTCGGCGATAGTAATAGCCGCTGAAATGGTTTCGAGGTCACGCATCTCACCGATGAGCACGACGTCAGGGTCCTGACGAAGACTACTTCGAAGAGCTGCCGAGAAGCTATAGGTGTCGTAGTGGACTTCACGCTGTACGACGACGGACTTCTTACTTTTGTGAGTAAACTCAATTGGGTCTTCGATGGTAATGATGTGGTGTGAACGTTCGGTATTGATTTTGTCTACCAATGCGGCCAGGGTGGTGCTTTTACCACTACCGGTTGGACCGGTCACTAGTACCAAACCGCGTGGGTAATCGGCGAAAGTCTGGACGACCTGCGGCATACCAAGCTCCATCACATTCTTGATTTCGTTCGGGATCAAACGAAGCGCCGCGGCCAAGTTACCGCGTTCGTGAAAGGCGTTTACACGAAAACGACCGAGGTTACCGAAAGCGAACGAAAAGTCGAATTCCTTGTCTTTGTTCAAAATTTGCTGCTGGTCTTCGTCAAGAATGGCATACACCAGCTGCTCGACTTCTGCTTCACCAAGCGGATTGTAACCCGCTATTGGAGCTAGGCTCCCATCGACACGGAGCATCGGTGGCAGACCGACTTGTAAGTGAAGGTCGCTGGCACGTTTTTTAACTACTTCTTCGAGCAGTAGTTCGATTCTGAGTTCTTGATTCATATATGTAATCCCACCTTTTTATGCTGTGTCCGCGGCAACCCGGTTAACTTCTTCGAGCGTCGTCAGTCCACCAAGTGCTTTCAGATAGCCATCTTGTCGCATGGTAATCATACCTTGCTGGACGGCAACGCGCTGAATTTCGGCACTTGTGGCCTGTTTGACGATCAAGTTTTGAATGTCCTCGGTCACGTCCATCACCTCGTACAACCCGGCTCGGCCGGCGTAACCCCTTGGGGTTTGAGGTGTGTCTTTTCCCTTGACTAAAGTATAAGCGCTTTGACCCGCCAGCGGCAAGTCCTTATAGCCAAGGTCCTCGGAAACCTGCGCGACGGTATCTTTTGTCTTTGGCAGCAGATGCCCAACCGTGGTTAAAATGTTCTGGGTTTCAATCGGACTGGAGTTGTATGCGTCACGCTTTGGAGCTACGCGTCGGACCAATCGTTGACCGATGATGGTGTTTACCGTACTAGCGATCAGGAACGGTTCGATACCCATGTCTAGAAGGCGTGGTAACACTCCTGCGGCCGAGTTGGTGTGGAGCGTACTGAACACCAGGTGTCCGGTCAGCGCCGCCTGGACTGCCAGTTCAGCCGTTTCTTTGTCACGAATCTCCCCTACCATCACGATGTCAGGGTCTTGACGCAGAATGCTCCGAAGGCCGCTGGCGAATGTCAGCCCAACCTCAGCGTTAACTTGGATTTGATTGACGCCTTGCATCTTGTACTCAACCGGGTCTTCGAGCGTGACGATATTGACCGAATCATCTTTGATCTCCCTAATCAGCGCATACAGACTTGTCGACTTGCCGCTACCGGTTGGACCACTCGTAAGAATCATGCCGTTCGGCCGCTTGATTCCCTTTCGGATGGCACGAAGTGCTCGTCCGGCGTAACCCATTTCTTCAAGATCGAAGCTGTTGCCGGACTTGTCGAGCAGACGAATGACCACCTGCTCTCCCCATACCACCGGTGAAATCGCGATACGAAGGTCGACTTCTTTATCGGCGACGGCGATAGTAAACTGGCCGTCCTGAGGCGTACGGTGTTCGTCGATTTTCAGGTTGGATAAGATTTTTATTCGGCTAATCAGGGCCGGTTCAATGCTTTTAGGCAGCTGCATGATCTCACGCAGCACGCCGTCAACCCGGCAGCGAATCTTTAAAGCACCTTCAAGTGGTTCAATGTGAATATCAGATGCTTTGGTCTTAACTGCATATTCCAGGATTGTCGACAATGCACGACTAATCGGGCTGTCTTGCACGATTGTCTTGATGTTAGTTGCCCGCTCCTGGCTGGCATCTTCTTCGGACTGCGCAGCGGCAGCGTCAACGCCTGAAAGGTCGGTCTTATATTGATCTAGAATGTGCCGAACGCTCTCTTCAGATGCCATGAATACCTTCAATGGCCGCTGAATGCGATTTGCCAAATAGTCGACCGCTTGCACGTTATTAGCATCAATCATTGCGACGGCGAGGCGGTTCTGCACTTCAGCAAGGGGGACGGCCATAAACCGCTCAGCGATGTCTTCGGGCAGCAGGTTCAGTATTTTTTCGTCAATCATGCTGTTACGCAAATTGACGTATGGCACCCCTGAAACATGCGCGGTCGCATGGGTCAACAGTTCGTCATCGACGGTTCCCTTTTCGGTCAAAAGCGCCAGTACCGGCTTGTTGCTACTTGCCGATTCGGTCTTAACAGCCTCTATTTGGTCGTGTGCAACCAACCCTTCTTCCTGAAGCAAGGTCAGAAGCTTTTCCTGTATTTCCGGAGTCATGAGGGCCATGTTCTGGTGCCTCCGTTACTATTGACCCGTCGGCTGCGTATCACCGATGGTTACGTCAACGGTCGGGTTGATCGCGTCTTTATTGAACACCCGTGGATCAGGTTCGGCCACAGATGAAGTATACTCTTCGATAGTCTTTACCTTCACGGGTTCATTCGAAGCCTTCAGGCCAGGAATAGCACTGACAATACCGAACGCTAAGCCGACGCTAATACTGGCGATAAGAATAATCATAGCTATATCGGTCGACTTCATGGCTTAATACTCTTTTCTTTCAATTTGACGGTCGAAGCGGGCTGGAAGTACGCTTCACCTTCAACACTCATGGTGATCTTGCCGCCCCCACCTTGTTGCTCAATTGATACCGAGGTCAGATTGATAACGCGAATGGAACGTTCAATGTTTTTCAGCACCTCTTGCATTTTCGCCTCGTTTCCACCAGCCGTGCTGACAGTGAAACGGAATGTAATGACGTTGCTCGCGTTCGACAAGGCAACTGTGTTTTCCCCGTTGCTTTCGACACCGGATATCGGATCGACGACAAGCGTATCAATTGATACACCGTCGACATTGAGTAACTTTTGCTGCAAAGACGCTCCAAGTGCGGATGAGTTCGCTGTCGACGGTAACGCGTCCAAGATAACTGACAGCGGCTCGGATTCGGCGATACGCGGTGTGTCGAGCAGAGCCTGATTGGTGTTCAAAATACGAATCTGCTTCTTCAGGTCGTCCGCAACCTTGTTGTTCTTTTGAAGCGTTGACACTGTTTTGTTCTTTTCGTTAATAACCTCTTGCCTGAAAGCAATACGGCCAAACAGAGACACCGAGATCACGGCAGCAATACCCACGATGGCCGCAGCAATCGCCACCCATATGAACATGGTCTTATTGGCATTCTCTATTTGCTGGCGCTTCCGAAGCGCAGGTGTGTTTTCGGCCATTAATTGCCCCCTCCTGAACTGAATAGACTGGTTGGAACACCTTGCGCAGAATCGGTCGCTTTTTGCTTGTTCGGACCAACAATACGGCCATCTTCGCTATCAGGTTTAAACATTTCTTCCGTGTAAGTGAAGCTAATCGAGAATCGCAAGACTTGGCGGCCTTGATCATCTTCGCTGTAGCGCCGTTCGCCGTCAGTAATAGCGGTTGCAATTTTCACAGGCTCTTGGGCCTCGCCATCGACGTTGTATTGGAAAGTAGTCTGACCAATCGTCTTCTTAAAGACCTCGAGTGCTTCATAACCATTCGTGGCTTCGGCTTCGATATCAATAGTGCTTTCCTCGCTTTTGAACGCTAGCCGTTTGATCGTCACGGCGTTCTTGCCTTCCGGTACGGTAACGCTGATGATATCGAACAAGCGTGACGTAATGTTCTTGTCGCTTTGACTGCGTGACAGCTGCTCAAGCTGGTTTTGAATCGTCAGGGTCTTCGACAGATCTTTCACCTTGGACAATTTCTTGTTTTCACTCTCAATATTACCGTTCGCCAACGTATCTGCCACCGTCTGCACACCGAATGCGTACAGTGCCAGAAGCACCACGACCGCACCAGCGACGATAGACGTTAAAATCGCGGCCGATATAACCATGCGGCGCTGTCGTCGAGCCTTCAAAAGCTCAAGTTTTACATCTGGAATGAGGTTGATTTCAATCATGACCGGTTACTCCGCTGCGCTAGTCCTACGACGGTTGCGAATTCATGCATGATTGGAAGCAGCTGCTGTTGGTCGTTCTGTGAAACGCGAACCTTCTGCCAAGGGTTAGCGGCTTCCGTTTTGACACCGGTCTTCGCGGCAACGTATTCTCCGAAGCGAGGCGTGCTTGACGCATATCCAGCCAGTAGAATACCACCTACCGGAGTGTTCGGATAACGCGTTTGGAAGAACTTAATAGACTTCGTAAGCTCGCTGGTAAAGTTGTCCAACGTAGCCTCAAGCGCGCGCAGCACTTGACCATCCAAGCGGTCCGGCGCTAGGCCGAACTTTAGCACGAACTGTCGGGCTTGGTCCTCCTGGACGTTCAGGTTGGTAACGATGGCTTTTAAGAGCGAGCCGAGACCAACTGGTATGGTGCGGACCAGTCGTGGTGCGTCGGCATAGGTAATGGCGATGTCGGTTGACTGTTCTCCCATGTCAACGATCAAACGAGCGTCTGTCAGGCCGGTCGGTAGAAGTGAGCGAATCATTGCAATCGGGTCAGGCTCGGCCGCAATAACATTCAAGCCCAAGCTCTCAATGAACTCCAGACGTTCTTCAGCATATGAAATCGCCGTGCTGGTCAGTAGCACCTCTTGCTGCTTGGGGTCATGTAGACTCTGCCCCAACGGCACCCAGTCTACCTTGGCTTCGTCGACTGCCATAGGGATATACTGGTCAATCTGATATTTGATAGTGCTACGTAGTTCAGCCTCACTCATAGTCGGCACGTCGATGACCGTCGTGAACGTCTTTTGAGATGGAAGACCGATTGCGACATCGCGGGTCTTAATGCCGCTCTGCCCTATGGCGGTCATAATGATTTCGCCTAATTTACGCTTGGCTTCCGGGGAGTCACTGGCAGTCGTCTTGGTGTCGACCGGCGCATAGCCGTAATGAGACAAGCTCCACCCCTGTCCGCTTCCACTTAATTGCACGACGCGAACGGCATTGGTACCGATATCCAGCCCGAAGAAGTCGCCCACACTTTTTACTAATGCCATATTACGCCTCATTATACATAAGCGGTATACCCCCGACAAGCGTTTTTGACAGTAGTTATGGCTAGAAACGTGGCGGCAGTTCGGTAATCAGTTCGGTCCGAGCAACCGGACGGTCCGTGTTTATACCCGCGTAGGCTGATAAGAAGTTGCTGGCACGAAGGTCAAAATTCTCTGCCCAGGCGTCGCCAGCCGAATCACTCGTACGGTAGGCATATAGCTGGTCAGTTGTGACCGGTCCATTCACTTTAAGCTGACTTTGGCATAGGCCTGTGGTTAACAAGCCCGTGGTACTGAAAGGACGAAATCCATTTACTCCAGGAGTTGGAACCCCCGGTGACGTACCGCAAGTACTTAGGCTACCGTACGTTCCAGTACTGCTTAGAGCTATTAGCCATGGGTCGATTTGAGTGACTGTTGGAGCAATGATTATATTATCGGCAACAATCTTTATTTCAGGGATGCCTTTGATAGAATTGTAGCCATTGTTATCTGCCCCATCATTGTCGTAAATAAGGTTACCTGTAATGTACAACGTGCCGTTATAGCGTAGTACTCGCTTATCACCTTCGCCAAATGTGGTGGCACCCAGAACATTACCTACCGGTACACCTGCTCCGGGATTGAGTGAAGGTGGCATTACTCCGCCCCACCCGCCGTAAAGTCCGTTATTCGCGAATGTCAACGCCGACCAAAAGAACTGTGAATTCGGTCCGCCGCCAAGAAGGCCGCTTCCCGATGCCATACCTGTGTTCGTTCCGTTTGAGAACACGCCATACTCCCCCCAGCTTCCGAACGCATTACCCGCTTGGCCACTTAAGCTGGTATTAATTGAGCCCACGGCTTTGACGTCGAATCCAGTCACGCGAAGCTTCGGTTTCACTCCTGCGACCGAACATTGCATTGGACTGTTCGCCCATTGGTTGTTGTCATTCTGTTGCCAAGTAGGGTTTTGTACAGAAGTTATATAGCACACATATGTACCCGCGGCGTAAGTACCCAGGGTATCATTGACTGTCCTGTCTGAATCAGCAGGGTAAGTACCTCTATATATATCGCGACAGCCAGATGGTGCTCCGGAGCGTCGTTGAATGAAACCGCAAATTGCTTCGCCATCATTCGTGTTCATAACCGTAGTACGCGACAAATCAGCGGGACGGCTGCTGAAAATAGCCCGGGTAATACGCCATTCATGCTCCCCAGCTGAAGTGCTATTTTCGGAATTCGTAATCCACCCATGAGGTGTCAAGGTGTCGCCATAAGCACTGAACGCCGGTTGTACACTGTTCAAATGAGGTACAAGGTCATAACGGCAGTTAACAAGCCCATTAATAGAGTCCGTCGGTAGCCTTAAACTCCAAACATTTGGAGACGGTGGAAGCTTCGTTTGGGGATTAACTATGGCTAGCATGTAGTTAAATCCAGGCTCAAGTGCCTTTACTTCAAATACGCTGTTTTGGTTGCTCCCGGCTGTCAGTTCAATGCGATCATTGGTACCTGCTGTATCCCACTTAACATTATTTATAAGGTTATAGTCAGTCTTTCCAAGACGAACGATATTGCCGTTGCTTGGATTGCGTCTGAACACTATAGCGTACGAGGGTCCGTACCCAGCGACATCGGGGTCGTACACCATGATTCGGCCTGGTTGGACAGGGGCAGTACTACTGCAATCTCTTCCGAACGGAATCGCAAACTTTTGCCCATAACCCGGAAACTCATTGTTGCGTCCACCATTCCCTTCAAGCCCAAAGTATTTGGAGGCCTGAGTTTCGTCAGTAAAGAAGCGGTAGCCCATCCTCGCACGCATTGAGGTGCCGTTTGCACGGCTTGTCGCGTTTTGTGCATTAACTTTGAATGTTATGCGCTGCATTACGTCAGGCGGCGGTAAGGCATCATCGCCTCTGGAATCTAAATCAATATCAAGATCGGCAAACCACAACCCCGTACTAGAATCCAGACCGATGTCGGCATTACCATTCCCTGTCGCAGGGAAGTTAACAGTGAACGTCCGACCATCCAGTGCAGTGTTTGGCGGGTTGTATGTCAGGTTACCGTTATTCTTATCTAACGTGAAGGTCCCGTTTCCGCTACCTGTACATGTTCCGTTCGGACCTGGATTATTACAATTTTCCCGGTCTACCCATAAAGGCAGGCTAGCAGAAGGATAATTCTGACATACAGGGGAGTTCGCATACTTCCCACCATCTCCTGCGGGGGCAGGCCCGTACGTTGTGACGCGTCGAGTATTCGGTGCAAGGTATTCTTTCTTCTCGTACATATGAGTTGGTTTGGTCCAGGCATCGGTATCTTGGTTGTACACTACTTGCCCACCAAGACGTACGATAACCGGACCACCCCAAGCATGAGGTGCATCAAGATCACAGTTGATAACATTAATGTTCACCGAAACTTGTACGGGCCGCTGTGCAAAGTATACCCTTAGGCGCGTTCCCTTGTTACGGCCGATTGATCGTGTGCGTAGAATGTGGGTTGTGTTACCGTTAAGAACTTGGTTAGCTCCGCTGTTCTTAAATTGCCATGTCAAGTTTGGGTCCGGCGATACGTTATTAAATGTCCAATCGGTACCGGCTCCCGTTATGCCGGGGAATTGATTCGCGCCTTCAGCATATGCAGTCTGGGTCTTAATACCTACTATTACGGCGCCAAAAAGCGCCAGTACAACTACCAGACCTGCAGTTCGGCGTGCCCATCTAACCATAACTGGAATTATAACAGACACCGGGAGTGTTTTACTCGCAAATTGAAGACGGGCGCCCCGGAACCAGTTACCTGGCCCGGGACACCCGCTGTACTTCGGGGACGTCAGCACCTGAGCTTGCGCTTTACCACCTTGCCGGCGAACCGGACCTTGATGACCGTGCCGGTCTTCTGGTGCTTCAGCCGGATGACCTTAGCGGTCTTGGCACTCACGCTGTAGACACGCGCCTTGGTCCTGCCATAACGCGGGTTGATGACCAGCCGGTAGCGCGTCAGACTGGTTGCCTGACGAGCGTCCAGAACCACGCGCACTCGGTGCGCGCGACACTTGCCGATCGTCGCCTTGGGGCGTGAAACACCTGGAATCGGACCCCCCAACGGGTCGCCCGGCGGCACATCGTAGTCGCCGCAGGCCGGGACGAACAGCCGGTTCGGAAGAACACGACTTCCCGTCTCGTTGGTACGAAGCGTCATGGAGTAGGTGCCGGGTGCTAGGAAGAAACCATCTCCCATGGCAGTGTCACCACCAGTAACCGACAGCTGGCCGCCGTCGGGCACCTGCCCAGCAGTCCACCAGACGTAGGCGGACTGACCGTGATCCCATCGCTCGACCTGCAGGTTCGGGTACGTGTGCGCCCGGTTCGTGGGGTCATCCGTGTTGGTGTACACGAACTCGACCCGCGTCCCGTTGTTGCTGGTGTTGCACTGGACGATCCGGGTAGTCACCGTGTCGAGCGCCTCGACGCACGACGAGTCCGACTCGGTGCCGAACGTCATGGCCGGGTAGGTGTACTCGGCGTAGCCGGTGTCACCCCAGACCATGGCGGTCAAGACGACGCTCGAGGCGGCACCAGTGGAACTCCACTGGCCGGCGCTGTAGAGCTTGCCGTTGGCATCCTTCCAGCCGACGTCGGTACCGGATGTACCGTTCGGAGCGAAGAACTTGTCCTGCGACACGCCGCACACGTCGCTCGGCGTGGGGGCTGGCGGCTGCGGGGGCGATTCCGCCTGGACCGGCGAAGCCGTTCCAAGAGCCAGCATGACGACCGTGGGGGCGATGAGCACCCACAGCTTCTTGAATCGAGACATCGCTGCCTCCTCTCTTTCCCCGCCGAAGCGGGCTCTGTGGGTGATGATTGCACAAGCGCTGAATTGTCGAAGTACGAGGCTTTGACGGGCCTCAAGTGTCATCATTTCTAGGTGGGGACACGAGCTCTCGTCAATTCAGCCTTGAACAACCACCACAAAGGTAATTGTCAAGTATATTTTAGTATCTTTTCTGTGGTATGTACAGCATAAGCGTCTTAAATTCCAGCGCTTTTTTAACCACGGCTGCCCCTGTTAACGCAGCGTTGTATCCCGCAAGAACTGGGCATTGATCGCCACAATAATCGTCGATAGCGACATAAGTACGGCACCCACTGCCGGTGACAATACAAACCCAAAAGCAGCAGTCACGCCAGCGGCGAGCGGTATAGCCAGCGCGTTGTAGCCTGTCGCCCACCACAAGTTCTGCAGCATTTTGGCATAGGTAGCCTTTGAGAGCTTCACGACTTTCGCGACACCACGCGGGTCACTACTCGCCAGTACGATACCGGCTGATTCAATCGCGACGTCGGTTCCGGCACCAATGGCGATACCGATGTCGGCCTGCGTCAGTGCCGGCGCGTCGTTCACACCATCACCAACCATAGCTACCCGGCTACCGTCGGCTTGAAGCTTCTTAACTGTTTCGGCCTTATGCTCTGGCAGGACTTCGGCAAAATACTCAGTAATCCCCAGTTCTTTGGCGACCCATGCTGCGACGCCTTCACTGTCACCAGTGAGCATGGCGACGCGTTTGCCGCTTTTTTGCAATGCTTTCACGGCGTCCTTTGATTCTTCACGTATTACATCGGCCAACATGATTGCACCGCGAACACTTTTTTTGTCATCTATGACGTATATGACCGTTTTGCCTTCTTTCGAAGCTACGTCTGCGGCATCTTTAATATGCTGCGGCAATTCTGCCGACAGCTCTTCTATAAGCCTGGGTCCGCCCACGTATACGGCGTGACGGCCAGCAACAGTAGCTTTGGCGCCACGGCCCGACATAGCCGAAAAGCCGGTCACTTTTGATACGCTAAGGTCTTTTTCTTTGGCAGAACGTACGATCGCCCGCGCAATCGGATGCTCGGATTCCGCTTCGACAGCCGCAGCCATAGTAAGCAGTTCCCGCTCTTCACCATCTGCTACGACATCGACCACGCCCTGCTCGCCCCTGGTGAGCGTTCCGGTTTTGTCGAACAATACGACATCAATATTGCGAGCCGCTTCAAGCGCCATGCGCTGTCGTACAAGCAGACCATTTTTCGCGGCCGTCGTGGTCGATATGGCCGTAACAAGCGGAACGGCCAAGCCAAGCGCATGCGGACACGCAATAACGAGCACGGTAACAATGCGTTCCAAAATAAACCCAGGAGCCGCCCCTGCTATCCACCAGCCAATCCAGGTGATGACCGCGGCGGCGATCGCGACGAACGTCAGGTAGAACGCGGCTCTGTCGGCCAGAATCTGTGTTTTAGACTTACTACTTTGAGCCTCTTGAACCAGCCGCATAATGCCTGCGATCGCGGTGTCGTCACCGATTTTCGTAATTCTAACCGTTAGCGAACCGCTGCCATTTACTGTACCGGCGACGACTTGTGATTGAGCAACCTTTTTGACCGGTTTGGATTCACCCGTCAGCATAGACACATTTACATCAGACTCGCCCTTTACCACTTCGCCATCCGCGGGAATCTTTGCACCGGGACGGATCAGGACTTCATCACCTTGCTTCAGTTCGGTCACGTTCACGATGGTTCCGTTCGTGAGTTCCGCTTCGTCAGGGAGTAGTTTCGCGAGCTCCTTCAATGCGCCCTGCGCATTCTGCACCGATGCCATTTCGAGCCAGTGGCCGAGCAGCATGATCGTCACCAACGTGGCGAGCTCCCACCAAAAGTCCATGCCGTCCACCAGCTTCAGCGTCGACGCCAGGCTATAGCCGAACGCGACGGTAATCGCCATCGAAATCAGCGTCATCATGCCCGGTTGGCGGTTTAGTAGTTCGACTTTTGCTCCTTTGAGGAACACGAGCCCACCGTAGAAGAACAACACCATACCGAATACAGCCGGAATGTACTCGCTGCCAGGAAATGCCCAGTTGATCCCAAGCCAATCCTGCACCGTCGGCGAAAAGATAAGCGTCGGTATAGTCAGCAGCAAACTGAGCCAGAACTTCTTTCGGAACATGTCAGGGCTATGCCCTTCATGCTTGTCGTGAGCATGATGGTCGTGATGATCGTGATGCGAATGATCCATTACATGCTCCTAGTGGTTGCCGTGCATCATCATTGTCGGGGTGTCTTTGTATCCCCAATCTGTCTGCCATGCCTGCATTTTGTCTATTTCTTGTGACTGAGCCGAAAGAATCGCGTCAGCTAACTTTTTAATCTCATCGTGTTTGGCTCGTGACTGAGCCAGCATGGCCATATCGATCGCACCCTGATGGTGCACGATCATTTCGCTAAGAAATGCCTTATCAAATTCATCGCCGGTCTTGCCTTTGATAGCGTTCGACATGTCATCCATCGTCATCGCACCATGGTCACTCGAAAGCTGACCAGACTCAGTATTCATTCCCATCATCTGCATCATGGTACGATTACTACTGTTTACGGCAGTCGTCGCAGTAAAGACGGCAATGCCGACGCCCACCAGAAGTCCGACAATTCCGTACAATATATTTTCTTGTTTCATATAACCTCCCTTGGTTATTTACCCCTTACATTCGATAGCTCGTAAAGGCTGAGAAGCTCCTCGACTGCCTTTTCGGTATCCTTATCCGAGCCGGATCGTAATGCGTGTGAAATATGAGTGCGGACGTGATTTTCCAGAATAAGCTTATTGAGCGAACTTAGGGATTTTTGAACTGCCAGACTCTGGGTAAGAATATCTATGCAGTAATCCTCTTGTTCGATCATCTTTTGTATGCCCCGCATCTGGCCTTCCAGAATCTTGGTACGGTGTAGTGCCCTTTGCTTAATGTCATCTATCATAGGTTTAGTATAGTACCCCCCGGGGGTATAAGCAAGCCTTTCTACCAGTATCCTTTTGATTCCCTACTTACCTCTGTTACAATAAAGTAAGTTATGTCTCTTTCCATCGGCAT
>DEBR01000001.1:48027-58885 GCA_002348615.1 Candidatus Saccharibacteria bacterium UBA2951 | reverse complement strand
GGCATATTAAAGTTCCAACACAATTGCCTTTCGAGCTAAAGTTGCGTATGCCGAGCACCGACCACGGCGGTCGTGGCTATTCCGATGAATACATTACTGCTATTGAAAGAACCCTCTATGTTTAGTGACTAAATTGTTAGAAACTCGTCATATTTACTTTTGGTGTTTTCTAGAGCGTTTAGCCTATCATCTAGCTCCTTCTGCGATAGACCCCTCTCACGCAAACACTGCAAAATAACTCCCGCTAGGTAATGGTGTGCCGTGGCGATATTGCGTATGGAGACTTCTTCATTTTCTTCACCAGACACTGTACCGATTCGGATATTACCGTTTGGCTGTTTGTGAACCATTTTCGCTAAATACACAGTGCTTGTATGAGCGTACATCGACAAGTTGCTGTAAATTGAGGCATATTCTTTTAGTAAGTTCTGTCCGTTAACATCTTGGAGACATCTGCACATATACTTTATAGAGAGTTGCCGACTTAGGCTATCGCCCGACTTGAGCTTATTTTTATCGTCTAGGAACTCCGTATGGTCCATTGCCCTTAGTTGCTTGCGATACACTTTCTCTTGCTGCTTCGTGTCCTTGATATGCACTTCAACCCTATTGTTTAACTGGTTCAGGCGGTCTTGTACCTCACTCGGTGTTGACTCGTACGCATCTAGGTTCACCTTCTTCACATCTTTACTGTATCGCTCGTAGCTTACGGCGTCGGCATACAGGACTGCCAGTAAGCGTGACTCATCGGCTTTTGACAACATATACACCAGCCGAATGTAGACCTCAAACAATGCTCGTAGATGCAGTCCAGCGGCTTCATTATCGTGGCGTTGCACCAATATACATATCGCTCTAGCGTGTTGCGTTGCGAGATAGAGCGATGTTGAAGCTATTTGCCAACGGGTAGAATTACCTTTCGGTACACTCGCACCGTCCATCTCTTTTTCAATATCAATAATTAAGCTCTCAAAATGAGCGATTGATTCTTTCAGGCTTTCGGGCATTATTCTGGTATGTGTCGGCATCTAATTTCATTATACCGTCCGTGGCTTCTGTCTCTAGAATGAACAACAGAATTATCCAGTATAAAGAAACCGAGAAAACGACTTACTTATATAGGAGTAGTTTTTGCGTCGTCACCTATGTCGCTGTCAAAGTGGCTCTTGCCATCCGAGAAACCGTTAAACTGTCCCTTGCGTATTCTGATTTCAACCATACAGGGATTCCACTCTGATACTGAAATAGAGTCGCCCTCGCCCTCCATCACGCTCCTACCGTAGAACGTGCCGTTTGGAATAATTGAGTTCGCAATAGGGCGATACTTTTCAAAGAGTCTTCGTTCACTGTATTCGAGCAAGTCATTATTTATATCACTCGCAACAGGTAGCAATACTCTCCACTCAATCTGGTCGCTGAAAAAATGGAGGTATTGCGTCAGGAGTGGCTGCCTGTGAATCGGTCGTAGCTTTTTCCAAAACCGAGCATGTTCACGCCAGCGAGTAGAGATAGAAGAACGTGATTTACCAATATAAATACACTCGCCAGTCTTTTTATTAAATGCCCCATATATACCACTACATTTACCTTGCTGTATATCGTCATTTTTCAGTAGCTCTTTGGCTCTTTCGAGAAGATGTTCATAGTCAGCCTTTGCTGCTTTTTCGTTGATAGTTTGTTCTGTTTTCTCTGGCTTTTGCAGTAACTGTAAATCAGCCTCGCTTACTGTGTGCAGCTGGGTTAACTTCTCGGATACTGCTTCGAGTTCTGGCGGTTTTACCAGAGCATAGTCACCCCACTTGTTTTGTCTGCCCGTCGTAAGGTTGTCGACGATGACATAGCGGTCATATCTGCCGTTGTCGTGGACTTCTTTAATAACGCCTTCACGCAGCTTTCCGACCGTGCCCCTATCAGGTCTGTCGTCACTGTAATTGTAGACTGTATCACCGACTTTTAGCGAGCTGAACCAGGCGTCCATCATTTGTCTATAAAGCACCGTTAGATATTCGCCATCCATATCCTAAGTATAGCCCTAGAATCCCATCCAATAGCTTTCGGTGTCATCTGAAATATTTTTGTATTCTATAAACCTTTCACAATCCTCTTGCTTTTCACTTCGCTCAAAAATAAAGTAATCACTTTTAACGTCGCCTATTTTGCCACGCTGAACTCGTGCTTCGCATATCAGATTCTTCTGGTCGGTTTCGGCTTCTTGGCTCAATTCTTTCGCTTCTTTGCTTTGGTAGTGTTGGTTTGTATAGTAAAAACCTGCGTAGCTACCAACTGCTAATGCAGCAATAATCAGGCTTGCTAGTAGGTATTTGTTAACAGAGACTACGTTTTTCATCACTAATAACTCGGAACTGGATTAACCCGACAATCGAAATCGCCCTTTATACTGTCTTGATAATATTCATATGGAGATGAAGCCGCTTTTAGACCGCTCCACACACCGCTTGGCATACCGCAGTAGTGATAATATGTACCGCTCAACTTTATGACCATGTATTCGTTGCTACTGTCGTACCATGCACCTTTAACCGTCGAGTCTGATTTATTTAACGGCTCAAAATTACTTGCTGAAATGTTTACTTTGTCATCACGATATTTTACCGTTACATAGCCAGAGCTAGGTGATAAAAAGAGGAAATATAGAATCGCACCGCCGATAAGTACCGCAAGTCCGATATACACCCATGAATAGTCTTCTTTGTGCTGCGTCATTTCGTGAGTGTCCTTTTTACACGTTTAGATATAAGGAAGTACGGTACCCAAATTAACACCCCTATGACGCTTCTACCTACGTCACCGCTATATTTACTCATCATTGACTGTATCTCGGCATTTCCAGCAAGACCAGATGACTCAAAAACAGATGACGCTGTTGCATAATCTATGATTCCGTATACTGCTGCGAATATCAGCGTTGCAATTGCAAATGGCTTTGCTAATTTACGCTTGCGGAATAACAACACAAGCATAGTAATGAGAAGTGCCACATATACGATAACAGCAGTGTTCTCGAACGCTGTTAGGGCTTGTAGGGTATCGCCAAGTCCATGCTCGTATTCGTTGAGGGCTGATATGTCAGACGACGACATAAAGCCGTCGGAGAAAAACCTGAATACCGTAATGAGCAACGCCAAAATCTGCCCTACGATGAACAATGCCAACCAGCCCTCAAGTCCAATTTTATGCTTACGTTGCTGCTCCTTCGTCATTTTGTCGGGATTGGTAGTCTTTGTAACGTACTGGTCGCCGAGCGATAACTGCTTCTTGAGCTTCTCCGCCTTGGCATACGTTTCGCCTCGTGTTTCTATCGCCTGATTGATAAAATCGAGTGCGTCGTCATCGTAACCGTTAAAATAATGGACTAACGCCTGTAATTCGTAGAGTTTATATCTAGCCGTGCCGATTTCTTCACTGAATTGATACTTTTCAGCTAAAGAATCAAGCCGCTTCTGAACTTGAGTCAGTAACGCCTTGTCTTTCTCACCAGAGGTTGCATCTTTGAGGTTTGCTTCAATGACTTTAACTTGGTCTATATACGTTTGACGAGTTTTTGAGTGTGGAAGCTGCATTATTCTAAATCTCCCCAATCCCTAGACTCTTTGTTTTTAGTCATAGGTGTATCATCTCCCTGTGAGTTGCGACGCCTGTTTAGAATAATAATCCCAAAAACTAAACATGGCACAAATGCCAATACGCTTACTGAACCAAGAAGAAACAGTAAGACATTTGAAATAGTGCGAACCATCGAAGAATCTCCATAAAGGTCAGCACTGCTATCTACTCCTTGAGCGATACTCGCACCGTCCGACAAGCTCATATCTGATGTAGATGTCGGCTCGGCAGTTACACCTGAAAATATAAAGTTAACGATTGCATAAATAAAGATTGACAGCACCAATCCCAGTGCGGGTCCGATAATCAAAAAGATTGGTAATTTTAGGTTTTTTTTGGCTTTTTTACTCATTACTCCAAATCTCCCCATGTTCGTTTAGTATCATTTTCAGGCTCAATATCAATCACGTCATCTCTATCATTGTTACGATTATCAGCACTGTTAGCCAATGCGTAACCTACTATTCTTGAGCCATAGGTAAGAACAACCGTGAGGAGTAGTGTCCAGAAAATACCCCATTCGCCATGAAATATCGCTGCTAACATGCCGATTGGCACAACTCCAACCCCACCAAGAAATAGCCCTATAATAACTGCAATCCAGCCCCATAATGCGAGTGTGACTGCAAGTCCGTAAATCCACGCCGATAATCCATAAACATATGAGGAAATGTAAATAATCAGCCCTACAACGCCCCTTGCTTTTGGTATGACCGCAAAGAGCAAAAGCAAAAGATTAATGACAAGCAGTATACCAGCCAACCAGTTTATAAATGGTGAGATTGTAAATGCCACCTTTGCACCAAGCGTAAAAAATAACACCGTTGCAATAATGATTCCGATGAATATTGCTACTCCCAGTAATGTGCTGCCGATAGATTTTAGTGTGTCCATACGGTTATCTTTTTACGAACCCTGACAGTAGGGCGAACCGCTTTCTAGCAAAATAGTGATTGAATAGTTTCGAGTAGACGATACGCCGTCGCAATTTACACCAGTCTTGAGCACGGCTTTATCGGTCGTTGGTTCGCCCTCGCCAGCAATAGAAGTAACTTGAGCAAGACTAGAGGTAGTTAGGTCGTTTGCACTCGGAAGCTGTCCTCGATTCTCTGTCTGGAATGACAATACATCAGTTACTAAGGCTGAAACGTCATTTTTGCGTGCGGTGTCTCGCTGACTCTTCTGCAAGCTAGGTAGTGCTGCCGATACCACCCAAACAATGAGTAAGCTCAAAATAACGCCAATGCTACCTGTTGCAATTCCTGCAATCGCCTTTTTGCGACCTCGTTTCTTGACCGATACCGCTCCAAAAATGATAGCCAAAACACCAAGCACAATACCGATATACCAAACAAGACATGTAATAATTGCTAAAATACCAAGCACTAGCGACGCAACCGCAAGCCCCTGACTCTCTGTCTGTTCTGTTTTGTGTGGTTCTGACATGGCACCGCCTCCTCTGGGGTATCTTTGTTGATGGTTTCGGCGAACCAAAAAGCTCGCCACGAGCGGCAGCCCGAGAGCCACCCATTGCCGTTTCCAGCAATGACCACAAAGAGAAGTACTCATGACGAGCTGTTTCTCTTTGTGGATTATTCAACCATGCCGCACGGAGTACGGTTTAGGTCTGGCGTGAAACGCTTGTCATGATTGTACTATTTACAGCGAAGTTTTGCTAGGCGTGTTTTGCGGTTATCTGATAATAACCTGTGTCGTTAGATTTTCTTATTAATACGATGAGAAATAGTTACTAGTTTGCAGTTCGATTTGGGCTAATATCTCTATTTCACTACTAGTTAATTCAGACTCGCAAACAGTACCGTCAATTTCCACTTTATCAGGCACCGCCCACTCATTCTCGACTAATTCGTCGTGTAAACACTTGGCGAAATCGTATGGCATATAGAGTGCTAATTGAATCCAGTACGGATGTAAGACGCCTTTACGCTGGTCTACGAGGGATTGCAATGTGTCGGTCTGCGATATAGTTAGGCTGCGGCTTCGACAGATGGCACGAAATGAACGAATTGGCTTCATATGTTAATGATATTTGCTTTATCAAGACGACTCAATACGAGACATAGAAAACCCGCCTATCACAGCGGGTATTCTTCCTGCTATTCTCCTGCTATTGCAAGTTAAAAGTGATTGCCTTGTTATCGAAGAAGCTAAAGTTCTGATAAAGCAGTTTCAAACCTTTATCGTCTTTTGGCACTTCGTAGGCGAGCTTACCAGTAACTTTACCACCCTTAGCGAGTGAGCCACTATTGAGCTTACCCTCTGAAAGTGCAGTGATTGCTTCATTCTGCTGAACGCCATTTGAGTCCTGCATTTTGAACTCAAAGGTATTGTAGTCAAGATTAGAATCGCTATTGTTCACGATATTAACGGTTACGATAACGAACTCTTTGCCAGATTCCGGCTGAGCGAACTGGTTGCCCGTGTCGTAGTTGCGTTGTACGTCGGTAACAGTAATTGACTTGTCATCAAAAGTGGCAGTTTCACCAATCTTGAACTCGGTCTTTTCTTCTGCTTTTTGGTCTTGCGAGCCGTTGTTGCTACCCGTGTTAGTTGCAGTATCGCCCTTGTTACCACCTGCCGCACCACCGATACCGATGAGTACGATAACGACAATGACCCAGAACCACCACCGCTTAAATACTGACTTTTTCTCTTTTGTATTCACTTAGAGCCTCCTGACTCGCTTAGTTGTTGTTCGGCTCCAAATAAAAAGGACACCGTGAGGTGTCTTACGCCCATAGCAGCGGGTTTTGCCCCAACTGTTTACACGGTGCCCATTTCAAGAGCAAAACCGCTAGCAGCCGAAGCTGAAACGAAAACCACTGCTATTATTTTATTAAGCGTAAGACATTTTTATTATATAGTAATTTTCACAAAAACAGTGGGAGAACAGTGAGAAATACGTTTAGCCCTAACACTGAATGATGTCTCAACGGTTATAATAATCTCAATGGCTGACGATAAGATTCACCCTCTAGGCGATATTGGCAGTGAGTTGTTCTGGCTAAACCTCGGTCTGACAAGCGGCTCTATTGATGACGGTAAAAAACTTAGAGATGACAAACTACCCTTCCTCTTACAAAGCAGCGACTTCATTTCTGCCATCAATCAAACCAGAAAAAAACTTGGCCTGACAAATAAGCAACCGATTTATTCTGAACCATCATCTAGTGCAATCCAACGTCTTATGCGAACCCCCAGTCGTGAGGAGCTGATTGAGTTGGGGCTGATTACATACGATGAAAAAGCGGCTACGGAATCACAAGAGATTATCGAAAATGCCGCCAAAGAGCTTAAATCTGCCAGTACCTCTGAGGAGGCTGCGATATATGAAGACATCATCAAAGACATGTCAGAAGGAGCTACTGGCTACCTCGGCTATCACGACCCCAGCCTAAGAAAAATGGTGTTTTTACGCTTCATGATTGAGAACATTCTCAAGCAATTCTCGCTCGATGAATCGTGGTATCTGATAGTAGAGAACGTGGTAATAAACAAGGAGTACGTTGATAACGCCTACTCTGTTTATACAGACCTAGATATTGTCATAGACAGCATTGATTCAAACGGTGATGTTATTCTGCGTATTCCGAAAGGTTCGAGTAGGAAGAAGTATGCCGACGCTTGGAAACACATAGCTCCCCTAGTCGGTAAGCCACAACGTAAACCGAAAGTTGACACCAATAGAGAACGGGATTTAGGCATAGTCAGAGACATGGATGCTGGAATGAAGACTGTCCAGATTGCACGAAAGTATTTTCCTCGGCAAACTGCCAACTCTGACCTATATAGCCATATTCATAAAATCTATAAACGTAAGTCTGTGAAATAGATACACCGACCCCTTACTTTATAGGACAAATAACTTGCCCATTGTTTGTCCATGTAACCGTTTAAGCTACCCCCATATAGTTGATAGTAGGTTTGCAGGAGCTGCGACATTAGCAAGCCCGTCTAACAGCTCCACAACAAATTAGGAGGGGTTATGAACCCTATCAGTATAAAACCACTGGACCAGTTGATGGGACAGTATTATCCAGAACAAGAATACATCGTAGACAGGCTTATACCTGACGCTTCGATAACAATTCTCTCTGGCACATCACGTTCATTCAAAACGTATACATTGCTTGAAATCGCACTGTCCGTGGCACGAGGAGAGCCGCTATTCGGACAGTTCAACACTCAACAAGGAAGTGTTCTTGTCATTGACGAGGAGAATGGTGAGCGACTATTACAAAAGCGACTGTATCAACTAGGGGCAACGGCAGACTTGCCAATACACTTCGTAGCATTACAGGGCTTCCAGCTCGACGATAAACACATTGACGCAGCCTTGCTGGCGTGTGAAGCACGGAGTATCAAGCTCGTGATAATTGACGCCCTGATACGCATACACGACGCCGACGAGAATAGTGCTCGTGAGATGTCTAAAGTATTCAGAAAACTACGACGCTTCACGGAAGCAGATGTAGCCGTATTGGTAACGCAGCACAATCGTAAACAGGGGGCGATGAATGGTGGCTCTGGCAATGAAATGCGAGGTTCGTCAGATATCCTTGCAGCAGTAGATAGCCATATTGGAGTAATCCGTAAAGATAAGTGGTATCTCTATTTTGACCAGACTAAGCAGCGATACGATGTCGAGCTTGACCCGTTCGAAGTGAAAGTATCAGCCGACGAGTTGGAGTTCCGATTCGAGTATCTAGGAGCTGTTAAATCGAAGATTGATAAGTCAGAGATACTACGTTCCGCCGTCATTAAGTTACTCTCGCAGAATAAGCAGCTACGCCAAAAGGACTTGATTGAAGAGCTTGAGAAACTCGATATAAAAACCAACGAGCACACACTGCGTAGCCTATTAAATAGATGGGTCGCAGAGGGACTACTCGCTCCCCCCGTCGCAGGTGTAGGAAATACCAAGCTATACAGTCTCGGCGAGGGTGTGCAGTGATGGACGAGCCTAAAACGAATAAACGAGTAAGTAATAGTAACGATAGTTTTCTCGGTTCTAAAGATAAGGCTAAAAAACCGACGAGTAATACTCATTACGAGTACCGATTCGACGAACAAGAAACTACTGCACTTGATACCGTGTACGGTTATCTGTTTGACAAACTAACAGAGGTAAGTCAGGGCAATGACCCTTGATGGTAGCTCTCACCGAATATAAAATATATAATATGGTAATAAATACAACAATACAAGTTACTAAGGAGATAATTATGAATAACCAAGAAGAAAAACGAGCGATAATTTACAACAGAAATGCAACCCAAGACATCAAGGCTAATAGGATGGCGGAGCACGAGAACGAGCTTGTGGCGTTTGCTAAACAGCACGGTTATAAGCCCGTCGCAATCTACAATGACATTGCAAGCGGCAACACTCACCCCTTCAAGCGACGAGGATTCAAAGAGCTTGTAAAACATGTAGAGGAGTCTAAACCTGCTGCCATTATTGTCAGCGATTACGCCAGAATTGGCAGGAGAATGGATTGCTTCCTGTCTGTCCACTTATGGCTTCAAGTAAACGGAATTAAATTAGTAGCAGCATATTCACAAGGAGGATTAAAGTAATGAAACGTGCAGCAATATATATGCGAGTCAGTACAACTGAACAAGAAAAAGAGGAGACAATTAAAAATCAGGAGGGAGAACTACTAAAGCGAGTTGAGGCAGACGGTAATGCCCTCTCCCCTGATTGTATCTATCAAGATGATGGGTGGAGTGGCACAATACTTGAACGTCCGGCACTCGATAAAATGCGAGCTGACGCAGCAGACGGCAACTTTGAAGTTGTCTATGCTTATGACCGAGGGCGACTTGCCCGTAGGTTTGTCTATCAGGAGATTATCCTAGACGGTCTACGAGCGGCACAGGTCGAGTTTATCAGCCTACATGACATCAATGGCGATAGTCATGAAGAACGGCTCATGGGTGGCGTTATGGGAATCTTCCACGAGTATGAACGTCTAAAGATTACAGAGCGTATGCGTATCGGTAAAGTCAGAAAAGTAAATGAGAACAAAAAACTACTAGGCTACAACCCAAAATACGGCTACGACTATCATGCTCGTATCAAGAATGTTCGTGACGGTTACTTCTCTATCAATGAGAAGCAAGCTGCTGTCGTGAGAGACATCTACACATGGTGCGGCGAGGAGTTTTTGAGCAAATATGCAATACGAGCAAGGTTGTACAAACTCGGTATTCCCCCGTTAAAAGGCAAGAAAAAGTATTGGTCTACTAGCGTGCTCGATAGGATGCTTCGAGATACTACATACATGGGCGAGCACTATTATAATAAAACGGAATCCGTCGAGACGAAGAACCCTCGTAAGGTAGAAAAATACCGACGAACCGTTAAAGGTAGCCGTGTTGCTCGACCAAAGAAAGATTGGATGATGGTTGAAGTTCCTGCAATTGTCACACCAGAACTTTTCAAGAAAGTTCAGGAACAGCTTGCACGAAATAAACGTTATGCCCCACGCAACAACAGTAAGAATAAATATCTTCTTGGCGGTGCAATCTACTGCCCTTGTGGGCTTGCCCGCACTGGCGACCCCGCCAATGGTAGTCGTTATTACCGTTGTACCGATAGGCTCAATAACGGTAAAGGTACACGGAACTGCTATCTGCACGGTATAAATGTACCCGTGCTAGATGATTTAGTGTGGAGTAATTTAGAAAGTCTACTCAAACAGCCAGAGCTAGTTTTTGAACAAGCCAAGAAGTGGCAAGATGAGCGAGTATCGCCTCTCCAATCAGAGTTAGCTCGTCTCAAGGAACGGTTGCGAGGGCTTGATGAGAAACACCAACGCTTC
Organism: Candidatus Saccharibacteria bacterium UBA2951; assembly: GCA_002348615.1. Lineage (GTDB taxonomy): Bacteria > Patescibacteriota > Saccharimonadia > Saccharimonadales > Saccharimonadaceae > UBA1020. The sequence goes on along the minus strand of DEBR01000001.1, from coordinate 48,414 downwards.
CTCAATCTCTTTGGCGAAGGTGAAATAACTGAACAGATGTACAAAGAACGTAAGCACGAGATTAGCGAAAGTTCGCATAGTATTGTAGAAGAGATTAAGACTATCGAAGACGAAATAGCCAACAAACCCTCTCTACCTCTAGAGGAATTGGCTGGGGGCGTGATAAAATTAGTAGAAGACTTGGATTTTGCCGAGAAGAAAGAAATCGTCCAAAAAGTAGTTACTAAAGTCGTCGCAACGAAAGAAGAAGTGAGTGTATGGGGACGCATACCGGTTCTTGCGACAGAAAAGGTTAGTTTAGATGTTAAGTATAGCAACTCAAGCGTTCCAACCCAATCGAATATTAGCTCTAACCAGTCGGACATTGGGTTAAATGTTAAGTATAGG
>DEBR01000001.1:0-47945 GCA_002348615.1 Candidatus Saccharibacteria bacterium UBA2951 | reverse complement strand
GGCATCGTCGGCTTACCTAACGTCGGCAAATCAACTTTGTTCAACGCGCTGACCGACAGCGAGATTTTGGCTGCCAATTACCCGTTCGCGACCATCGAACCGAACACCGGTATCGTGCCTGTGCCGGACGAACGCCTGAACGTGCTCCAAAAAATGTATTCAGCCGAAAAAGTCATTCCCGCGACGGTTACCTTCGTCGATATCGCCGGGCTCGTAGCCGGCGCATCCAAAGGCGAAGGTTTAGGCAACCAGTTTTTAGCAAACATTCGCAGCTGCGACGCGATCATTCACGTCGTCCGCGCCTTCGAAGATTCCAGCGTGCTTCGTCACGACGAGTCCCCTACCGATCCTAAGCGTGACATCGAAGTCATTAACACCGAGCTCATTTTGGCAGACTTACAAACCATCGAGGGTCGTTTGCCGAAAGTGCAAAAAGAAGCCAAGGCTAACCCCGCCGCGCGTGAACAACTTGGTTACCTGGAAAGCCTCATGCGCCACCTAAATGAAGGTAACCCGTTAAGTGTCCTACCCTCACTCGATTTGGAAGCGATTTCAGACCTACATTTACTAACCGCCAAACCGGTAATTTATGCATTTAACGTCGATGAAGACATTATCGCGGACCAATCAAAACAAGCCGAACTTGCCAAGCTTGTCGCCCCCGCCAAATCCGTATTCATATGCGCCAAGCTAGAAGAAGAACTGCGTAGCCTTGACGACACCGAAGCCGGCGAGCTGCTTGAAAGCTACGGCGTTAAAGAGCGTGGGCTGAACCAACTGATTCACGCTGCCTATGAAACCTTAGGTCTGCAAAGTTATCTTACCGCCGGCCAAAAAGAAGTCCGCGCATGGACGATCCGCCGCGGCGACACGGCGCCAAAGGCTGCCGGCGTGATTCACGGCGATTTTGAACGCGGATTCATCGCTGCTCAAATAGTCGATTACGATGACCTGGTTGCCGCCGGTTCCGAACAGGCTGCCAAGGCGGCCGGTAAAGTCCGTACCGAAGGCAAAGACTATGTTATGCGTCCGGGTGACATCGTTGAGTTTCGGTTCAACGTTTCGAAATAATTCCCAATTGAAGAGGCCCGCCCTCTGCACACGTGGATTCGTGTACAGAGAACGGGCCGGTGCCCACTCCCTCCCTCCCGGGAATTCTTGGAGTGGGTGGTCCTTCGGTTCTAGCTGACCTGCTCGGCATAGACGACCGTAGTCGCCTCGTACGTCGAACCATTCCAGTCACCACAGGTCATCAGGACAAGTCCTGGCGGCCCATCGGTGCGGTAGATGTCGTCCGCGTACTTGCCGAAGTCCGCAATTTCCACACTGCCGACCGATGAAACACGGTAGACAATGCTTCCCTTCGCGGCCTTGAGCGTGATCAGCGCGCCTTCTTTCAGCTGCGGAAGCCGATCGAAGACACCGTCGCACGTACTGCAGGTATGTCCCGTGATGACAGCGTTACCGGGTTCCCCCGGCTTACTGCCGTCACGGTACCAGCCAACGTTATCCATGCTGTCGGGAACTTCCTGGGTGTTATCAGGTAGCATCCCGACCTGCTCGACCGGCGCCTTGACGCCGGTCGAGGGTATCACCAACTGCTGAGGAATGCCTGGAGTGGCATCTTCCGCTGTCGGAGATGGCTTGCTGGGCGTCGGACTCGCCGAAGCTGATGGTGCGACCGACTCCGATGGGCTCGGAGTCAGGCTTGGTGCACCTAGCTCCGTCCCGGACTCACGGACCGCCTGGATGTCATCTCGCGACGATACCCAAGCGGCCGTGAGAACGAGCAGTACTCCTACCGCAAGCAGCAGAAATACTACGAGTCGCCGGTCAGGCCTCACCGACCCGTCGACGCGGTGCCCCGAAGAGCACGAGCGCCACGAGCAGGAAGGCCGTGCCACTGCCGATCAGCAGGTAGCTGCTGGTTCCGAACTGGCCCGAGGTCGCACCGGCGTGCGGCGCACTTGTCGGGTGGTTCGGCGGCGGGTTGTTGTCGTCCGGCGGCGAGGTGTCGTTCTTCACGCACCCCTTCGCCTTGAGCTGCGCCTTGGTGTACGGCGTGAAGCTCGTGGAGCTGGCTGCGGTCTCCGAGGACTCCCACTGCTGGGTCTCCTCGTTGAACGAGTACGACGTGGTGTAGGTCGTGGTGGTTGTCTCCACGCCGCCCACGCCGTGCAGTTTGCAGCCCTCGGCACGCGCAGACTCCACCCTGGTGACGGGTGGCTTCTCGACGTAGCACGGAGCCTGCGGGTTCTCGTCCTGGTAGCCGTCCGGGCATTCCTCCGGCGGCGCGCAGGTCACACCCGAGTCCGCCGGCAGGTTGAACACCTTGGGCGCGGTCGTCTCGTCACTCCACACGGTGTTGCCGATGAGGGTGGCGGTACGGGTCGCGCCGTTGTTGCTCTCCGACCAGTCGATCGTGTCGGTGTCCGCAGGCAGCGGACCCTTCCAGGCGACGTTGTTGGTCACGCCCTGCGGGTTGCAAGGGTCGAGCGTCTCCTGAGTCGGGACCGTCACCACGGTCGGAGGCGCAGGACACTCCTCGACCACGACGGTCTCGGAGTCCACCTTCTCGCCGTTGACGTACAGATCCACGGTGTGCGAACCCGGCGTCACCGGGTAGGTGTCAGGCATCACGCTCACGTTGTCGAGCTTGATGACCACCTGCGCACCCTCCGGCTTGACGCCGGTGGGCATGCCGATGGTGATTGACTCGCACGCCTTGGAGACGTGGAGCTCGCCCGCCGGCTGCTCCTGTGGGCAAGTCTCGCCCGAGTCGGCCGGCAGGTTGAACACCTTCGGCGCGGTCGTGCCGTCGGACCACTCGTCGGCTTCGTCCTTGAGCGAGGCGGTGCGGGTGGCACCACCGTTGCTTTCGGACCAGTCGATCTTGTCGGTGTCAGCGGGCAGTGGGTCCTTCCAGGCCACGTTGTTGCTGACTCCCTGTGGGTTGCAGGGGTCGACCGTGTCCTGGGTGGGAACGGCGACCGTGTCGCCGGGCTCCTCGCACTCGACCTTGAAGACCTTGGACTTCGCCTTCTCGTCCTCGCGACCGGGCTTCCCGTACAGAGTCGCCTTGTAGTGGCCGGGGTCGAGGTTGAAGTACTGGGTCGCGTAGTAGCCGTTGGCGTTGGTCGGCCCGAAGTCGAACGGACCTGCCGGCGTGCCGGTCGGTCCGTCTCCTCCCTGCACGTCGAAGTACAGGTAGCCGGTCTGGCCCTCGTCGAAGCCGAAGCCCTCGACGTTGAAGACGCAGACCTTCGGGTCGTTGCTCTCGGAGCCGGACGGTGTGCCCTGCTCGTGGATCTTGATCGTTCCGTTGTTGCCGCCGGTTGCCAGCGCGGGTGCGCCGGTGAAACCGAGTGTCAGCATCACGATGCCGAGACAGGCCGTCAGACTGGCAAGGACCTTGTGGCCCCGGCTTCGTCTGTACAGCCGTCGCTTTGCGGGAAGAGCCTTCATGGCTCAACTCCTTTTCCTTTGGTGGGGTGTGGAGACCGTCCACTAGCGGATCCATTATTTACGGATCGTCGGCGTGGCTGAGAAGCGTAGTAGCTAGAACCGAATTGTTAACTGCCGAAAGCGCGACAGCGAGCAACTTGACTCAAGCTAGACACACCTCAGCATCACCGACAGCCCGTAACTGGGGTCAGATAGAATGATTATATCATAGTTATAAAAAAAGTAAATAGTTACGCTAACGCTTTTAAGAGGTAGAACCGCTCTCGATTGCCCTTGGCACCAGCGACATCGCTGTCAGCTTTATCGAGTATGACGAAACGCTGCTTTGCCCAGGTCTCAAAATCCTTCAAAATCTGTCGGCGAATGCTGTCGTTCTTAATCACCCCTTTGTTTGCCTGTCCTCTGCCGGCTTCGAACTGCGGCTTTACCATGGCAGCGACCTTCGCGGTTGGTGCGATTCGCGCGACATCAGGCAAGATGTCTTGCAAGCTGATGAAACTGACATCGATGACCACGATATCGATGCGGTCATCAGTAGAAAAGTCGCGGATATCAGTCTTCTCGTGCAGTTCGATCCGTGCGTCACCCTGTAAAGACGGATGTAGCTGGTCGGTGCCAACGTCGACGGCGATCACCTTTTTTGCACCGTGCTGCAGCGCATAATCAGTAAAGCCACCTGTGCTGGAACCGACATCGAGCACGGTCGCGCCGGTAAAATCGAGCGACAGTTTTTGCGCGACACTAGCAAGCTTTAACCCCGCCCGCGACACGTAGCGGGTCTTATCTTTTACTATCACCGTATCGCCCTCGGACACAAAATGACCCGCCTTGGTCACGATATACCCGTTCACGGACACGTCGCCTAAGCGGATCATTGATTCGGCTTGCGACCTGGTCGGCGCCAGGCGCTTGTTGGTCAGGTAGGCGTCAAGCCGGTATTTCATAGCTTACTTCTTACGTTCGCGGTATTCGCCGGTGCTGGTGTCGACACTGACGATGTCACCGACTTTAATGAAAGCCGGCACACGAATAGAAAGGCCGGTTTCAAGCGTGGCATCTTTTTGAACCGCACCGCTGGTATCACCTTTAACGACGTCTTCGGTGTAAGTAACTTCGAGGTACAGGTTCTTCGGAAGTTCAACGTTGATCACACGGCTGCCGAAGAATTGCAGGCTCAGGTTATCACCTTCTTTCAAGTAGTCCTTGGCAGAATCAACCACGTCGGCCGGTAGTTCGAACTGCTCGAACGTTTCAGGGTCCATAAAAAAGTAGTTCGAACCATCGGCATACAAGTACTGAACACTTTTAGTGGTAACTTCGGCTGGTTCAATCTTGTCTGCACCCTTGAAGGTCTTTGGAATCACGCTGCCGTCAAGCAGGTTCTTCAGTCGGACATTCACGATACTGCCGCCGCGGCCCATGACCTTTTGGGCATAGTCGGTCACACGATACGGTGTACCGTCGATTTGAATGACGGTGCCTTTTTTGAGGTCGGTCGGTTGATACATACTATTCTTCCCTTCTTCTGTTCAGTCGACGATGAGCTATCACGTAAATACCTGTTAGCAGACCGCCAGCCGCAATCCCACCAAGCGCAATCTTCACGGTTTTGGAGTCGAAGTCTTCGTCAAACCAATCACCATCGTTGTCGTGAGCAATTGACTCGTCACGGTCGACGTCTTCAGGGCCTATACCATGTGAGCGGTCGTCAAATTCTGCACTTCCCATGGGTTATTACCCTTGGCTGACGAATGGAAGTAGTGCCAGGTGTCGGGCGCGCTTGATAGCGGTCGCCAGTTGGCGCTGCTGCTTTAGGCTTAGGCCGGTCTTGCCAATCGGCTCGATCTGGCCGTAGGCGTTAATGTAACGACCGAGGGTCTTTACGTCTTTGTAGTCAAAATACGTCGTAACGTCTTTTTTGAATCGTTTCGGTGCCATTAAAATTTATCTCCTAGAATGGAATTTCACTTAAATCAATTGGTTTGTCGTCAATGTCGTCGATAACGACGTCTTTGCTCTTCTTGTTTGAAGAACCGTTGTCGGCGCTGCGAGGAGCAGAGCTGCCGCCTTCGCTGCCGTTCGGACCGTCAAGGAAGGTAATATCAGTCGCCACGACTTCGATCTTGCTGCGCTTCTTGCCGGTTTCTTTGTCGTCCCAGCTGTCCTGGCGCAGGCGACCCTGCACTAAGCAGCGGCGGCCTTTAGACAGATACTGGTTAGCTAGTTCGCCGAGTTTTTCCCAGGCGGTAATGTCAAAGAAGTCGGCTTGGTCGTCTTGGGTCTGACGGTCGACCGCTAGACTGAAGCTAGCGATGCTTTTGCCGGTAGTGGTGGTGCGCATTTCAGGGTCGCGCGTTAGCCGGCCCATCAGGATCACTTGGTTGATACTGCGAGCCATGGTTCCTACTCCTCCTCGCCTTCTTCAGGCTGATTCTTCTTTGCGGCTTCCAGTTTAGCGCGCTCACGGGCGTCGACCTTGACTAGAAGATAACGGATAACATCGTCCGAAATATTTAGGGCGTTGCTGATTTTCAGCGGTGCGGCTGCCGGTAGTTCGACGTCCATCAGTACGTAGATGGCGAAGTCTTGCTTGACAATCCGGTACGCAAGCTTTTTCTTGCCCCAGTTGTCTTCTTTTACTATCTTACCGCCGCTGGTCGTGACCAAATCACGCACGGTGGTCAGTGCTTTTTCCAGCTCGCTTTCGCGGTCTGGGTGAACTAACACGGTCAGTTCGTATTCCTGCATAGTGTTCCTCCTCTGGAATCCTTATTTAGGATGCTTGTCCTATCGCAGACAAGCCTAGGTTGATAACAGGTGTAATTATAGCAGGTTTACAGAGGTATGTCTACTGAGGAGATGGCCTTGTGTAGCGGAGTTCGAAGAAAGTGTTCAGAAGGGCAAGTAAAATGGCCGCACCCGATGGCAGATGGAAGATAACGATAACCCAGACACCGAAGATAATACTGAGCTGCAAGGCCAGAATACGTCGGTACGGACCCATCATCGCTGTATCTATCGGCAGCCTCGTTTGTGGCGTAGACCACCGGGCAATAACCATCGCCAGCAACATCAAAAGCCAACTCACGAATATTGGTCCGTATTCTATGGGTGCGTGTTCCGCAGGGGTGAAAAAGTTGCCAGAAACGATAAGAAACACGAACACGCCATGCACTAGCGTGAACATACCGTAGTGTGCTGTGAAGAACACGCAAAACAGAGTGCGCAGAAGTGCAGGAGAAATATTACCAAACATATTGTACTTCGAGGTCGAAGTATCTGAGCGACTGATGTCAATCAACGCCGTGACTCCGACAGTAACGTTGGTCAACCAGTATAGGACGATAATCTGGCGCCAGTCCCAGCCAAGCAACAAGATTCCTCCAAGCGAAACCGCTAATGAAATAATGATCGCAATGATTCTCGGCAAGGCTTTCAGGAGTGGCTGGCTCATTATCGACCTTCTGGCTGTAGGTCATCCATGCTTGAAATAAGCACTTCGCGCGGGCGGGAGCCGTCGGCAGGTCCAATGACACCCTGTTCTTCCATTTCTTCGATAATACGGGCTGCACGGGCGTACCCAATGCGTAGACGTCGTTGCAGCAGACTGGTTGAAGCCTTACGGCTTTCAATAACCACACGCAGGGCGTCCTGGTACATGTCATCACCGCCTTCGCCGCCGTAGTCCATGACTACGCCGCCCTTACCGTTCAGGTGAACGGGCTGCGACACGATTTCGTCGTTGTACTGCGGGGCCGACTGCATACGCAGGTGGTCGGTAATCTTCATGACTTCTTGGTCCATGACCCAAGCGCCCTGGATACGCTTTGGCTTTGGCATTTCAGCGGTCTTCATTAACATGTCACCTTGGCCAAGCAATTTTTCGGCGCCAATCTGGTCCAGAATGGTGCGACTGTCGATCTGTGACGCCACCGTGAAAGCGATACGCGCTGGAATGTTCGCCTTAATCAGTCCGGTAATAACATCGACCGATGGGCGCTGCGTGGCGAGTACCAGGTGAATACCGACGGCACGAGCCTTCTGCGCCAGACGTACGATTAACGCTTCGACGTCACGAGCAGCGACCATCATTAGGTCGGCCAACTCGTCGATGACGATGACAATATACGGCATAGCGCCATCTGCGGTGTCACTCGGACCTTCTTCGTCGGTAACGGCGATCTTACGGCCACGACTCCCGAGCGACTGGTTATACGACTTAATGTCACGCATCTTAGCCTCGGCGAGCAGGCGGTAGCGTCGTTCCATTTCGTTGACAGCCCACTTAAGCGCGCTGATGGTTTTTTCAGGTTCAGTAATGACCGGTGTGAGCAGATGTGGAATGTCTTCATACGGTGCCATTTCAACTTGCTTCGGGTCGACCAGAATCAGCTTCATTTCAGATGGTGAGTTACGGTACAGCAGGCTGGTCAGCAGCGTGTTGATCATGACCGACTTACCGGACCCTGTCTGACCGGCGACCAACAGGTGAGGCATTTTGTTCAGTTGCCCGACCACGGCATCACCGGAAATGTCCTTACCAATCGCGAAGCCAAGCGGTTCGTGCGTCGCCTGCCACTGCTTGCTTTCAAGAATACCGCGCAGACGTACGTCGGCCGCACGTCGGTTCGGCACTTCAATACCAACGGCGCGCATGCCAGGAATCGGTGCCTCGATACGAAGTGTCTGCGCTGCCAGGTTCAGCGCGATGTTGGTTTCGAGCTGCGTAATACGCGTCAACTTGACGCCCTGTGGCGGTTTAAGGGTGTATTGGGTTACCTTCGGACCGATGTTGGCGCCTTCCATTTCGACGTCTATCGCGAATTCGGCCAAGGTGTCTTTAATAATCTTGGCGTTATGCTGCACGTCGCCGGCGTCGGCCGGGTTTTGTTTCTTTTCAAGCAGGTCCAGGCTTGGCGCCTGCCAGTTCGGGTCGCGTACGCTCACGAGCGCGGCCTGGCTTTCTGCCACCTTGTCCTGCTGCACGCTGCCTTTCAGACTCGATAAACGACCGGACTTCTTGTCGGTTGGGTCGGCCACTGGCACACCGGCGTTCATCTTGAACTCGGCCGTTTCGCCGCGAACGTCAAGCTCGGCGGCTTTACGCATGACCTTCACGTTTTCTTTTTGCTCGCCTTCTTCGCTCCGGGTACGGATAAGTTCCCAGAGCTTTCGGATCAACACGAACGGCGACACGCGAATGATAAACAAGCTGGTCAGCAAGATCAGCAGTATGTATATGAATACGGCCACGCCCGAATCGACCAACGCCAGCACGCCATCGTTCAGGGTCTTACCTAAAAACCCGCCCGTCTGGTTACCACTCGTACCGAGTAACCCGAACAAACCGGCGAACCAAAGTACGAGTCCGACGCCTGATACGTAGAGCACGATTGGCAGCCGGTTTTCTTCGGCCCTAAAGATTTCAATGGCAACGTAAATAAACAGTAGTGGTAGTATGTAGACCGCGTAGCCGATGGTCGCCAGACTGGCCGACTGCAGCCATTCCAACACCGGTCCCCCGACACCAAACCAAGCAACTATTAAAAGCACGCTAATGGCAAGCAGGCCGACCGCGCCGACCTGATTCCAAAAGCCGGTTGGCAGCGTGTGCTGCGGAACCTGCTTGACTGGTTTTTTGCTTGTTCGCCTTTTTCTTTTCGCCATAGTGCTTATTCTAACTAGTTGGTATTATACGGCTCGGCTTCACCTCTGTCGAGGGAAGATTCTGCTTTATTGTAGCATAATTCGCAACAAAAATCAATGCTTATGCTTGCTCATGACCGCTATGGCTTTTATAGTAACCCTCACGTACTTCCACAATCCGTCCATCGAAGGGATTCATGCAATGCCCCGCCTCATCATCGAGCTCCGACTCGCGTCGCAGCCCAACAACCCGGTCAAGGTCACCTACAACTCACGAACGAGCCTCCGCCCCCTGTGGTTGGCGGGCGTGAACGGCGGTCAGCTCGCGTTCGACCTGTGGCGCTTGGGGCTCGATCGCGTCGCCGTCACCGGCATCGACACCAAGGCGGACTTCGTGAACGCCCTGATCGCCGAGTACCCGCTGGCCGGCACCCTGCCCGAGCAGAAGCTCAGTCATCTGCTCGCCCAGCGAACGCTCGTCGCGATCGAGCCGACCGAAGGCCACCTCGTGCCGGGAACGTTCAGTGTTCAGCTACAGGACGGCGAGGTGCTGTTCTCGGACAGGATTACGGACGAGACGGTGCTCATGCACTGACGTACCCGCCCCGTTCTCGCTAGAGCGTCGAGCCTCAAAATACGAAGCTCCGCCGGCGACGACGGGGCTTTCGTATTGGATTATTATTAATATCCGAGTTCCAGGTACTGTGCGATCCGCCGTAAATCTTCTTCGTCCTGCGGCCGTCCGGTTTCGCGTTTGGTCAGCGCAACCAGTTCAGGCTTGGCCACCCAGATTCCGGTCTCGGGGTCCTGGTCGCTCATAGTGCCGAGTTCGGGTAAATATATTCGCCCTTTGCCCGTGCGGTTGTAGCGGTACATCGAAAAGTCCCAACGGTGGATGTCGAACCGGTCCTTGTCGTCACGGCGTGAAATGACCGTGCGCTCCTTGCCTTCCTTGCTGATACCGACCAGCATCCGGACGGCTCTGAACCCCAGTTCATGCTCTAAATACTGGTTGTTTTCCAGATTCGTCGCCATATCGATGTCACCATTCTCGCGCTCAGGCCGGATACCGCGAATAACCAAGGCGGCGCCATGGTTAATGACGATTTCTTCAGGGTATGGCATACCCAGGGCTGCCACTTCTTCAATTAGTTCACGATTCGCGAATTTCATAGCTAAAAGTATATTTTAGCATAAATCTATATTTTTATCAAGAGGGGCGAGCCCCTCCTGAATTAGTAACCTCTTGTGTCGAAGTGAGGCTTCGGTTCAGCCGCTTCGGTGTCAGGCACCTGCTTGGGCGGAAGCTTTTTAGCAATAGGACGAACGAATGGCTTGGCCGTTGGAGCTGGTTTCGCTCCCCCGTTTTGGCGGCCACTCTGCTGCTGTGGTTGGCCGGCGCCACCGATTTCGTTAATGACCGGAATGACGATAGGCGTGCGACGTGTCTGGTCGTACAGAATATGCGTGATCTCGTCTTTGATTTCCTTCTTCATTTGGTCTAGGTCGACTTTTTTGCCACCAAAGCCGCGAGCAACTTTTTGCTTGAGGTACTGGCGAATCAGTCCCATCAGCTCTTCGCTGTCACGCAGGTAAATGAACCCGCGCGAAATGATGTCCGGACTGGTGAGCAGCCGGCCGGTACCGCGCTGCAGTGTTAGGACGACCACGAACATGCCTTCGTTGGCCATGTGAATGCGATCTTTCAGGACGACTTCGCTCACAACGGCGCCAGAATCGTCGTACATGGTGCCACCGACTGGAATACGGCCGTTCTTGCGCGCACCTTCAGTCGTGATTTCAATGACGTCACCAGAGTCACAGACAAAGATGTTTTGTCGTGGAATAGCCGCTTCTTTTTCTGCCAGGCGGGCGTTGTGGACAAGCATGTGGAATTCACCGTGAATCGGCATGTAATACGTCGGGTTAAGGGCGTTAATTAGCTTAACGTGGTCTTCGTAGTAGCCGTGACCTGAAAGGTGCAGCGGACCGATACCGGTCAGGTGTGTCTTGCCGTTCTGAACGACTTCGCTTCCCTCTCGCATAAGGCCGTCGACCGTACGTACGACATACTTTTCGTTGCCCGGAATCGGGTTAGAACTGAACACGACGACGTCGCTATTCTTGATCTTGATGTGCTTGTGGGCACCCGACGCCATGCGGTTCAACACGGCATTGAATTCGCCCTGTGAACCGGTACAGACAATCGTTACCTTGCCGTCTGGCAGCTTGACGATGTCCTCCATTTTCATAACGACGTCTTTTGGTACCTTAATGGCGCCGGCGCGGAGCGCGACTTCCATGTTCTGAATCATGCTGTAACCGGCGAATGCCACCTTACGGTCGTGCTTTTTGGCTTCGTCGAGGATTACCTGCATACGGTGAATCTGACTAGAGAAACAGCTGAGGATTAGCCGAGAGTTCGGGTATTTGTCCATTGCTTGGCCCATACTGACCTGAATGTCGAATTCGCCGTGCGTGTGGGTGCCTTCGGACTCACAGTTGGTCGATTCGTTCATGAGCATTAGAATGCCTTCTTTGGTGGCGATTTCGGTCAGACGTTCAAGATCGAACTTGCGGCCGTCGACCGGGTTTTCTTCGAACCGCCAGTCTCCGGTGTCAACCAGTACACCCAGCGGGGTGCGGACGACCACGGCCGTTGCGTCAGGAATCGAGTGGTTCACCCGCACGAGTTCGATTGAAAAACTATCGCCAAGTTGCACGCGTTCATGCAGTTCAGGGTTCAGTTCGTAGTATTCCGGTTCGTAGCCGCTGGAGCTTTCTTCCATGGTGCGTTTGAGCATACCAATAGTGAATTTTGAGCCGTACACTGGGGCTGGAATACGGTGAATCAGGTGGCGGAAGGCACCGATGTGGTCCAAGTGCCCGTGCGTGAACACGGCGCCACGGATTTTGTGCTTGTTGGCTTCAAGGTAGCTGATATCAGGGGTAATGTAGTTAATACCCGGGTAGTCGGCACCTGGGAACAGGAAGCCCATATCGATGACGATGATGTCGTTCTCGTATTCGATCGCCATCATGTTCTTACCGATACCCATTTCGCCTAGGCCGCCGATCGGCATGATTTTCAGCTTCGGGCCACGGGTTTGTTTGGCACGTTTTTGGTCGGCCAGACTAAACTGCTTACCGTCGTAGCCGTTATAAATGCTCTTATTTACCGGCACGTTGATGATGTGCTGGCTGGCGCGCAGGTTGACGTCTTCGGACGTGCGGCGCTGAGCGCGGAAGACTTCTCCGCGGCGAGTACTGGTGTTGTTCAGTACGGTATTGTCGGATTTTCGCTTTTGTTGGTTAGGCCGCTTAGACATATCATCAGCTTGCGGCTTCGCGAGTCGGCGTTGACCCATAAATTGTTATTTCTCCTTTGGTAAAAGAATTTATTTTTAATTTCGAAAATTATTTAAGTATACAGATGAGGCTTGGGTAAATTCGGTCAGTTCCCTCGGTTGTAGTAGCCCTTAGTATAGCAAATAGCGCGCTGTTTGACAAGTTATTTAAGACCTTTTATAAATTCTGGTACTTTCAGAAAGTCGTCAATGAGCGTTTGACGCAGACCCCCGTTATACAGCGCCGCCGCAGGGTGGTAAAGCGGAACAATAAGCCATTCATGCTCCTTCCCGTCGTGGTATTTCACCTTTTTTCTAACCGCGTGACCATGGATTTGACTTATGCGAGCGTCGGGCAGAAAGAACTCCATGCTATGGCGGCCGAGCGTCACGATCGCCTTGGGATCGATGATTTCAAGCTGACGGGCAAGGTACGGCCAGAACGCCTGCTTTTCTTCCGGCAGCGGGTCGCGATTGTTCGGTGGACGATATTTCACGATGTTAGTGATGTACACATCGGAACGGTCCAGCCCGGCAGCGGCTAGCATTTCGTTCAAGAACTTACCGGCGGCTCCGACGAACGGGAGCCCCTGCTCGTCCTCGTTCTTGCCCGGTGCTTCGCCGATGAATACGATGTCGGCGTTCGGGTTGCCATCGCCCATGACCAAATTCAGTGCCTGCACCGAAAGTTCCGGCGTGACATCCGCAGCAAGAATCGCCTGCTTGATTTTGTCGAGTTCGGTCTGTGTATCCATGTCTATGACTGCGTGATTTTTTGACTGAGTAATTGCTCTAACTTTTGAAGTTCACGCGCGCCCGACGCGTCTTGGCTCGCTTTTTGAAGTGCTTCAAGATCCAGCGAGCCGACGAGAGTAGCATTGGCCTTTTTAAGGTCACTGACCGACTTTTCGGTCGGCTGGTTGGTCTTTTCGTAACTATCAAATATCTTTTGGCGCTCGCGGACGCCATTTGCGAACGTCCGTGCGTAGTTGGCGAAAACCGCTACCTTCGATTTTGCCAGTGCGTCGAGCGTTGCCAGGCAGTCCTTCGAAGCCTCTCTGTGCGCTTTCGCGACGTTCGTTTGCCTGGAAACCTGCAGGATATCGTTGCATTCGGCGAATGACTTTTTCATGGTGACGAACCCATTGCTGTAGTGTATAAACGCATCGGCCTTTTTTCGCAGCGCATTGTTTGCCGACCGGACTTCTTTATCGCGAATTGCCTTCATGTTTTCGATTTCATCAAGGCTTTGTGCAAGTTTTTTCACTGATGATTCGTACCGGTTCTTCAATGTTTTCTCTGAGTCCGGTTTTGCGCTGGAACCACTCGAAAAGGTAGCCGCGTATGCTGCCGATGCCGAGCTGACTTCATCGAACGTCGTACCGAGGCTCTTGACGGCAGCCTTGGCCTTTTCAAAATCTTGCTTGGTCGGAGCCGCCCAGACATTGACGTAGAGGAGCGTCAGGGTGGCTACGAGCGCGATAAAAACCGCGATAGCACCTGCAATAATCAGTTTGGTTCGTCGTTGCACCGCTCCTCCTTTTTCTCACCTTATCTTATAATTATACCCCTGCGACGAGGGGTATAATTTGGTTCACTCGGCTTTTTATTGCTCAATGTCTTTCATGGTCAGACTGAGGCGGCCGCGCTCGTCGATAGCAGTCAGTTTGACTTTGACCACCTGTCCTTCGTGCAGCACGTCGGTCACGTTCTCGACTCGCTTGTCAGAAAGCTGCGAAATGTGAACCATGCCGTCGATTCCCGGCATGATGTTCACGAACGCGCCGAAGTCCTTGATGGAAACGACCGTGCCTTCGTAAATGCGGCCGACTTCGGGCTCTTCGGTCAGGCTCTTAATCCAATCGATCGCCTTTTGGATGTTCTCGCCGTTCGGGCTGGCGACGGTAATAAGACCGTCGTCTTTGATGTCGATTTCGGCACCGGTTTCAGCGGTAATCTTGTTGATGACTTCCCCACCCTTACCAATGACTGCACCTATTTTGTCGGGGTTAATCTTAATCTTTTCAATGCGTGGCGCGTGCGGACTTAGAGACACGCGTGGCGCGGCAATCGTCGACAGCATGTGCTCAAGAATGTGCAGACGCCCAGCTTTGGCCTTTTCAATCGCTTGCTGCAAGATCTCAACTGGCAGCCCGTGAACCTTCATGTCCATCTGAACGGCCGTGATGCCTTTTTCGGTACCGGTAACCTTGAAGTCCATATCTCCGGCAAAGTCTTCAGCGTCGGCGATGTCGCTGAGCACGTATGGCGTATCGCCGTCCAGCATCAGACCCATGGCGATACCACTCACCGGGCGCTTAAGTGGCACGCCGGCGTCCATGAGCGCGAGTACGCTTGAACAGGTGGCGGCCATGCTGGTCGAACCGTTCTGGCTCATGATTTCGGTGACCGAACGGATTGCGTACGGGAATTCTTCTTCGCTTGGCAGCATTGGAAGCACTGCGCGTTCCGCTAGGTATCCATGGCCGATTTCGCGGCGGCCCGGGCTGCCGAGGCGGCGGACTTCGCCGACGGTGTAACCAGGTGCGTTGTAGTGATGCATGTAACGGCGTTCACCGTCCGTGACTTCCATGGTGTCGACCATCTGCGCGTAGCTAAGCGGTGCCAGTGTGACGATGTTCATACCCTGGGTAACGCCCCGAGTAAACAAACTTGAGCCGTGAGCGCGCGGCAGAATACCGACTTCGGAGCTTAGGGGGCGGATTTCGTCGAGCGCACGGCCGTCGGGGCGGGTCTGTTCTTCGACGATACCGCGGCGAACATCTTTGTGCAAAGCGCTGGTGAATGCTTCGTCGTACTCGTCACGCAGGTCTTCGTAGGCTTCGGTGTGCTGTTCGGCCATGTGTTCATGAAACGCCCAGCGTAGGTCGTTCACCTGTTCGTTGCGTTCCGGGTACGGGTGGCGCAGCTTTTCGCCGAGTTTGCCGTGTACCCACTCGTCGACTTCTTTCTGGATATCTTCGTTCGGAAGCACCAACGTGTAATCAAGAGCTTTCGGTGCCAGCTTGGCAGTAAGTTCTTTTTGCAGCGCAATAGCCGGCTGGTAGGCGTCGAATGCCCAGGCGAGCGCCGCGGCCAAATCGGCTTCCGACACTTCGTTGGCGCCGGCCTCAACCATAGTAATACCGCTTTCGATGCCAGCGACAACGAGGTCAAGGTCGCTCTGTTCGCGTTCTTCGGGCGTTAAGAAAGCTTTGAATTCACCATTTACCCGGCCGACGCGCAGGCCTGCGACTGGGCCGTCGAATGGTGCGCCGCTAAGGCAAAGTGCTGTTGAGGCGGCAATCATAGCGATTGAGTCAGGTCGGAAGCTTGGGTCCATGGAAAGGACGCTTGAAACGACCTGAACTTCTTGACGATACCCCTTCGGGAACAGTGGTCGGATCGGGCGGTCGATCAGACGGCCGATCAGGATGGCCTCGTCAGAAGGACGTCCTTCACGCTTGATGAACCGGCTACCCGAAATCTTGCCGGCTGCATACATTTTTTCTTCATAGTCGATTGATAATGGGAAATAATCCAGCACGACCGGTCGCGTTCCAACCATGGCCGTACCCAGAATCACAGTGTCACCGTAGCGCACCAGCACACTGGCGGTGGTCCTAAAACCGACACGGTTGACTTCGAGCGTCAGTGGTTTTCCTAAGAAATCAGTCGAAACCGAGACGATCTCTTTCCCGTTCGGGTTGATAGTAGACATAGGCATGTCCTCCTTCTTGTGGTGCGGAGAGTAACAGGTATGAAGGCTCTTATGAGCATTCATATCTATCACCGTCCGCGTTAATACCTTTTTATTATACCTCAAGTGATGACATTGGTAACAAATTGCCAATTTTGCTTTTTTATGTTTATGATGTTGATGTGCGCTCGCTTTGAGAGTATAAATTGAAGCCAGAGGGACTTCCTCGGCTTTTCGGCATCAGGTATACCTGAATGACACCTCTGAAGGAGGTGAGAAACAGTGCCATGCTCATGTGGAATGTGTCTTCCGTGCCAACTGCGAAAGCAACGCAAGAAGGGCGGCAAGCCGAACTTCCAGTCGCGCGGCAACAAGAGCCAGCAGTCTCGCCAGCAGAGCGCTGAACGCGCCCAGCAGCGCGATCGGCGCGACAGCACCAGCCCGCACAACGACGGCATCAAGAGCAACCGCAACCCCAAGCGGCGATGACGTCACCGACCTGAGCCATGTCGTAAATCTGGCTCACTCAACCTATACTGTGAAGAAATGAAAAGCCTTACTCTATTCAAGCCTACGAAGCACATACAGCTCGGCCATCTATACGAGCATATTTACTGTGATCGTGTCGTTGAGTATTTGTTTGATAAGAACGTTTACGCGTCAGTCGATTACGTACTCGATGGCAAGATGTATCATGGCGGTATCATAGTAGTTGAATTTGCAGCCTTCACACAAGAGGCTGAGAATGCAATTAAAGATTTGCTCACACTGAGACTCACCATTAACGAAGATACTATGCTTAATGCTTGGAATCAGGTCGAATCAGAAAAGCAAGAACCGTTCGGCCACAGTGGTTTCGAGACTATTATTGCCGAACTGAAAGAGCTGGATAATCTTTCTTGGCAAACATTCGACAAGCTTGATGTCATTAACCTCAATGACGTACGTCGACAATCGAAACCATTCTATATTTCGACAGGTAAGTTAAAACGTACGAAATCGCTTTTCATCGACTTTTACCTCGATACTACGACCGTTCAAAAAAAACAGCAGCTTCTTCCGTTAGCGAATCGTCTGCTGAGCGTGATCGGTTTAAATACACAGTACTTTTTAACACGTGAAATGGGTATATACTTCGACGACGAAATCATGCATTACGATAAAAAATCCTTAACGTATCGTCTAAAATTCAAAACATATCCAGAGCTTGAGTTTAGTGACGACGAGCTTGGCGATGCTATATCATATGTCATTAAGGAACTCTATGAAGGTGGTGCGTTTGAAAGGCTTTGCACGGAGCTTCAGTCTATCCCTCAATCACTTGAATATTGGATCGGGCCTTCGATTAACTGGGTATACGATTCTAGCTATCAAGTTGTTGGCGCCAAAGGCTGGAAACGCCTAGCAACTGAAGATAACGTGCGCGAGCTATTATACGGAATTCATGTGAATGCCAGATTCGGAACGCGTCACATAGAGTTACTGCACGATTCAAATCGAATATAAACTTACGCGACGTCACGGGCACGGAAGAAAGCGATAGAGAGCACCAACAGCACGACAGTGACCACACCAAACACGGCGACATCCTTCAGGTCGATACCGTTCTTCACTATGTCGGCCGCCGGGAAGTAATGCAGAAGCGACAGTGGTTCATAGTCACTTAACCAGTCAACGGCTTGGGCGAACGTACTCAGTAAAAAGCTTCCGATGACGATAAGGATGCTGACTCCGGTTGCCACCGAGCGTCGACCAGTCGCCAGTCCGACAGCGAACGGAATCGTTCCGAACGTAATCATAATAAGCAGCGTCATAGCGCTGAGCCGCGCCAAAACGTCCGGCTCGATACTCGCGATGTCGATGAACGGCAGAACCGCGTAAATACCCGCCACCATTCCGAATCCAATGACCACCATGATAGTGAGCATGGCCAACCAGCGCTGGGTAAGCAGTTTGGTTCGCGATACAGGAAGGCTTAAGAGAGTCCGGAGCTCGCCCTTTTCTTCGTCGGCGACCGAAATACCGATTCCTAATATGATTGACATGATGCCCGCGATGATCGGCATGCGGATGTCGAACAACTGCGACGCGATATACGTGTCAAATCGGGTCAAATCGGCGAGACTACCTACTAGGCCCTTGAACGCGGCCGGCATGCTTTCTAGCAACGAGCTGATTGACCCTTCCTGGTGCATGGCAGGATAAAAACTCGTCATCAGCGCTGAAATTGCCATAAATCCTAATGTCCAACCAAGCAGGAAGAACCGTTTGTCATATAACGTCTTCAAATACACTGAGCGCATCATACCTTGTCCCCTTCCGTGTCATAGAGGGAATGGAACGTTTCTTCCAGGTCGTATTCGCTGACTTCAATGTCTTTCAGCTGCTTGACCGCCGCCAGCCAGCTTTGCAGTTCGGAGACGTCACCTTTGTACACGAACGATAGCGTCAGAAGATCGTTTTCGAACGTCGTTTCGACATCCTCGGCTTTTTTTGGCGGTTTGGTCGGCCGGTATCCGCTTTTTACGGTAATGCGCTTGCCACCCATGGCCATCAGTTGCTTCGTGTCGACATCTTCAATGAACTGACCGTTCTTCATAAGAATGACGCGGCTGCAGGCGCTCATAACTTCCTGTAAGTAGTGGCTAGACATAAACACGGTCGTTCCACGGGCCTGGACCTCCTTAATCAGTTCCAAAAACGCTTCTTGCATGGCCGGGTCGAGCCCGCTGCTCGGTTCGTCCAAAATGACGACATCCGGGTCGGTTGCGAACGCGGCGATGAGCGCGACTTTTTGTTTGTTACCGCGCGACAAGTTCTTGAACTTCTTATTAAGGTCAGGCGAAAACCGTTCTATCAGCGCCTGCAGACGACTGCGGTCCTTTGTACCGGACTGACGCAGCAAAAAATCCAGGTACTGCCTTCCGGTGAGCGTCGCCGGCAGCTCCATGTCGCCGGCAGCATACCCTATCCGTTCGTGTGACCGGTGCGCATTCTGAGGTGTCACGTCCTTGCCGAACAGGCGTACCGTACCTTCGGTCGGCCGGATGAAGCCCAATAGCATACTGATGGTAGTGGTCTTTCCTGCGCCGTTCGCCCCAACGAACCCAACGACTTCTCCCTTAGAAATTGCCATGCTAGCCTTTGACACCGCCTTGAACGAACCAAATTGCTTGGTTACGTCAACCAGTTCGATGACCGGCGTGGTATCACTCATGCTTACATTGTAGCACCGTGCAAAAAAGGTTTGTCTAGCAAAAGAAAAACTCCGCTGTTATTTGCGGAGTTTTAGCTTGGCGACGACTGCCTTGTAGGCTTCGAAGTCGCGTCGTTCCAGGTATTTCAGCAATCGCTTGCGGCGTCCTACCATCTGAATCAGACCGCGGCGAGCCATGTGATCACCTTTGTTGCCCTTCAGGTGGTCAGTGATTTCGCGAATACGGCTTGTCAGAATAGAGACCTGCGCCTGCGGGCTACCGACGTCCGTCTTGTGCGTACGGGTCAGGTCGATCGCCTTTGCTTTGTCGTCTTTTGTAATCATCAAGGGTATATTGTACCAGGGTTAAACGGATTAAGCAATCCCTTAGCTTAGGTCCATAGTTCGACGACCGGATCGTCGATTTCGCGGTGCAGCTTCATCGTCATTAAATGCGCCTGTGTCTTCAGATCATCCTTGCGCATCAGGTTGATGAGCAGTTGGTACGCCAGTCTTGAGGCGCGAAGCAGCAGCTCGTCTTCTGGGTCAGGGTGTTCGTCAAGCATTGCGCGCTGCAAGCTGCCTACCCATTCTTCCATTGGGTACCGCTGCTCCATGGTGCGCTGTAAGGTTCCCATGAAGTCAGGCAGCAGTTCGTGCGCCCGTATAAGGTAGGGCTTGGTGGCGTATTGGTACAGCCGTGTCCTATTCATGAAGCTCAGTCCGTCCTCGCCTTCTTGGGGGAGCGCTGGTGCGGCCGACAAAATGGCGGGAAAGTTATTGTAGGCGCTCCCTTTTTCGAATAACCGTCGTCCGAACGCTTTGTCATCGTAATCTTCGGGGAGGACGTCATGAAAGACGGTATCATCGTCGGGCCAGCCTACTCCCTTGGCTTCCATAGATTCGGCAGCGGTGAGCAAAGACGGGTCAATGTGTTGAAGGCGATCCTTCGTCAACGGTCGACCGGGTCGAGCTAGCTCATTGAGGTACGGATGCAGCAGTGTTTCGGCCAATGTCTGTTCGGTCGAGATAACTTCGTGCGCATTCGGGTCTTGCTGCAGCATATTGTGCTGTGTCCTGAACACTTCAAGCCGTAGCGAGCCTTCGTACGAATCAGGGTCGAGGTTAGGAGTACGATATTCATGTGGTTCGCGCAGCGCGATCAAGCGCACCATTGCCAGTGCAGCCCGACGATGGAGTTCTCGAGCGTCTTGTTTTGCCTTTTCGGAAGCTTCAAAGGATTCATGAGCCATAATTTATTAATTATAGCACTTATCCTTATTTTAGTCAATAGCCATAAGGGCGGTAAGCTCTTTCGCGCCAGCCATGCCCACATCGCCAATTGACGTGCGGCGAAGTTGACTACAATAGGCGCCCGTACCAAGTGCTTCCCCTATGTCGACTGCTAAGCTGCGAATGTAGGTGCCAGAGCTGACATGCGTACGGATTTTGAGTTCTGGGTAGGTATAGTCGAGCAGTTCGATCAAATGAATCGTCACCTGACGGCTGGGTATTTCTACTTCTTGACCCTTACGTGCCAATTTATAAGCCCGCTGGCCGCCGATCTTGATGGCACTGTAGGCAGGCGGTGTTTGAGTAATTACGCCGTTGAATGTGGCTAAAGCAGTCCTAACGGCGTCCTCAGTTGGCTGCTCCTCGCTCTCGACAGTGATGTCCCCTTCCGGGTCGCCCGTAGTACTGACCGACCCTAAATGAATCGTCGCCTCATAGGTTTTGTCCTGCTTTAAGAACTCGTCCGACCGCTTAGTGGCGTCGCCGAGCAAAATTATAAGCAGTCCGGTGGCGAACGGGTCCAGCGTGCCGGCGTGACCGACCCTAAGCTGGCGCTTGGTCGGCGTAATACCGGCAGCCTTGAACTGCGCCTTACGGGCGCCGCGAATTTTAGCCACCACGTCAAAGCTGGTCCAGCCGGCCGGTTTGTCAATCAGCAATATGCCGTCCTTCGTAAGATCCATACCTATATCGTATACTAACCCTATGAAACGCGTGACAATCGGCATATTCGCTCACCCAGACGACGAAAGCAACGGACCAAGCGGCACGCTGCTAAAAATAGTCCAAGATGGCGTCGATGTACACTTATTACTAATTACGGACGGCGAGGCCGGCACAAACCCGACTGAAGCGCCTGATTTAGGTAAGATCCGACTCGACGAGTGGTCGCGCTCGGCCGAACTTATCGGTGCTAAAAGCACCGCCGCCCTGCACTTTCCAGACGGCGAATTAAGCCATAGTATGCACATCGCCATAGGCGCGGCGCTGCACGCCGAAGTACACCGAATTATCAATGACTACGCCGAGCCGATTGAGCTGTCCTTCATGACGTTCGACCTCTTGGGACTAACCGGACACCTTGACCACATTGCCGCCAGTTACCTTGCCACCCACCAGTTTTACAGCCTGAAGAATGATACGCCGGAAGGCGTGACAATGGGCGAACTATGGTACTTCTGCCTTAGCCAGGAGCAAGCACCGAACATCGAATGGACCGACTATTACATGCCGATCGGGCGTGAAAAGGCATACATTAACCGCACCGTCGACGTTTCAAGCGTGCTAGAACGTAAATACGCCGTCATTGACGCGCATGTCAGCCAAATCGCGGATGCCACGACGTTAAAGCAGCTTGGCGACAAGCTGCTTTCTGAAGAACATTTCCACGTCGTTTCGTAGGTTACTGACCTGGAATCGTGAACTGGTTCGGATCTTTCGGAGCCGCAGGTTTTGGCGGTTCCGGTGGTACCGGTGGTAATCCGCCGCCAAATATTTGCCCTAGCTGCTCCGGTGGAAGTGGTCCCTGTGGTGCCGGGAACGTCGGAAGCGGTGGCGGTGGCGGAAGCTGTGAAAAGTCGACCGGTGCGGGGGCCGGCTGTGGCTCACTGCTGAGCGGCGATGGGACGACCGGTTCAGCCTGTTCAACGACCACCTGCTGAGCGGCTGGTGCTGGCTCGGGAGCCGGAGGCTGTGAATTCGGCAGCGGCGTGGCTTCGTAGGCAAGCTCTACGGCCGAGCGAGCCGCAGCGTGGTCGTCGTGACGGTTTTTGCGGTCAATGTCTTCAAGGGTTTCTACTGGTGGGACGGCGCTTGAGCCAGGCGCGGGAGGCGTAGACGGTGCCTCGACCGGTTCGGCAGGTTTTTCATCTTTGAAAATATCAACACTGTCCGGCTCGGTCGGTTCGGCGGCCGCCGCGTTGAACGGTGCCTGAAAACTTGGCTGGTTGTCGCCTATATATTTACTGCCATGACTAAGAATGGTCTTGTTGCGGTCACCTTCGAGTTCGAGTTCCTTGTCGTGCTGCGCCTGTTCCGTCGTGGCGTTCAGCGTACCACCCATCGAAGGCTCTTGGTCGTCCGGCGCCTGAGTTTCAGCGACCGGTGGCAACACGTTATCGGCAGCCTGGGTAAGTTCGGCATTGGCAGATGCCAGGTCTTTTTGCAGATCGTTCACCGATGGCGTATTGGCGGTCGGAGCGACCTGCGACAGTTGCTCGGCCAGCTCTTCTTCGGCCGTTTTGGCGGCTTCCTGCTGCTGCTCGGCAGCAGTCTGGGCGGCAACTTCTTCAAGCGAGCCTTCTTTTTCGTGATTAATGGCTAACTCACCGTCGGCGGCTTTCTTTTTCTTTTTGGATACTTGCTTGGAAACCTGGGTCGATTCGCCCTCGTTCAGGTCCACGGTACCGTCCGAGTTTTCTCCCCCATCAGATGAGTCAGAACTATCGTCTTCAGGTTTGTCTGGGCCGATTTCGTGTGCTTCTTCAAGCTTGGCAGCGATAAGCTGCTGGTTGGCACCGGCGGCCATCAGTTGGGCGGCCATGGTCATGACCTTACTACTGGTCTTGTTGTTAGAGAACCGATCGGTCGCGGCGACGATACCGGTCAAAAATGCTGTCGCGGTCTGTTCGTCGAGTACCGGCTTGTCGGTCTTTAGCGCTTCGGATACCGATACGAGCATTTCTGCCAAACTGCTGGCATTCGGCTCGTTCCAGTCAATTTGTCCAAGTTCACTGGCGTTCTCGCCGCAGCTAAGTGTCGCGACGGTGGCATCATGCAAAATTTTGCCGTGGGCAGCCAGGGCTTTGTCCAAGTTGTCTTGGTCCTTTACTCCAAGAGCAAGTACTAATTCGACGTTGTAATCACCCTGGGAGAAGTCCAGGTCGTCCTGTGTGATGGTCGTGCGGTACGGCGTGATGAAAATCTTGACCACATCGCCTTCTACTTTGTAGCGGAGGTGGTCGGCCTTCTCTTTATCGAGAGCGATGATGAAATCACGTAGTGAATCAACAGTGTTTTCGAAGGTCTTGTTCGGCTCCAGGAACGTGATGGCCGGCGGAATATCGCCCGACACGACAGCGGTGGCGTGTTTTTTCATGCCGTTAAGCATGCTGGTCAGGCCAAGGGCCGACGAAAGTTCGTCAACCGATGGGTTATTACTGACCGTCACCAAAATATTCGTCGAATTTTTTATTTTTTCGACGATTTGTTGGCGAGCATTCTGGCCGTCGTTCATCTGTTATTTACCTATTTTTGTATTTTTATGGGACTTTGCCATTACATTACCATAAGAAGCTTGATGCCGTCAACAAGTTTAGGTTTACATGCCCCACCCCTTTACAACAGAGGGAATTTCCACTATAATCTGCCCTTGACTAGTAATACAAATCTAATAAGTGTTAAAGGAAGTTCTTAGTCCATGCCGATTATCAAGTCCGCTATCAAGCGTGTAAAACAAGCTGCCGTTCGCAACGAGCGTAACGTCGCTACTAAGCGTGCTATCAAGGCCGCTGTAAAAGCGTTCGAAGCCAAGCCGTCTGCCGCTACCCTTTCGAAGGCTCAGAGTGAAATCGACAAGGCCGTTAAAAAGAACCTGATTCACAAAAATACCGCTGCTCGTCGCAAGGCCAACCTGGCTAAAGCTGCTAAAGCTGCGAACGTCAAATTAGCCGCTGGCACCAAAAAAGCAGCCGCCAAGCCAGCTGCAGCTAAGAAGGCTCCTGCCAAAGCAGCTCCGGCCACTAAAAAGCCAGCGGCCAAGAAACCTGCTGCCAAAAAACCAGCTACTAAAAAATAGTCTTCCTACGACGCTTCCAGCGACGCCACGCCCATAAGACAATTCTCAAGAATTATCCAAGGATCGGCGTCGCTACTTTTTAGGCGAGTATCGGCGCGTGCGAGCAGTTTGATGAGGTCGCTTGCTTGCCGCTTGCTCATGCGGTTGGCATATGGTCCTAGTTTTTGGAACGGGTAGCTGCTTTTCGCACCGGTGTCGCTCGCGACTTTTTGGGCATTGCCGTCACCGTATACCAAGGTAGCAAGTTGCAAGCCCTGCGACACCATTAGTCCGAATAGCCGGTACGGTTCTTCAGTTTGACGCAGGCGCGCTAACGACTGAGCCAGCCGCTCACTGTCGCCATTCAGCGCGGTTTCAAACAGTGCGAATACGCTTTCAGATGGGTGTTCGTCTACTACGTTGTCAATCCATTCGTCGGTTACGCTTGATAGTAGCGCGAGTTTGTCGATAGCATGCGCGAGTTCCCATTGACTCCCTCCCGCCCGAGTGGCAAGCCGCTTGGCCTGATGAGAAGTCAACGCGACATTATGCTGCTTGGCGTATGCTTCAACCCACTTCACCACCTTGTTCGTGTCCCGGGGATCAATCAAATCGAATGTTGCCACATTGGCGTTCTTGTTGAGCCACTTATACGTCGCGGTGCGCTTGTCTGGCTTCGGCTCGACGAGTACCAGTTCCGTATCATCACTCAACCGATCATTCCATGCCGGTAGGTTTTGCCATAGCTCACTGTTCATGCTTGGCTGATCAATAATGACAAGACGTTTCATAGCGAATAGGGTTTGACCGGCGAATATGTCCGCCAGCTGTTCAGCGCTAAGCTCTGCCGCATCGTACCGTTCTGCCGTGCCGGCAAAGTTCGTCTTTAACTGAGCTATTTTTTTCGTCAGCTCAAAATCATTCTCACCAGTCAGTAGTGTAATCACTGGTTCTATTGTAACGAAGCCAAGGCCCAAACAGTACTGCTACTGCTTGCTTTCGATGGCTTTTGCGACTTTGCTATCCGGGCGTAGATTCTGCCAAAACAACACCTGTTCGCTTTTGAGTGACATGACGTCTTCCGGGCCGTACGCCTGCTGGCTGACTTTCACAAGCGTCGTCTGCGGCTGCGATTTCTCGTCCGTCCCCTTCACTTCTTGTGCCGTATACGGCGACTTAAGCACCAAATAATCGCCACCTGTGTTTTGTAGCTTGCCAAAGTATGCCTGCCCACTCGTGGTATATACGACCTGGTACTGCCCTGCTTTGATTCGCTCGCCCTTTGGCACGAGCAGCATGAGTCCAAGTAGCGCACCCACCAAGACGATCGCAGCGGTAATCATGACTGCGCCTGGTTGCTTGTATAGACGGAGCGGCGTGTTCTTCATTTCTTTTTTGACTGATTCCATGATTCTAATAATACCATTGACCAAAATGAGGTTATTCCTGCAGGGTGCCTGTGGCCGGTGACCCGTCTGTCGGTGCGATACTGACCGGACCAACCCTGACAAGCTTGTCGATGCTCGGACGGTAAATAATCGCGACACCCGATTTTTCATACACCAAAAGTTTATCGCCATTTCTGGCAGCTTTTAGGAACTCCGTCGTCAATTTGGTTCTGTCGGTCACGGTCGCGATTACCGGCTCTTCTTTTGAAGGAAGCAGGTAATGCCTCCCTATTTTTTGAATCAGCGCCGTTGAATCACTCTTGTCGATATTTAGGTTCATATACGTATAACCAGCTCCCCCAAGAACTAACAGGCTGACAACCGCTATGATTGCGATTTTCTTTTTCACTACCTATCCGCCTCGACGTATACACGCTGCATACGGAAGTTCCTTGCAGCCGTGGTCTGCGTTTCGACACCAAGACCGACGCGCAGCGCGGTACTACCGGCAGGTAGGTTTGAGGTAGTCGATCCTTCTTGCGACGTGTTATCTGTCAAATTATCAATTCGCCAATACATAGTGCCGTTTCCTGGGTAAGGAGGAACGAAGAAGTACATATCGTATACTTTGCTTGCTGCATAGGCCATACCCGTATTGATGAGATTCTGAGTCGTACCGTCCTTGACTGAGAACTGCCAGTTTGTATCTCCTCTTACTGTCGAAAAGGCGAATCCAGACCGGCTTCCTGCGGGATCATCGCTCGCCAGCATGTTGGCGAGCGATGTTTGGCTATGTAGGCCGACGAAGATTCGTAGTGACGTCGTATCGACGGTATAGGTTCGAGCGCTGAAGAAGTAACCGTTGGAACCAGTTGTCGATCCCCTGAAGAATTGGGAAACGGATGTCATAAATCCTGATTCGTTACCCAAAATCGTACCGGTAGCGAAGTTCGTCATATACCCCGTTGCTTCAGTCGGCGCGGGGTGTGAAAGTGTGGTTGAGTTCGTGGTTCCGCAACCGAATGACGATAATGTAGTACCGGTGCTTGCGCTAATCATACAGATCTGGTTTTGGAACAGGCTCGGCTGCAGTGGTGTCGCGACACCGGAAGGTCCTTTTTGACGTAGCAACATTCGCCCAGAAAGAGACTTCGCATATATTTTAAGTTTGCCACTACCTGGGACACTTGGTTCTGACTCATCAGCAAGCTGCATACCGCCGGACGCGATGTCTAAGCCAATATCCCAACCAGTTGCCACCTTTAGCGCCGTGTCAGTTCCGGTCCCGGCAGATGTTGGTCCTTCGAGCACTAATCCGTTCGCCTCAACTCCGCTGGCCGCACCCGTGGCATTGGCGACAATCTTCATGCCGTTCCACGTGCCACCGGTGGTGCCACCTGGTACATAATCGATTTGTATACCCGACCCTTCGACGGCGGCTGCGCCACCGGCATAATTTACCTCTATACCGCTTACGCCTGCGGTTACTGTAGGCTGGCTGCTGTTATCGATGGTAAACATGTCGGCCGTCGGAACTGCTCCTGCGATGATTGACACCCCTTTTGCAGCCGTCGTCGTGATGGTTGCCGGTGTTCCCGAGTTGTCGTAGGCGCCTTGCAGCGTCGCCGGAGCGGTGACACAATCTTTCCAGCCGCCATTCTCGTAGCAGCGGAACTTGTTGGCGTTCGCGTTGTAATACATGGCACCGTTGGTAGCTGAACCGCCGGCAGGATCACCCGCACCGGACTTTACGTCGAGAACAAGCACGGCTCCGGTCGTGTCATTCGCTCCGACAGTCAGAATACTATTCGTCGTGTCGACATTGAATAGATTCGTCGTACCATTCTTAGTCTGAAATGCGTTAGCATTCGCAACATTGATTGAGTTCGCGCCGGTAAACGCGTTGGACGTACCGAGCTGCGCGAACGAAGCGCCGTCGATTCCGTCGAGTGTTTCGGCGTTATATGCATACGCACTGGTGGCTAACTGATTGCGTGGTATCATCGGCCCTTCCGACCAGTTTGGGCTGGAACTCGTTGCAGTCGCTGGAGTCGGTAACTCTACTTCGAAGTAAAGGCTGTTACTGCTGAATACCGAGGCCGGAAGGCTAGAAATTTCCCCTAGCTGTACGCTAAACTGCCCGTTATCGACATATACTCCTTGCGTCGCTGAAACTAGTCGGTCTTCGCTCCACTGGAGCGTTCCCCCGCTTGCGGCATTATAGATTTTAAATCTCATGTTATAGCTACCGTTCGCAAGAATATTCCCAGCCGTGTTGGTGATACGGCCCTGGAAGTTCATTTTGGTCGGAACGGTCGTTGCAGCTTGGGCAAAATCAGGCTCGGTGACGGCAAATAGCACCGCGAATATACTTGCGGCAAGAATGATACCCCATAGGAGGATTCGACTCCTCCACCCCTGTAAAACCGTTGAATTTTTCATGGTTTTTATCTGCCGCTTTTGGCCTACCTTTTTTAGGGTAGACGGCACACCTTGTATTATACTTACGCTTCCAAATGAAAGCAAACTTTCTTAAGAGGTAGAAGCTGTTTTTTTACGGGGTGATTTATGACGTCTTTTGTACAACAAAAACTCAATCCCTATGATTAGTAGAACCATAACAATGGCGACCAACATCCACGGTGCTACCGTCACGACCCATTGCCCCTTCTCGCTCCCCTTGTAGCCGACCTTTACGTAATGAATGCCAAACCCGGTTGGTAGACGAAAATCATTCCGGCGTTCGCGGCCGCCGAATACCAGCGAGCTTTCAACATCTTTCTTTGCACCTGATGGCCAGTCAGACACCTTGACCGTAGGGTAAAAACCGCCATTCGCCGTCCCGATATTCTTTACCTTGTAGGTTCCGCCTACGGTATCTGAGAACTGCAAGAATGGCATAATTACATCAGTAATGACGGCCGACCGTGAACCAGGGGTCTTATTGACGATCGATAGGACCGTCCCTACCCGCACCAACTGCCCTACCCCAGTACGAGGTTTAGCAAGATCAGTCGTAAAAAAGATCGCGGCGTATACGTCACCTTCGGGGAGCAGCGAGCCATCGATTGTAAATGCCATTCGAAGCGCTTCACGCGGACCAAGGTCGAACTCACTAAGATCACTTCGAATACCGATAGTCGTTCGTTCATCATCGTAAAACTGGAGGCCACCGTTATCATCGATTTGCTTAAACGCTTGTACCGACGTCTTAACGTGGATAGTCTGGCTCGTCGGGTTGGATACGTCAATGACGCCGGTTTGCCGCTCGTTCTTTTTCAGTGTCGTCTTGTATTCGAGTGGAGCTATTTTAAGACCAAGTGCGCTACTTGTCGGCGCCAATGACACCACGACGCCTACCGCGACTGCAAAAACAAACAAGAGCATTTTCAGCTTCATGGCGTCATAGTCCCCGTAATTGTCATCTGGTTTGTGTAATCGCCTGCCACCTGGCTGACGGCGGTATCAAGCCGAAGACGCATATTTACCACATCCTTTACTCCGCCGGTATGACCGGTCCTTGTATAGAAAGTCGCCGGAAAAGCTGGTAGAGCCGCATAGCTGTTTCCCGAGTTCCACGTTCCGGGAATCGCTGTCGCGTTCGTGCCGTACAGGGTGAAGCCCAATCCCTTGGTAGAGCCTTCATTCCATGCCAACGGACTCGCTATGGTGCCGCTGATCGAAGGGATTACGAACGCGCCGTTCGTCAGGTTGTTGTTCTGACTGATTGCCAGAGTGTAGCCGGGTGATGACGTCTGCACTATCGTATCAAAGCTGCTTGTCTGCGATTGTCCAGGTGTCACGGAACTTTGAAAGGCTAACCCACTGCCAAACCCAGCGCTTTGAGCATTGAATTCAGCCTTTATCTCACTTGCGGTTAGGACACGCGAATACACTTTTACCTCGTCAACAGTACCCGAGAACGGCTGGGAACCGGAGGAGATACTACCGATACGAAGCGGGTATGAAAAAGGAACTACAGGGTCATTCAAAGTTACCCTGTCGGCTTCGATACCATTGGTATACATGATGAAGTCGCCACCACCATAGGTAAGGCACACTTGATTCCATGTACCGAGTCCGACGGACGAAGGGTTGAGAATAGTGTTGTTTACGCCGTTGGCATACATTCTGACACGCGGCGTCGAACCGCCGTTAAACCCGATCGACCACATGCCGGTCGTGTCCGGTGAACCGAGTGACCTGCTGAGCGCTACCGGATTGGTAGTAAAGCTCGACAAGTTCATCCACACACATGCCGTGATAGCTGACACGTTATAGGTAGCGTTGGCATTGACACTGGCATAGTCGGTCGCTGAGAATCCGGTCAGTCCCCCGTTTACTTTTCCGGTCGTCCAGGTCGGAGTTCCTGTGAATGTCGCCGTATTCGAGTTCGAACTGTCATCAACGATCGTCCCACCCGCTCCTTGATCAAATGAATAATGTCCGATCAGTCCATTGGGTTGAACCCGGAGTTCGAGCGAATTTTCGAGAGTCGAGATATACCCTTGGCCTAGCTTATAACTGGCACTCGAACTGTTTCCAACAATCGACTCTCCGGCTGATGACCTGAGCTGGTAGTTTGATGTGCCCTGTCGGCCGGCAGAACTGTCACCAAGGCTGCCGTTAATAGAATAGTTCGTACTGTTAAAAGAGGTCGCGTGTGCTGACCAAACGCCGCTAACCCCCACAAGGCTCAGGAGCAATGTCCAAAGCATGACCCGTTTCATGTTGTCATTATACAGGCTGCGCTAACCCCGAGGCTACAGGAAGTACGCAAGCACCAAGACGAACGCACCAAGTCCACGAATAACCCAGCCTAAATAGAGCATAGAGCGAGTGCTTGCCACGTTGAACATTTCGCTAATACCGGGCACTGTCTGGGCGGCAATCGGAGCCAATGAGCTTGCCATGACAACCGAGGTAAGCGCAGCGACGGTGAGCCCGACCCTCGAAACACCGACAATGGCATTGCCCGTCGATATCGTCGACTCAAGGCCCGTCGCGACAGCAAAGTCCGCTACTACGCTCACGGCCGCTCCGATGACCGGCAGTTGCTGGATCTGATGGAACACGTCGTTAGGCGGAATAACTTCACCTGTCGTGACCGCTTGATCCGGTTTGTCGACTTCAGTCGGCGTCGTCCCGCCGTTGCTCGGTTCGACAGCCGGTTGGTACGTGATGACAATGCTATCTGACGCATCCTTGACCCCGCAGATATCATTGGCCGTCATTGCAATGGTATGTGTGCCCTCGCTGAGTGATATATCGGTCGCGAAATCTGTCTGGTTACTGCCGATTGCGACAGTATTGACGTAATCGCCATCAATTTCAATGACTATTTGCGACGTATTGCTCAGAGTGCCGCGAAACGTCGTGACTGCTTGGTTTACCACGCTGTCATCGGTCGGCTGCGTAATATCAATTGAAGCTCCCGGGGATCCGGCGCCGCACACGACGGCACCAATCTGACTGTCGACCGCGAATACTGGCAAAGCAATCGCAGCGCTTAATAATATTCCCGCGAATCCGGTCAATACGCTACGTCCGAAGACGTTACTTCTTCTTTGTTTTCTTACGCCGTGCCACTGCATATAGCACTCGCGCTCCTATTAGCAACCCCAGGGTCAGGTATACCCATACTGGAACGAGCAGCACATAGTGGGTAGACGATGATTTCGTGTCTAAAAAGCTGGTCGTCAGCTCCACACGGTATAGGCCGAGCCAAGATGCGTCCGGCCATTCGACTGCTGCGCGCCGTGTCGTTTGTGGAAGCACAGGATACTCGCGGGTGGCTGCGAACTTCTGACCACCGAACAAGTCATATACCCGTAGGTTCGTCTTGGCGGTAAAGTCGACGTTCCCGGTGTTCTTGACGCGCTGCGCGGTCGTGAGTGGCCGGTTGAACTGGAAGAACGGTACGATAACGTTTTCAAGCGTGCCGCCGGTGCGAACATCACCCTTTACGGTCATATAAAGAATGGCCCCCACCCGTTTGGTGCGTTTGACGACGTTCCCCTGGGTTTCGCCCGATGGCTGCGTTTCAGCGAACAATACGCCGTAGTGACCCCCTGGCGTTGATCCTTTGGGGACGCGTATCGTATACGAAACTTCTACCGTCTGGCCAGGTTCAATGTGGTACGACGGTTTGTCGAATTGTACCCACTTGTATGCGTCGGCGTTCTGCGGTTTTGATATGAAATCAGGCTGGTACGACTCGTCACTGACAGAGTACGGCCGAGCATACACAACAAAATCGTAGGCGACCTTGCCGTCATTAATGACCTTGAACGTATCAGAGGTACTTGCACCGGCATTTACCTCATAATGCTTGCTTACCGGCGACAGGACGATACTTTCAATGATCGTGTCGCTTGGGTCAGCCGCATGGGCTGGCGAACCCGTAAATGCCAATGAAAATGCAGTCAGGCCTGCGATCAGGCCCAACTGCATACGAAATATTCTTCCCCTACTCACTCTCACAATATTGTAAACTGATGTTATTAGTTAGTCGTTGCCGTGTAGGTAACGGTGTCTGTGTACGTACCGGTAGGCTGGGTGACGGCAGCTTTAGCGGCGTACCAAACGGTTGTCGTGTCATTCGCGGCGGTCGTCGATGTGCTCTTTAGAAGCATCGGCGAACCGCTTGCCGGCATGCCGGCCCACTTGCTGGTGCTTGACGTGTTGTTATTTTCTACTGAGTAGCTGGCGTCAAAGCCGTTCGCGCCGATTCCAGTGGTGCCGGTCACGACTGCGAAGCCCCAGGTGCCGTTTACGAGTGTGATCGGCGTTGTTTTCGTACCGGCCGAAGCGGTGAAGGTGTCCGATCCGCTTACCAGGTTCGTCGTGGCGTCGTTGTCGGCGACCGTTAGGTTGTAGCCTGCCGAGTTGTTAGTACTGACTGTCACGGTGTCGCTCGCGCTCGTAACTACTCCGCTTCCCGACGGAGTAAGACTGAGCGCGACCGGTGATGAGGTCGTCATGCTGATGACGGCATTGACCGTCGCGTTAATAGTCGTGTTGGCCGTCTGCGACGCTGCCGACACGGTAACCGGAGCGGTTGCGACTGCTGCCGCAAGCACGGCCCAAGCTGCGATTTTCGCTTTTTGCTTGACAGAGGTTGCCATGTGTTATTAACCTTTCTATTTTATATGCGGTTTGCTGCCAGGATATCACCTGCTTATGCTTATGTCAATTTTTTCACACCTGCCCTATTTTTGGCATATCGGACAAAAGTGCGTACCCCGACCGGCATGGCGTATTTTTTCAATGACATGGCCGCAACGCGGGCAGGCCTGACCTTCACGGCGGAAGACCCGGGCGAAGTCAAGGTAACTTCCCCTCTTACCATCAGCGCTAACATAATTTCTGTCGGTCGAGCCACCTTTTTGAATAGCGAGGTTCATAACTGCTCGCAGCTCTTCGTAGAGCAACTCAAACTCTTTGTCTGTCACGTTGGCTACCAATCTGCGCGGGTCGATCTTGGCACCCCACAGGCTCTCGTCGGCGTAAATGTTACCCACACCCGCAACTACCGTCTGGTCAAGCAGCGCTGCCTTAATATTCGTTTTGGCTCTTCGCTTGAACCGTTCCGCGAACTGCTGCGCGGTAAAATCGGCTTCGAGCGGTTCGGGACCGACCTTTTTCATGAAATCGATGTTCGGGACTTCAAGCGTTGGCATCAGTTTGATCCATCCGAATTTGCGTTGGTCATTAAAATAAAGGCGGCTACCATCGGTAAATTCCATCACGACCCGCGTCGAACGGTCGGGCAGCTCACCGACAAGCGATTCGTTCGGGTGCCCTGCGCCAAATGCCGTTTCTCCGCGAAATACCAGTTGTCCTGTCATCTTCAAATGAATGACTAGTGTATGTTTGGTGTCGAGTTCAATCAGCAGCACTTTCGCACGGCGTTTTATATAGAGTACTTTGGCGCCAATCAAGAACTCTTTTACGTCAGCGTCTGCGTTCGGAAAACTCTTTGGCGAGTCTATGTGGCCTACGGAATGTACTGCGCGGCCCGGAAGTAGTTCGGCCAGTCCGTGCCGGACGGTTTCGACTTCGGGTAGTTCAGGCATTCACCGCGGTCTCGATAGCCGCCAGCTCGGTTTCAAACTGGGCGTTGGTGGTAAACAGAATCGTTTTCATCCCCACCCGTTCGGCTCCTTCGACATTGGCTGGTTGGTCGTCGATAAACACAGTCTCGTCGGCAGCGACACCCAGCCGCTCAAGTGCCAGTTCAAAGATGTCCCATGACGGCTTGATTAGTCCGACCTCGCTTGACACGACCATGTCGTCAAACAGTTCATCGCGTTCCTGCTCGTCGAACAGGTCCTTTAACATGTCGTACCCCATATTGCTGATCATGCCGATCTTATACTTTGACTTCAGCTCCTTGGCGCGCGCGATCAATGGCTCGTTGCGGCGGTGCTTGTCGTGCATGACCGCCGCGACGGCATCAACACTAATACCGGCAAGCTCTGCCACCGATTCAAGAAAGTCTTGCCTACTCATATACCCATGATCGCAGGCATGCATAAGATCCTTTAGGTCCTGGAACTGGTCTGGGTGCACCAAGTTGTATAGACGATTCAAATCATCCCAGTACAAAACACCAAAGCAATCAAAAATGAGGGCTTTTATCATACCCTCATTATAACTTGATTGGTGTCGGGCGTCAGGCAAATATTACTACAGACTTAGGACTTGCGACTGACGGAACGGAATCAGTTCGTTCGAGCCCGGAATCTGTGCTAAGAACAGCTGGCTTAATTGGTCTTTCGACGCATCGAGCGTTCCCTTAGAACCGCTACAGGTCGATGTCCAAAGCTTTTTCACTTCGTTACCGCCGGAAAGAACGGCAAATTCATACACGTAGCCACGAGCACAGATACCACGGATATCTTGCTTATTTTCATCGTCGGCGGCGGAGTTCCCCTTCATCATGTTCGCTTTGTCGAGCGCATAGACGAACTCTTCGTATGCTTGTGTGTTGTTTTCGAGTGCTTTACCGTTGGTCTGTTCTTCAACGTAACCCTTATAAACATCCATGGAACGGTCGGAGTTTGAAACCGATATACGGTACGAGGTAAAGTTCTCGTCGGCGACAATCGGTCCACGAACCGTCATTTGGACACTTCGGCCACTACTGGTGTCGAGTAGCGCTTCCTTGCCCTGGTCAGTCTGAGATGTTTGGTCGTTCGATGAACTATCCCCTCTGTTGAATATGGCGCGACCAATACTTACGACGGCTGCGATGACAAGCGCGATGACGATAAGACTGATGATTAACGGAAAGAATCTGGCGCGGCTGTTTCGTTGCATGATGTTACACTACCATTTTTTCGACTAATTGTCCAGGGTCTTCCTGCGGGACAGGCCGGACGTCTGGGAGCGCCGCATACCCTAACCCTTGCGACAGCGCTCGAGCTACTCGCTCGCGTACTTGATTGATGTCGTGAAGCTTCTCCCAGTGTCGATCGCTTCGTCGATACTCCCAACCATTGCCGGTTAATGACACGATGGGCCGAGACGCCAGGGCTTGCTCACGAGCAAGTACTGTTTCCATATCCCATTGCTGTTGGTTCATTGGCGCCTCAACAACTCTAAGACCTTGGGTGCCTGGTTGACCCACGATAAATGTAGTCTGACGGGTGCCATCAAATCGCACGGTGTCTTCAGATGTGGCTGACATGATAGTGGCAGGGTTTGGGTCATCGACATGGCTTATAACAGCAATATTACGAATGGTTGGATCAACCAGCTGCCCAGCCACCTGTTCGTGCAGTCGAATATGAATCAAACTACCGTCATCACCGATGGCGCTAACACGCGTATGGCAATAGTTATGCACCTCCCCGTCCGGCATCTCATACTGCAACGTGTCAGGCTCGACATATTGATCTACGAAGGCGTGCAAACGTGATGACTGTTCAAAATCTCGGGCTAATAGTACGGATTGTAGGTCGAGTCCCTTTAGAGCATCGGCTATTCGTCGGTCTTCGATAGGTGTTTCAAATCGTGCCATTTGTCATCTCATTTTTGTATTCGCCTAGTTGTAAAATCATCATGCGCCTGCTCACACAAAAAAACAAGAGCGTTTTTAACGCATTGCTAAGAAGATTTTGTCTAGCAAATCTCGCAGCTTTTCCGGGTGATCCAGGGTGAAGTCATGTATGTCGCCAACGCTGTCCGGCCCGATGCATAGCAGCGTCACCGGCACGGATTCATTACCCTGGTGCTGCATCGTGGTAATGTATTGGTCGCTGTCGGCTTTTAGTAACTGCGCCTCGCTAATGCGTCCATGTTTTACTAAGTCTTCGAGCCTATGGCGGAACGCCGGCAAAGCTTTGCAATCAATGTTAAGCGTTTGCTTAGTGTCAGGCTCGGTAATGATCATGTCTATGCCGAACGCGTCCTCTACGCGGGATGTCATATGCACACCGAATCCCATATACCGCGCCGCTCGATAGACTGCAATTTCAATCGATAGTCCCCGTATGATCGCGTCGAACTGCTCCGGCGTGAACATAGGCGTGCCCAACCTACGGCAAAAAGAATCCATGTCGGCATACAGCCGCTCGGCAAATCCTTTCAGCTCGCCGTGTGGAGTCGCGAGTATCAAGCTCACGAACATGTCGTTAAAATCAATCAGTTCGTACAACCGCTTTTCGCGGTTGTGGTAGCCGTGTTTGTGCTTGTCCATTTGAATCTGGGCCAGGACCGCACGCGGTGTCTGCGCGAGCAGCATAGTGCGAAGGTGCTTCGCACGCTCGACATGGTCATCAGGTTGTTCTATCCCTTTTAGTATGTCGGTGAACGCGCCGGCTTCTTCGACCGAACGCACCGTCGAAAGCTGCGTGCCGTCGGCAAGAGCCATCCCACCCAGGCGTCGCTTGGGCAGGTACCTTCGCCAATGATTCGTCACGTTCGCCCTCCCTTTTGTATAAGACTCATATCGACACTTAATCTTCCAACGGCATATGCTGTGCTAGAATGGTGCGGTTTTGCAGGTTGGCCGCGATATCATCGAGCGTGATGTTCTTTAGTTCGTACCGTTTTTCTTGTTCAATCGCGCTCGTGGCATAAATTACCTGGCTAAACTGTGCCCACGCCGCCGCCATAAAACACATGGCGCATGGCTCGTGACTGCCATACAGAACGTAATGGCCCAGATTGTACGACCCGACTTTTTGCGCGGCTAAACGTATAGCCAGCAATTCGGCATGTGCGCTC
Source organism: Candidatus Saccharibacteria bacterium UBA2951 (assembly GCA_002348615.1). Classification (GTDB taxonomy): domain Bacteria; phylum Patescibacteriota; class Saccharimonadia; order Saccharimonadales; family Saccharimonadaceae; genus UBA1020. The sequence continues at coordinate 10,900 of DEBR01000001.1, read as the reverse complement.
GGGTCGTTCGTTTCATGCACTTGGTTCACGGCTTCGGACACGATGTTGCCGTTCGGATCAACGACCACTGCTCCGTAGTTATATGGCTTGGCTTTTTGGTTGCCGACTTCGACCGCTCGTCGTAGGTAATCTTCGTCAGTCATTGCCATATCCTCACTGCTTACTGAGCCATTGCAGCAATATAAGGCCAATCCGCTCTTCTTGCATTTGGCCGTTAAGAATCATTTGTTTTGCTTCGTCGTAACTCACCCAGTTGTCGGCTTCGATCTTTTCGCCGACTTCAAGTTCTTGGCCGTGAACACTTAGACGCCAGTCAGTCGCTTCAAATACATACAGGTCCCATTCGACCGTCGCGCCAAGTACCGATTTTTTATACAGTTCTAAGCTGTTCACTTCAACGCCGGCTTCTTGCTGGGCTTCGCTAATCGCCTGCGTCTTGGCAGCTTCAACAATGTCGTCCCCGCTAGCCCAAAACGCTTCATAGTCATCCAAGCTGTCGAACACCTTACCGCCTGGTAAACGGTAGTCCCATTCGCCCAGTTCTTGGCGGTATTCACGGGTCAGTAAAACTTTTTGTTCAGCTTTGTCTGCAATGATCAACCGCACACCAGGCGCCCGCCTGGCAATTTCGAACACACGACCATCATCTTGTTTTACTTGAACAAGTTCGAATAATTTTCCTTTGGCAAAAATCTCTTCGCTCACTTACACATCGCCCCAGTTCTTGCCGACACTTACATCAACCTTCAACTTGATAGGCAGTTCAGGTGCAATTGATTCCATTGTTTCCTTCAAGATCTCTCCGATTTTTTCGGCATTCTTTTCGGGACATTCGACCAATATGCTGTCGTGGATTTGCAACACCTGCGTACCAAGTCCGTCGATCTTTTCATCGACTTTAATCATGGCGAGCTTCATTAAATCGGCTTCGGTACCCTGGATCGGCATGTTGGCGGCGGCGCGCTTGCCGGCTTCTCGGACCATGAAGTTGCTACTGTTCACGTCTGGAGTCGGGCGGCGGCGGCCGAAGTAAGTTTCGACATAGCCCTCTTCACTCGCCTGCTCCAGTGTGTCGTCGATGAACTTGCGGATCGGTTTACGCAGTTCAAAGTACTGGTCAATGAACTTTTTGGCGGCCGTAAAGTCCATACCGGTCGCAGCGCTAAGTCCATGTGGGCTCATGCCGTACAGAACGCCGAAGTTAATGACCTTGGCGTCGCGGCGTTGGTTCTTGGTCACTTCGTTCAGCGGAATGCCGTACACGTCGCTGGCGGTCTTGGTGTGAATGTCCAGGTCGCCGTTGAAGTCTTCGATCAGCTCTTTGTCGTCTGCCAGTACGGCGGCCAGGCGCAGTTCGAACTGTGAGTAGTCGGCACTGACGAACACGTTACCTTCAGCAGGTACGAACGCTTCGCGGATTTTCTTGCCAGCTTCGCTCCGAACCGGTATATTCTGCAGGTTCGGGTTAACGCTACTGAGCCGTCCGGTCGGGGCTGAGTCCTGGTTGAATGTCGTGTGGAGGCGCGAATCCTTGTCGACAAGTTCAGGCAATGTATCAACATAGGTATTCTTTAATTTACTCAGTTCGCGAGTTTGTTCGATCAGTTCAATGATCGGGTTCATGCCACGTAGCTTGTCGAGCTCCTTTTGCCCTGTTGAGTAACCGGTTTTACCCTTTTTAATACCGGTCGTCGGCAGCTGTAATTTAGTGAATAACACTTCTGAAAGCTGCGTTGGCGAACCGATGTTGAATTCGTAGCCAGCAATCTTGTACATTTCTTGTTCAAGCTCAGCGTGTTTGTCGCCAAGTTCTTTGCTCATCTTTTTTAGAATCGACGTGTCGAGAATGATGCCGGCACGTTCCATTTTGAACAAATGGTAAATCAGCGGAAAGTCGAACCGTTTCGCGATATCTTTTACCTTCGGCTTGTCCTCAAACGCCTGGCACTGCCAGCCGTAAATCTGGCGCATGGCAGCGGCTTCTTCAACCGGTGTCGCAAGTTCCCCGCCGATGAGTCCGGCGAGCGAACGGTCACGGCGCAGCGGGTCAAGCAGGTACGCAGCCTGACGAATATCGTGAATGTCACTAAAGCGTACATCGATATTATGGTCTGCCAGCGCATGATACAAATCTTTGACGTCATAGCTGATGACCGTACCGAATTCGACCGCCCGCCAGAATGATTTGTCGATGTTAGAAAGCTTCGTATGCGAAATCGTCGTCGGCGTGAACGATGCCCAGAGTTCGTCGTCAGCTAAATGAAGGACGAATGGACCATCGATTGTCACATCTTTCGGCCACTCAACTTCTTTTAGGTTTACTTCGTCCGACTCGTGAAAATACAGCTGCGTGTCTTGCGTTTGCTGCATGTTTTTTGGCAAACGCTTGATGAGCGAATGGAACTCGAGTTCTTTCAAAATGTCGGCAACCTTTTGAAGGTCGCAGTCATTCACATCGGCGACGTCCCACTCAAGTTCAACCGGCGCGTCGGTCCAAATACGCGCAAGCTCCTTGCTCATATAAGCAGACTCTTTACCGGCTTCAAGCTTTTTAGCGAGTGCCGGTTTGATGTCGTCTAAATGTTTATAAATGTTATCGAGCGTGTCCCATTCTTGCAAAAGCGCGATCGCACCTTTTTCGCCGATACCCGGCACTCCGGGAATGTTATCACTTGAGTCGCCCTTAAGCGCCTTCAAATCCAGGAACTGTTCGACCTTCAGACCGTATTTTTGTTCAAAATTTTCTGGGTTGTACAGCTCGATATTGGCCAGGCCCGACTTCATGGCATACACATGAGCGAGCGGCCCGACGACCTGCAGCATATCAAGGTCGCTCGTCAGCAGGCAGGCCTCGATTCCCTTCTTTTCCGCCTGCACGGCAAACGTACCCATTATGTCATCGGCTTCGTAATCGTCGAGTTCATACAGTGGCCAGCCAAAGGCGTCTAGTAAACGATGCAAAATCGGAATTTGCTCGTAAAAGTCCGGGGGTGCAGGCTTACGGCCAGCTTTATAGCCCGGGTAAATTTCGGTGCGTTTACGAATATTGGTCTTTGGCTTGTCCCAGGCAACGGCCACATAATCGGGTTCGAGTTTTTTAATGAGTTCTATCGCTAATGAGGCAAACCCGAACACGCCGCCGGTCGGTGTGCCATCTTTGGTCGAAAGTCCGGGCATAGCATAGTACCCGCGGTAAAACACCGATTTCCCATCTATTACCGCCAGGCGTTTTGTCATGTATCAAGTATACCTTGCCGAGAAACAACAAAAAACAGCTTACGCTTGGCCAGGGTCAGGGTCGGCTATACGGCGAAGCCTTCCCAATGCCTCCCGTTCCAGTTGCCGCACACGCTCGGCGGAAATTCCGTGTCGTGCACCAATATCGGCAAGTTTTTGTTGACGTCCATCAATAAGGCCGAACCGCGCACGGATGATATCGGCGCTGCGCTCATCAAGGTGACCAACAAGATCGTTCAGGCGATCGCGCGATTCATTGTCGAGCAAGTCTGCGTCAAGACTCGGCGCAGCTTCGTTGTTATATAAATCTCCGATCGTTGTTTCTCCATCTTCGTCGACCGGTGCGTCAAGACTGACATGTTCACGCCCCCAGGCAATAAGCTCGATGACACGGTCTACGTCCATGTTCAGTTCTGCGGCGATTTCTTCTGGCTCGGCTTCACGACCAAGCTGGCGCTCAATGGTCCGCCGTGCACTGCCGACTTGATTCAACTCCTCTACTACATGGACCGGCAGTCTGACCACGCGCGATTGCTGTGCGATTCCGCGCGTTATGGCCTGTCGTACCCACCATGTGGCATAGGTAGAAAACTTATAACCCTTGGTGTAATCGAACTTTTCGACGGCCCTAATGAGGCCCATATTGCCTTCTTGGATAAGATCGAGCATTGGCATTTGCGACCTTCCGTACTTTCGCGCGATTGAAACCACAAGGCGAAGATTTGACGTAAGGAAACGGTCGACCGCCTGCCTGCCCTGCTCGGCAAGCCATTCAAGTTCCTCGCGCGAGGGTTCATCTGAGTCTTCACCGTTTTTGCTAAAACGGTTTTCTTTAAGCAGGTGTTCTGCCATCAAACCAGCTTCGATCGTTTTGCTCAGTTCAACTTCAAGTTCCGCATTGAGAAGTGGTGTGCGGGCGATTTCTTCGAGATATAGTCCCACGCTGTCCCGACCTTCGATTTCCCGATCAGCCGCAGATCTCACGGCTCGGCGACCAACCCTCCTGGCCGGTGTATCAGTGACGCCCGGCTGGACTTCACTCACATCATCAGCTTCGGCTTTGCCATTGCTGTCATCGGCGGGCCACTCGTATGTCTTCTCGAAAGTCTTCAGTTCAGACGCAAGTTGCAAAACGTCTGAACGCAGTGAATCCATGTAGGGCTGACTTATCATGGATTCCGTTTGTTCATCGTTGGCAAATGCCGCTGCCGCCGACAGAATGCGCTGTGCCGCGCGCAGTCTTGCAACGTACGGACCACGGAGCAATAGGTATTCCGATTCTTCGACCGTTAGTTTTGGTGGGCGTTCAGCTTGCTGCTCTTCCACCAACTCTAAATGAGGACGGTCGTCGGCACGAAAAATCATGTCGTCAGTCGGTTCATGGTCCACAAGAGGGATTGGTGCCATTTCAGCCATGTTTGTTCTCCCTTATTTTTGATGATTGTAAACCCAAACCCTATAAGACACAATCAGAAACCATGCTTTCGACGAATCGCTTTGTAGTTGCTCATGAAATCTGAGTACGTCATTCCAAGCGCCGTGGCAGCTATAACCTGGTTGCGTGATTCCATGAGTGTGGCAAGTAGTTTTCGTTCATCGTCGTCCAGGTCATCGTGCTCTAGTAGTATCGCCTTCAGGGCGGTATTCGTCATTCGCTTGGCATAGCTCTCGCCGGTTTTCGTACGGCGTTCGTCTTTCTTTGGCGGAAATAATACCGCAAGCCTGGCTTCAAGCTCTTCAATCGTTATATTCAATTCTTTCGCGGCCCGTGCTTTTGTGGGCTGTTCGTGAACCGTGAACAAAAGCTCCATGTCGTCGTCCGACAATACATCACGTTTTGCCTCTATCAGTTGGACGTACCTATCTTTTTGGGCATGTCCTTTTTTTCGTTCCATCGTATAAATTGTGGCAGAATTCGACTGCTCTGCAAGCATAAGCAGGTCCTTAGAAAACAGTTTGTTATACTGGTTCCTAATGAGTTCACACGAAAACGTAAAGATCGTCGCGTTCGTCGGCTTGGCCGGCAGCGGCAAAAGCGTCGCGGTCGAGCACCTGACGAGTAAAGGCATTCCAAAATCCTACTTCGGCGGCGTCATTTATAAGGCTATGGACGAAGCCGGCATTGAAGTTACCTGGGAAAGCCAAAAGACCTTCCGCGAAGAAATCCGTAAAAAAGAAGGCAACGATTTTGTCGTCAAACGAATTATTAAAGAAGTTCGCGACTTGATAGCGGCTGGCCAGCACCAGATAGTACTGGACGGATTGTATACCTGGAGCGAATACAAGATTTTGAAACACGAGTTCCCGGGTGAAATGACCGTGGTCGCCGTGGTTACCCCGAAACACCTGCGCTACCAACGCATGGCAACGCGTGCCGAACGGCCTATGACTGCACAAGAAATCGATGAACGCGACTGGGCGGAAATTGAGAACCTCGAAAAAGGCGGACCGATCGCGATTGCTGATTACTTCGTTCATAACGACAAGGACCTCGACTGGCTGCACAAGCAGCTCGACGAGGCCCTTCGACACGCGAAATTTTTAGACTGATCTACTTAAGGTATTCGTGGAGCTTTTTCGCATCCTTATGCTTGCGAAGCTTGGCCAGCGCCTTCGCTTCGATCTGACGGATACGCTCACGGGTAACGGCGAATTCTTGGCCAACTTCTTCAAGCGTGTGGCTCTTGCCGTTGTCTAGGCCGAACCGCATACGAACGATTTTTTGTTCGCGGTCTGAGAGCGTTGAAAGGACTGCTTGCACCTGCTCTTTGAGCAGCTGCGTCGTAGCAGATTCTTCCGGTGTGGCAGATTCTTCGTCTTCAATAAAGTCCTGCAGCACGCTGTCTTCGTCTTCCCCATCGCGACCAACACCGGCGTCGAGTGACTGAATATCCTGCTTGATTTTAATAACGTATTCAACCTTTTCCGGTTCCATCTCAAGTTCTTTGGCAAGTTCTTCGATGGTCGGTTCGCGGTTCAGTTCCTGCGTCATACGGCGCTGTGTCCGAAGCAGCTTGTTGATGGTTTCGACCATGTGCACCGGAATACGAATCACACGTGCTTGGTCGGCAATAGCACGGGTAATCGCCTGGCGAATCCACCAGGTCGCGTAGGTACTAAACTTGAACCCCTTGTCCGGGTCGAATTTTTCGACAGCACGCAGCAGTCCGGTATTTCCTTCTTGGATCAGGTCCAAAAAGTCCAAACCACGGCCTGAGTAGCGTTTGGCTATGCTCACTACCAGACGCATGTTGGCTTCGGCCATTTTGTCCTTAGCCCTTTTGTCACCGGCCACCACTTTTTTAGCAAGCGCCAGTTCTTCTTCGGCGTTCAGAAGTGGAATCTTACCGATCTCGCGCAGGTACAAACGCACCGAGTCGTCAGACACGTCATCAAAGTATTGATTGGAATTCAGCGTGTCTTCGTCATCTTCGACTTCGTCTTCGAGTTCGGCCACATCTGGTTCATCAACTCCCTGCAAGGGGTCAATGGCCTCTTCCTCTTCAGCGAGTGCTGCTTTTGTTAAATCGTCGTCGTTATCGCCCATTAGGCAGTCTCCTTGATTAGTGCGTGGAGTTCTGAGCGTAAGCGTTCGGCAACTTTGTCGTCACCATTCGCTTCCGCATCACGCAGCTCATTGATTAGTCGTTGCTTGGTTTGTTTCTTGTGTTCGACTTCAGTCTGGCGGAGCAGTTTGGCTACTTCGAGCGAACTGTCTTGTTCGCTCCAGCCATCGTATCTGGTCTCGGCCTTCAATTGGACTATTTTAACATAGGTTTCAAGAGGCAGCAACGCGGCCGGAACATCGGTGAGCGGTTTGTCATGGCGCTTCAGCCATTCGGCCAGCTTCTGGCGCTCCCCACCGACGAACATACCGGTGTCGAATCCGCCCAAATGATGACGCGTGCCGGGGTATGCCACCAGTACGGCCAGCAAGTTGTCTTGGTAGGCAGCTTCCGGTTGGTTCGCCCCTGGTTCTTCAACCGGCCCAGATCGTTTAATCGGCTTTAGTGTTTCCATCCGCCCTTCACCGCCCGCCAGCTTTGCCTTGACGGCATCAAGCGAAGTATCGGTCATACGTGCGATCTGGTTCAAGTAATGCTCCTGCTCCACCGAATCGGTCAGTTTGGAAACAACTGTCAACCCTTCGGTGGTAAAGCGGCGTTTACCAGCGGCGGATGTCATGTCGACCCGCGCAGAATATTGCTTTAACACCCAATCAACGACCGGTTCGGCCGCTTCAGTCACCTTCTTCCAGGCAGTATTGCCGTCGCGCTGAATCAGCTCATCGGGGTCTTTCGCGCCCTCAGGTAGACTGATGATGGAAAGTTCGACTCCTACCGTACCCGCAATCGGAATCGCACGTTCGGTTGCGGCAAGCCCGGCTTTGTCGGCGTCGAACGCCAGTCGCACGTCGTGCGACAACCGTGCCAGCGCTTTCAAATGCCATTCCGTTAGTGCCGTCCCGGCGCTTGCCACCACGTTCTTGACACCCGCCTGATGTGAACTAACGACATCTAAGTTCCCTTCTACGATAACCGAGTATTCCTGCTTGCGGATTGCCTCTTTTGCCTGGCTCAACCCGAACACGTGGCGCGATTTGTCATACACCAGTGTTTGCGGCGTATTTAAATATTTCGGAGCCTTCGGGTCATCTTTTAATATTCGGCCGGTGAACCCAATGACCTGGCCACTGGCGTCCATCAAAGGCACGGTCATGCGACCGCGGAAGATATCGCCGCCAAACCTATTGGTGAGTCCGGCCTCACTCAGCTCCTTCTTTGAAAAACCTTTCTTGATTAAAAACCGCACAGCGGCTTCACCGTCATCCGGCGCATAACCGATGCGAAATTCTTGGACAATTTCTTTGCTCAGGCCACGTTTTTTGAATACGTATTCAAGCGCGTGCTGGTTCTTTAAGAGGCTCTGTTGGTAATAACGACAGGCAAGTTCGGTGGCTTCGATAAGGCGTTTCTTCTTCTTGGCAATCTCACCTGACTGTTTTGAGTCGTACAAGCTCAGGTCGACACCCGCCTTACGCGCGAGTTGTTCCAAAGCCGCACGAAAGTCGAGTCCTTCGACTTCCATGACGAAACTGAACACGTCGCCGCCTTTCCCGCTACTGAAGTCGTGCCAAATGTGCTTTTCGGGACTGACCGTAAAGCTCGGGGTTTTTTCAGATGTGAACGGACTTAAGCCCTTGAAGTTACGGCCGGCACGCTTGAGCTGGACGTACTCACCTATCACGTCCTCGATATTCAGCCGTGCCCGTACCTCTTCCTTGGCGTCCTGCATGGTTTCATTGTATCACTCTTACCTCTGTTACCGCTTATGGTACACTAAATGTAGTATGCAACCAGACAACTCTCAGTTCTCATCCGACTATCTAAATCAAATCGCCACACCGGCGCCGGTAAAAACCATGAACCCGATGGTGCTATGGGGACTGATCGGCGGACTGCTCGTGCTGGTCATTCTTGTCGTCGTATTCGTATCGTCTGCAGCCGGTGGCGGCTCTACATCATCACTCGCCGGTGTCGCTGCCAAAATTAATAACCTTAAAACCGTTTCCGAAGCCGCCCAAAAGAATATTCAAAGCGGTGAACTCCGTTCCCTGAACGGCAACCTTACACTCGTACTCACTAACGCCGACCGCGATTTGGCGGAGCCCTTGAAGGCCAAGAAAATAAAGCTGACTGACAAGAAAAGCAGTGCGGTCGCTAAAGTAACCAGTGAGTTCGAAGCGCTTGGCACCCGTCTTGAAGACGCCCGGTTAAACGCCGTTTACGACCGAACCTATGCCCGCGAAATGACTTACGCCCTAAAGACGCTTCATAACGATATGGGCCAGCTTTACAAATCGTCTGGCAGTACCGACCTGAAAAACATCCTTAATACTACCGACACTAACCTCGAACCACTCGTCGACAGTTTCTCGCGCTTTAACGCGTCGTAACTACGTACTGCCGTTCACTAGGTTGTAACTTAACCTGGCAAGGTCTTTAATTTCGTCATCGGTCAGTTGGCCGGTGCAAATTATCGTGTTCCAATGCTTTTTGTTCAAGTGGTAACCCGGGATCACGCTCTCATATTTTTCCCGAAGGTTCTCCGCGAGCAGCGGGTCGCACTTCAAGCTGACCCGAAGCGGTTTCGAACCATCCGCAATAATAGCGAATAGTTTACCCTGCCCCGTTTCCTTGTGGCCAATTTTGTATACGCTCGTCCCCTCGCCAAACGGAAAATCAAGCCAGGTATTTGGGAATTCCAGTAAATAGTCTTCTAGCTCTTTGTGAGTCATACCTTCACTTTACCAAGATAGTATTTCAGCTCTTCAATGCTGCCACGAATATCTTCGAGCGCGCGGTGAGCTTCAGGCTTGGCATACTTTGCTTTATACTTACCGGCGAACACAACCTTCCAGGCGCTCACGTCGAGCATACGGTAGTGCAGCCGTGCGTCAAGCCGCGGCCATTCGTTTTCAATGAACTTACGATCCTGGTGAATCGAGTTACCGGCTAGCAGTACTCGCTCGTCTTTTGCAAAGTGCTTGTCAACAAACTCTAGCAGTTCGTTTTCAACCGAACGCCCATGCTTACCATCAAGGTTCTGGGCGATTAACGCGTCGCGTACATGCGGGAACTTTTCCCAGAACTCGCCGACCATACGCTCGATCATCAGGTCATGCCCGACTTTCTTCACGGCCGTATAGGTCGCGATTTCGTTGAACTCCCAGTCGGTCGCTATGACGGCGACTTCAAGGATCCGGTCTTGTTTCGGGTCCAGACCCGTCATTTCAAGGTCCATCCACAGTAAATCAGCGTGCTTTGTCATTACCCTAAAGTATAACAAATGAAAAGCCGCGCGGTTATCGTCAGCGCGGCAAGACGGTAGTTGGAACGGTTCAACGGGTCGTGAACCATGATGGGGCGCGGCGGTCCGTGGCGGTGCCCGGTTCGGTGTTCGTGTCGGTCAGCACGTAGGCATGCTCGCGCCAGAACTCGATCGACCGCTCCACCCCGCCTGGCGCGTGTTCGGCCGACCCCATCCACGGCAGCGGCGGCGTGTACTCACCCGGGTAGGCCCGAACGAGCTTCGGACGCCCCACCGTTCCGACCAGTTCGACCGTCAGCTTCGACGTCAGCACCGGCCTGGTCAGCCGCACGAACGGCGACAGCTGCACGTGACGGGCGTGGTGTCCGATGTGCTTGAACCAGAACGGCATCTGTCCTGCGAGCGGCACAACTGTCAGCGGGAACTGCTTGCCGGCAAGGTGGGCGGTGTGGATGACACCGTCGCTGCCTTCCCATGGCCTGACGCTCGCGAGAGTCTCCTTGACCAGGTTCTCCCTGGCCATGCGCGGCCGGTACGGCGACGGGATGTCGGCCGTCGGCGAGATGGTGACCTGCTCACCGCAGACCATCCACCCTTTCCAGGTTGTATCCAAGGTACTTTCCATGAAAATTCCTTCCATGAAACTGCTGTCTGTTTCATCGTTTCCGAATCATCAGCGCAGACACACATCTGCGAACAGATTTACATCATACAATAAAAATAAATCCTGAGCAAACGCTGAAAATACTATTGCTTTTAGAGCCAGGGTGACGTATGTTGAAGGCAAGCAGAGACTTCTGCTCAAACCAATCACCTACACAATTCGGGAGGC
>DEBR01000003.1:151998-152586 GCA_002348615.1 Candidatus Saccharibacteria bacterium UBA2951 | reverse complement strand
CAGCAGTACCAGGACGCCCAGGTGGACCGGGCTCGCAACCTGCTCGACGGCATCATGATCGCCGACGACAAGGGCCAGAAGAAGCTGCTCATCAGGCGCTTCTGCAGCACCCTCGAGAACATCGACGACCTGCCCGACGACCTCGCGGCTGGCAGTGCCAAGTACTGCTGACTCGTCCATCCGACCGCTCAACACCTCAACAAGGAAAGAGAATCCTATGTACCTGCTCAAGAAGTTCAAGCCCGTCCTGCTCATCGCCGTCACCTTCGGCCTCATCATCGCGCTCAGCGGTTGCGAGGACGACGGCACGAGGAACGACAAGAAGGCGACCGACAAGCAGCTCCAGCAATACCAGAAGGTTCAGCCGATCCCCTTCCACGACTGGAGCCAGTACCGCGAGACGCTGATCAGCATCGACGAGGCACAGGCACAGGGTACGACCACGACGTCGTTCTTCTTCCTGATGGGAGTCGAGCGTCCGATCAAGGTCTGCCCGTCGGTCGGCTATCCGGTGCCAAGCACGGCTCAGCTGACCAGTCCGGACCAGAAGGTCGACAGCCACGAGAGCGTCATCAGCCAGATGGAGCC
>DEBR01000003.1:151573-151830 GCA_002348615.1 Candidatus Saccharibacteria bacterium UBA2951 | reverse complement strand
CGTCATCAGCCAGATGGAGCCGACCGGTGTCTACACAGGCGACTCCACCGGCACCTACGTGGTCTGCGTGATCGACGGCAAGGCCGTGCCCACCTACTGGGAGGGCGAGGTCCACACCGAAGGTGGCCCGGCCAGCTGGGATGACGACCAGAAGATGATCGTCAACTCCGGCAAGCCGAGCGTGACGGTGAGCACCGAGTGACCATCGGTACCGGCGGGGCCCCCCCCGGGCCCCCCCGGGCCCCGCCCAAATTCTT
>DEBR01000003.1:0-151376 GCA_002348615.1 Candidatus Saccharibacteria bacterium UBA2951 | reverse complement strand
GTTCGTACCCACGTTCGTGGGTACGAACAGCTCGTCCGGTTCGACCTTAGTCGAAGGATCTGTCAGCGCCGCGGCCCTTGATGCGCGTCCCGGCGCGCTTGCCGCTGTGCTGACTGAAGCCGCTTTTGCTCATGACTTCCCAGAACAGCTGCTTGGTCGAGGAATCACGTTGCCGACGGATGATCAGTTGGCGACCGGTCTCGTCGTCCAGTCGGAACGTCAGCGGCGCTTTGCGAAGCTTGGTGACCGTCAAGCCGTCAGGGAAGTGGTACTTCACCGAGCACGACTCCAACGTCTGCTTGAGCTGCAGGTTCTGTTCGCCGTCCTTTCCAAAGACGTAGATCGTCGTGGGACCGAGCGTCTCGTTCGGCTTGCGGTGCCGAGTACCGGGTACTCCTTCCAGTTTGTCGAACTGTGCGTACAGCTCATCGTGGTGGTCGCAGTCGATCAAGCGCCGGTTCAGCTTGGCGGCGACGCCGATGTCGTGCCGCAGGAACACGCCTTCGGCAATGGCGCTCGGGTCGAACGAATCTGACATGTGCATCCTTCAATTGGGGGACACGGACACTTTATATTATAGAGATTTTGTTGACATTTTTCAATGTTTATGTCGGTGCATCTCTTTAGGAACGCACCTGCAATGGGCTATACTTATGTCTATGAAATTATATTCGTGGAACGTCAATGGAATCCGCGCTGTCCTCAACAAAGGCGCGTTGCAAAAATTTATCGAAGATCACGATCCGGACATTTTGTGTCTTCAGGAAACAAAGGCGCAACGGGACCAGTTTGTCATTGATTTTCCGCAGTACGAAGAACACTTCTTTTCGGCCGTCAAAAAAGGCTACTCGGGCACGGCGATCTTTTCTAAAATGCCGGCACTTCGCTACAAGGACGGATTTCCGCAGGACATAATCGACGAATATAAGGTTACGGGGGACACCTACGGTGACCCGAACGCCGAAGGCAGAGTACTCGCTGCCGAGTTCGACGAATTTTGGGTCGTCACCGTATATACCCCGAATTCGAAAGGCGATTTAAGCCGGCTTTCGCTTCGTTACGACGTGTGGGACCGCGCGTTCCTGGCATATGTCCGCCAGCTTGAACAATCCAAGCCGGTGTTGTTTTGCGGCGACTTAAACGTTGCCCACCAGGAAATCGACTTGGCACGTCCGGCCGAGAATGTTGGTAAACATGGCTTTACCAACGAAGAGCGCGAACGCTTTGGTGACTTTCTAAAAGCCGGATATGTCGATACGTTCCGCAATCTGTACCCACATAAAAAAGACGCCTACAGCTGGTGGACGGCATGGGGCGGCGCCCGTGAGCGAAATGTCGGATGGCGTATAGACTACTGGCTGGCATCTGCCGGCATTGCGAACCGAGTCAAATCCGCCGCTATTCACGCCGACGTCATGGGCTCGGACCATTGTCCGGTAAGTATTGAAATCGAGTAACATTATGGATAGCTTGTCCGATAAGACGCTGGTCATGATTGTCGGTCCGACCGCGATTGGCAAGTCGAGCCTTATGAACGAAGTCGTAAAGTTAGATGCCGATTTTGCACGTGTGAGCGGGTTTACCACCCGCGAACCGCGCTCGAACGACGAACCCGGGTTGTACCGCTACTTGACCAGTGCCGCGGCGCGCCAACTTATTGAACACGGCGAGGTGGTACAGTTCGCAATCCACCCGACGACCGGCGATATGTACGGTACCCAGCCGCAGGATTACCCGCGCAGGTTCAACCTGCTTGACACGCTTTCTACCGTCGTTGGTGGCATGCAAGCCCTCCCATTCCAAAACGTCGTTACTATTAGCCTGACCACCGACCCGAGCGCCTGGAAAAGCTGGTTGCTCGCACGTTACCCCGACGTAAGCGAGCAGCGCACGAAGCGCCTACAAGAAGCCATCCAATCAATCGAATGGTCGTTAGCGCAAACATCGCAGCACTATTGGCTCGTCAATACGCCGAACGACCTGCGATCGACTGCCAGCCAACTTATCGCTATCGTTCGTGGTCGGACCGGGCCGACAAATCCGCCCGCCGAAGCCGCGAAGTTGCTTTCTACCGCTCAATCTCTGTTATGATACGAATAACATTAAACGAGGTATCTTATGGCAAAAACGCACCCGAAAGCCCAGCGGGAACCGTACGAAAACAACCCGTTCTATATCGGCCTGAACGGTCTTAAGCTGTTCTTCGCGAACGCCCAGTCAGTGGCAATCTATGCCATCGTGCTTTGTTCGGTCGCATTCATCGCCAATACGGCGTCAAACATTGCCGATATCGTAGACACCAGAAGCCAAGCCCAGATCGAACGTCAGGACCAGCAGGCATGGAATGACTTCTTTTCACAAGATCCGGGACGCATAGCCGTGGCCGGTGTCATCATCGCTTCAGCGTTGTTCATAGTGGTGCTTGTCACGCTGGTACTAAACGGAATCCTTGAATACACCGGCGCCAGGCTTGCCCACGGAGAAAAAGTCGGTTTGAAGCAGGCATTCAAGGAAGTCATGAAAGACCTTGCCGGTTACTTATGGGTAAATATCGTCGTCATGATCAAGGTAATCCTATGGTCACTGCTTCTTATCGTGCCGGGCATCATTATGGCGGTCCGATATAAGTTGGCGGGCACGGTGTTCTTCGCCGAAGGCAAGCGTGGCAACGCCGCCGTCAAACGGAGTGCCGAACTTACCAAGGGCGCCTGGTTCACCACATTGGCCGGCTACAGCTTGTGGAACCTGATGACATTCGGTATGATCCCGCAGTTACTCGCGCCCGGCTCGTCAGCCGTACTCTACCGGCAACTCCGTGACGTTACCGATGCCGGACAGCAAAAGCCATCGGCGCACTGGTTAAGTTGGCTGACGTTCTTCGTGCCGATCGCGCTCGTACTTATGCTCCTGTCACTGTTCGTACTGCTGTTCGTCGCCATAGCCGCCACCTCAAGACTATGATAAAACGCCCATTCGCAGCGTTCGATATTGATGGCACTATTTTTCGGTGGCAACTGTACCACGAATTGTTCGATGCGTTCGTCGAGGAAGGACTTGTGGCACCGACAGCGGCTACGTCCGTGCTGAAGGCACGAGAAGCTTGGCGTGAGCGCCGTGCTGATTATGAATCATACGAAATGACGCTGGTGCGAGCGATGAGCGCGTCAATCGTCGGCGTCGAAGTCGAGCGGTTCAACCGAATCGCCGACACCATTTTAAAAGCCAAAGGTCACCATATATACAAGTACACGCTAGACCTGCTGAAAGATCTTAAAGCCAAGGGGTACGCCATCGTGGCTATCAGCGGTTCATACCAGCAACTGGTCGACCGGTTCGCGAAACTGCATGACATAGATATAGCGGTCGGACGAGAACATGTGATCGAGAACGGTCGCCTAACAGAACGCTCCAGTGAGATATTCGGGCATAAAGATACGGTACTTAAGGATATCGCCGAAAAGTACGATCTTTCATGGAAAGGGTCGTATGCCGTCGGGGATTCCGGTGGGGACATTGGTATGCTAGAAATCGTAGACAATCCGATTGCGTTCAACCCTGATGAAAGACTGAAAGAGAAGGCGCTGCAAGAAGGGTGGACAATTGTGGTTGAACGAAAAAGCATCGCCTACACCTTAAAGAGAGGCCTGGATGGAACATACGTACTGGCGTAGGCAACTGCCTGGCAAGCCGTTATTCCCTGACATTGAGTGGAGCAAGCCCGAACGGCGCGACCAAGCGGGCAAGCTGCTTATTGTCGGTGGTAACAAGCTCGGTTTTTCTGCCGTCGCCGAGGGCTACCAGACAGCACTTGGTACCGGAGTAGGGCAGGTTAAGGTGCTTTTGCCGGACTGCCTTAAAAAGTCTGTACCCTCGACACTCCTTGATGTCATGTTCGCTGCCTGTACTCCAAGCGGCGGGCTATCAAAAGAAGCCTTGCCCGAGCTGAACGCGGCAAGCGAATGGGCGGACGGTGTACTGCTCGTTGGCGACGCCGGCCGAAACGCCGAAACGGCGCTGGCATACGAAGATTTTATACGGAATTACTCCGGATCAATCACGGTCACGCGTGATGCCATCGACCTGGTCAAGAACGACCCGGCTTTACTTGTGGAACGTCCGGATACGCTACTTGTCGCCAGCTTCGCACAAGTCCAAAAGCTCTTTAGCGGCGTATATTACCCTAAGGTCCTGACCTTCGGCATGCAGCTCATGCAGCTAGTCGAAACGTTGCACAAGTTCACTATCACGTACCCGTGCGTGGTCATGACGCTTCACCAGGACACGATCATCATCGCCCACGGCGGCGAAGTCGTCACCCAGCCATGGCTGGAACCTATGGCAATCTGGCGCGGCACCGTTGCGACAAACGCCGCCGCTTACTGGCTTTGGAACAAGCCAAATCCTCTCCAGGCAATTACATCAAGTATCGTTGCGAAATAAAAAATTAACACGCCCAGAAAGAGGGCGTATTAATTAAAGAATCTTCGTGGTACCGCGGGCCGGACTTGAACCGGCACTAGCAAAAGCTCACAGGATTTTGGTCGCCGAAGGCGGTGCGCAGTACGTCCGGCGTGAAATTGACTGCTTGTAGTCAATCTGAAGTTTAATAACTGGTACCGCGAGCCGGACTTGAACCGGCACGCTCTAACGAGCACCAGATTTTGAGTCTAGCGTGTCTACCAATTCCACCATCGCGGCACAAGTTATTAAAATTCGTCTACCAATTCCTATTGGGGCGGCATACTCAAATTACATCTGATATTGTACAATGAACCCAAGTGGGAATCTATAGCAATGCGTCCTGAAGACCGACAAATCCAAAGCGGCGACCCCCGAGGGAGCGTCCAACCGCCGAAACGCGACAACTCAGCCGCCCAGTCGGCCGCTGCCGATATAGCTCGTTCGCAGCTAGATTCCATCTACTCCGGCGAACCCGCTGCCGCCGCTACGACACCTGAAGGTCAGGCACTTCCGACCACGTACCGCCGGACTCATGATGCCGCGACGACCGCAAACCAAAAGGAGTGGCAAGACTACCACTCGGCGTGGCAGGAATACTACCAGAAATACTACGAACAGTACTATGTAGGGGCGGTCAACCAGGTTCACCAGGCTTACTCGCACCATACCGCGTCACTGAAAAATCAGCCGACAGCCGCCACGCCAGAAACCGAGAAAAGTGACGTAAGTCGTGATGAAGCGATCGAAGATCTTCGCGCACAGTTGCTGAGCCGTGTGAAAAGCGCGGGTAAGCGCGTACGGAAGAGCCGTCACTTCGTTCCTATCACAGCCGCACTCGTCGTTCTGGTCTTATTTTCGTTCCTGCAATACAACCGTGCGATCATTGCCAACGTCAAAGCCTATATCACTCCTGGCGAGATCGACCCTCAGAATATAGTAGTTGATCCGAATGCCAGCCTTCAGGTTAGTCAGGACCCACGCCTTATCATTCCTAAAATCAATGTCAATGTGCCCGTGGTGTACAACACGACGCCCGACCAAGCGTCACAATTAAAGGCGATGGAAAACGGCGTAGCGTACTTCGGTATTCCCGGTGCCGACAGTAAACCCGGCCAGGTTGGCAATACGGTCATATCGGGCCACTCAAGTAATGATTTTATTGAGACCGGCAATTACAAGTTCGTGTTCGCGTTGCTCGAACGCCTGAAGCCCGGTGATATTTTTTACTTACACTACAATGGTATCCGCTACACCTACAACATCACGAAGACACGTGTCGTCAAACCGACCGATGTGAGCGCTCTCGTATACCCGACCACAAAGCCTGAAGCCACTTTAATTACCTGTACGCCGCTTGGTACCGCCTTGAACCGCTTGCTTGTCACGGGCGAGCAGGTTAGCCCGGATCCGGCGACGGCGACGGCCGCACCTACGAGCAGTGGCAGCGACAAGGGAATCGTCATGCCAAGCAACTCACCGACACTGCTTGAAAAGCTGTTCGGCGGATAGTTTATTCAAGGATCAAAAGGCTACGCTGAATGGCGTAGCCTTTTTCAGTGGCACCAATGGTGTAAATATATTTACCGTCATCACTTTGCACGGCATCGAACGCTGTCGTGAGGTCCGTAATGCGGTGAGGGTTGGCGCCGTCAAATTCAACTACTTCTAGCTGTTTGCCGTCGGTCAAATAAAAGTGATACTTGTCGAGCCAGCGTAGTTCGCCAGTGACTGGAGCCTTGAAGCTGGTAATGGATTGTTTTGCAAGTTCCACATCGTACGTTTGAAGACCTCCAGCATATTGAGCTAGCACGAATCGGCCGCTCGTTCGGATTGACAGGTGTTCCGCAGACGCCGGCAGGGCGCTGTTGAATAACCGGGTCATACTGATTGACCCATCCGACTCACTGGACGGGAGCTGACGCAAGCGATAAATATCGAGTTGGCTTCCGACAGTAATGGCAAGGTGTGGTTCCGAAAAGTAATCAGCTACCGCTACAAAAGTCTTTTCGGTCGTTGCGATACGCTTAATGACCCGTACCTTATCGCTGCCGAGCGATATATACCCGACCGATTGTCCACCGTCGGGCTCCGTACGGACAATGAGTATGGCGTCGTTCTTATAAAGCGACATGTATGAAACAGACGATGCGAGGACGCTCGACAACGTATCGTTGGCCGTATTAAGGGTTCGTAGCTCGCCCTTGGCGTCTCGGATGATCAATCGGTCTGATGACCGCGGGTCAAACATAGCCTCGGCAATGTCGGGCGCATACCTGCGTGAAAGATTCACGGTCTTTTCGGCGTCGCGGCGATCGACAAGCAGGCGTTCGGTCGTCGTACCATACGTCAAATCGACAAGCAGTCGGTCAGAATCATTCGCCCATTTCGACAAGGTAATCGTAGAGGTCTTGTCGGTCGGGAACACGGATGTAGGGAGTGTGATACGAGTAAGCCTCGGCGTATCGCCCGTAATGTCGGCGAAGGTGATGACCGGCTTTGATGCGTCTTCAATTAGCGCGAAACGGTCACCGTTTGGAGCCGATAGCGCTCCCGCCAGCGCTTCGAACCGCGTCAGCTGCTTGGTGGTAATACGGTTCGGCACCAACTGTGCATAATTTAGCCACAGTACCTCACCCGATCGGACGTCGACGTTTTTCTTCCACGGCATGTAACCTTTGCGATTAATGGACACGTCATAATTGCCCGGGTTGACCGTTATTTTCGAGGGCGTAAGGTCGGCAAGCTTAGCTTTGCCGATCGTTACGTTAGCGTCAGTCGGACGGGAGGCGAATTGTACCAACCCTCCTTGTTCGATAGTGCTGGTGTCACGGTTGAACCGGTATCCGAGCATAACGAACACAAGTAATGTTACGAGCAGAAGAACGGCGCTCGTCATAAGGGAATAAATGGCTATGCGGCTTATAAGTTGCCGGCGTTTTGAAGGCGTTCGGTACATAGGGTTATTATACATCGCTACGCTCCTGTTACATTTACTATTGCAACGCGCTTATGGCGGCGGTATGATAGGAACAACCAACAGGGTAGAAAAGGGAAAACAGGAACAGACATGAGTCAACCGAACGTTGTTTCGATAGGTGGAATCGATTACGACAGCCACACCGGCCTGCCATTAACGGCACACAAGGAGGCGCAGCTCCATAAGGAAATGCGACGAGCGCAGTCCGTTCATGCCAAAGGCGTGCACCAAGCGCAGCAACGCTCCGTGGCTTTGAATCGCCGATTCGTCAAAAAGACCGTTACTACCAAGAAACCCGTGGCTCCTACAGCCACTAGCATGGATGTTCGACGGCCCGTGAGTCGCAGCCCCCACATTTCGAAATTTGCGCGCGACCCGCAAATGAGAGTCGTAAAACCTGCCGCAAAGGCTGACATCGCACCGGTACACCACCCTGTGGTCGCCAAGGCACATGCGGTCACTGCCGCTGCTCATGCTGCCAAAACCCCAGCATCACACCCGACTAGTCGCGACATAAAACACGCGGAACTTGGTAAGGCGCTTGCGAACGCAAGTACGGCTTCTCACTCTGCCAAGCAGCCCCGCCGCAGGGCATTTAATGTCGCTGTCGCCAGCCTTGGTCTTCTTCTTATCACCGGTTACTTTACGTACTTGAATATGCCGAACCTATCGGTCCGTGTTGCCGCCGCCCAAGCAGGCATCGACGCGACATTTCCTGAGTACAGGCCTGTCGGCTACCGCTTAGATGGTCCTGTCGCATACCAAAGCGGCGAAGTCAGCATGCGCTTCGCCTCGAACTCCGCCCCGATCGCTTTTTCATTGAATCAATCTAAAAGCAGCTGGGACTCTGCTGCTTTACTTGAAAAATACGTTAATCCTCGATCAAAAGGCAACTATGCAACCTATAGCGACGCAGGACTTACGATTTATACCTACGGTACCGACGCAGCCTGGGTGAACGGCGGTATTTTGTACACCGTCGAAGGTAATGCACTGCTCAGCAACGAACAGATCCGTCGCCTCGCGACAAGTATGTAGCATCGCACGAACGCTCACGCCCCCATCTCTGTTATAATCTTGTTAATGACCAACGTTAGAACTCGTTTTGCCCCTAGTCCGACCGGCTTCATGCATGTCGGCAATTTACGAACCGGATTATTCGCATACCTGACCGCCAAGAACGCCAATGGCGCGTTCATTCTGCGGCTTGAAGACACTGACAAGAACCGTGAGGTCGAAGGTTCGGCCGATCACATTAAGGAATGCCTGAAGCTTCTGGGAATCACGTGGGATGAAGGGCTTGATGTCGGTGGTCCGTACGCACCATACCAGCAAAGCGAGCGGCTGGATATATATAAAGCCTGGGCACAGAAGTTGATCGACGCCGGACGCGCCTATGCCGACCCATATACAGCCGAGGAAGTTCAGGCCTTCCGCGAACAAGCACAAAAAGAAAAGCGGGCGTTCCTGTACCGCAATCATCGGCCGGAAAATCCACCGGCGTGGGATGGAACACAGCCACTGCGGTTCAAGTCCGATCCAAAATCTTACGATTGGCACGACGAAGTCATGGGGGATCTGCATTCCGGACCAGAAGTAATTGATGATTTCATTCTGATTAAAAGTGACGGCTACCCAACTTATAACTTTGCCCATATCGTTGACGATGCCGAAATGCAGGTCAGTCATGTCATACGCGGTCAGGAATTCCTGAGTTCGCAGCCGAACTACATGAACCTCTACGAAGTGCTTGGTCTGACACCGCCGATATTCGCCACTATGCCTCACATTTTGAACGAGCAGGGCAACAAGAAGCTTGGAAAGCGCGACGGCGCGAAAGACGTGCTAGATTACGTGCGTGAAGGATATCTGCCGGAAACGCTGCTTAGTTTCATCGCGACGCTCGGATGGAATGATGGCACCGAGCAAGAAGTATTTACCATGAACGAGCTGATTGAAAAATTCAGCCTACAACGCGTCCAACGCAGCGGTGCCCGGTTCGACGAAAAACGCCTGCTTTGGATGAACGGGCAGTTCATCCGCGGACTGACGCCCGAAGACCTGGAGCGGCGAGTGGCTGATTTTTGGCCTGATACCGCCGCGGGCGCCGACACCGACTACAAACGTCGCGTGCTCACGCTCGCGCAGGACCGTCTAAAAACATTGGCCGACCTGCCTATACTTACATCGTACTTCTTCGAGGAACCGGAACCGGATGTGTCGCTCATAACCGACAATAAGCAGCTGGCAAAACTTGAAAGCACGATGCGCGTCGAGCTGCTTACGGCCGCCCGTGATACGCTGACAGAACTAACTGATTGGTCAACCGCATCAATTCAACAGGCATTGAATGACCTGCTTGAAACGACTGGTCAAAAACCAGGCATTCTCTTTAGTCTTATTCGTATAGCGACGACCTGGGCGCCGTTCAGCCCACAACTGAACGACACGCTTGAACTGCTTGGTAAAGAGCGTTCACTCGACCGCTTGACACGAGCTATCGACTACGCCGGTTAAGCATAAGCGCCGTGCTATACTAATGGCATTATGGGGCCCAAACTGACACCTATAAAAAGGTTTTTCGTACGTCTTCGAGCAGGCGTCCGTTCACACCCGGTACGAACATACCTTTTAGCGGCTTTTGGCCTGGTGCTTGCCGGTGGCTTGGTTGCCGCTATTATTTTTTGGCAGCAACCGAAAGAAGTTAAGACTACTGCCAACAAACCGAAGCCGGTCAAGGTCGCCCCGAAGCCGAAATACTATTCGCCCCTTACCGGAGAGGAAGTGGCGGATGAGAAAGCGCGTACGAAACCCGTCACTGCTATCATGCTTGAAAATAGCCCATCCGCACGGCCGCAGTCTGGCCTGAAAGACGCCGAGATTGTATACGAAGCCGTCGCCGAAGGTGGAATCACACGATTTCTCGCACTGTACCAGCAGCATCAACCTGACCTTATTGGACCGGTCAGAAGCCTGCGCATGTATTACCTGAATTGGGCAACTCCGTACGACGCCAGTATCGCACATATCGGCGGCAGTTATAACGCACTCAAAAAGGTCCGGAGTGGGGGATACCGCGACATCGACCAATTCTTTAATAGTAAATATTACTGGCGGGCGACCGACCGCTACGCGCCGCACAATGTATACACCAGCTTTTCAAAGCTCAACCAGCTGAACGCTCTTAAAGGATACACGTCGTCACGACCGGTCGGATTCGAACGCGCAGATGACAGTAAGGCCATAACGAAGGACGCGACGACGATTAATCTGAAGATCAGCGGACCACTTTATAACTCGTCCTATCAGTATGACCCAGCGACCAAATTGTACGCACGTTCCGAAGGCGGCGCCCCACACCTTGATCGCGAGGCAGGGCAGATAATGGCAAAGGTCATCATAGCCCTGAGAGTCGACATGAGCAAAGTCATGGAAGATGGGTACCGTGAGAACATTACGACCACGGGCAGCGGCAATGTCATTATTTTTCAGAACGGACACGCAATAAGTGGAACATGGTCAAAAATCAGCGACAGCGCCCAGCTTACATTCACCGATGCCAACGGGCAACCGATAGCGCTTGCGCGCGGCACAACATGGATTTCAGCGATTCCTAACAGCGGCGGAGACGTATCATGGCAGTAAAAAACAAGGCGGCCGAGTCAGAACAGCTGCACCTGTTTTGGCCGCGCCATCGACGGATGACGCTGGTAAGGGCGATGACGGTTCAGTCGTTCATCATCATGTTAGTTATCGGCGTTATCATCGTTCTTTACCCGAACCCACCAATCGGCGCCTGGATCGTCATAGGTATCCTAACGATCATGGCACTGCTTGGAACATGGGTCGTCACCCTTATGGCTATGCGACCTATCCAGGACTTATCGAGCGCACTGGTTCATGTATCAGGTGAGCTGAGCGCCCAGGTACCACCGAATTTGAATGACAGCTACTATGTCCACACTCGCTTACGTCCGCTTTTGAAGCTCGTGTATGACATGGCCACCAACCAGACCAGACCGACAGAAGACACAGGAAGTGACGGCGTAGTTGCTCCGAACATCGATGTGGCCGGGCAGTTAAACCACACCGCGACCGGGCTGATTATGCTCGACGCGTCCGGTGAAGTCGTGTTCGCCAACAAGAGCGCGCCGATTCTTATCGATGGCAATGGCAAAAAGTCGATCGAACTTATTTTCGATGTTGATCCGAGCATTTCCCAGTGGTTGGCCGAACGTGACGAGCACGATATTCACGCCGAAAAAACCTGGCGCCGTATCGCTAACAAATTGACTGGTGAGCCTGATCGGCGCCTGTTTGATGTGTACGTTTCGTACGAAAAGGGAAGTGAGGCCGAAACGATCATTACGCTGTTCGACCGT
The DNA here is from genome assembly GCA_002348615.1 of Candidatus Saccharibacteria bacterium UBA2951. Taxonomy (GTDB): domain Bacteria; phylum Patescibacteriota; class Saccharimonadia; order Saccharimonadales; family Saccharimonadaceae; genus UBA1020. The sequence continues at coordinate 139,556 of DEBR01000003.1, read as the reverse complement.
ACGAACGATTATCAACCCGAAGACGATGACTTAGACTTTATCGCCTTCGCGGCTCACGAGTTGCGCGGGCCGATCACCGTTATCCGCGGCTATCTGGACACGTTGAACGACGAGCTAGCCGGCATCACAGACCCGGACCAGAAAGAGCTGTTCCAACGACTTATCGTCAGCGCCAACCGCTTAAGCGGGTACGTCAATAATATCTTGAACGCCAGCCGTTTTGACCGCCGGCACCTTAAGATTCACCTTGAAGAACAGACGGTCCAAAATATCTATGACACCATTGCTGACGACATGCAGATGCGGGCGATGGCTCAGCAACGACTCCTTAGCGTATCGCTACCCGACGGCCTTCCGACGGTTGCTGCCGACGTGAACAGTATGAGTGAGGTACTAGGCAACTTGATCGACAACGCAATAAAGTATTCGAATGACGGCGGCTCGATTGAAGTTACTGCCGGAGTGAACGGTGATTTCGTTGAAGTGTCGGTAGTTGATCACGGTATAGGTATGCCTGCCAATGTCATATCGAATCTATTCCATAAGTTTTACCGGTCTCATCGGTCGCGTGAAACCGTTGCTGGGACAGGAATCGGCTTGTATATCAGCAAAGCGATCGTCGAAAGTAACGGTGGTAAGATTAGCGTCCGGAGCGTCGAAGGGCATGGCTCGACCTTTACTTTCAGCCTACCGATCTATTCGACCGTCGCTGACAAGTTGAAAACCGGCGTGAACAACCAAGGTTTCATTGAGAGATCTTCGAGCGGTTGGATTAAGAACCATGGGGCGTTCCGCGGGTAGCCGGGTATAATACGATTATGGCTATCAAATCTATTCTTGTTATCGAAGACGACCGGTTTATCGGCGAAATGTACGTGCGCAGCCTTAAGAAGGCCGGCTACGATGTCGACTGGATGGTCGACGGCAACGACGGCCTCATTGCCGCGCGCAATAAGCCATATGATGTCATGCTGCTCGATGTTATGCTTCCCGAGCGTCGGGGTAGTGAAATCCTGCAGATTCTGCGTGGTGGAGCAGTTGATTTGATTCCGGCTACCAAGGTTATCGTATTGACGAATTTTGACCAGACAGAAGAAGCCCGGTTGGCGATGGAGCGTCATGCCGACGGCTACCTTATAAAAGCCGAGATAACTCCAAAAAAACTCATCGCAGTCATTCAAAAGCTTGACCAGTAAGATTTACTGTTTCCGCCTTAACTCTGGCTGCTAGACAACAGGGGTGGAAATTGGTAGAGTAGAAAAGTTGGTCTCGTCGTCTAACGGTTAGGACACCAGGTTCTCATCCTGGCAATCGGAGTTCGATTCTCCGCGGGATCACCAAGCAAAGCCCCGACCCTTCAGAGGTCGGGTTTTTGCTTGGTAAGGTCTGCAGAGCAGACCGAACTCCGAAGGAGTGCGATAGCAAGGAGCAGGGCAGGAATGCTTGCATTTCTGAACGCGACGAAGATATACTTAGTATTCCCGGTAAGGTCACCCAGATTAATGCCTCACTTCGTGGGGTTTTAATCTTGCAAAACTTAATGTAAATAGTTTACAATAAGGATATGCTAACGGAACGGGAAATCACTCCACGACAAACACGCTATGTCACTACTATTACAAACGCGTTGGCAACGCGTGGTCATGCGACGAACGCGGAACTTTTGGGCGACATCAGGTCCGAATTTCCAGAAGTCAGTATTACCACCGTACACCGCGTGACGTCCCGTCTGAAGGCCAGGGGCATCATCGGCGCCGCGCCCTCTGCTGCGAGCGGCGCCGAACGCTTCGACACCAACCCAATGCCGCACCACCACTTTATGTGCGGCCAATGTGGCAGCGTTTGTGATATACCGCAGACGAATGAGGCCTTGAAAGTCATGCATCAACTAAAAGAACTAAGCGGAAGGTGCGCCATCGCTGGAATGCTAACCATGCAGGGTACATGCCTGGACTGCGCTAGAAAGGAAACAACGTGAAACTATTCGCCATATCAATCAGCGTAATCGCGCTTATCGGCGGAATGTTATTTGCAGCCGCTAAAAGCAATCCAAAAAATGCCGTCAGCTTCTCCGACGTTCAAACTTCAGTCAGCACAGGAGCTAAGTATTACGACGTCCGTACGCCCGCCGAGTTCGCGGCCGGACATTTCGCGCCAGCAGTAAACTTACCGCTGGCAGACATCCAAGCCGGTACACTACCCAATATAGCTAAAGACACGAAGATTTTCGTACAGTGCCAAAGCGGCAACCGCTCAGCCCAGGCCGCGCGACTATTAAAATCTGCCGGCTTTACTAATGTCACCGACCTTGGAGGCATATCAGATGTCCAACGGATCGGCGGTAAGCTGCAGGCTTAAGGAGAGAATTATGAATATAACCGTATATAGCACCACGACTTGTCCGTACTGCATAATGCTAAAGCGTTGGCTCGACGATAAAAAGATCGAATATACCGATTACTTGGTCGATCAAAACCCCTATGCTGCCCAAATGATGATTCAACAAAGCGGCCAAATGGGAGTCCCGTTCAGCACGGTCGAGCACGACGACGGTTCGGTCGACAAGATTCTTGGTTTTGACCGCGAGCGATTTGAAGTAGCCCTGGCGAAATAGCACGACCTTAAGCCACATGAATTGCCCAGTTAGATGCTGGGCAATTTTCATTTAACCCTTATGTTTTTACAAAACATAAGCAATATGATGTATTATTGACAATGATTTAAAATGAGAGTATTTTTCATATATCACTAATTAACACCTACGGCGAGGAAGTAGGGAAAGTGGAGGAATCATGGTCAAACGCATCGTACAGGCGATGGTAGTCATCGCCGCGGTGGTGGGCATGGTGGGGGTAATACAATCAAACAAAGCTAGCGCTGTCGTTACTGTCGTTGACAAGGTACAAATCTGTCACCGTGACAATAATGTCAACCAACCATACGGACCGTTTAAGGATGAGGTTTCCGTTAGCTCGATCTTCAGCAATCACGGTCACGACGAGCACGACGGACCGGTAGCAACGTCTGTTGCGGTTGCACAGGCTCTAAAAAACAATCACCAAAACTGGGGAGATGTCATCCCACCGTTTTACTACATGACGCAAGGTCCAAACTCTCATCTTGCGCACTATGATGGAAAGAACTGGACAACGAGCGGACAGGCTATCTGGAATAACGACTGCCAATACGTCGTTGCACCCGAAGGTAAGACTTCATACCTGCTTGCATGCGAGAAAATTACACTCAACGCTCCTACCGGAATCAAGCCGGTCGGTGCCATGTACCAGTACTACATCGATGGCGTTGCTGCCGGTGTCGGCTCAAAAACGGTAACACCAGGCAACCACACGATTACTCTTAAGGTAAATGGAGTACTGGTTGATACCGATGTCGTAAATGTAGAAAAATGCAAGGAAGAAAAGCCCGAGGGCAAATCTCACTTCAAGACATACTGCGAAGCGATTTTCTTAAAAGCTCCTCTGTCAGTCGAACCGGAAGACGCTACTTACCAATACTACATTGACGGTAAGCCTGCAGAACTTGGTATGAATGATGTTAGCAAGGGCTGGCACGTCGTCACTCTTAAAGTGAACGGTAAGTTGGTTGATCTTGACTTCACTTACGTTAAGGAATGTGAAGACGAGCAAAAACCTGCCGTAGTCACTGTTTCTGTAACGTGTAACCCACTGACCAACCTGTTCACGTTCACCATCAAGAACGACGGTGAAGCAACAGCGGAAATCATGTTCAACGCTGAAACGTTCGACCTGAAAGGTGGAGACTCTACGACTCGTGACCTTGCCGGTGGTCAGACTTTGACACTGAAGGTAGACGGTGTCATATACGAGACCGACGGGGGTGAAAAGTACGATAACAAGGTGTTTGTCTCTTGCCAGGGCCAGGGAAGCACGGAAGTACCTGTGACTCCTGCTGGCGGCCAAGGTGCAGCAACCGGCGTCGCGTCGCTTCCATACACTGGTAGCGCTGGCGCTCAAATCGCATCACTGATCGCGCTTGTCGCTTCAGTCGCAACCGCTATTGGTGGTTACGTTCTGCGAAACCGCGCTGCTTCAACGCTTTAATCTGAAAGGTTTACGTTGAAACGGTTGGGCAACATAACTACAAGGATACCGCTCATTTTACGAGTGGTATCCTTGTATGTCGTGGTGGGGGTACCGCTTTGGTATGCATCAACGACCATTCAGCCGCCCAAAGTCGTCGCTACGGTTCATCCGGCACAAAACCGTCAGATTACCACCGAAGTTACCCGGTCCATCAAAACCGGTGCACCGGTCTCCGTACTGGTGCCGAACGTCGGTATTAACCTTTCGGTCATTGATGGAACGTATGACGCCGCGAAAGATAGCTGGACGCTGACCGACGACAAGGCGCAGTTCGCTACCATGACCGACCGTCCGAATGACCGCGCCGGTAATACGTTCATTTACGGTCATAATACCGATCCGGTATTTGCCAAGCTCGCCGGCCTTAAAGTAGGCGACGTTGCCGAAGTGAAGACTGCTAACAACCTGACGTTCCGCTACGTATACAGCGGCGAACAAATCGTACAGCCAAGCAATACCGACATTTTGAACGCCGAACCTGCCACGCCGCGCCTGACCCTGATGACCTGTGAAGGTATATTCAGTCAGACCCGCAGGGTCATGTTCTTCGACTTTACGGAGGTCGTGTAATGTACGCACCGTTAGCCGCAACCGTAGCTGTTCTTGTCGTGTTTATACTGCTACAAATGATCGTTGATACGCGGCGCAGCAAGCGTTTCAAGGCGGTCAGTAAACAGCTTCTTGAAGTAGGGAAACATCAGTCGCTTACGACAATTAGTGTGGTAATACGCGAAAAGAATGGCAAGCAGCAAGTACTAGACCTTCTCGATCACTTAGCCTCATTTAAGTACGATAAGCTACAGGTCGTCGTCGTGCCACGTTCACGCAGCGCCCGCGACAGCCAATACCTTACCGACTACCGAGCGGCTCACCCCAAAATGAACATCCGAATCGTTCGATCAAGTGGTCGTCGCGACGACATGTCAATTGCTAAACGACATGCCCGCGGCGAACTTGTACTTTGGATGAGTCCGTTCGAACGGTTGTCACCACGCTTCTTTGAACGTGCGTCGTATGAATTCGCGAACCCGCTTATCGACAAGGTTAACGTCCCGTACCGCCACCAAGCGGCTCGATCGGTCGCCGATTTGGTCGCCATGTGGTCAAGCGTACGAGCAGAAACGATCGACGCTATCTTAGGGAAGAGTGCACGTCCGCATCAAGCGATATATCGACGAACCGCATTCAATCGCAGCACGTCACCTGATGACTCTGTAAAAGCCGGCACGCCGATTGCTGTCATTCGACGTCGCGGTTCGTCTGATATGCGTAATATCTTAGTAGTTTCAGCCAATGTACTTGTAGCCGCAGCGCTCGGCTACGCTGCCATGTATTATTTGTCGACCCAGTGGTTCTTTACGGTACTGGCAGTCGCGTCCGTCTATCTGTTATCCAACCTGTTCTGGCTTTCGTCATCTAAGCGATATTCTTGGCGTGAAGCCGCGGCACTTATAGCGGTATTGCCATTCGCTGTGCTTGGCGACTCTTTCGTCCGTACTAAACGAAGTTAAAGTTCCAACATTTTATCCGATATTATTGTTGATTTATCAAGTACTAAGGAGTATAAACAGTACATACGCTTAAGGACCGCCCCCGAGCAGGTGGTTCCCGGGTATCGTAGCCAACGATGCCTGCTAGGTGCGTACCGTAACAAACAGGGAAGAGACGCTTGATGCAAACCACGTCCGTGAACCGCAAGTGGATCCACACCGCCTTCAAGACCGCGTCCAGGGAGGGCGCGTACTACACCGGCAGCACCCCGCGCGAGATCGCGCACAGCATGGTGCAGGCGCACGACATGCACCCGGCCTTCGTCGGCAAGCTCGACGAGCTGATCGCATCACTCATCAAGCAGGGCAAGTACGTCATTTCGGAGGGCCGGCTGGTGCGCAGCGACAACATCGCGCACCGCGTCATCATCGCGAGCAGGCGGCACACCCGCATCCACGAGAGCCGGCGCGCCAAGAAGCTGACCCGTCAGCACATGCGCGACCTGCACTCCACCTGGCAGGCGGAGGCAACCGCCTGATCTTCCCCAACAGTCGTGAACCGGGACCGGCCTGCATGGTCGGTCCCGGTTCACCGGAAATTTCGATATGCCAGCCCTCCGGAGCTTTTTTTGTTGCCTTAAGCTGCCTTCGGTAACATGGTAGGCTTATGCCCGCCGTAAATACGCTCTAAGTCCGCCTTTGTTAGACTGCCGCCATTCGCCTTGTAGGTCTGTATCGTGTCAGTCGTACGTTTACGTCGACCACTGTGCGCCAACGGGTGAAGCAGCGACGCGTGCGTGCCACCCTTAACCAGTTTGACGTAGACATTAGGATGGTCGTCCCAAGCTTCGCGCACTTCATCGACGTTACTCATGGCGTCGTGTCCGTATATGATATCGATTCCGGCCGCGTCTTTCGGTACCCAGCCGATCATCGTACCACCCTCGCCACTAGCTAAACTCCTTAAAGTACCAGTGAGCGTACTGGCCATGAAATTCGGGTTTAACGACGTCGTACCAGCAAGCACATGCAGTTGTCCCTCTTTAGCCAAGCATGCCGAAACCGCTATGCCACCAACGAGCGTCGTAAGCGCCCATGTTCCCACCTGAGGAAGGTCCTTCATATCGAGACGTGTAATGCCGCACCGCGCTTTGTTGTCGAACGTTACGATGTCGGCGCCGTATTCTGGCGCGTACAAATACTGGCCAGGGGTCGTCATGCTATCACGTGAATCACCAATTGCTATTTGATGCTTAGAAAGGCCATATAGGTCAGAAACCACCGCGAATAAATATTGTTCAATCTGAGCCGTGCGAGCAAGCGAGGTCTGATACGCCTCATTGACCGTTTCAGGTACCCGCAGCCACTCAAGCGGGCCCGGCAGCTGCGTTCCGCTGTGCGGCGAGCCTACTTGAAGTACTGCTTGGCTGTTATCGGCAAACAGTTTGTTAGCACGGTCTTCCGCATAACCCCCAATGGTCGTGAACCAGGCAGCACCGCTTGTGATCGTGATGTCAGTGTCTTCGCGGTCACCGTCGGGGATATATGCGCGAACCAGATGATCAACCCCGTTCACATCAATCTGATGTAGAACTTTGCGGCCAATATGCCGACCACGGCGGGTGACGAATTCTTCGGTCTCAAGTGGCTTCTTGTAGTCATGATTGGTAATTTCGAGGTCAAAAAAAGGCCTATCTTCTATAGGCCCATCTTCTTTTTCATACGGTATCATCGTTGCGCCGCCGCGTTCCCACAGCTCTTCGGCAGGGGGTAGTAGATGATCAAATACTTTTTCTGTGATTTTTTTCATACCGTCTCTCAATCGGGTGTGCTTTCATCATACTCCCAAACCACGCTAAAACAATAGTGTTTTTATTGCCTACGCTTTATTGCTCGTTGTAGCCAAATTTGCCATAATGAAGCCAGATTACAAACTAGGGGGCAAGGACTTATCCAACCGATTACGCTGACACGCTTCTGGCATCGCCGCATTACCGAGGCAACGATGTTTGTTTCGGCTGTCGTCGTGTCACTCTACGCACTATCGTTCGTCATACCAAATGCGGACCTTGTCGTACTGTTTCCGATTGGCCTGGTCAGCGCGGTGGCCGCGGGTATAACGTTCGTCGTGGCACTGGCACTTTACCTGAAACCGCCCCAGAACGCGGTTGGCACGTCGACGTTTATCGTTTACGCGCTATTAGTCCTTACGACAGCGTCGATCGTATTCTTTACCGGTGAATCAAACTCGCCGTTCATCGGCTTGTGGATCGCAGTCGGGGTGTTCGCAGGGGTGTTCGGCTGGAAGGGGTTCGCGCTCATACTACTGCTTGTTGCCGGGTACGACGCGTACGCGTATCTACGCCACGTGTCGCCAGATTCTCTCATTATCGCGTCGCTCGCCTCGGTGGCGCCACTTGTAGCTAGCTTTATCATTTGGCATTCCCGTTCTGCCAAAGAGGTGCAGCAGGCCAAGGCGTACAAAGAACTGGCTAGCGAGCTTAGTCACGAAGCCAATAAGTCCGAGACCGTCATAAACGCCATCAACGACGGCGTGATATTAGTAGACAAACAGGGTGTCATCCAACTCATCAACCCGGCTGCTCAGCGCATCATAGGGTGGGGTCAGGAAGATGCGGTCGGTTTAAGCTATAAATCGGTCATCAAACTGAACGACAAATCCGACAAACCACTGACACCAGAGGTCGACCCGGTACAACAGGTGCTTGTCACCGAACAAGAAGTTCATTCGGAAGATTTTTCAGTCATGACTGAGGGCGGCAAAAAGGTACTCCTGTCGCTCATCGTATCACCGCTCGGCCGTCCCAGTACCGGCGCCATTATGGTATTTCGTGACATGACCAAAGAAAAATCCGAGGAACGTGAACAAGCCGAGTTTATCAGTACGGCCAGCCATGAGATGCGTACGCCGGTGGCAAGTATCGAAGGGTATTTGGGGCTTGTACTGAACCCGGCCACCGCCACAATAGACGACAAAGCCCGCGACTACGTCGAAAAAGCCCAAGCTGCGGCCAAGCACCTCGGACGACTATTCCAAGACCTCCTAGACGTGTCAAAGGCCGAAGATGGCCGCATGACGAACGACCCAAGCGTCGTCGATATTGTTGAGTTCGTCGGGGATGTCGCCGAAGGCCTGAAGCCGAAAGCAGTCGAAAAAGGCCTGCGGTTCCTATATAAACCCTTGCCGGAAGGTGATTCGCCTGAACGGCAAATAGCTCCCGTATACTATGCGCACGTCGACAATGACCACCTGCGTGAGGTCATTGCCAATCTAGTTGAAAACGCCATCAAATACACCCCGCAGGGTGACGTGATTATCGACGTCGGCGGTGACGAGACGAAGGTGACGATCAGCGTCCAGGACAGCGGTATCGGCATACCTACCGAAGACATACCGCACCTGTTTCAAAAGTTCTACCGTGTCGACAACAGCGACACGCGCGAAATCGGCGGTACCGGCTTAGGACTCTATCTTTGCCGCCGACTTGCCGAATTGATGGGTGGCCAAATACGCGTTGAGAGCGAGTACAAAAAGGGGAGTACGTTTTACGTTGATCTGCCGCGAATCGACCACACCGAAGCCCAGCGACTCATGGAAGCAGCCACCGCTGCCAAGCAGATGGCCGAAGAATCTGCCGCCGCACAACCGACTAAAACCCCGGCTCCAGCCTTCGTACCACCTGCAGAGCCTGCCGTACCCGCCTCCCAGGCATTGCCACAACCGTCTCCGCCACCTGTAGCATCAGCGCCTGTCCCAGCACCACAACCTGTCGCACCAACGCCTACTCCTACACAGCCGCAACAGCCAGTGCAGCCCGTTCAACCGGTGACTCCGCAGCCGCCAGCCAACGTTCCGCTTACTCAGTTAGAACAAAACCCGACCGCCTATACGCAACCTCGGGCACCAATCCAAATTCCAGTGCGCGGACCGACTGATTCGAAACAACCATAACCGGTATGGCAATTTAAAAAGGGAGCGGGTACAATAAGGGCAATATGGCAAAGATACTACTGGTAGAAGACGACAAGAGTCTTCGCGAAATATATGGGGTGAGGCTCCTTGCCGAAGGCTATGACATCGTTTCTGCTGGCGACGGCGAAGAAGCGCTTGCCATGGCTATAAAAGACCGTCCCGACCTGATTGTCAGCGACGTCATGATGCCAAAGATCTCGGGCTTTGATATGCTCGACATTCTACGTTCAACCACCGAAACCAAGAACATTAAGGTCATTATGATGACCGCGCTTTCCAGCGAAGACCAGCGTCAACGCGGTGAGCAATTGGGTGCCGACCGTTACCTGGTTAAAAGCCAGGTCGGTATCGAGGATGTCGTCCGCACGGTGCACGAAGTCCTTGGTGACGCTCCAAGTTTGCCGGGAGCCAACGCTTTTGGCTCTAACGCGCCATCGGCCGTGCCACGACCAGCTGCGACGACCGTTCCACCGCGACCTGCAGTTCCGGCTGCCGCCCCAGCTCCTGCTCCGCAACCTGTCGCGCCTGCACCTGTCGCTGTACCTCAACCAGCAGCTCCAGCCCCAGTAGTCCAGCCCCAACAGCCTGTCGCACCAGTTGCCCCTGTAGCGCCGGCTGCCCCTCAGCAACCATCTGCCACGACGCTGCCACAACCAACCGCGCCATTCTCAACCGCCCGGCCAGCCGGGTTAGCTGACCGCATTATTCAACCGCTTGAACGCCCTGAAGACCCAGCCGAACCAATCGGCAGCCTGATGGACAAAGAACTGGGCAACACGACAGAAGAGCCCGATTTGGCTCCTCCAGCTGCTCCAGTCGCGCCACCGGCACCGCCGATTCCTGCGCCTAGCCAACCGCAACCTGCAGCAGACACTCCTGAGAACCCACCTGCACCGAAGCCGACGGATATGCCATCCAGCGTTTCATTCGAAGAAACCCCACGACAATAGACTTTGTCGTTCGCTTGCTATACTTGACTGGTGACCAACGAACCGACCCGCTTAAATAAGTACCTCGCCCTCCACCTGGGCGTGTCTCGCCGTGAGGCGGATGAACTAATAGAGAAGGGTAGCGTAACCGTTAACGGTGCGGTGGCTGTTCTTGGATCCCAGGTACACGGCGGTGACACCGTCATCGTAAACGGGAAACCACTAACGAGCGAGACCGATCTTCGGTACGTTCTGCTTAACAAGCCTGTCGGATATGTCTGCTCCCGCAAGGCACAGGGCGAAAACCCTACGATTTACGACCTGCTACCCCTGGACATGACCGCTCTTAAGCCGGTCGGTCGACTCGACAAAGACAGTTCCGGACTGTTACTGCTCACCAACGATGGCGATTTCGCACACCGAATGACACACCCGTCGTTTAGAAAAGTAAAGGTCTATCACGTGAGTTTAGACAAGCCTCTAGAGCCGCTCCACCAGCAAATGATCGCCGATTACGGCGTTGAAATAGGTGATGGCACCAGTCAGCTGGCACTTGAGCGTATCGGCGACGAGCGTAAGAACTGGGTCGTCACCATGAGCGAAGGTCGCAACCGTCAAATCCGCCGCACGTTCGCGGCCCTCGGGTACGCGGTAACGTCGCTCCATCGAACGAATTTTGGTCCGTACTCCGTGATCGGCCTTGAAAGCGGTCAGACGCGCGAACTTACCAGCAAGGACTAAGCAAGGTACACGTCATATCGCTCATGCTCGCTAATCTGTATTACCTCTGTTATAATATCCCTAGTTATGGCGACCAAACTTCCTACCGTGGCGATTATCGGCCGTGCCAACGCGGGCAAAAGCTCGCTTTTTAATCGTCTCGTAAAATCCCAGCAAGCTGTAGTCGCCAGAGAAGCCGGTACGACACGCGACAACGTCATTGGCAAGGTAACGTACCGGAACGAAGGCTCCGAAGCTCAATTTTGGCTGGTCGACACTGCAGGCCTTAAGAATCCCGAGGACGAATTCGAAGCCAGCATTCAGGACCAGATCGATGAAGCCGCCGACGCCGCCGATGTCATTCTCGTCGTCGTCGACACCACCCAGCACCCAGGTGACGAAGAACGCACCGTCGCCAAGAAGGCGCTAAAAAGCAAAAAGCCCGTCATTCTTGTCACCAACAAGGCGGATTTAAAGGGAAGCCTGCCAGACGACGAATTCAAACGGTTCGGCATTTCAACCATCATTCGCACCAGCGCCGAACATAATCAGGGCATTTCCGAACTCCTTGATTCTATCGCAGGGCTCGTGCCGCCAGCTCGTGAGCGTGAAGCCGATGATGTGCTGCGGGTAGCACTCATCGGCCGACCGAATGTCGGTAAAAGTAACCTGTTCAACCGTCTCGCCGGCAAGCAGCAGGCTATCGTGGCCAACGTCGCTGGCACAACGCGTGATGTCAACCGCGTACAGATCAATTACCACCAGCGCACTATCGAGCTACTCGATACCGCCGGTATTCGTCGGCAGGGTAAGCAAGAGGTAGGAATCGAAAAGTTCAGCGTGCTTCGCACCCTGCAGGCAATCGAAGAATCAGACATCTGTCTGCTGCTTATGGATGTGAATGAACTGAACACGCAGCTTGACCAGCGCCTGGCCGGTATCATTTCTGAAGCGGGCAAAGGCCTCGTTATCGTCGTGTCCAAGTGGGACAGCGTTGAAGGCAAGGACGCCTATACCCGTGACACCTTGGCGCCAAAGATCAGCTACAACTTCAAATTCACCCCGTGGGCACCACTTATCTTTACCTCCAGTGTCACCGGTCAGAACGTCACCAAACTGTTCGACCTTGTTACCGACATCGACAAACGACGCAAGCAAGTAACTAAAACCCGCGTGCTGAACGACCTGCTGCAAAAAGCCATCGACCGTCACCCACCGGCCGGGCTCAAGAACACCCACCCGAAACTACGCTACATGGTGCAGACCGATACGAGCCCTCCATGGTTCGTCATTCACGGCAGCAACCTTAAGTTCGTACACTGGAGCTACAAGCGGTATCTGGAACGCCTGGTGCGCGAAGCCTATGATTATTCCGGTACGCCGATTAAGTTCAGCTTTAGGGACGAAAAGCAGATCAAAGAAAACCGCCAGCGTATCGCTGACGGCAAAGATCCGATCAATAAATCTAAAAAAGAGGCCTGAAAGAAGTAGTGCCCCGTCCTCCGACCGCTGGTAAGAGCGGAAGGAGGACGGGGCTGGCGAGGGCTCGAATCAGCCGAGCAGACGATCGAACGCCTCGCCGAGAGGCACACGCTCGCCCTTGTGGACGAACCATGCCTCTTGCACCGGCCGAACAGCAGCCGCCGGTGCAGGGGAAGGGACACCGGAAGTGACGCGTGCAAACGCACGACGCTGACTTCCACGAGCCGTCTTCAGAAGGACGTACGCGATGCCGAGAATCACGGCCTGCGCGAACACCATCTTGTACCAGCTGTCTCCTATCATCAGGAAATAGCCAGTAACGGCGACCAGCGACAGCAGCACAGCTGCCACCCCGATCATCCCGAGCGTAAAACGGAACTTGCCAGTCTCATACACCGACTTGTTCGACATGCGTGGACTCCAATCTCTATAGGGGAAGTGAGAGTGTCCAATCTTCATAATAACACTATTGCTTATCTTTGTCAATAGTTTATACTGGCTAACAGATATGAAAATCGTTTTTGGTCTTGGAAATCCCGGCGAAAAGTACACTGAAACCCGGCATAACACCGGCTTCTTGACGCTGGATGCGTTCGCGATAGAGCAGGGAGTGCAGTTCAAGGATACTTCGAAATTTTCCGCGCAGGTGGCCGAGGTGAACGTAGATGGCGAAAAAGTATTGCTCGTCAAACCCCAGACCTTCTATAACGACTCTGGTCGTAGCTACCGGGCAATCGTCGACTTTTACAAGGTCGACCCGCACGACACCTTGGTTATTCATGACGAACTGGCACTGCCATTCGGCACCATTCGCAGCCGCCTTGGCGGTAGCGACGCCGGCAACAACGGCATAAAGTCGGTCAACCAACACGGTGGTGAAGCTTCGGCACGCTTAAGGGTCGGCGTTGCGAACGAGCAGCGAGCGGTCATGGGCGACGTCGATTTCGTTCTCGGACGGTTTAGCACCGAGGAGTATAAGGCATTCGAATCGACGCTGCTTCCAAAGCTTATCGAATGCATTCACGAATTCGCCCGGGACAACCACTTGCATACCAGCTTCACCCTTATTGACAACCATCCTGACCAAACCGTATAGTACGCCCTAGATTTCGCGTTACAGCAACATCATCCATGCCTGCTCGAACCGAAGTTGAAGTTTGACAGGTGAACACACAACCGATTGGGGACTTAGATGGACCTTTCACTGCCGGCTCTAACCGACCCTCCGTCCGCGGACGAGGTGCGGCTCAGCCTACTTCGGCGAGCGGCTCGAAGTGCCGTCAGTCACCAGCTCCACGACCACCCGCTTCAGGCGCACCGCGCTGCCGTCCGGCCGTCCGGATGGTGGCAGGCGCTGCTCCGCCGCAACAGGACGGTTCGCATGTGGCCGCTCCTCGACAGTCCGTTCGACGGCCTGTGCGTCGGCGACGACGACGGCTTCTACTTGCTAGTGGACGGCGAGTCGCCCCTGGCGGCAACGACCTTCCCGGTCGAAGCCTGTACGCCGCATGGCATGGACAGGATCACCGAGATCCTGTTCGAGATGTCCAAGCCGGCGCGCTGGTAGGTCAGCGGTGACGTCAGTGGTTCAAACCAGAAACACCGACGCTCAGGCGTTGGCCCACCAGATCCGCAGCGAAGCAGGTCGGGCAGTTCGAGGAATGTCCGTCAGCGGCGACTACAAGACCGAGAAGGTGGTCGTACTCACACGAGGCACCCAACCGACTGTCCGGAACCTGTTCCGTCGCTACAAGACGGACGCGTACTGGCTCAGCCGCAAGGGGTACTTTCTTCTGGATGCGTCGACCGGCCAGCCTCTCATGCGGTGCTGGCACGGTGACACGCCGTATTGCGTGCCGATCGACCTGGAGCGAACCAAGCTCGGGCGGCTCCTGAAGCTGCTTCACCGTATTCGGCGGCGCATCCACGAGTGTCAATAACCACCTGTCGAACGACCCGGCTCCAAAAGAGCCGGGCGTTTGATTTTTGGCATAATTACACATTGAAGGGGGTGGCCGCTCGACGAGCAGCCACCCCGGTCCTCCCTCTACTTTCCGTCCTGGTCCGGACGAAGCACCAACACGCCCACCACAAAGCTAATCACGGACATCAGCCACATCGCGTACCCCGAATACACGAGAACGATAATGGCGAACGGGTTGTCGAACGTCAATCCGAGTCCGAACAGAACTAGGCCGGCGACGAGAAGCCACAGAGGAATCAGAAGGAACTGTTTGGGATATTCAAGCAGCAGTGTCCAGCGCAGCCAGACGAAGTTCCTCAATTTGCCCATCAAGTACAACGCATCCTTTCTGGGGAGGGGTCACACGCTTCAGTAAGCCCGAAACGTCTCTTTTTATTATAAATCAAAAGGCGCCAGGTAAGGGTGGGCATCACCTGGCGCCATTTGACCCTTCGACCCACCCGTGAGGGTAAGCGTAGCCCACTCGTATTTACGCAGTTGCTCGCTGGTCAAAGGGATTAGTATGCACACAATGCTTTCTATCGGCTTTCGCGGTGGAGGGTAGAATACCACGAACGCACATTGCGCGCACCCTAACATAAGTTAGAATAGGGGGTATAAGGTGCATTTGATTGAACTCGCAGAAATCAATCAATCTTTACTAGATTAGCACGCTTTAGAGCTTTCGTCAATACCTTTCAACACTTTTTTTATGAAAATCAATACTTTTTCACCAGATAAGAGTGAGTACGCCCAGGTATTAACTACTATTGCGAAGCCTCCTAAAACGTTAGATTACATTGGAAAGTTGCCTGAAATCAGGCTTACCTCTGTGGCAATCGTCGGAACACGCCGGCCATCTGCCTACGGCAAAGAGGTGACACACCGATTAGCCTACGACTTAGCGAGCCGAGGTATCGTGATCGTAAGTGGCCTGGCGCTTGGGGTTGACGCTATCGCCCATAAAGCGGCCATTGAAGCCGGCGGCATGACGATCGCCGTACTTGGTAATGGTCTGCCGAAGGTGCAACCGTCCAGCAATCGCCAATTGGCTGATGACATCGTAAAACAGGGTGGAGCGGTTATAAGTGAATATAAACGGGATGAAGATGCCCGCCCGCATTATTTTTTGGAACGTAACCGATTGGTCGCCGGCCTTGCCGACGCGATTATCATTACCGAAGCCGCTACCAGAAGCGGCACGCTGAACACCGCCGCGCATGCACTGGAGCAGGGGAAAGAAATATTCGTCGTACCGGGTAACATCACCAGTCCACTCTCGGCCGGGTGTAATGCGCTACTTAAGCAAGGGGCTCGAGTCGTAACCGATTACCGTGACGTCTTGGACGTCATCGCACCTGAGTCAACATCGACGCAGACAATCCTACCGCTTGGGCAGAACGAACTTGAGTCAACCATCATCGCTCTTATTTCAAAGGGCACCCGTGACGGCGAAGAACTGTTAGCCAAAAGTCGTGCCGAGCCGACCGAGTTTGCTACCACGCTCACCATGCTCGAACTTTCCGGCACGATCCGCGCACTCGGTGCTAATCAGTGGACTTTACGCTAAAAATGTGATATAAGTATATCCGCCTGACGTGAAATACGCGTTCATGAGCACAGGGAAGTGAGGTGGGTCGTGGTTGCTACACGAACCAGTCTCAAGATTCAGCCTGTAGACGGCTGTCCGTTCTGCCCAGACAACGGTATGGTGGACATCACCGCACGCTCGAAGAGCGGGCGAACGTTCATCGCCAAGGTGCTGGTTCGAACCGACCGCGGCATGGTGCCAGCAAGGGGTGCGTATTTCGTCATCCCGGTCGAACACCACATCGACTACTCAACGCTCGATTTCGACTTCTTGAAGGAGGTCGCCGAGCTGAAAGAGGTAGTTGGCCTGTCCTTCGACAACGAGGGCTTCAACCTGACCACGAAGGGTGGTCGACAGATCGAACATCTGCACTACTGGCTGATGAAGGCGCACCCGCATGACCAACCGCTCGGGCTGCACACGCTACGCCAGCGGCACCGCGAGCTACTGACCGAACGACGAGCTGCCGAAAGCCGCCGCCGCGGCTGGTAGCGCTCACGCATCAGGCGTACCCCACCGATCAATGATCGCGTGGGGTTTTCGCTTTTAATCAAGGGTTTACGCTGCGTTCGCCATAGAGCGCAGGCTGATTTTCAATTCTGCAATCTCACGGCGCAGACGTACCATCTCATGAAGATCAGCATCGGGATTCTTTTTCTTTTCATCATCGGTCATATCGGCGACCTCAGCATCGAGTTCTCCCTCGAGCTTTCTTAAAGCCTCATATTCTTTAACGCCATTTTCTTCGCCTTCAACCCATGTCCGGACGGCTGCTTTGAATAAAGGATTCTTTGCGATAAGTGCGGTATACCGGGCCTGCAACTCTTCAAGTCGGTCTAGAATTGCCAGTCGCTCCTCGATTGAACCGATATGTAAATCATGACTCAGTACCTCGCCTGAGTGTTCTAGAGTTTTTGCCATATCTTTACTCCTTTTCGTTTGTTATGGCGCCGTACGTGTTGGTTTAAAGTGTGCCGCGTCTTAAAACCCAGTATGCCCCTGTGGATTTTTGTCGTCAACAGTCAATTTTACAAAACCGGACAAGTTGCGTAGTATAGGCAGTTGTGTCACGCTGAATAGATAAGCACGATGAGTAAGAATCTTGTAATAGTAGAGTCGCCAGCAAAGGCGAAGACCATAGAAAAATACCTCGGTAAAGACTTTACCGTGCTGTCTTCGATTGGGCATATCCGCTCAATCGTCAAAAAGACCAAGGACGGCACGCCCCCGATCGACATACAGAATGGCTTCAAGACTACATACGAAGTCGACCCTGAGAAGCGTAAAGTCATTACCGAACTTAAAAAGGCCGTAAAAGCCGCCGACGACGTCTGGCTCGCAACCGATGAAGACCGCGAAGGAGAGGCGATTGCCTGGCACCTTTGCGAGGTACTTGGACTGAACATCGAAAAAACCAAGCGTATCGTGTTCCACGAAATTACAAAGGACGCCATAACAGAGGCTATTAAGAAACCCCGGACGGTCGACATGCGCCTTGTTGAAGCTCAGCAAGCCCGCCAAATCTTAGACCGAATCGTAGGGTTCGAGCTAAGTCCGGTAGTATGGCAGAAAGTTCCTGGCGGAAAGTCGGCCGGCCGCGTGCAAAGCCCGGCGGTGCGACTGTTGGTTGAGCGTGAGCGCGAAATCCGCGCTTTTGAGGGCTCGTTCCAATTCCGCGTGACGGCAGTGTTTGCTCACGACGGCGAAGATTTTAAAGCCGAACTGCCACAGCGCTTTGACACCGAAGCGGAAGCTCAGACATTCCTAGAAAGCTTAAAAGACGCGACCTTTAGCGTGGCTGACGTCACTAAAAGCCCGGCAACCCGCAACCCGGCAGCGCCGTTCACGACAAGCACGCTGCAGCAGGACGCAAACGCCAAGCTGGGCTTTGGTAGCAAGGCTACTATGTCGAGTGCTCAAAAGCTGTACCAGGCCGGTAAGATTACCTACATGCGTACCGACTCGGTCAACCTGAGCGGGCAGGCGATCGCTTCAGCAGCTGCATATATAAAGAATACGTATGGTGACGAGTACTCGCAGGTGCGAAAATTCAAGACCAAGAGCGCCAGCGCGCAAGAAGCCCACGAAGCCATACGCCCAACCGACATGTCACTTGAAAAGGGTTCTAGCAACGAATACGACCAAAAGTTATACGACTTAATCCGCCGCCGTACGCTTGCCAGCCAAATGGCACCTGCCAAACTTGAAAAGACGACCGTAACGATAACGATTTCGACCCGCAAGGAATCGTTCGAAGCCAAAGGCGAAGTCATTATCTTCGACGGTTTCATGAAGGTATATGGTGGCAGCAAGAAAGAGGCAGACATTCTGCCGCCACTCGCAAGCGGCGATGATCTCGCACTGCAAGAAGCCACGGCCCGTCAGACATTTGCCCGACCACCGGCACGATACAGCGAAGGTAGCCTGGTCAAAAAGCTTGAGGAACTAGGTATCGGACGCCCTAGCACCTACGCCACCATCATCGACACGATCCAGAGCCGTGGGTATGTCGAAAAAGGGGAGGGAGAGGGTACGCCACGTGATGTGATCGTTCTCTCGTTCACGCCAGCCCGTCGCTCGACAGCTTCGGTGACGGAAACATCTGCAGCCCGAGTTTCTGCTGACGAAAGCTCAACAGAAACCCGGAGAGAAGCCGTTTCCGGAGACGATAGTGGCGAAAAGACGGGTCTCATTCGTGAAGTAATTCAAGAAAAGACCGGTGCCGACCGGGGTAAACTAGTCCCGACGCCGAGTGGTGAACTGATCGCTGACTTTTTGACCAGCCATTTCGACAAAGTGGTTGATTACGGCTTCACGGCCAGCGTCGAAGAGCATTTCGACGATATCGCCGAAAGCAAGATGAAGCGTAACGACATGCTGGAAGATTTTTACACTCCGTTCCACGACCTGATCGTCAAGTCCGGCGGCATTGACCGCTCTACCGTCGGCGCCAACCGCGAAGTCGGGGTTGACCCTAAGACCGGCAAGCCTATTCTGGCGCGGTTCGGCCGGTTCGGCCCGATGCTTCAATTGGGAGATACCGACGACAAAGATGAAAAACCGCAGTTCGCACCGCTGCCGGCAGGAACACGTATTGAAACCGTCACCTTGGAACAAGCGCTCGAAATGTTCAAACTGCCGCGCACTGTCGGCGAAACCAAAGACGGCCAACCGATCAGAGCGAACATCGGCCGGTTCGGTCCGTATATTCAGGTCGGTAAGCTGTTTGTCAGCATTAAGCCGGAAGACCCGCACACGATTACGCTTGAAAAAGCGCTTGAACTGTATGAAGCCAAGCTTAAGGCCGAAGCCGAAAAGAATATAGCCGATTTTGGTGACGGGGTTAAGGTACTGAACGGCCGGTTCGGTCCGTATGTTACCGATGGCAAAAAGAATGCCAAGATTCCAAAAGACACCGACCCAAAGACCATCACTCACGACCAGGCGATTGAGCTCCTGAAAGCTTCGCCCGCCAAAAAGCCACGCCGGCGCGCCGCGAAATAGCGCCTGTAAGTATGTGCTTATGATTAAATAGGCGTATGCGACGTGACGTCTTACGTGGGTTTTCGATAGTTGAGGTCATTGTTATTGTTGCAACGTTATCCATCTTGGCTACCCTAGGTATGATAGGGTACGGGTCGTGGCAAGGCTCTACTGCAGGCAAGGCTGTCCGTAGCGATGTGCAGCAAGCAGTAACCGGGCTGGAGAATTATAAGAATTTCAATGGCAACTACCCGCCAAACCTGGCAGGGACAGGCTTCGCAGCTTCGAGCTCTGTGGCGGTTACGATCAGTACCAACGCCCCGTCTATCGGTGTGTACGAAAACCTTGCCCCAGATCAGAACGCCCAGCTGTTCCTTAATGTTTGTAACGCCAATATGTTCACGACCCCCAATAATACCTCTTGCACCTTCGAAGGTAACGGCGGAGGGGCGAAAATCCATGTCAAAGGAACTGAAGCGACGAATGCCATTTGGGATAGTCCGATAGCCCAAAGTGACCTAGTACTCGACTGCGGCTCCCAACAAGCCCTCTGTGACGCTGCCGTCCAGGACATCATGACTCAGTTCATTGGCCAAGGCGGAACATTCCCTATAACCGTCCCTGACGGTAACGTGCCTTTGCCCACCCCGACCCTTGTACCGAACGGCCCGGCAGACCGCTTTTGCGTCGAGGGCCGGTCAGCGACCTATAGCCAACTCGTTTACCATTCACTCAGCGAAGAAAAAACCATCGTAGCAGGTGCTTGCCCGGAAGACCCAACCCTTCATTACTACCAGTAACGCTTGGATTTAACAAAAATATCATTTACCATAAGCGTCTAGTATATGCTATAATTAGCCATATCGAATAATGTGTTTGACATTATAAATACATTGTTTTATAATGAACATAATTGCTATCAAAACACCCGAGAGGAACAGGTACATGGATCAGTCGGTACAAACGGATATGGCTAATGCTCTCAGCTCTGCTGTGAAGGATATTCTTGGGGTGATTGAACAGGACCGCGAACGCGAGATCATTACGCGCCGGTTCGGACTATACGACCGTAAAGAAACCCTGGAACAAATAGGGGAGCTCCTCGGCATTACCCGTGAACGTGTCCGACAGCTTGAAAAAGCCATCCTGATTCGCCTAAAGATCGCCGCCGAAGGTGGTAAGATCCCAAGCGTTCACGACGTCGAACGAACATTGATTCGTCATCTGTCCGAAAAGGGAAGGGTTGCTCGAATCAGTGATGTTGCCAACGACCTGGTCGGTCCGGACGCTACTCCTCAGCAGAAGTCACATATCGCTTTCATCGCCGAGCTCTCACCAAGCATTTCAGTCATCAACGAGAACGACGATTACCACCATGCCATCGGCATTCAGGAACACGCCGACGAGAAGAAAATCAAATCGCACGTCGAAGAAATCGTGAAAACCATCAAGCAGCACGGCGAGCCTATCGGTATCGAAGATCTGCATGCCAAGCTGACCCACGAACATCCTGACCACGTTCGTGCCCTTGCCAGCACCTCTAAAAAACTGGCTAGCTTGAAAGACCAATGGGGACTTGTCAAATGGCCGACAGTAAACCCAAAGAACATCCGTGACAAAATTTATGTCATTCTGGCCGACCACGGCAAGCCTATGCACTTTTCTGACATCGCGAAAGCGATCAAAAAGAGCGACTTCAAACGTAAAGATGTCACGACTCAGGCGATCCATAACGAACTTATCAAGGACCGCCGTTTCGTTTTGATCGGTCGGGGCATTTACGCGCTTGACACCTGGGGCTACAGCAAGGGCACTGTCGCTGACATCATCGCCGACGTCCTGAAGACCGCTGGTGAGCCACTTCACCGGGACGAAATTGTCAAACGCGTCCTAAAAAGCCGCCAGGTGAAGGAAACCACTATTCTTTTGAACCTGCAGTCAAAAGCGCAATTCAAACGCGTTTCCAAGGCCACCTACGAGCTTGTCGAACCGACTGCGTAGAACCCTAGTTGCATTAGCGGTTTCGGGGTGGGACAATAGAGCTTAGAGTCAACCATGTCAATCCTCTCCTTTATAATCGAGACCCTGCTTCAATGGTACGTTTGGATTCCGATCGTATTGATTCTGCTGTTTGCCGCCTGGCGTAATACGCGCATTGCCGCTCCTCTGGCAGAGCACGAAAGCAGTCTCCTCGTTCTTGAAATTCCGAAAGCCAACGACAAGTCGGAACTCGCAGCCGAACAGCTGTTCGCCGCGCTCCACGGCATACTTCGCGACAAAGCTGAATTAAAGCTCAGTCGCGGGGTTCAGGAGCATCTTAGCTTCGAAATCGCATCCGTTAACGGGCAGATCCGTTTTTATGTGTGGGTCCCGAAGGACCTACAGAGTTTCGTCGAAGGTCAGATTTACTCCCAGTATCCGACCGTGCAAATCCATGCCGCCGAAGAAGACTATGTCAGCCACGAACGCCGACACTCGGTGGTTCATACGTCTGAAATCACGGTTACAGGGCCGGAGTTCTTGCCAATCAAGACCTTCCAAAGCTTCGAGGTCGACCCGCTTGCCGGTATTACCGGAACGCTGGCCAAGCTCGAATCTACCGGTGAAGAGCTATGGATCCAGGTGCTCGTACGCCCGATTGCCGACGAATGGCACCGGGGGAGTGAACGCTGGATCGAGAGCCTGAAAGGTGGCAATCCCTTCGGACTGCTTGTCGGTGGCAGCGGCGGTATTAATTTCCGCTGGATCGGAACGTTCTTTGAAGCTCTATGGAAACCGCCAGAAGAAGGCGAAGCAGGGAAGCCTCACGAGCTTTCCGAACGTGACAAGACGCGCATCAGTGAAGTCGAGAAGAAGGCGACCAAGCTTGGATACCAAGTAAAAATCCGCCTCGCTTACCTTGGTGAAAGTGAATCCAGCGCCAAACAGCGCATGCAGGCACTGGTCGGTACGTTCAAACAATTTAACTCGACCAACCTTAACGGCTTCAAGGTAACGAACGCCAGTTTCAGGAACGAAGATCTAAATGCCTATAAAACGCGCCTGTTCACCGACAATGGCTTTATTTTGAATATCGAAGAGCTGGCGTCGGTGTTCCACCTGCCACACACCAACGTCGAGACGCCGAACATCGTCTGGGCAAGTTCCAAGACGGCCGAACCACCGGCAAAGCTACCTGTTATTACCGGTAACGACGCGATTGACGAAAATATATCGGCCTTCGGTGTTACCAACTTCCGTGGTATCAACCACCAGTTCGGCATGCTCCGCTACGACCGTTCTCGTCATGTGTATATCATCGGGCAAACCGGGGCAGGAAAGAGCGGAACGCTTGAGCTGTTCGCGCTCAGCGACATATTCCATGGTCACGGTTATGCGATCATCGACCCGCACGGCGATTTTGCCGTTAATAACATGCGCTTCATTCCCGGGACTAGGGTAAAGGATGTCGTGTACTTCAATCCAGCCGACACGGCGTACCCCCTAGGTTTTAACCCGCTTGAAGTCACCGATCCTAACCAAAAGACGAACATCAGCTCGGAAGTCATTGGCGTACTGAAACGGATGTTCGGTGAAAGTTGGGGACCGCGGCTTGAATACATTTTGCGCTATACCATTCTGGCACTTTTGGACCGGCCAGATACCACTATGCTTGATATCACGCGTATGCTGACCGACAAGAAGTTCCGTAAAGAAACGCTTACGTACTGCACCGATACCGTGGTGCTTCAGTTTTGGAACGTTGAGTTCGCCAGCTGGAACGACAAGTTCCAGGCCGAAGCCATCGCGCCGGTACTTAACAAGGTAGGGGCCTTTACGGCCAATCCGATTATCCGTAATATCATCGGTCAACCAAAGAGTACGTTCAACATCCGCCAGATCATGGATGAAGGCAAGATTCTTATCGTGAACCTGTCAAAAGGTCTGATAGGCGAGGACAATGCCGCCATCTTAGGCTCATTCATGGTCACCAAGATTCAGCTGGCTGCCATGAGCCGCCAAGACATCCCAAAGATCGAAGACCGCCGACCGTTCTACCTGTACGTCGACGAATTCCAGAACTTCGCCACCGACTCGTTCGCGACTATCCTTAGTGAGGCGCGTAAGTACGGCCTTAACCTGACCGTCGCCAACCAGTACATCTCACAGATGAGCGAAACAGTGCGCGACGCCGTGTTCGGCAACGTTGGTACGATGATCAGCTTCCGTGTATCGGCAGACGACGCTCCAATCCTTTCTAAGCAGTTCGAACCGAATTTCGAAGCGCTTGACCTGCTACAAATGCACAATCGTAACTTCGTCATTAACATGGTGATCGGCGGCGAAAAAACACCGGCCTTCAGCGCTCGGACGTTAAACCTGCCGGTACCGCAAGCTGATAACTCGGCCGCCATCATTGAAAACACCCGCCGCAACTACAGTAGGCCACGCGCCGAAGTCGAAACTATGATTTCAGAGCTGATTCAACCTAAAACGGTCACTCCGGCCGCCCAACCTCCGCAGCCTAGCATTTCTACCTGGCCACTTAATGCTCAGAGCCAAGTTATTACACCTGACACACACCAATCACAGCCTGTGGCTGGCTCAGACGGCACTCCAAAGAAAAAACGCACTCGTAGCCGCAAACGTAAGCCAGCAACCGCGTCGACACAACCATCTGAAGCGAACAACTCATCAGTCGCCAAACCTAAACAGCCTGTAAAGCCCGCCGAAGGTGTTCTACCGGAAAAAGGTACCGCTGAAATTCAGCTTCGATAGATAACCTACCGCTAGTAAGTGCGCCGTAACACAAAAAAACACATATAGAACATAATTAGAACGCATGAAATCGTAAGCGAAATACGTTCGTATATGGAGATTGATTAATTGCCAAAATCACATAAACACACCAAATGCGATTCAGCTGATGTGAAGAAAGTCACACGGGGAAATGAATGAATGTAAAAAGAGAAGACGTAAAAAAAAATAGTGGGACGTGCGGGCAAAAACGAGCATGAGAGTATGATAGGTAATACAAAAAACCAAACATAGATTTAACGTCGCACAATATATCTTTTACGACATTGAATATATCGACAAGAGTTGATTCACTATACCTTCTATTAGGGGACCGTTTTGGGTATACACTGGTATTTAATGTTGTGTGCGCTGTTCCATTCCTTATAACTGTTTATTATTCTTCGTACAGGACTGCCGCATACTCGTCCATGAATTGATTCGTTGAAATGTCATGTTTTCCACATATTTGATTCGCACATCCGTGTGTTTGCATTTTTTAAATTTTGTTTCCCCCTACTCTTTTTTGTCATCACCCTGCCCGCTTGCTTTTTTCACAATCAGTATTCTAATATAGTTTTTCGTGTATTATTAAATCGAACAAAAAGCGAACTAATGCCCGATGAGGCGGGGTGTACTATTTATAAAATGCCTTGCCTGAAATACGCACATCCACGTAGCCGGGTTTCAAGCCTTTTGCGGCAAGGTAGCGATCGATGTGTACGATATCTTCTACCTGCTGCCCTGCCGAGCGGTCGACCGATAGTTTATATTGGGTGGTCTTCCCTTTCAATGTAAGAACGATTTGGCGGGTCGTTAGCGTTGGGATTGTCACCGTTTCAACAGACAAACCGTTTGCGGATGATTTGGCAATTACCCGACCTACGAAGCCTAGGAAGCGGTTTGATGCCACCAGACGGTTAGAAGAAGCCTGGATACCACTATTGTCGACAATTTGCAGGCCAGGGTCATTGTAATAGTTGCGGCCGAACACCACACCGTCGCTGTCGACATACTGGTTATTACCGCTAAGGTTCCAGCGGGCAATAGGTTTGCGGCTAACAAGCCGTACAGATGCTTCGCCAATTCCTTCGCCCGGCTCGACGTAGACCGACTTTACTTCCGGACGATCGGATTGGATATGTGCAAGTAGCATTCGCTCGTCAAGCAGGAATCGCAGACGTTCGGCAGGGCGGGCGGCGTAGTACGAATCGAGCGCTTTATGGTAGGCGGCTTGGTCATCGCCGGGAAGAACTCCAATACCAGCCATTTGAATCGTCGCACTTGCAACCAGTTGCGACAAAAGTAAATAAAGGCCGAACGCGACCAATATGACTCCTGCAAACGTCGCGAGCAAGCGTCGTCTCAGTGCGGTTAGGTGGTGAACATGAGCCCGAGGCGACCGAAGTTCAGCGTTGAGCTCATTAGAGCTTGCCACCTGTGCCGACGAACTGCCAGTAAGGGTCCGATTACGGCGGAAAGCATATCGATTCGATAAGTCTTCGGCCGATGGACGGGCTTGCTCATCAGCTTGCTGTCGACGCCTGACAGGAGTATCGGCACCGTCGCCTTTGCTTCGTCTTAACTTCACTTCACCGCTCCGATGATCAGCTGCGCCATGTCACGTGCGGCATCCGGCTTAGCAAACTCCCGGATGTTCGCTGAAAGGTTTTTCATCTCGTTCTTGTTTAGTAATGTTGCGCTAATTACATCGACAAGCGTGAGCGGGGAACTGGTCAATGTCGCGTCATCAACGACCACGATTGCCTTGGCTTTTTTGTACACCTCGGCATTCTTCACCTGATGGCCACCGGTCAGGTGTTCGTTCGGAACGATAATCGATGGCTTCGCGAGTGCGGCGAGCTCGAGTAGCGTCGTCGCCCCTGCCCTGCTGACCACAATGTCTGCGGCCCCAAGTAGCTGTTGCATCTTATCTGGAGAAAGATACCCGTGGATCTGCAGGTTCGGACGTTTCTTTACCGACTGGGTAATTACTTCGGCATTTGCCCTGCCGGCTACAAGCGCGACAGAGGCAAAGCTAAGCAGGTCATCAAGCACTCTGACGACCGCCTCGTTAATGCTGGCTGCTCCTAACCCACCGCCCGTAACGACCACGAGCGGCTCGTGTTGGCTGAATCCGAGCGTCTCTTTCATGTCTCGTTGGGCGGCAGCACTAAGAGGCTTGGCAGTCGTCGCAACAGGTATACCTACGTAGTGCGAGCGCTTCTTTGGGTAGTTATAGTACTTGAGGGGTGCGCCAGTGGCAATAACGTCGGCCCAGCGACTTAGGATACGACTTGTTAGTCCAGGGTGGGCATCGGAATCATGAATGACAAGTGGAATGCGAAGCAAGTGTGCCGCGACACCGACAGGTAAACAAACGAATCCGCCTTTCGAGAACACGACGTCCGGCCGCCATACAAGCAGCTTCACGATGCTTTGCACCGTACCGGCCAGTAACTTGAAGCCGTCGACGATGTTCGGCAGGACTATCGTCCGTACCTGTAGAACCTGCTGAAGAATAGGCAGCTTGTGGTAACGTCGTAATTTGCCGGCAATAATCGGTTCTACTTTAATATGGCCGTCAACGGCTACCATGGTGGCGAACGCCTGCTGGTAAAACTTCTGGTCGCACCAGAAACGAATTTCCGCGTCTGGATGTGTCTTCAGTATCTGACTACAAACGGCTGCGACCGGCGTAACGTGTCCGCCCGAGCCCCCGCCCACTGCGAGAATTCTCATAGCGCTCTCCTTCATTAACGGTTGAATGAACGGTGTAAGATGACAGACGGAATGCCAGACCCAATGCCCCGGCAATAAATACCATACTGGTACCGCCGAAGCTTAGGAGCGGTAGTGTGATTCCAGTTAGCGGAAATACGCCTGTCATAGCGGCAACGTTCAGTACGACATGAGCCGCTAGCCAACCAAATACACCGACAACAATCAGTTTTTCATGGGAACCAGGCAATTGGTCTGCGACCTTGAGCAGACTGAGTAGTAGCGCGCCGAATAGTATTAGCACGATGACGAGCCCGACAAAACCGAACGTTTCGCCCATGATAGCGAATACGGAGTCGTTGATAGCCTCCGGCAAGTAGCCGGTCGCCTGGACGCTGTTTCCAATACCGACACCGGTTGGACCACCGCTGCCAATGGCAATAAGCGCGTGGGTAATATGATAAGTCGACGCGTCACCGGCGGTTGTCGCGTTGTCACCCTGCAAAAACGTTGCGACACGCGCTAAGCGGTGCGGTGCGATAAGAACCATTACAATACCAAGGAGTAATCCGCTCCCGGCAAGGAGCGCTCCAACACGGGCGCTCACGCCCGACACCAACACCATGCTGGCAACGATAGCTAAAATGACTAACCCAGTCCCCATATCCTGCTGAATCCCTATCACGAACAAGGCAACGAGAAGCAACATGGCACCCAGTGGTATGAGTGTCTTGTAGAGATCGTTGACCACCCCCTGCTTCATCCGATATGCTAAAAATCCGGCCCCAAACAGAAGCACGCCGAATTTCAGAAATTCGGCTGGTTGCAGACTACCCAGCGGTCCCAGATCGAACCAACGGCACGCACCAAGGGTACACTGTACGAAGCCAAGACTGAGCCATCCTCCGATGGCCAAAACCGCCGAAGCAATGATTCCAGCAACGAATAGCCGCTTGGCGTTGGCCTGCCACCACCAAATAGGAACCCGTGACACGGCAAAGAACACACCCACCGCAAGCGCCAGACTGACGGCCTGTTTTACGAAGAAGTATGTACTGTCATAGTCAAACCCGTATGCCTGGTTCAGTACCTGAGCACGTTGAGGACCGATGGCATACATGACAATCAGCCCGAGCATCATAAGCAGACACATGTATAGTGCAATTCGGTAATTCGGTTTATGCCGCCTAACATTCGCAATCGCACGCCCATTAGCGGCGGTATTCGGGCGACGGTCGACCACTAGATGTGCCCCCCTGCAATAGCCACGATAATGCCGGCACTCGCTGCGATACAGCCAATAATCCAAAAGCGCATCGTTACTTTTGTTTCAGGCCAGCCGACGGCTTCTAGGTGATGGTGAATCGGCGCCGATAAAAAGATTTTCTTTTTGAATAGTTTCTTCGATGTCATTTGCAGCAAGCTGGAGCCAGCTTCGACGACGAACAGGATGCCGATGATTGGCAGCAAAAGCAGTGAGTTCGTGAGGATTGCCACGACACCCAGCGCTACACCGTATGCGAAACTTCCTACGTCGCCCATGAAGAACCGTGCCGGATAAATATTGAACCAGAGGTAGCTTAGGAGCGCTCCAATGACCGTGAAGCAAAATCCCGCGAGCATAAGTTGATTCTGCAACAGCGCGATCAATCCGAAGGCGGCGAAACTCATAGCTAGCAAGCCACCAGCCAAACCATCCAGGCCGTCAGATATATTCACGGCGTTGGCAGTCGCAGTCACGACGAACGCGAATAGCGGAATGATCATCCAACCGATGGCGATTCGCCCTAGGAACGGAATTTGAACGGTATCAATTCCAATCTTTGCAAAGAAATACCAGCCAAGTCCCACGCCTATCGCGACGATCATAGTGAACTTAATGCTCGAACGCAGCCCAGCCACGCCATGGCCGTTCGAGCGAAGGTTAATTACATCGTCTATGAGCCCGACAATCGCTCCTCCGATAAGTGCGGCTAGCGGTAGCCATGTCTGTCCACGGTCAAGGTTAAACCCGAATGTGATGACGGCGATGGTGATGACGGCGATCACCCCTGCCATGGTTGGAATATTACGACGGAACTTGGCAGCGTGCAGTTTATTGAATACTTCTAACGTCTCACCGTTCGTACTGGTTGTGCGCTGTTTCTTCCAAAACCGGTAGCGGTAGGCCATGAACGTATAAAACGGCGTGAGGAACATCGCCAACAGGAATGCGCCGACACTGATAAGAAACAGTCCGGTAACGTCGCTGACGAGGAGTTGGTAAGTGGCTTCTTGGTTCATAGTCATGCCTTTGGTTGTAGTTTTAGGTAATCGATCATCCAGTTGGAAATGTCGGTGAAAATTGGATTTGCGTCTTTGTTACCCGCGAAGTTTTTGTTTTTACCGGACACTTGTACCATTATGACATACTTGGGCTTCGTGTCACCCCCGTATCCAAGGTAGGTTGCGACGGTCTGGCCATTTTCATATGACCCATTGACGAGCGTCTGTGAGGTTCCGGTCTTGCCCCCTACTTCGTATCCTTTGCGGTCTTTAGCAGCATAGAACGCTTTTCGGGCAGTCGTTATCATTCCGCGCATCTGTTCGGAAGTCGAAGATTTGATGACTCCTGGGTAGGCCGGACGATCCTTTTCAGGCTTCAGTTCGCCATCAGCGCCAATCGTGCCGGCAAGCACGGTCGGAGTGTAGTAGGTGCCTCCGTTTATCATGGCTGAAAAGCCTGCCGCTACCTGCACCATGGTCAGGTCCATTCCCTGGCCAAATGACATATTTGAGTAACGAACTGCGTTTCCTTCGGCTTCTTTCGGTGAAATAATGCGCCCTTCCGACTCGCCGTTCACCTCAATACCAGTCAGCTGACCCAATCGGAATCGGTCATGGAGGTAGCTGTACATCGTTGAGCGTGCCTTATAGTCAATGGTGTTATTCGTGCCAAGGCGCTGCGCGACGGTTACCATCCCAGTATTCAATGACCAGTTCAAGGCATGTTGCAGGGTTATCGTGCCGGTTTGGCCCTTGCTCGCATTAGAGATCACTCGGTCGTCTACCTTAATATAGTCGGTATTTACGTAGGTCGAATCGGGCTTTACGACTCCCATGTCGATCCCGGTGGCAAGAGTGAAGGTCTTCATGACCGAACCTGGCTCATAGGGGCTCGCGACGACGCCGTTGTTCACTTGGGCAAAGTTTTGAATTTTGCTGATTTCGCTCGGGTCATAGGTCGGTAGGTTCGCCATGGCAATGATATGCCCGTTGTTCGGGTCCATAACTATCGCACTAGCGCCGTCGGCACCTTTTTGTTTCATGCCGTCGGCCAATGCCTGCTCGACATATGATTGCACCGACCGGTCAATAGTAAGCACGATGTTCTGGCCGTTCTTCGGCTCGATATCGATATTTTTGTCGCCGATTGTAAGCGGCACGTTTGCAACGTCCGTGACTGATTGCAGAAGGCCGTCAGTACCTTGCAGTGCTTTATCAAACTTGCCTTCCACGCCGTACTGCCCGATGCCGTCGAAATTGACGAATCCAAGCGTTTGGGCCGCCAGACTTTTTTCCGGGTAGATCCGTGCTGATTCCGCCTGGAAGCCGACGCCTTTTAACGACCGCTTGCGAATAAGTTCCGCCTGGGTGTGCGTTACCTGGCGTGCTACTACCTGGTAGCGGGTGTCCTTTTTCTCTATTCGGTCGGCATATCCTTTAACAGTATTACCGCCGACCACTTCACGGATGGCTTTTAGCACCTGGTCCGGCTTATCGACGATGCTCGGGTCGACGAACATCGTATACACAGTCTGGTTCATAACCACCTTGACCGGCTTTCCGTCGTCAAGCAGGTATATTTCTCCGCGTTGAGCAGGAATAACGAGCCGTTTTTCTTGCTCTTGACGGGCTTTGGTAACGTAATAGTCGTGTCTAATGACCTGTAGGTAAAATAGCCGAATAACGAAGACGACCATCAGTGCGACGCACATGATGGCCAAAGCTCTGATCCTACGATTGGCTTTTACTTCATTTGGCATAATGTTGGCCTTTCGGCTAATTGTTGACGTAGGCTGGTGCTTCCGGCTTGGTCATCGCCTTGGCTACGCTACTTTCACGTACTGTAGAAAGCGCTGTCAGACGAGCATTTTCGACTTCAAGATCGGTCTTTTCTTCTGAAAGTTGAGAAATCTGCGTATCTATTTTTTGCGCTTCGTAGTCGTAGCTGGTTGCCTTGGTCGCTTGCGTCAAGTATATCAAACCGAGCACAGTAATCATAAGCGCGACAAGCACAGTATGGGTGACTGGGCCGAGTTTGATGTTTGATGTAAACCGGGTGTTGTTCTGGTTACGCGTCATTCCGGCGCGTCGCCTGGCATATTGCCCCGAATTGTAGGTGGTGGAATAGGACATGTGGTGGTGTTTCTTTTTGTTTTAGGGTCTGGGGTTGTTCCCGGGCCGTTTCAGGCCCGGGCCTCCCTGTGGTGGTTAGTTAAACCGGACGGTGACTTTTTCTTCGACCGACTGGCTTTGTACTGGAATGTGGACAGGCATTTGTTGCCCCTTCCCTTTTTTGTTTTATTTTTTCACTGCGACACGCAGTTTTGCGCTGCGGGATCGCGGGTTGTGAACATCGTGAGTCGCACCCTCGATTGGCTTACGAGTCAGTATATCGAGCTCGGCTTCGTAGCCGGCACTCGCCTGCTCTTTAAAATATTGCTTAACCGGACGGTCTTCCAGGCTATGAAAGCTGATGACACCGACTCGTCCGCCGCTCGTAAGGAGCGTTGGTAGGAGCGGCAATACGGCTTCAATCTGGGAAATCTCGTCGTTAGTCGCAATGCGAAGGGCTTGAAAGGTGCGGGTCGCGGGGTGGATTCTTTGCCACTTACCGCGGTGCTCGTTCAGAATGAGGTCGGCTAACTTCGTCGTCGTGTCTATCGGCCGGTTCCGTACGATAGTCTTGGCTATACGTGCCGCGAATCCGGTCGGTACTTCCCCATAGGTGGTGATAATACGACGGAGTTCGTCTTCGGACGATCGATTGACTATGGTTCCGGCTGATTTTTCAGCACTTGGATCCATGCGCATGTCGAGCGGTCCGTCCTTTGAAAACGAAAAGCCTCGCTCAGCCCTGTCGAGCTGTGGTGACGACACCCCGAGATCCACAAGTATCATGTCGAACTGCTTGCCCTCTTGGATCAGCTGCCTGGCGGCAGTCACGAAGTCGGTATGAAGCAGAACGGCTCCCGAACCCTTCAGTGCCTGCAACTCGGCAATCGCGTTCTCGTCGCGGTCGACCAATACGGCGCCAGATGGATTCTTCGTCTTTTCGATGATGGCCGACGCATGGCCGCCATAGCCGGCAGTGAGATCCAAATAGGTCTCACCTGGCTGCGGAGCCAACAAGCGGACCGTCTCATCGAGTAAGACAGGAACATGTAAAGCATGTAAATGTGGTGGATGTGCTTTAATACTCATTCCCTTCATTGTATCGCATAGAGCGTTACGGTTCGAAGGGTTCGAGATCACCAAACTGGTGAGCTATGGAATGTTTGTTTTCGCAGGTGTGTTTGTTTTTAAAGTATAAGTTGTTTTCTAGGCGGTTGTAGTGGAAGTACCCCATTGGGATGCATACCGGGCCGCGAAGAAAATTGAGAGACTTATGTGTGAGGTGGAGTTTTGGGAGGTGTGTTTTTTGAGGAAGGTTCTAGGCTTGTTTTATGTGTTGCCCTTTCCACTTCCAAGCCCACCAGATTGGTAATCTCGAGGTATTTTCGTTCAATGTTTATTTGTTAATGTACGAACGGATGATTAATCGGCTGCGCTGATACGCCAGTATGCTCCGGCTCGGACGGCAACGACGTTTCGGTCGATTCCTCCGTAGTCCAGAAGATGCTGTTCGATCGTGACCCGGCCCTGTTTTGCGTCGAGGTCCGCTTGGGTCTTACCCGTTCGAAACTTAACGTTCAGGTCAGCCACGGTCTCGTCAAGGATCGAACCCTTGAGCGCTGGCTCCATCTGCTCGTCCCAGGTCGAAACCGAGTACATGTGCAGATAGTTGCCAAAACCGCGAGTAATGACTACCCCGCTGGAAAGTTCGTCGCGAAGCTCCGTCGGTATAGTTAACCGACGCTTGTCATCAAGCTTCCGTTCGAAATAATCCATCGCGTTTTAAAAGGGTGCCTTCTTCTCGCTGCTTTTGTCAGCGTTAGCGTTGATTATTTATTGGTGCAGTGGTTGGTGTTTGTTTTTTGGTGGGGTTACCCACTTTTTTCCACTGACCTAATCATAATACCCACGGCTACCCACTGCAAGTACTTTTTTTACATTTTTATCCTCAGCTGGCATTATCCACAGATTTGTGGATAAAAGCCCACTCTTACCCCTGTTAGCGGTTCAAAAAGAAACTGGCCAATGCAGTATCGTACTGCGTAGTCACCTGCAGGGCGACCCATACGCACAGCATAAACAAGTTCGCGAATATAGAAACAGTGAGCAGAGCGTCTTTGAAATCACGTTCGGTTTGCATGATCGCACTTGGCTCAGAAACCTCAGTCGCACGGTTATTGCGTAGCAGTTTCTTTTTTATATTCGCCTTCATATCTACAGTTGTAGCATAAGCATCTTAATATGTCAATTAGACTGTTCTGGTCGCCGAAATGTTCGCGATAGCTCGTAAATCCATACCTTCGGTCAGTAAACGAGCCACTTCGGCTGTTGATAGCGCATTAGTTCCCTTCGCGTTATCGACCAATATGCCAAGCACCGCGTCGTCGTCCGATTCAAGGTTGCTCAGCTTATCGTCAATGACCACGACGTAATTCGCATGTAGGTCGGCCTGCGGGTAAATAAATGCCGGTACGGTAAACCCATTCTCGCCCTCGACCTTCCATTCGCCGCTCGCAATCCATGATGCCTTATTCGATTCACTAGTGACGGTCGCATGAAGCTGCCTCGCGCTACGATTCACCATATGCCGCAGCAGCGTCAATTTGAACTCTTGGTTAATTCGTTCCCCATAAGTCAGTACCGCGTAGGGCACGTCCTGTGCCTCAAGAGCGTTCAGTAGTTCAATCGTTCCGTTACATAGCAGTTCGTCCTTCAGGCCGCCCTCTTTCACGATTTCTTCTATTTCGTGCATGACGCTGGTGTATTTCGCCGTACCATACTGGGCCAAAATGAAATCGAGCGTCGAGAATGACATACCATCGCTGCGACGGACAAAATCGATATCTTTTCGTATCTGGTCAATCGACACGTCGTGGTTCAGAAGCTGCATGCACAGGAGGTCGGTCAGTACGCCGCTGTTCATGAGAGTTCGGTCCAGGTCGAGCACCGCGAACGTTTCGACGCTTCTTGGTTGTCGTTCCGCGCGTTCCGGTGCTTCATGATCGCGGTTCTTAGTACTACGCAAAACAGATCCTCATAAGTTCCTTAGCGATGGCGTCGGCGTCATGCCGAATAAGCGTCCTGGTTTGAGCGATCGGGTCGGCATCTTGTGCTGCCGCATATGGCTTGCCCGAAACAAAATGTCCACCCACGGCTTTGTAATGCGCCTTGTCCAGGGCCTCTTTGTCCGGCTCGACTCCGAACTCGCCTTCTTTCGCATACGTATCGAGAAGTTCTTTAGATGGCTTGTCGTCGTTATACAGCACATAGTCCAGCTTGAAGTTGCCGAATCGTTCAATTTCGGCTGCAAAATCCGCCACGCTAAAACCGTCAGTCTGCCCTGGTTTTGTGACCAGGTTACACACGTACACCTTTTTTGCCATGGTAGCGTTCAAGGCTTTGCTCATTCCAGGCACGATCAAAGCTGGTGCAAGCGACCCGTACAGGTTGCCCGGTGCGATTACCACGACGTCGGCCTTCATGATCGCTTGTTCCGCGTCCGGGTTCAGCTGCGCCGTCGATGGCTTAAGTGCCATTTCAGGGTGTTTGCTAGCGCCAAAATCGGACTGTCCAATCTTAAACTCACCCTCAGTCACGGTTCCGTCCGCCTGCTTCATCACTAATGTCACCTTATCGAGTGTCACCGGGTGAACCTCGCCGGTGATGTTCAATACCTCGCTGGCCGTTTCAACGGCCGAAGCGAAATTGCCGGTCATCTTTTCCAATGCGGTTAAAAAAAGGTTGCCGAAGGCATGGCCGCTGAACGTACCTTCTTCGAACCGATAGTTAAATAGGTCTCGTACCCGTTCCGACTCGCTCAGGGCTACCAAGCACTGCCGTACGTCACCTGGCGGCAATACGCCAAGTTCGTCGCGCAGCATTCCGGTGGAACCACCATCGTCGGCCATGTTAACAAGTGCCGTCAAATGCTTCGTATAGTGTTTCAGCTGGCTGAGTAGCGTAAAGCTTCCCGTACCGCCGCCAATGACGGCGATCTTTACTCCGGTCTTATCCATATCAGTTCCTTACTTTCTTAATCATAGCACCATACCTGCGGCCACTGGGTCGGATAATGCGCTCCATCGTGTCGTAGTTCACCTCGACCAGTCCGAAGCGTGGCCACTTGCCCTTGTCCCACTCGAAATTATCAAGCAGGCTCCAGTGTAAATAGCCACGCACGTCGACTCCTGCCGTGAGCGCCCGCCCTAACGCCGCGACCGTATGCGTCATCCACCACTGACGTTTTTCGTCGCTCGCATCGGCCACTCCGTTCTCCGTCACGATGATTGGTAACTTATACTTTTCCGTTAGGCGTTCGAGCGTGTGCTCTAGGTCAGCCGGACTCATGTCCCACCCCAGGTCGCTGACCCGTTGTTCGGGGTTGTGAATACGATAGCCATAGACGCGCTGCGAAAAGTAATAGTTCACGCCCAAGAAATCACAGTACCGCCTGACCTTTCGTAAAAAGTAATCGTCCTGAAAATACTGCATGACGTGAGCCGAAACCACCGATAGTCGTGCGGTGTCACCAGAGTAAATATAGTTCGAGTTCTTGGCGATCGACACTTTGTAGCGGCGACTGGACTGGTGAATCATCCGCGCTGTCCGATTATGAGCATGAGCTAGATTTGACAGTACTGTGAGAAACTTCAGTTTGTTTTGTATCATCGGCGGCCACCTGCCCTCTAAATAACTTTCCGCCGCATATACTTCTGGTTCGTTGATCGTTATGACGTATGTGATGTCACCTCCAAGTTCAGCTAGAATCTTTTCGGCAAAACGCAAAAAATACCGTACGTTCGAGCGCTTCTCAAAACCACCTCGTTCGGCGAACCATATCGGC
Organism: Candidatus Saccharibacteria bacterium UBA2951; assembly: GCA_002348615.1. Taxonomy (GTDB): domain Bacteria; phylum Patescibacteriota; class Saccharimonadia; order Saccharimonadales; family Saccharimonadaceae; genus UBA1020. The sequence continues at coordinate 103,063 of DEBR01000003.1, read as the reverse complement.
AGCGTAAAATGAAACAGCGTGAGTACGGGTTCGATGTCCTGCTTTGTCAGCTCCTGCACATAGTTTTTGTAATGGGCGATCGCTTCGACATCCCAAGCGCCTTCACGCGGTTCGATTCGCGACCATTCAACGCTGAACCGAAGGGCGTTCATGTTCAGTTTCTTTGCTATCGCGATGTCTTCTTTGTATCGTTTATAATGGTCGGCCGTCTTACCGGACACGTAGTTCTCAGGGTTCTTAGCGTCTTTTTCAATATCTTTCCAGTTATCCAGGTCACCGTACTGGTATTCGGCCTGTGTCGCCAGCGAGCGTGCGTTTTCGAGTTCCCATACGCTCCATTGGTTATGATTACCCCCTTCTACCTGGTGCGCACTCATGCTCGCGCCCCATAAGAATCGTTTTGGAAATGGCGTTGACCCCATCCTCTAATTATACCGCCACATCTTCACCGAAGTGCTTTTGCAACCTCATAGTAATCGACCCTTCGTGCCTGCCAAGAGTCTCGGACAGCTCTTTGACCGACTTGCCGTTTTGGAATTCTTGCTTCAATAGTTCGTCCTGTGGTTTCGTCCATGGTCGATAAGCATTCGGGTATGTTTCGCGCATTTTTTCAATTTTTTCCGACCAGCCACTCCCCTGCTTGGCGGCTTTCTTCAACTCAATCTTGTCGAGTGTTGCCTCTAAGCCAGCGAAACGCTTGGCGTCTGCCGCCGAACGGGTCCGCAGTTGATCATCAATGTCATAGGCCGTTTCACTGATTTCAAGCGCCATCCGGTTGATACCCTTTAAAAACAATGTATCTAGGCTTCGTACACGACTAAGAGCTACGTAGCCCATACCGGCTACGAACGCCTTTCGCAGGTCAATCAGCGCCGCGTCAAGAGTCATGCCCTGACTTTTGTGAATCGTAATCGCGTAGGCCAGCCGCAGTGGAATCTGGGTAATGCTGGCTCGTTTTTTATCACCGTCACGCAGCTCCCATGTGTCGGGCTGCATGGTAACCTCACGACCGTTCGTGAACTCAACGATTGGGTACTGCGTCGCCGGGTCAAAATCTATTACTGTGCCCAGACTACCGTTCACATATTTCCGGTCCAGGCTGTTCTTGACTGCCATGACCAGCGCACCTTGCTTCAAACGTAGCTCTGCCGGTGCCAGCACGGACCGTTGCAGGCTTTCGACATAGTTCTGACTGCCGGTCGTCGTTTGGGTATATACCATTTCATCGCCGGGTAGGCTGTCCAGCTTCGCCTCGTTCTGCGTATCAACATCAACATTCACGGTGTGAAGCTCCGTGTATATCGTTCCTTCAGGCGGCAGAACATTCGCTCGTTCCAAAAGCGCTTCGGCGTGCGACCGACGAATGTCACGAGACCGCATGGCATCTAAGATAGACGACAATGTATCATCATCCTGACGGTGTTGCTCTTCCAAGTAGCAGATAACTGGATCCAGTTCGGCCCACGCCTTAGAAAATACCACGAAGTTCCCTTCAATACTTTCAGAGCGATTCACTGGGGGCAGCTGAAAAAAGTCACCGCTCATGATAACCTGTATGCCGCCAAAGGGTTTGTCCGGTTCGCGGCGTACCATGCGGGCAATCGAGTCAATCATATCCAGGCGAAAATCATGCATCATCGAAATCTCGTCAATGATAAGCACGTCGGTCTTTTCAATTATTTCGCGGCGGCTTTTACTTAGCGAATCGACGAAATGTGCGCCTATTTCGTCGCGCACACCGATGCCACTCCAGCTATGAATCGTACTGCCGCCAAGGTGCGAAGCAGCCAGCCCAGTCGTCGCCGTCACACTGACGTGCTTGCCCTCGTGCTTTTTCAGCTTGATCAGCTGGTTCAAGACATACGTCTTACCCGACCCTGCCGGACCGGTCAATAATACATTATGCCCCTCATTCATGATGGCAAGAGCCAAGGTTTGCTTCATTCCTTTAATTATACAGGTCTTAACCGCGTGGCGGTTCGCCGTCAGGTTCGTCGAGCAGTTTTTTGCTTTTAATGACGTAGCGCTTGCCGGTGACTTCAGATGTAATGTAGTCTTCGTTAATCAGGTTAACAAACATATCCAGGTCGCGGCCATCCATAATGATAATCGCGTTGTTATCGTCCGTCATCAGGTCAAGCTGCATCGTGTCTGCGTAATCAATCGCTTGGTCCTGCGTTATGTCACCGACCTCCAATTTTTGAAGCTTGTTCACGACACCTGGCTTTTCGCGCACCAGTGACTGCAGGTCCATGCCGTCAGGCAGGCTAAGCTTGTAGGTCGCCAAGATTTCTTCAACCTTCTTATCGGCTAGTAACTGCTTCTTATACTCGTACTGGAACAGCTTTTCAAATTTGCCCTGGTTGAATACGAATATGTCTTTGCCAATGATGAGCACCTGGTTGTCGCTCGGCAGCTTCACGCCGACTTCCGGCTCAAATGGGGCAAACGTTCCATTGCTAAGCTGCCAGCTGACAGCACCCGGCAATACGCCTGATTGTTGCACCGCTTTCGCGACGTAAAACACTTCCCCATCCGGCCTGGTCGCCTTTAACAGCACGCCCTTAACGCGCTTGAACTCGTGTTCGGTTTCAGAAAACTGCACGATATCCCCACGCTGTTTTTCAATGATGTGAATCAAGGTTTCTGCCCGGCCCACATTCGCTAGGTCGGTCCTAAGTAGTACGTTCTCTTCGGCCTCCGACAATTCATAGTCACGTACGCTCATACCAGTTCCGGCACCGAAGTTCACGGTGCTAATAAGGTCGAGTACGAACAGCGCCCGTGTTTGCGCGTCGAGGTCTTTCGACAGGTTGATCGCGTATGGTGTGTAGTTCTTGTTAAATACGAATAGCTCGAGTATCAGGTCGTTCTTTACGGCGTCGGTGCGGTTGGCCCACAAAAAAATATCAGTCGTGTCTGGTTTCGGTTCTTCCATTTGTACCTTTTATAGCTTATGTAGTCTTGCTTTCATTGTAGCAAGCAGCGGGCCCAAGAACTGTAGTAAGAATGTCGTCTGTCGAATTATTCGACAATAAGCGTTCCCGTGAACTGATCTTCAATATGATCATGGAACCCGTATGTTCCGGTACCAGCCGGCGTGAACGTGCCTGATTCTCCCGGCCCTAAGATGTCCATGTTCAGCTCCGGGTTAGAAAGGTGCGTGGGGTGGTCATCGCTCGAAAACTGCAAATCATTACTCGACATATTCTTTACCGTGACCGCTTCACCTGCTTTTGACCGGTATGTAGTCTTATCGAATCCCTTGTCGGTAAAGGTTATGACCGTACTGCCGACAACCGCTTTTTCGGATGAATCGGCCGTACCATTTGTCTTGGAAGTATCAGTCGTTTTCGTTTGTTCCGACGCATTATCCTTCATATCAGATTCATTGTTCATGGTGTAAACCACGACGCCAGCTCCGACTAACACGACGGCAGCCGCGACGACTAGACCGATCTTTGACGACGATTTGTTTTGTTCCATATTTTAAGTCTCCTTTTTCTTATATACCAACCGGGAATAAATGATTGCTGCCGCGAGCGTTATGCCATATACCCACCACACTGCCATAAACCAGCTTGACCGCACTTCGCGTCCAAGTTCAAGCGCGTGAATAAATATCGCCGCCATACCGACGATCTGTAGCAGCTCGACATATTTCCACCATGCTTTACGAGCGAACCACCGCTTCAGTTCGAATGACAGAAAAATAGCTAGCCCCAGGCTTCCGAGCAGTACATACAGCTGCTGGGTCTTGTATGCCGTCAGGTAACTACCCGGGGGCAATCCGAATCCGTCCTTAAACAGCTGCAGCCAGAGCAGGCCTGGGTGCAGAATGATAAGACCGAGCACCAAGCCCATCGATACCGGCATATATAGCCCATGCCTCTTTTTGTCGTAACTCGAATAGCGACGCAACGCTCCCATGACAAAATGTGTCCACATCAGCCCGAACGCCACTAACCCAAGTGGTGGGAATATGTCATACACCGTTATGTCATTCAAAGTCCGCGTCCCCAACCACGCCAACACCGGCAGTGCGACAGCTAGTCCGCCGAGTATCCATTCGATGGCCAAAAATTTATGTCGTATGAATTCTTTCATCATTGCCCTACTTCTTCAGTTTTGACGGCCACCACACAAATGGTCCGATGTCCCGTATCAGTGCCGGTACCAGTAGACTACGGACGACAAATGTGTCGAGCAGCACACCGAACGCTACAATGAACGCGATTTGGAACAGGAACAATATCGGAATCACGCCAAGCGCCGCGAATGTCGCGGCCAGTACTATGCCCGCGCTCGTGATCACGCCCCCGGTCACTACCAATCCCTTTATCACACCCTTCGCCGTCCCACGATTCAAAGCTTCTTCACGCACCCGCGTCATCAGGAATATGTTGTAGTCGATTCCCAGCGCTACCAGGAACACGAAGCTGAACAGTACTACCGCCGGATCAGCCCCTGGAAATCCGAACACATGGTTGAATAGTAGTGCCGCTACGCCCAACGTGGCTGCGAATGAGAGCACCGTACTAACCAGTAAGATAATTGGTGCGACGATCGCTCGAAGCAAAATCATCAGAATGATTGTTATCGCAATTAATACGGCTGGCAGAATAACCATTCGGTCACGGATCGACGCGTCCAAAGTGTCCAGTTGAACAGCCGTTGGCCCTCCAACGTTAATGGCAGTGTCCAACTTACCTAGCCGGTCACGAAGTCGCAGTACCGTGTTTTTCGCTGCCTGGCTATCAGTCTTGTCACTTAGTGTCACCTGAAGAAGCGCCTCGTCGTCAACGACTTTGATTTCCGCGTCCTTAAATGGGTATGCCGTGGCAACCATGGAGTCAACCAGCGCAGATTGGCCAGCTTGGACAGGAAGGCCAGCCTGTATTTGAGTTTTTATTTTGGTTTTTATTTCTTCTTCGGCACGGCCTAGTGGCACTATGCCTGCCTCCACACCCGTGGCAACCGCACTCACGCCATCAGTGCCTTTGGTGTCGTCAATAACTTCGACTGCATCTTTCAGCACATCCTTTGGAACTATTATCTGAGCAGGACTTCCCGACCCTGCAGTAAAGTGAGCGGCAAGTTCCGCCTGGCCGTCACGCGCTTCTGATTTACCAAGTATCAGGTCGCTCTGCGCTACTCCATCCGCCTTTAGCTGGGTCGAAAACAGCGCCAGCACGACTAATAAGATTGCCGAAAACGTCGCGGCCAGTGTGGCGTGCTTATTGACCATAACCCCCACGTTGTGCCAAAAGCCTTTCGCCAAACGCTGTTTATGTCGCTTAGCGGCGGCCGGGTCGGCGCTCGGACGAATCGGCCAAAAGCTCGACCTGCCAAGCGCGTACAGTACTGCCGGTAAGAATGTAAGCGCCGCAATTACCGCGAACGCAACACCAATGCCGCCGACCGGTGCGAGCGCTTTGTTCGATTTCAGATCCGAAAGCAATAAGCACATCAGCCCTACGATAACCGTGCCACCGCTGGCGATAATCGGTTCGAACGCGCCCTTGTAGGCCGCCTTGACGGCTTCAAATTTAGACTTGTACTTGTAAAGCGCTTCCCGGTAACGAGATACGAATAGCAGTGAGTAATCGGTCGCCGCCCCTATGACCAGAATGAACAATATGCCTTGCACCTGGCCGTTCAAATCTACGTAATCATTCTTGGCTAGCCACCACACCAGCATAATGCTGGCGCTAAGCGCGAAAATACTTGTCATCAATACGACGATAGGCAGCAAGATTGACCGGTATACGAATATTAGAATCACGAACACCATAGCAAGTGCGGTCAGTAGCAAAATACCGTCGATTCCCGCGAATGCCTTGTTAAGCCCCGCGGCGAACCCTGCCGGTCCGGTAGCCTGGATATTCACATCCTTGGTATCAATACCTGCGTAAACGTCTTTGACGTCATCAATTACATTCTGTAGTTTCGATTTCGTATCTAACGGAATAGCCACGAATGCAGCGTTTTTGTCATCTGATAGAGTGGCTGGGCTTACTTTGCCATTCACTCCGTCGACGTTCTGTACCTTGCCAGCTACCGAATCAATCGCCTTTATGGTCGCGTCGGGCAGGTTCTTCTCGCTATTGAACAGCACGATCAATGGCAAAGTGGCGTCGTCTTGGAACTTCTTCAATTCTCGATTTACCTTAGTGCTTTCGGCGCTGCTTGGCAAAAAGCCCGCAAAGCCGTTGTCGGCTACTTCGCTAATTTTGCCAAAGAAAGGACCACCAATCGCGCCAACCACGAACCACACGATAATAAGCACTGCAGGCAGTAAGATTCTTAGCCACTTGCTTGGAACGGACGGCTTATCGGTATTCCCCATGTGCGTCTATTGTAGCAATTTTAAAAACAAAAATCTTCTAACGTGATTGCAAAGCGTCGAGCGCTACGCCCATAGCAGCTAAGGTCCGCCAGTCTGCCTTGGCGTAGGCTTCGTCGGTCATGCTCAGTGTGTAGTGATCACGGAACAAAGTGGTTTTTTGGTAGGTTCCAACTTCTTGGCCAGCAGCGTCAAGGAACACGAAGTGGTATCTCAAGAACAACGTTACCAGTTCTATGATTTCACCCACAATCGGGATCCAGCCGCCAAAACGACGGATTGCAGCCAGTACTTCATTGCTTTCTTTCACAGTAAATAGCTCGGTGCCATTTGCGTCCATTACCTTCCAGGTACTGTTAATCAGGCTGTTCAGAAATTCTTTTTTGAACATGCCGACTACTTGGCCTTCCGCGTCTTCAACGAAGTAGCGTCCGTGTACGTCCAGTACCTTTTCAGCGCGAAACGTAAATGCCGTGGCTGTCTTTTGTTCGTCGGTAAAGAACGTGACTTTCTCTTTGAATGCCAGGCGTTTTTGCTGCGCCAACGCAGCCAAGCCGGCCTGGTTCCCTGCCTCATCGGCAGCGAATACTTTGTATTTGTTCACGAACGCGGTAATTTTTTGTTCAACGAAAAGACGTGGTTTCATAGCCCTAGTATCGCATATTCGGCCGCATGCGCGATGATAAAATGAGAACATGAACGGACAGCTTGCTTTAGCCGATAAAAAATACCGCGGCATTACCGACAAGAACTGTTTGCTATGGTGCCATGGCACCGAAGGTCTAGAGCACAAAAAGGTGCGTAAATACCGCTACCCGCTTTGGAAGTATGCCTACGCCAGCCACCGTGTCATCTCGTGCGTATGCCTTAACTGCAACATGCAGTTTTGCGGTGAGTTAGCCAAGAATGTACCGCTCAATATCCCTGTTATTCGCCGTGACAGCTACTTTATGCACGAAGTCCCCGTGCGCGTAAGGGGTAAGATCGCTCCCCTTCGCGGCGAAATCGTGCGGCCGTTCCGTCACGTCACTCAAGAAATGCTGACCGACCACACCCGCCTATTCATCGAACTAGTGCAGTAACCCTATGGCCTTCAATCATTACGCTAAGATCAAACGCATTCTCGCCGAGCAAGCATCCGGCTGGTATATCGTCCGTATCGACAAGCCAACGAAAGCGCAAAATTTCAAAGGTGAAATAGTTGAGTTTGATCATTACTACCGTATATATTCTTCTACTGATGAACCGATAAGATACTGTAAGTTCCAGCAACTTGAGCGTCTGGCCAGCATATTAGAAGTTCCGACCGAATCGCTACCGGTCGTTAGCGTGAACTGATTTAACACGACGCGCATTCACGCATATCCCCACCGACGTCATAAACGCGCCGACCGTCGCGAGAATCAAGTCTTGCATGGTGTCGCGCAAACCCATCCCTTGGTAGCTTTTACCCATCACGATCGCATGCGGTCCCATGTTCCATTGCTGCATTGTAAAACCTAAAACAATATCAAGTACGAACTCGTAAATCTCCCACACTACCCCGGCGGTAATCGTGAAGCAGAATGTAAATAACAAGACTGTCGCTGGGTGAAGTTTGACCGCGTTCTTTCGTTCAAGCAGGTGTAGTACATACAGCCCGACATATGCGAACAATATGCCCGACAGCGCATGCAGCATATCATCCCACCACCAGACTTTGTCGTATACATGCAGCATCTCACCAAATACCAGCGCCAAAGCCATAAAGCCAATCGACGCTGCAACAAGGAGCCAAAACAACCGTCGATTCGTCATCATTTCAAGGTCTTGGGTTTTACCGCTTCACACTCTGTTGTCACGAGGTAATGTACGGCGTCCAAAACATCGCTCTGGTCAAAGTTGATTCCAGAATTTTTCTTGAGCTTTAATCGTATAGCCTTGATTACGTCGGCAGAGTAAATCGTCTTGATCAAGCTAGCCGGCGTAAGCGCGTCAAACCGTTTCCAGTACACATTCATTTCACCCTTTGCTACAGCTGGTTTCGTCAAATGAATTAGATTCTCTGAAGCGGCCTTAATGCTACTTAGATCGCTTAGATCGAAATCAAATACCTTGTGAACGCTAATAGGCTTCGCAAAAATTACTCGATAGAGCTGGATTTGCTTGCCATTGAACAAAAGTATCCAATCAATTCCCTCGTTAGCCGCGTAGCTAATACTCTGCCGAAGATGACGCGAATTTAAATCAATCTGGATTGACTTCACTTCAATAACAAAATGCTTTTTGCGAGCAAGCTGAATCACGTAGTCAGCATACTCGCCGCGAATGTTGTACTCAGTTTTTATATCGTCGAGTTCGATGTACCCCATTACACCAGTCAAAAAGTAATTGACCATAAGCCGTGTCGCGGACTCATCAAGCTCCAGATTCTGTTGTTTCGTCAAATATTTTTTGCGGTATTCACGCAAACGTTTTTCGAGTTGTTGCGTTTGATGCTGTGTAGCCATGGTCAACCTTCCGTATCGTGAAAGCCCATAATTTGGGTCTTTTCTTTGTCAGAGCTAATCATAACAATATAGCTCAACGCTGCGTCGATTTTAGTCTTAAACAAGTCAGTATCGCAGTAACGCTCATCCGATGTCGTCGTTTCTCCGGTTGCGTAATTCGCCAACGCAACAAAATGCTTTACCTCACCATCATCGATTTTAAAATCATTGCTATTGAACGTATCTGTTCCGACAATTTTTTCTATCTGCTCTAGCTGTTTATGAAATTCGCGCACGTATTTTTCTTCAATCCCATAGCCACTGTCTGATACGTTCTTCTTCAGTGCCTGAAGAGTTGAATACGCTACGAGAAAATTACTCATTTCATTATATCCTTCGAACTTATACGCTGTTGTCCTGTCGTATCTCGTTCTCGAACAGTCACTGTGTCATCTTCTAGCGTCTGGAAGTCAATCACCACGCAATATGGCGTACCGATTTCGTCTTGGCGGCGGTAGCGTTTACCAATATTGCCGTTGTCGTCCCACATAACGCGTCCCGGGTTTTCTTTTGCCAGCTTGGCGTAGACTTCGCGCGCTTTTTCTACCAGTTCGGGCTTGTTCTTAAGCAGCGGACTTACCGCGTATTTGACCGGTGCCAAGTGTTCAGGGAGTGCAAGGTAAATACGTTTTTCGCCGTTCTGTTCGTCTTCGCGGTAGGCGCTGACCAATACGGCCATAAGGGCACGCTCGACACCGAACGACGGTTCGATGACGTGCGGCACGAACTGTTCGTTGCTACCTTTCACGCGGTACTCCATGCTTTTACCGCTCGCATTCTGAATGTTCATAAGATCAAAGTCGGTACGGTACGCCAGGCCCATAAGTTCTTCGCGGCCGATCGGGTAGTCGAAATCAAAGTCGATGGTGCGCTTACTGTAGTGCGCCCGGTCTTTGTCTGGAACTTCCAGTTCGTGCACACTGTTTTCGGGTAGACCTAACACCGCGAACCATTCCTTACACTTTTCTACCCAGTGCTCAAAGGCTTCTTCCCACTTGTCTGGGGCAACAAAGTATTCAATTTCCATTTGTTCGAACTCCCGGCTACGGAACACGAAGTCACGCGGGCTAATTTCGTTACGGAATGCCTTGCCCTGCTGGGCAATGCCGAATGGAAGGTCCGGGTAAAAGCTATCGACGACATTTTTGTAGTTAGTGAATATACCCTGTGCGGTTTCCGGCCGCAGGTAACTGATTGAGCTTTCGTCATCAACCGGCCCCACGTTCGTCTTGAACATCATATTGAACTGCTTGGCCTCGCCAAATGTGCCCTCTTTGCCACAGGTCGGACATTTGTTCGGGTCTTCAAGCTTGTCAGCGCGGTGACGTGCGTTACAGTTTGAACATTCCACCAGCGGGTCGGTGAACGTATCGACATGTCCGCTTGCCTGCCACACCTTTTGGTTCATCAGAATCGCCGCGTCAACACCGTACATGTCGTCGCGTTCGTCCACGAACATCTTCCACCAGAGGTTCATGATGTTTCGTTTTAGCTGCACGCCAAGCGGGCCGTAGTCCCATGTACCACTTAAGCCGCCGTACACGTCGGAGCCCTGATAAATAAAGCCGCGGCGCTTGGCTAGGCTGACGATATCTTCTAATTTCACCTGTTTTTCCATTAGATTCAGTATACCAGCCCACCCCCCGTTACAGGTAGTTTTCAGCTAGCTCCCGTATAATTACAAAGTTCGCACATCGACAAACAGAAAGAAGACCCAATTGGAAGCTATCATGGTCGAGACGAAGAACCTCGTCAGGCACGCCGCCGTGCTGATTTACATCGGCGAGTATGACACGGCAGAGCTTTTGCTGCTCCGCGCACTGTACAACACGAGCGACCAAGGCGAAAAGACCGAGGCGGCCGAATACCTACCGCGGATTCACCACCGCATGGGGCAGCTACAAGCCGCTCGTGGAAACCACACGCACGCCAGCGAGCTGTTCGAGCTCGCCGAAGGGTCGTTCAATCGCCGCAACGCGATCGGACGGGCTAGGACGCTGCGTGACCTGGGACTGCTGAAGTTCCGCCACGGCCAGCAAGAAGAAGGTGGCGCGCTTACTAAGCGAGCCCGCAGCCTGTTGAAGCAACCGGATACGGTCGACCTCTTATGGGAGAAGGAGTTCATCGTTACGGACGGTATCGTGGCTGGTACCGACCTAGGCCTGCCGGCTAGCGAAGCCCTTCGGCACTTCCTGGTCGTCGACGAACGGGTACGCGGAGGTTCCGACCCGATTTACGAGCGGGAGAACCTGCGGCGACTAATGCGCTTGCTTCCGCTCGGCGAACGGGTCGGGTACGAGCTTCGTGCGCAGTCCATTTGGTGGCGTCTGATCGCCGGTCATGAATTCAGGACGGTCACGCAGGACCTGATGGACGGCAACTTCAAGGGAGCAACCCTTGGAACTGCCCGACGCATAACCAGACACCTACATCCCTTCTAAGGCGTCCGTGATGTCGATGAAAAAGCGAACCCCGCGCCTGCACATGGCGCGGGAGTTCCCTTGTAATTACCTAATGCGCAGTGGCCCGTTCGGCCACCCATAAACAGTCGTTGATCAGCTCATCCGCACCCGCCACATGAGCGGCCACCTTTGGTGACTGTGCGCTTAAAATGCGGAGCAGCTTAATGTGATCGCTGTTGAATGCTCCCCGCTCGCTGAAGGCGAATCCATGGTCGGCTTCAGAAAAATCATATGACGCGTCTTCAACCAACTTCATTCCATTGGTATCGGTCGAAAGGTTCAATCCAACACCCAGCAAAATGGCAAGTTGCAGCCAGAACCACGCTTTTGTGAGGCGGATGTCTATCTGCGGGTCGTTCAGCGCCACGAATGCCTGGTCTAGCAGGTCAAAGAACGCCGGCTCGTCGACCGTCGTGGCCGCCCGCGTGATCTGTTTTATAATGTCATAGCCGAACTGCAGCCGGTCGTAGTCTGTCATGATGTGCGAATAAAACACGTCAAGCCGTGCGGCAGTCAAAATACCAAGGTCACCTTTGCCGAACCCGACCGTCACGTCGCAACGAGCGAACAGTTCGATTCCGCCTGCCAGGCGGCTTTTTTCTTTTCGCACGCCTTTCGCCATAACACTAAGCATGCCGTTTTCCGGTGTAAGCAGCTGTATGATCCTGTCGGCCTCGCCGTAGTTGGTGCGCCGCAGCACTATGGCTTTGGTGCGGATGCTTTTCATTGGATAACCGTCCGTATAGCGGCCACTACGTCTTCCGGGTGCATAGTCGCTTTATCAAGAATGCGCTTTACGCCGTAACTTTCGACATCTTCGAGCGCGATTTGGTCAGCCAGATTGGTCGCAAGCACGATTGGAATGTTCGCTAAGTCAGGGTGTGAACGAAGCTCGTGCAGCAGTGCCAAGGCCGTCGTGCCAGTCAACAGAACATCAAGCAGTACCGCGTGCGGCTTAACGTCGTCTATGACGTCGATGGCACCGAGCGCATGCGCGGCATGGTAGGTTTCATACCCGGCCCGTCGTAACACCCGTAAGTAGTGCTCGGCCAGCCACGCGTCATCTTCGACTACGACCACACGCTCCGTCATAGCAATGAAAGTTGGTGCGAAACCGGCAGTTCTACGTAAAATGACGCGCCATCCTGGTGCCGAATGGCACCGATCCGCCCACCCATGGCGCTGGCGAATTGGTTCGATATGTACAGACCAAGTCCACTGCTTTGTGGTCGGGCGTGTACCGGCTGACTTTGTTCAAGCGTGCTTGTAAGTTTGCGCCAGTTCTTAATCGGCATATGCGGGCCGTAGTCACGCACGCTTAACCGGACGCTGGAACGCTCGCCTATAAGTTGTGCCTGCAGCTCAACCACACCGTCTATGTCACCGTAGTGCAGCGCATTGTCAGCAAAGTTCAGGAGAATACGCCGCAGCAGGTCACGATTCGCAATGACTGGTGGCAAATGTCGAACACGTGCGACTTTCAGCTTTCGACCGTGCGCTTTATACAGACGGTCAAGTTCGGTGCGTACGTCACGCGCGACATCAAGGGGATTCACAGGCGCCAGTTCGAAGAGTGCCGACTGTGATTCGGCACGAGTCAGATCGCTGGTCAGACGAATCGCTTTTTCTGTCACATGCGTCATCTGTTCGATAATCCGCTGACGTTCCGGCTCACTTAAATCATTAGCGGCGAGTTCAAGCGAAAGCTGGCGCAGTAAAACCAAAGGCGATTTCAGTTCATGGGCCGCGACGGCGACGGCGGACACCCTGTTCACACCGCTATCATCCGTCGGATTCCCATTCCTACTCATTACACTTAGTGTAGCAGGCCTGGCAAAAATGTGTCGATCTATTACGTGTTGAAGGTGATCGTCTTGATCAGATTTTCGAAGTCAGGCTTGAATGTGTCGGCATCCGTGCGAATGATGGCCGTCTTGTCGCGAATCTTATAAATGACTGCCGCGCCTCGAATATCCTTCGTAAAGCTACCGTCAAGACGCGTACCGTTCTGGCCGTTCGCCTTGACCGACGACGTCGTCAGCTTTCCGCTCTTAACGAGGTCCTTATAATCTTCAATCACGTCCTCGTACTTTTGGTCGACGATACTGACGCGTATCGAATACCGTGAGTCTGGTTCGTTCACCGGTGGCACGGTGGCAGGGTTCAAGTAGGCCTTGAAACTACCGTCACTTGAGCCGTCGTCAGCAACGTACACGCTCCAGGTCTTTGGGTATTTAAACCCAAGTGACCCGTAGTCACTTGGACTTACGAAACTACGAAATGGTTCTTTTTCGCGTTCTGCGAACTTCTTTTCCAGCTCGTCAGCCTGTGCTTTTTCGGCTTTGGCGACGGCGTTAGATATTTTTGTGTCGACATTGTTCTTTTGGTCGGCGTAATTAATGTACGCCCAGATGGCAAGGCCGGCGAATGCTACCGCCAGCACCGAGATTCCCGCGATAACCAACGCAGAAGTCGATACACCCCCACGCTGTGACGAAATATTCTTATTCATGCTGGTAGTATAGCTTAAGCGTGATACCAGTGCAAAAGTTACTTGCCGGGCTCTATTTCGTATAGGGTATGACCTCGGTAACTCGCCCGAACTGGCAGACCTTTCAGTCCGGCTCCGAGCATCATGACAGAAAACGGCCTCCCTAGCCGTGTCGCTTCCGCTTGCAAATACCGTATGGATTTCTTACTATCACGCGTCACCGAAAACATATAGACGATCGTCGTATCGTCGGGTAGTTTGGTATTCCACATGTTCACTAGTCTTACCGTCGCACGCTTGCCTACCCGTAGTTTCGACACGAGCACCAACAGCGGATTCAGTTCATACCCATAGGCTTTCGCGCCGCGCCGCGCGGCTTCCAATAGTACCACTCCATCACCCGATCCAAGGTCGACCAGAACGTCTTTACTGCCAAGTGGGTACAATTCTTTGAAAGCACTGCGGACTTCCTTTCTTAGGCTTGGCACGTACGGCGCACCGAACAGTACCACGAACCCGAATGCGAACACGATAACGACGAATACCCAGAACAAAATCATGTTTCTTCAAACGATTTCTTCAGCACGCTCACGGTATTTTCCATCTCGGAAAGATCATGCTCGATTTCGCGGGCCAACTTTGCGGCCGCTTCGAACTTTTCGGCGGCATGCGTCAGCGAAAACTCTTCGCTTTCGAACCATGCGGTCATGTCCCGCAGCTCATTCATCTTTTCTTCGATCGTCTTATTTTTTGCTGACATTTCGTACCTCCGCTTCAATCACATCATGTTGTCGTTCGATTTCTATCATTTTTCCTACGTCGACATCACCGCGTACCAGCGCGTAGCCCCTGGCGAGCACGGTCCTCGGGTCGTATTGGGTAAGCAGCTTGAGCGTAGTCGCCGTTTCGTCCTTAAGAGTGCGAATCCGTTCAGCTATCATTTGGCCGGTGCTTACCATCATGTCGTCTGCTTCCCGACGATAATCCACCAATTTACCTACGAGCTCCGGCACGATTGACCGTACCATGTTCCGCGACCGCTCAATTAACTCACGTCGGTCCGGTACAAGAATCTGTGCCGCGTTGCTGGGCGTACTCGCGCGTACGTCAGCAACCAAATCAGCAAGTGTGGTGTCAATTTCGTGCCCGACTCCGACCAGCGTCGGAATCCGACTGGCAGCGATAGCACGCACCAATCCTTCGTCATTGAACGCCGCCAAGTCGTCCGGGTCACCGCCACCGCGTACGATTACGATAACTTCAGGCGGCTCGCCCTCTTGGTTAAAATGGTCGATCGCCCGCACAATCTGCCCAGGCGCGTTAATTCCCTGCACCAGCGTGTTCGCCACTTCCACTTCCATGCCGCCCCAGCGGCCGTTCAACACTTTTATAAAATCCGCGTAGCCAGCAGCCTGCGTACTACTGATAAGTCCAATGCGTTTTGGCAGCTCAGGCAATGGTCGCTTCCGAGCCGGGTCGAACAATCCTTCGGCTTCGAGCTTTTTCAGGAGCAAGTCAAAGCTCCGTTTAATGCTTCCCTCGCCAACCGGCTGTACCGACTGAATACTGACGCTGAACCCCCATTTATCACTGAGTCGTGGCCTTCCCAGAACAGCCACCACCATCCCGTCTTCAAGCGGTGTGCGTATTTGATAGACCGATCCAAAAAAGTCGACGGCGCTCGTTTCGTCTTTCAACTTGAACCTGACCCATTTGCCTTGCCGTACGTTATACCCCGAAACCTCGCCAACAATGACGATGTTCGGCATGGCGTATTCGAACGTTTGGTTTACCAGCGCGACGAAGTCGCTGACACTAAGCCGGGTGTCGCCGTTTTCCATATTTCGTGAGTGCCCGTTGGTAGAACAAATAGCCACCAGCAATGGTGACCACCAGGATAATAACGCGACTAAGGAGTATTCCGGCGATTGCCGTCCCCGAACTAATGCCCGCCACGGCCAAAAACGCCACCATGATCGCTTCGTAGGCACCGGCACCACCAGGTGTTACCACGATGAATCCCGCAAGCGATGCTAACGTGTAAGCAATAAGTATCGGCGCAGGATTCACTGGTGTACCAAGCGCCCAGAACGTCACAGCAAACACCGCGGCGTCAAGAATCGTAAAGAGCAGCCCCCATATGATAGGCCGAATCAACACCCGCCTGTCACGCTGTAACTCCAAATAATCGTCGTGAATTTCCTCAAAAAACGACAGGACTTTTTCTTCGTGCATGACTACTCGTTTTCGACCACGCGTCAGCGTGCGGACGAGCTTGTTTACGCTACGCGAAAACCACGTAGCAAACTGCCGCATGCGCACACGGCTGCTTACCAGGTAGACCATACCGACGATCGCGGCCAACATGAACAAAACGATCATACTGCTCACCAGAATTATCCAACGATTTATGCTTCCGTCGATGGTCACAAGCAACACACAGAACGGAATCACAATTGCCGTCGCAATGAATCCGGCCACATAACGTACCATTTGCGCAGACGCGGCGCGCCCCGGACTGACGCCGAATTTTCCTAACCGCCACGTCATGTACGAAATCCCACTCACGCCTCCCGAAGGCAAGGTATGGTTTACAAAGTTCAGCTCCAGTGCCATGCGGGCACGGGTCGTCCAGTGTGTCTTTTCAATCGAACCTTTGGCACGCAAATAACTGAACATGATTTCGGACGCCGCGTAAAAAGACAGCAACATCAGCGGAATAATAAGCGCCAGAATAAACACGTTCACCTGCTCAAGTAACAACCATGCCTTCTGAAGCTCATGGCGCGACAAAAACAGTATAAGAGCTACCAGCCCCAGCGTTACCCAGCTGATGACACGTTTGACGGACATTATATTCATTATAAGACGCTTCGCCTATAAGACAAACCTCAGTTATACTAGTGGTAATGAATGTCATCTCTATTCTTGGCCGCCAGCCCGAACTTAGCCTCGCTGAACTTGAGCAGCGCTTTGGGAGCGTGAACGTTCGAGTATTTTCGGATTCTGCCGCGACGGTTGAAACCGACTTTTTCGACATTACAACCCTCGGCGGCGTGGTAAAGGCCGGTAAAATAATCGCCGAACTCGAAAAAACCGATTGGTCACGTTTATCACGCGATATCGTGCAACGCTATGCACGCACATTCAAAGGTGAAGGCAAACTAACTCTTGGCATTAGCGTCTACGGCCAGGATGTACCAGCCCGTGAGGTACAGCGTACTGGCTTGGCCCTTAAGCAGTCCCTCAAAAAACAGGGCCGTTCAGTGCGCTTAGTTCCAAACGACGGCTCAGCTTTGTCGACCGCTACCTCGCACCATAACAAACTCGGACTGTCGGACAACAAAGTCGAACTCATGGTCGTGTACGGTCCAAAGTCCGTCATCGTAGCCGAAAGTCTTGGAGCGCAAAACATCACTGCCCTCGCCGCCCGCGACCAATGCCGCCCAAAACGCGATGCGTTCGTCGGTATGCTACCGCCGAAGCTTGCGCTTATGATGGTGAACCTTTCCGGAATTACGCACGAGAGCCGTTCGGGAAGTGCTTTGTCCGAGTCTTCAAGCGGAACGCAACTTGCAGCAAGCGAGACTCCCGATAGTTTAGAAACGTCTGGAGCCCGAGTTTCGGCTGGTGCGCACCCAACCGAAACCCGGCGTGAAGCTGTTTCTAAATCTATCGGGAGCCGAGCGACCATTCTCGACCCCTTCTGTGGCACCGGTGTCGTCCTACAAGAAGCCGCCCTGCTCGGGTTCAATGTTTACGGCACAGACTTAGCCGAGAAGATGGTCGATTACACAAAAGCCAACCTGGAATGGCTTGCCGTCAAACACCCTATCGGTTCCGTCAAAGTCGAAGCCGGTGACGCCATAGAACACCAGTGGCAGCAGCCGATCGACGCCGTCGTAGCCGAAACCTACCTGGGCCAGCCGTTCAGTGCACCGCCAGCTCCAAACAAGCTCGACAAAGTAAAACGGATCGTCGAACATATCGTCGGCAAATTCCTTGAAAACCTGGCCGCTCAAACCAAACCAGGCACACCGCTCTGCTTGGCTATTCCCGCCTGGCGCGACGCGCAGGGTCGTTTTACCCACCTTTCGGTCGTAAATAAGCTCGAACCGCTTGGCTACGAATGGCAAAGTCTTGAGCATGTCGACGTAAAACGTTTGGTGTACTTCCGCGAAGACCAAGTTGTCGCCCGTCAGCTCCTTATTTTGAAGCGAAAATAATATCACTATTTTTACCCTCGCCGACCCTTGTCAAACAGCGTATTTTACGCTACAATTGCACTAATTAGCGTCATAAACTTTAAGGAGAAGCTATGTCACACGTCAAAGCTGGTGGTTCGTCTAAGAACGTCCACAACAACGCCGGTGCCCGATTGGGTGTCAAACGGTTCGGTGGTCAAACCGTCCGTACCGGTGAAGTATTGGTCCGCCAGACCGGTTCTACCAAGGTTGCCGGCCCTGGTACGTTCATGAGCCGTAACTTTACCATTCACGCCGCCAAAGACGGTGTCGTCGCCTTTTCTAAGGTAAAGACCCGCCGCTTCACCGGCAAGACCGCACCCCGCACGCAGGTTTCGGTCCAATAATATCTCTCATAAGTAAAAAACCGGCATGTCAAATGTCGGTTTTTTTAAACCCAGGCTGAGGTGCTTACAACTCGACCATATCAATCATGCGAAGGAGCATGGTTTGGGCCTGCTTCATTTGTTCAATGATTTGTGGCACCTGTGAGCGATACTGCAACTGCATGTTATGGTCATAGCGAAGCTCAGACGTCAGACGATCGATTGCTCCGATGCCGTTTAATGCAAAACTAGCGCTGAATGTGTCCATACTCTGTCGAAGCGAGGTGGCAGCTGACTCAAGCATATGCTCGCGTCGTACGTCTTCAAGCGTTCCATTTTCGGTATCTGATTTCAACCGGTGAATCGTACCGATGGTATCCTGAAACGTCTGGTATGTCTGTTGTAACCTTGCTGCGATTTGGTTTGTCACATCATCTACGTGATCGGTATCAAAAAAGTTTCCTTGAACCATATCTTGTATGCGAATCAGATCTTCTTCGTTTAAGTGCACGTAGTCAACAATGTTACTCCGCAGGTCATCAACAGCTTGACGAGCTTTTTGAATAATTTCGTCGTTTGTTATATCACGCTCCGGGCCGTCGTCCTTCGTCTTCGCGCTGAAGCTTTCTAGCAGCGTATCTGCCGCCTGACGATGCTGACCATTGTGTTGGTGATCTTTAGGAAGGTCCTTGTAACCAGAACCAGCCTGAGCGTCATCGAAGGTCCCGTCTAATTTTGCCATCGCAAGCAGGACGACGTATTCGTCGGAAGGATACTTATCTTTCTCATACCCAAAACCGCCAGGAACATGTTTCAAATTATTCGGCATGTTCTCTTGTATGCGCGTATGGAAATGGCCGCCTTCGGCAAGTAAATCTGCCATTCGTCGCGACAACACGTTTTGCACTCCACTTCGTAACTTGGCACCTGATTCCTTATCGGCAAGCTTGGTAATGATTTCAAGCGGGCTTGAGCCAGCTTCACGTAACACATCTGCCAGGCTACTGTCAGCATCACCGTGTTCGCCGATGATTGCCTGTATGCGTGCGATTGCGGCCTGTCGCTTCGGGTCAATTTCAGCTTCGGTAGGCTTGAGTTCATCCTTGCCAGCCGGCTCTTCAACCCCGATTGCCTCCAGGGCGACTTCGCCTATTTCCTCTGGGTGAACGACGATGTCCGGCCCCTCTTCAATATGTCCAACCTGCTCGAGAAGCACTCTGCGCGGTATAGTGTCGATAAATCCTTCGTCATCAATAAGTGGAGCACCACTGAGCTCCTCCGCTAAGCCGGCCTGAGCTTCATCCGACAGGTTATTGAGAGCTATCGGTTTATATTTCACTTCACCGTCTAAAGGATCAGTAAATTGTACGTACGGACGACCTTCTTTGTCCCGATGTTCAGTCACTATGGCAGTCTGAATCTTTTCACCTCGACGAATCAATACAGCTGGCTCTTTATGTTCGCCGTGATACTGCTCTGATATCTGGTTAAAGGTACGTTCTGACATATTTGTTTTTATGGTGATAACACTTCTCACTATAGCAAAAAATTGCTTATTTGTCAATAAGCTTACGCTAACCTTCGATGTAAACTCAAGATGCTACAGGAGTAACCGGAGGCTGGTCAGGTGCGGTCTCGCTCATACCAAGATGGTGTCTAATGCGTTCCACGACGTCACCAATGACCACCTGCGACTTAACTAGGTAATCGTCGACACCGAGTGATTCAGCACGTTCTTTGTCCTTAGGCTGGCTGAGCGCGGTCAGCATGATAATGCGGATGTTGCCGGTTTCCGGGGTATTGCGAAGGATATCGAGGACGTCGAAGCCGGAAATCTTCGGCATCATGGCGTCAAGCAATATAAGATCGGGCTTAAAGTCGATAGCCGATGACAGCGCGTCCTCTCCATTATTGACTTCACTGACTTCGAACCCTTCGAGTTCCAACCGCGAACGGTAGACACCAGCCAGCGCCGTGTCATCTTCGACCAGCAGGATTTTCTTTTTCGTATCCATATGTCCCCTATTCTAGCGTGAATTATAACTAGGCACAACCGTTATGGCGTACTGACGATTTGAATCGCCTTTTCCAGCTGCGGGTCGTGCCCCGCGTCAAGGTCGGCCTGTTTCAGACCAACACTGACATCCGGCTTAATTCCCTTTTTGTTGATATTGTCGCCGCTTGGCGTGTACCAGCGTTTAATAGTCACTTTAAGAAGCGAATTGCCGCTCAGCGGTATCAGTTCCTGTACCGAACCCTTGCCGTACGTTTTTTCACCTACGATTGTTGCAACCTTGTAATGCTTTAGCGCGGCGGTGACGATTTCGGTAGCACTGGCTGACCCGCCATTGACGACGATGGCCGTTTTGACACCCTGTAGTAATGAGTCGCCCTCGCTTATCAACCTCTGTTCGCTGCCGTTGGTCGCTTTTACGCTGACGACAAGCCGGTCGTGCAGCCAAAGCCCGGCCACGCCCGGCGCGGCATCCAGGTAACCGCCTCCATTGCCACGCATGTCGACCACGATCTTTTTCATGCCACGGCTCTTTAGGTCACTGACTGTCTTTCGTACTAAACTGACCGTTTCTTGGTCGAACCGGTTGATGGTCATAATGCCGACGTCGCCCTTTAGTTCGCTCGACACGCTTGGGTTGTTGATGACTTCGCGGGTAATGGTGAACTCTTTGGTTTCGTTGTCACGTCGCACAGCAACTTTAACGGTAGTGCCTGGCTCGCCCCGTATGGCATGAACCGTCTTGTCGGCGTCCCAACCATCGGTTGGTTCGTCGTTAATCGCAAGAATAGTATCGTTCGCATGAAGCCCTGCCTTTTCAGCGGGGTTGTCGGGCAATGTCCGCAGAATTGTTGGCTGACCATTCCTCACGCCAACTTCCGCTCCGATACCGCCACCAATGTCGCCAGAAAGTTCTTTGTTAAACTCTTCTGCTTCCGTTTTGTTAAAGTACACCGTGTACGGGTCGCCAAGCGCTGCAACCATCCCGCTTTTAGCACCTTCGATCAACTTATTGCTGTCGACCTTGCCGTTGTAGTGCTTCTTAAGCTCTTGATAGACGGCTTGGAGTGACTCGTCGTCTAGCGTTCCGGTTTCAACCTTGGCACCGAATACAGGACCGACCAATGCCGCAAGTTGGTTCGAGCGCGTTCCGGCCACGAACCCGATGAGCAACACGACCAGTACGACCGCTGCCAGATAGACGCGAGAAAGCTCGACTTTTTTATCCATTAGCAGTAAGTATAGCGCACCCGGTAAAGGGTGCGCTAGTGTAGATTTGACCTGTTGGATGCCTAGAAGTAGATGAAGACGTCGTAGGTACTTTGGTGAACCCGAACGCGAGAAAAGTTACCCCAGCCGCCGCCGTAGTTGGCGTTGTATTGGCTTACCGTAATGAAGCCGGCAGCGTCAGGGTCGGTCTCTACCCACACTACGTGACCATAGGCACCGTCCATGATGACACCGACTGAGTTGGCACGTGCAGAGTAACCCTTGTTCGAGTATGAGTTCGGGAACTGATTGGCGTTACCAAGGTATGTCGGAATGACACCTGTACGTTCTCCGATTTTCCAAGCTGCGTAGCTGGCACACTGTCGGCAACCATAGCCCCAACCGTCACCACCGTTGCCGTCGGCACCACCGGTCGAGTACATACCACTCATCGGACAGTTGCTTGGACCCCACGGGTAACCGCCGTTGCCACCGCCTACGAAGGTAACACCACCGTTACGGGCACTGGCCGCGCGGATGGCTGCCTGCTGGGCGGCCATGACCTGCTCTTTTTGCGCCTGGGTCTGATTTTTCAGGTTTTGGTACGCAGCTTCTTGGCCACGGGTTTCATTGACAAGTCGCTGCTGTTCGGCCTGCTTGGCGGCTAGGGCGTCTCGGGCACGCTTTTGGTTTGCAAGCAGTTCTTCGGTTTGCAATTTCTGCTTTTCAAGCAGCTCCTTGAGTTCCTTGATACGATCGATGGTCGCTTTCAGTTGGTCCTGCATGGCAGACTGGTAGGTCTGCTTGTCGACGTAATCGGAAATGTTCTTAGAGCTGGCCAGCATTTCAAGCGGTGATATCTTACCTTCGATTGAAAGGTCGGCAATGACTTCTCCAAGGGCGTCGCGGTTTTCAGCAATTTGTTTCTCGGTGTCGGCGATTTGAACGATAAGCTTGTCGTACTGTGCCTGAGTCAGGTCGATCTGGGTCTGAATTTGCCCGATTTCGTTGTTAATACCATCGAGCGTGTGCTGCAGCGTGTCAGCCTGAGCTCCGAGCGCTTGGGCAGCTGCCTGGTATTGATCAATCTGCCGCTGTAAAGCGGCAATACGAGCATCGTATTGGTCTGCGTTTGCCTGCTTAATAAGGAATACCGCAGGAGAAGTGACGGCCAACACAAAAGCGATGACGGCTAATTTAACGCGCCGCGCCGTACCCTTTTTCGATGATGGTGTGGTGGACCGTAGTTTCATCTCTTTCCACGTTAGCATAAGCAGCTTGTTAAGTCAATACTCCCCTTCGCTTAAAATGAGTTAGATTTTCAAGTAGCGGCGTGTCGCGAGAAGCGACGATATGACACCGATGAGTGCGCCGAGTAAAATCATGCCGAGTAGCACGAAACCAAGATATGTCAGCACGAAGTCGATGGTCGGCTGCAGCTCGATTCCGCCGATGAGCCGCCCCTTCAAAGCTATCATGCCAAGCACGCCGAGTCCGGTCGCGACGATTGCCGCGATAAACCCGTAAACGACAGCTTCGACGATGAACGGTCCACGGATAAAGCTTTTGTCGGCGCCGATAAGTTTCATCATTTCAATCTCGTCACGCCGGTTAAAGATGGCCATGCGGATGGTATTGAAGACGATGAGCGACGATATGACCACGAACACTACCGTCGCGATTAATCCGGCGCGTTCTGCGAATACGACTCCTTGAGCGATACCTTCGATGGCGTTCTTACGCTCACCGGCGAACGACGGTGGACGGCTTGAGTCCAGGTTTTCTTTGACCAGCTTGTTGGTCTCAACGAATTTGCGTAGCTCACTCGTGTCGTTGATGTCGACCAACTGTACTTTGTATGTGCCCGGGAACTTGTTGGTGGCTTCGTTGAGGGCGTTTAACGTGTCGGGGTTTGTACCGTTTTCCTTGGCAAAGTTTTCGCGGGCGGTCTGTGGACTGACGTATGTCACTTCTTCGACGGATTTCAACTTTTCGAGTTCGGATTGAATCGCTTCAACGTCTTTTTTCGGCGTGTCGGTCTTAATATAAATCGACATATCGACGTTCTGCCGAATGACTTCGACGGAGCTGATAAGCGTGCTGCGGGCGGCTAACGTCGCAAAGACGATAAGCAACGTAATGGTCATGACGGCAGTCGCGGCAACGGTCAGCCACGCGTTACGAGAAAAGTTGTTCACGCCGTAACGGCACATACGTAGGAACGTTATCCATTGGCGACGCCTCGTCTTAGACTGCGCGAACTGCTTTGATGTCATTTTATTCTTAGCCATTACTGTCGGTAGCTTCCTTGGGCTTGGTCGGATGTAATTTTGCCGTGTTCCAACGTGACGACGCGGCGCTTCAGGCGATTGACGATTTCGACGTTGTGAGTGGTCAGAAGTACGGTCGTGCCATAGCGATTAATCTTTTCGAGCAGGCGGACGATATCCCAGCTGTGCTTCGGGTCGAGGTTTCCGGTTGGCTCGTCGGCAATAAGAATCTTTGGCTGGCGCACGACGGCGCGGGCAATCGCCACGCGCTGGCGCTCACCGCCGGACAATTGGTGCGGAAAGCTCTTTTCCTTTCCGGTCAGGCCGACGAGTTCAATCACTTTTGGAACGGTGGTTTTAATTTCGCGGTTGGTCATGCCGGCGATTTCCAGGGCAAAGGCGATGTTTTCGAAAACCGTCCGCTGTGGAAGCAGTTTGAAGTCCTGGAATACGACACCGATTTTACGGCGCAAAAGCGGAATGTGCTTGTCCTTTAACGTGTCGTAGTCGATTCCCCCGACGACGATCTTACCGCTGGTCGGTTTCTCTTCCCGCGTGAGTAACTTTAGAAGCGTCGACTTGCCCGCCCCAGAGGTTCCCACCAATATGACGAATTCACGCGGCTCGATATGAAGACTGATCCGCTGAAGTGCCGGATTGGTACTTTTTCCGTATGTTTTTGTTACCCTGTCCAAAAGAATCATTTACCGCCATTATAGCATAAGAACAACGGCGTGGAACCAACGGCGATTAGTAGTCGTATATGTAGTCTGTCTGCACGTCGTAGCAAACTCGGCCGGCTTTGTGGCCGTACGTATCGACACGGGTTGGGTATTGCCCATCCTCCGCAGCCGAACGAGACGAGTACGAGTAATAATCGGATGATCCGTCTTTGGTTTTATACTCGACGCATAGTTCGTAGTGGAATACGGGTTTCTGTGATCCGACGCGGTAAGTAGTAGGTTCGACCGGGCTGAGCGGTGCTTTGATTTTGCTGGTCATTTCTTCGCCAGGCGTGTAGGTAACTTTGTTTTCGTCGACCAGTTTTTGGGCATTCTCTGATAGAGATGTCAGATCCTTAAGCGATGAAGGAAGTTTTGCCTTCTTGTCAGCATATGAATTTATCGCATCCGAGATATCAGATACCCCTTCTTCGACTACCGCATCTTCGTTCTGCAACCGTGCCTGTGCGGCCGGACCGACGATACCGAGCGTGACCGTCGTGATGATCGCGAGCGTCATGATAACCCAATACAGACGCGCGACGCCTTTGATCCATCGCGGTCGGAGCGTTCGGAGCAATGTTACACCATATAGTGCGGCGATGATGATACCGCTGATGATACTCGTCTGCGGGCCGGTACTGCCGGATGAGTCATTAAGCAGCAGGCTGACGAATCCGAATACCGCGACGATGAGTGATCCTATGCCAAACAGCGCGAAGATAACTGCATGAATGATCATGATGACATTTGAACCGGACGAGCGTGCGTGCTTTTTTTCAGCCGCGGCGTAAAAGATGTCGGTTACGAGTGAGATAATAAACAGCACGATGACGGCTGCCAGAAGGTACGCGATACCACCAAGCCAATAGTTTTCACTTGTCTGGTTTAAAAGTTGGCTCACGACAGTAAGGACCAGTCCGCTGAGCGACAGTACGGTCCAACCCCAGAAGGCGTAGGTCAACCACTGTAGGACTAACAGGCCCGGACCAGGTTTTGGCAATGAGTCGGTGACGACCGCGCCGCCAGGCTGCTCTGGCGCTGCCGTTTCATGTGGACGGGTAGACATTGGAATGGTTGCCGGCGCGATGTCGTCGTGGAGCGGATTAAGCGGCGCTTTGTCCACTTGCGGGGTTTCGGTTTTTGCGTCGGTCGGTTCAACCTTGGTTTCTGGATTAGAAGAAGCACTGCCGCCCCAAGCGCTACTAGCACGCTGTTCGGTGTCATTTGATTCGACGGAACTACTCTGCGAGTCGTTCAGGTTGCCGGTTGCCGGCTCCTTGTCAAACTCCTGAAGGTTGTCATTGTGCTTTTCTTCGTCCGGCATGTGCTTCCCCGCTTACGCTATTTACAACAACTATAGCATAAGCGAAGTAAACATCCGTATATTCACGAGTCCTTAAAAAGTGAGTTTCCGAGAAGCGCCGCCGGGTTGCGGCGCTCCTCGCTGGAAACCTTGCTACCTAGTGGTGATACGACGGGTCGCAGCCCGTTTCGCGCTTGATGGCTGCGTTCAGCTCGGTCTCGAGCTCATGCAGCCAGTCGGTCACCGTGTCGATCTCGGCCGAGATATCGGCCGATGACCTGAAAGTCAGCTCCTCAGACGCAGCGATTTCGGCCTTCGTGGGATTCCGCTCCATGACGAGCGAGATGACTTTCCTGCGGACGTTACCCGGGTAGATGCCGTACACATCGGAGACCGTGTCGCTGTCGTGTCGGATGATGCCGAGCAGCAGGTGCTCGGTGCCGATGTAGTCATGACCGAGCTGCAACGCTTCGCGCAGTGCAAGCTGGAGTGACATCTTGGCGTTGCCGGTGAACGGCACGTCGCCGTGCGGTCTCCACGTCGCAGCCGAGAAGTGCATCTTCTCAACATTGCTTCGCACCGTTTCGAGCGACACGCCGAGTCTGGCCAGTGCCTGCGCCGGGATGTCGTCTTCCAGCTGCAAGAGCGCGACCAGCAAGTCCTCGCTGCCGACGTTGACCTTGCGAAGCTCGCGGGCTTCACGCTGTGCCAATTCGATAGTGCGGTTGGCGCTGTCGGTGAATCGTTCGAACATGGTTCACTTCCTTTGGTGGGGGTTTCCATCGAAGTTATTAAGACTTCGTGGACATACGGATGTGAAGGTACGGTATCTTACAATTTTACTATATTTTATGTTATTTGTCAATATCTACGGACTCAAGATAGCTGGTCATGAAGCCATCAAGTTTGCCATCGAGCACCTTCCCAGCGTCCTTGTCTTCATATTTGGTACGCGTGTCTTTGACGAGCGTATACGGGTGCAGTACGTAGTTACGGATTTGCGAGCCCCAGTTAGCCGACTCCCCTGCCTTCAAGTCGCTGAGGGATTCGGCGTGCTGTTCCATTTGAAGCTGGGCGAGTTTCGAGCGAAGAATACGCATGGCGGTTTCTTTGTTCTGTAGCTGCGAACGTTCGTTCTGAATCGCGACGACCGTGTTTGTCGGCAAGTGCGTGATTCGGACAGCAGAGTCGGTAGTATTAACCGACTGACCACCGTGGCCGCCGGCTCGGTAGACATCGATTTTTAGGTCTTTTTCATCAATCTGTACGTCGTCCGGCGCGTCGATATTTGGTAGCACTTCGACTAACGCGAAGCTGGTCTGACGCAGATTGTCTGAATTGAACGGACTGAGGCGCACGAGGCGGTGAACGCCATGTTCGCTTTTAAGCTTACCGTAGGCGAATGGTCCGCTGACTTCAAGCACGCTGGTCTTAATACCAGCTTCTTCGCCGGTGGAGCGCTCGGCCGTCGTGACATTCATGCCGGCTTTTTCGGCCCATCGTAGGTACATACGTTCCAGCATTTCGGCCCAGTCCTGCGCGTCGGTACCGCCGACACCCGCGGTAATACGCAGGATCGCGTCGTGGTCGTCGTAAGGGCCACCGTAGAGTAAGTCTTTTTTGCGCGACGCGAGTTCGGCTTCGAGCGCGGTGAGCTGCGAGTCGAATTCGGCCTGCATTGATTCGTCGCCCATCTGCATAAGTTCGACGATATCGGCCACCTGTGCCTGAAGCGTTTGCCATGGTTCAACGACTGCCCGGAGCCCGGCTGAGTGCTTGCTTAGTTCCTGCGCATGCGCCGGGTTGTTCCAGACTTCGGGAATGGCTAGTTGTGCGTCGACTGCTTGCAGCCGCTCGGCTTTTCCAGCCACGTCTAAGCGCGCCATCGCCTGGTCGATTGCTTCTTTTAGCGCCTGGGCACGTTTTTCAAGGGGTTGCATTACCCTTATTGTATCATCTGGGTTGCCCACGGTTGGGCGTCGCTTAGCCGGTCCTTGTCGTAGTTGGACGTGGGAACATCAAACCCGAGTGGCGTATGGTCGTTCTGCACTGCCATATGGTAGGCTAACCGAAGCTCGTCGGTTTCGCCAACGCACTCAAAGGGCTTCATGATACCGTCCACACCAAGCAGTCCTTTGAACGTATCGGTCAGCGCTACATCAGCGAATAGGTCCTTACCGAATACCTCGACCAGTTCGCTTTTCTCAACGAACGGTGCGAACAGTAGGAAAGAATTAGCGCACTTTGGACAATTGCCACACCACGCAAGACGCGCGTTATCATGTCCCTGCTTGTAATTCGCGACGTTGCAGGAAGAGAAGCTATGACCATACTTGTCCCAGGCGTGCAGCACGAAGAGTTCCGCGATTTTTAACTCGCTAAACCCTCGGATTGGTGACCCGACACGAATGTCAGGCGATACGAAACGGCGAAGATAGTTAGCGTAAAGTTGCTCGGCTTGCCAGGTCTTTGACCATTGGTGCATGACAGGGTAGTCACCGATGTAAGCGTGCGGTTCTTCGCCCTCTCGGCCGATCGCCGCGAGTATCGTGTTTTTACCGCATAGCACCGCATCAGTAAGCGCGTA
The DNA here is from genome assembly GCA_002348615.1 of Candidatus Saccharibacteria bacterium UBA2951. GTDB lineage: Bacteria > Patescibacteriota > Saccharimonadia > Saccharimonadales > Saccharimonadaceae > UBA1020. The sequence continues at coordinate 74,558 of DEBR01000003.1, read as the reverse complement.
CGAAAGCGTGATGAATGTGACCGGCACGTGGCCGTTTAACGCTCCTTTTTCCTGTTCGGTCGTCAGGGCGCTTCGGTCAATTTCGCGCCTAGGCGTAATAAGTGTGCCGGGTAGGCTATCGAGTATCGTAGGATGATTCGCGACCTGCGATACGTACCATGGACTAAAATCAATACCCTTTTCTTCAAGCAGACGAGCGAGTAGTAGCGAGTCCTTACCGCCGCTTTGTAAGGCGATGATTCCGTTGCCGCCGTACGGCAAAGGACCGACGAGTTCACTTGTGGTCGCTTTGAATGTAACGATGTCTTCCGGTGATAGCCCATTTTCATACACGAACTGACTAAGACCGTTTCGGTAGACGTTCGTAAAGAAGTCGGCTTGGTCGCGAGTAATTTCATGTTTATCGAACCGAACGTTTTTTGTGGGGTAGCATTTGTAATACGAAATGCCGGCGAGTACGAACGCCATGAACACGGCTCGATCAAAAAGCGCGTCGTCATATGACTCATTCGTCTCAAAATGTACACGTTCTTGAAACTGCACCGCATCATCGAATCCGTATTCAAACGTCAGTACCCCGCTTGTTTTATCGTAGTCGTAGCGCTTAAAAACGAATTCTGCGTATGGCGACTGGTAGCTCATAGGTCGTTCACGATGTCGACGAAACGGTCGCCACGTTCGGTAAAATTGTTGAACATATCAAAACTGGCGCAGCCAGGACTAAGCAGTAGTACGTCGCCTGACTCAGCCGCTTCATATGCCTGGCGGATGATGGCTGAAAAATCTGTGTCGTCGATAACTACATACCTGTCATCGGCGATACCCTGCCGTGAGAATTCTTCCGCGATGCGGTTCTTGGTCTGACCTATAAGTACGGCTTTTTTAACGGTCGCGTCGTTTGCGACATAACTTGCGAGATCAGAAAAATCAGCGTGCTTTTCATACCCGCCAAGAATAATGATTTTCGGGTCGTTAAATGATTTCAGGGCGGCAATGCTTGCTGCCGGTGCCGACGAATAGCTGTCGTCGTAAAAGCGTACCCCGCCGACTTCTCGCACGAACTTAATTCGGTGCGGCAAACCGGTGAACGAACTGATGCCCTGCTTCAATACCTCGGGGTCCGTTACGTAATCCTGCACGGCCGCGACCGCCGCGCTAGCGTTTTCAACGTTGTGCGGGCCAGGCAGTTGGATGGTCGAAACGATATCACCTAGTTCGAATGGATACTCCGCTTTTCGACCTGGCGACAGAGAGGCGATTTGAACTGCGATCTGATTGTTACGGTTAAATACCATCAAGTCATCCGCCGTTTGGAACCGGACGATGTTCGCTTTCGCTGCCACATAATCTTCCATAGCATCGTGGACGTTCAAATGATCCGGTTCAATACCGAGCACGACAGCAACTTGCGGGCTCTTTTTTATGTCCCAAAGTTGAAAACTCGAGAGCTCAAACACGACGATATCGTCCGGTTTTATTTTTGGCAGTTCCGTAAGCGCCGGCGTACCGATATTACCGACCAGATGGACGGTTTTTCCGGCAGCCGTTAAGATACTAGCGATCAGGCTGCTTGTCGTTCCCTTGCCTTTTGTGCCAGTCACGCCAATGATAGGCGCCGGACATTTGACGAAGAACTCGTTGGTCGGACTCCAGACTTTTTCGCCATATGGCAGCTTTTTCGGATTGATACCCGGAGAACGGATAATAAGATCGAACTCACCGAGTTTCGCGAACGCGTCAGCACCTACCACGGTGCGTATTCCGTCAGGCAGGCCGTCAATTGTTTCGCGCTCGTCGGCGATGGTCAACGTATTCTCGGGCGTATTCCAGTACTCGTAACTCGCTCTGCCCTCTTGCCCGAAACCGGCCAGTGCTATGTTCATTACGTTACTGTTCCTTTACCTTAAATAACGTTTCCATCTTATCACTAAGGGCGACGATTTCATCCTTTTCTTCGCTACTGACCGCTGCGAGCACCCAGGTGTTGGCATCCATGAATGACTTAGCGGTTTGGACCATCTGGTCGCACGTGACGGCACGGATAGCATCAGGAACCTTTTCGTATTCCTTGACGACTCCGTCTGCGAAGTAACGGTTGGTGTAAAAGCCCGAGATCTGCGATACGGTCTGTGCACCCATTTGGTAACGGCCAAGTGCGTATGATTTTGCTGCTTCAAGTTCCTTTTCGGTGACGTTGCCTTCGCAGACCGCGTTAATTTCGCGAACGAAGATGTCGAATAGCTGGTCAGCTGTTTCGTGGTTTACTTGCCCACCAAAGTCCCAACTTGAATCGTAGAACCCAGCTGTCGTGTCTGAAAATACTCCATAAGCCAGACCCTTGGCGCGCGCCGCACCGTAAATACGTGAGTGCATGGTACCGGTCAATATATGGTCAAGGCAGTTCATAGCTTCAAGTTCGTCGTCGTCAAGTTCGCGTGGCACCATCATAGACAGTCCGAACGTGATATTACTGGCTTCCTTGCGGCGGATGATGGTCGGGTTACCGCTCGACAGTTCATCCCGAGGGACCTCAAAGCGTTCGCCAGGGCTGAGCTCCCATTCTTCAAGCATGCGAATGATTTCTTTTTTTCTACCATATAGTTTGCCGGCAATGACGAACCGCATGTTATCGGCCGTGTGCGTCCGCGCGTAGTGCTCTTTAATATCTTTTAGGGTTACGTTGTTGATAGTCTGTAACCGCTGCCAGAACGTCAGGATGTCCTCGCCTAAGAGTTGCTGAATCTTAGGCCAGAGCACCCTGCTGTGATTGTTCAGATAGCCGGTCAGTTCAGAGCGGACATTGCCCTTTTCGGCTTCAAGCTCGGCGTTGTTGAAGCGCGGCTGGCAAATCGCCACCTGCTGTAGTTTCAGTATCCGGTCCCATTCAAAATCGGCGCAATCAGCGATATACACCATTGAAAGGTCGCTCGTGAAGGCATTATGATACGCGCCGTTCTTGGTAAACTCGGCCTCGTATTCATGCTCACTCTTAAACTGCGCGTTGGCACCGAACGCCATGTGTTCCATGATGTGCGCCGTCTCGTAAATGTCCTTGTGTTTAACGTAGCGGTTACCGGCGCGGAACTGGAACTGGAAACTCATGACGGTCGCGCCAGGAATATCAACCAGCAGGCCGCGCGCGCCGTTTTTTAGTCGTACTTCTTGTGTCGTATGCTTCACTGCGATGATTTCGTCTTCCTGCCCACCCGTTCTATGGTAGTTAGCTCAGTCGGGAGAGCGGTTAACGTCGGCCTTTCTTTTTGTTCTGTCGTTGGGTTTTCTTTTTCTTGCGAGCCGCGTTCTTAGCGCGAGCAGATTCGTTGGCCGACTTAACTTTGGTGACCTTAAAGTCGTCGTCACGGTTTGTTTCACCCGTGTCGATTTCGTTCACGCCACGTTCGACCGCGCGTTCGGCAAGCCTTGTCAGCTCGGTGTCATGGTCTTCATGATCGGCGGTTATGGCGTCATGCTTGTGTACGTGCATGATCGCCCGTAGCACTTCTTCGCGAAGCGTCGCCTGTAAGCCGTCAAACAATTTTTGCGATTCCGACCGGTATTCGACCAGCGGGTCCCGCTGCCCGACTGAACGCCAGTGAATGCCGTCACGTAGATGCTGCATGTTTTCAAGGTGCTGCATCCAAAGCGTGTCGAGTACCTGTATATAGACGTCCCGTTCAACCTTGCGAAGCATTTCGGCCTCGACCTCGGTCTCCTTTTGCTTGTACAGTTTTTCAGCAAGTTTAAGGCCGGCTTCGTAGCGAGCTTTGTCGCGTTTTTCTTCCGCTACCAGCTTCAGGTCTTTCTCGTCAACCGGGAAGATAGCCGTGAACTCGTCGTAAAACTTAGGGTTGTTCTTGGCTGGCAGAACGGTGAGCTCACGGACCATCTCGGTAATCAGACGCTTGATCTCTGGTTGGATATTGTCACCTTCCAAAATTTTGCGGCGCATGGTGTAAACGACACGGCGATGGCGGTTGATCACGTTGTCATACTGCACAACGTTCTTACGGGTATCAAAATGGTAGCCTTCAACGCGTTTCTGGGCGTTTTCAAGCGTTTTCGATACCGCCTTGTTCTGAATCGGCGTGTCTTCGTCGACACCAAGACGATCCATCAGGCTGGCGATCCGCTCGCCTTGGAAAATCCGCATAAGATCGTCCTCGGTACTAACGAAGAACTGTGTCTCGCCCGGGTCACCCTGACGTCCGCCACGTCCTCGCAGCTGATTGTCGATACGGCGTGACTCGTGACGTTCACTGCCGATCACGACCAATCCACCGAGTTCAACCACTCCTTCGCCAAGCTTAATGTCGGTACCACGACCGGCGATGTTCGTCGCGAGTGTGATCGCGCCCTTTTCTCCTGCCTTGGCAATGATGGCTGCTTCACGTTCGTTGTTCTTCGCGTTCAAGATTTCAAACGGAATCTTTTCTTTTTTCAGATATTCCGCGATCATCTCGTTCTTAGCGATGCTCGCCGACCCGACCAGCACCGGACGACCGGCTTTGTGATGTTCTTTAATAACATCGGCAACGGCCTTTAATTTGCCTTTTTCTGTCTTGAAAATCAGGTCTTCCTTGTCGTCGCGGATAACAGGTTTGTTCGGTGGTATTTGAACGACATCAAGGCTGTAAATCTGCTGGAACTCCTCGGCTTCGGTGAATGCCGTACCAGTCATACCTGAAAGTTTGTTGTACAACCTAAAGTAGTTCTGGAACGAAATCGTCGCGAGCGTCATACTTTCCGACAACACGGGAACGTTTTCTTTGGCTTCAATTGCTTGATGCAGGCCTTCGTTGTAACGACGACCCTGCATGAGACGACCGGTGTGTTCGTCAACGATAATTACCTCGCCGTCGTTCGTAACTACGTAATCTTTGTCACGCTTAAATAGCGTCTGAGCCTTAAGAGCTTGATCCATATGGTAGACGGTACGTACGTATTCCGGTGTGAATAAGTTTTTTATGCCGAGCATTTTCTGCACGCGCTCCACGCCTTCATCAGACAGCGCGACGCTACGGCGCTTCTCGTCCAGGATGTAATCTTTTTCCGTTAACTTGGCGGCTACTTTGGCGAACTGGTAATAGCTGTCGGGGTTTTCGGCGGCCGGCGCACTGATGATAAGCGGCGTCCTGGCTTCGTCAATCAGAATACTGTCGACCTCGTCGACGATGGCGAAGTTCAGCTCGCGTTGGCGAAGTAGTTCAACGTCATCGACCATGTTGTCGCGTAAGTAGTCGAATCCGAATTCGTTGTTCGTTCCGTAGGTAACATCGGCCGCATAGGCTTCCTTGCGGGTAACCGGACGGAGCCTTCGCATGCGCTCGTCGTCGTGAGCCTCATTGTCGTAGTCTGGATCGTAGATAAAGCTGGCATCGTTGATGATAACACCGGTCGAAAGTCCCAAAAAGTGATACAACTCGCCCATCCACGACGCGTCGCGTTGTGCCAGGTAGTCGTTCACTGTCACGACGTGCACGCCCTTACCTTCAAGCGCGTTCAGGTAAGTCGGAAGCGTAGCGACCAGTGTCTTTCCTTCACCGGTTTTCATTTCGGCCACATTGCCCTGATGCAAGGCCATGCCACCGATCAGCTGTACGTCAAAATGACGCATGCCAAGCACGCGTGTTGACGCCTCGCGTACCAGCGCGAACGCGTCCGGCAGGATGTCGTCGAGCGTCGTACCTTTCTTTGTCAGGCGTTTTTTTAACAGTTCGGTCTGCTTTGGCAGGTCCGACTTCTTCATGTCTTTGTATTTGTCTGCCAGTGCGTTGACCGCGGCGACCTTCTTTTCGTAGCCGCGAAGTATCCGCTTTTGCGGGTCCCCAAACACTTTCGTTAAAACAGATTGCCTCGTAATCTTTGGCATATTCCCTCGTCTCTTATCAGCCTAGTTCAAAACTACGCATTATTATACCCTGAAACGGACCTGGCTGGAAGTCCGAATACCCCTGAAATTATGGCGTAAATTCGACTAGGCGAAGGATGCCAGTGCGACCATGAATACCACGGCGGCAAATATGCCTGCTGAAAAGCATGTGACTAATTGCTGGGTCATGCGTGTTTATGTTCCCTTTTGGTTAAACTCTTATGCTTTTATCGTAACAAAACTGCCCGCCAGTTGCATAGCGGACAGTTTTACATCGTTTTGCGTAGTCGCTAGGCGGCTTCGCGGTCGTAACTTCGTTTGAATTGCGACAGGACTGCGCGTGCTCGACCGGTGTGACCAAGGTGAAGATCCTTGTACTTTCGAAGTTGGCTCACGATCTTGGCTTCAACGATGTCGACCGCCGCGATCATATTGACAGTCGAATCCTTGGCAGCCAGCTGTTTGTCAGGTACATGCAGAATGATTTCGGCTTCGTATTTGTTGCCGTTGTCCCGGTTGACCTCTTTAAGCTTTACTTCGGCGGAAACGCTTTTTCGTGCGTGTCGCGGGAGGAATCTGTCGAGCCGTCCTATCTTTCGCATCACGTATTTTTGAGTCGTATCATCGATGTCATATTTGACGCCTGTGATTGCGATTGATTGGATCATGTAAGTGCCCTCCTTCGTTAGAAGTTCTTGTACTTATAGTATAGCACTCTAAAGTATGTCGCGGCCACCCATGTATGGGCGTAGTACCTCTGGAATCACCACGTTTCCATCGGCGGTTTGGAAGTTCTCAAGTATCGCTACTAGAGGTCGTTCCGAAAATACTGTGGCATCGTTCGTGTGAACGAATTGTACGGTGTCATCTTGACGACGAACCCGTGTTTTCATAGGTCGGGCTTGGTAGTCGGTAATGTAATCAGCTGTGTGGGTTTCACGATATTCGCTCTGTCCCGGCAGCCAGGTATTGATGTCGACACCCTTCGCGTTCGGACGACCAATGTCGGCCGTGCATTTTTCAAGCGTTTGGAACGGCAAGCCCAGCGAAGCCATCAGATACTCTTGAATCGCCACCATGAACAGGTGTTCGTTCAGGCCGGCTTCGGCCGTGGTAAAACTCTCCATCTCCAATTTATTGAATTGATGCAGCCTGAAGATTCCTTCGGCGTCTTTGCCGTACGTACCGGCCTCACGCCTAAAGGCCGTAGTATAGCCCACGATTCTAATCGGCAGCTGTGCTTCCGGCAGGATTTCGTTTAAGTACATAGGAGCCATGGTATGCTCGGCGCTCGCGTTCAGCCATAGATCTTCGTCTTCAAGCTTGTAGGTCTGCTCCTCTTTGTTCAGTCGACCGGTTGCTTGGAACACTTCCGTACGCGCGACGGCGGGCGGGATGACTGGTGTGAACGGTTTTGAACTGACACCTTCAAGGTGATTATCGTCAATGATTTTCTGCAATGTCTCCTGCGAACCAAGCACGTCCATGCCGTAGTTCCAAAGAGCCATTTCAAGACGTACTAAATCGCCTTTTAGGTAGGCGAATCGTGCACCGGCGATTTTGGCCGCACGTTCCTTATCAATCCAATCGTGGGCCTCTGCCAGTTCCCAGTGACTTTTGGGCTCAAAATCAAACTGCGGTTTTTCACCACTTGTTTTAATGACGACGTTCTCATCTTCCGTTGAACCTACGGGAACCATATCGAGTGGTACGTTCGGCACGGTCTTTAATAGTTCGACGAACTTTACTTCAGTGTTAGTTAGGTATTCTTCGCGTTCGGCCAGTTCGATCTTTATCTGCTTGCCTTCATCAATGACCGATTGTTCCGGTTTGCCGCCTTTCATGCTCGCTGCGTTCGCGTTGCGCCGTTCGCGCAGTGCGTCAACTTGCTGCTGCAATTCGCGGCGCTCGTCATCAAGCTTCAAAAGTTCTGAAATCGAAACGTCGTAGCCTTTATTTTTAGCGGCTTCTTGAACCTTATCGGCATTTTCACGGATATAACGGATGTCTAACATATATCAATAAGTGTAGCAGAAGGTCATTACTCTGACACCCACGATTCAAGCCGCGCTAAGTATGCGTCGCGGTTATATTTTGCGATCGAAAGCTGCTGGTCGAGCGGTTCATGCGCCATCTCGTACGCTTCGTGAGTCATGTGGCCTGCTTCAAGTGCCTCTTGCAGCGTTGCTATGTCTTGCTGCAATTGGTCGATGCGTGCGTTGAGTTCATCTACTTTATCGTTGACTTCACTCATTCCCATACCTTCCGCGAAGTTGCCATACCGCTCAGTCATTACTCAGTCCTCAAAGCTTCAATCGGGTCAAGTTTGGCGGCTTTTCGTGCCGGGAACCAACCAGCCAAAATTGCCACAAGTATTAGCGCGGCAATGAGTAGCAGTATCTGACCCCAATCGTTCATGAGGATGGTATTGCCTTTACCAAGATTAAGCTGCTTAGTAAGAAGCGGGTTGATGGCAACGCTTAAGAGTACCGCGACGGTCGCGCCTAAGGCGCCTCCTAAAAAACCAATCCATGCCGCTTCGATCCTGAATAACCACGCGACTGATCGACTACGCATGCCGAGCGCTTTCATCAGCCCGATTTCCCGGGTACGCTCAAGTACGCTGATGTACATGGTGTTCACGATACCGAACACGCTAGCGATGATCGTTATCATAGCGAACACAGCCACAAGACTTTGCAGCACCGCGACGATAGTTTGCAAACTTGCCTGAAGGTCCTGGCTTGTCACGACCGAATACCCCATGGCTTTGAGCTTTTTCTTGGCGTCGTTCGCGACTTTTACGTCTTCAGCTCCATCGACTCGAACGTAGGCGTAAAGATATTTGCCATGGTTCTGCGTACCGGCCGAGGTAAAGTCATACAAAGATTTGGCGTCTTCCGAACTAAGCAGAACAGGCAGTCCTGCAGTCGCCAGGCTGGTGACGCTTGGCTTGCTTACACCCGCAATGGTAAATACACTTGTCTGGCGCTTTGGTTCGGGAGCGGCCGCACCAGGCTGGGTTAACGCGCCGCTGGCTAAGAAGCTTCTCATAGCTTCTTCGGTGAATGGCTGCTGCGTCACGATGTCCACAGTTTTTCCGATCGCCGATTTAGCATCCTTGAACCCAAGTAGTTTGACGTATGCTTCCGGTAGCACCAACGTGCCTGGCTTCAAGTCGCGGCTCGGCAATGTTCCCGCCGCAAGCTCCGGTTTCTGACCTGGATTATACGACTGCACACTCAGGCTGTAGCGCTTACTTCCCTCACGGGTAATATACCTTGCGTCAATTTGGTAATTCGGCCTGACCTGCTTGACGTAACTGAGCGATTCAAGCTTTTTTATATCTTCGTCGCTAATCTGCTTCAGCTGTAAACTGCCTTGGCCGCCAAATGAAACGCTCGCCACAGATTCGTCATACTCACGCGGCGACGAGTCCGGAGCGCCCGTGTTCTCGACCTCCTTGTCCCGACCAACGATAAGCTCTGACGGGTCAAAGTTGCTTGCGACCAACCGGTCCACATAGGCACTAATGCCGTTGCCGGCCGCCAGAGTAAGAGTCAACGTGAAGGCTCCGACCGCGATCGCCAGGCTTGTCAGTAACGTACGAGCCTTGGCACTTCGTAAACTACGGCCAGCCCGCCTGATGATATCCAGCATCCTCATTTCTTCTTCCCCTTCTTGGAATCCGCTCCAACGACCTTCACGACCTTGCCGTCCTTCATATGTATCTGAATCTCGCACTTTTTCGCAAGGTCGGGGTCGTGTGTCACTACTACAAGCGTGCTTCCCAGCCGCTTGTTAAAATCGAACAGCAGCTTTTCAACTTTGTCGCCGGTCGCGGTATCAAGGTTTCCTGTCGGTTCGTCCGCGAATATGATGTCCGGGTGCGATACGATCGCCCGTGCAATAGCCAGACGCTGCTTCTGCCCGCCGGACAAGTCCCTGGCTTTAGATGATTTCTTCTCAAGCAGGTCCACATCTTTCAGCGCGTTAAGGGCCATGTCGGTACGTTCAGACCGCGGCGCGCGGGATATCTCAAGAGGCAGCAATACGTTCTGCAAACACGTTTCGTTAGCCTGTACGAAAAACGATTGGAATATGAATCCGATTTTTTCGGCTCGAAACTTATCGAGTGCCCGGTTTTTCAGCTGTGAAATATCTTGGCCATCAACCGTTATCGTGCCGGATGTCGCGCGGTCAAGCCCACTCATAATATGCATGAGCGTGCTTTTGCCCGACCCGCTTTTGCCGACGATCGCGACGCTTTTGCCACTTTCAATGATGAGGTTTATTCCCTCAAGTGCTGTGAATTGGTTTTGTTTCTTGCCGTAAATCTTTGAAACGTGCGCCAGTTCAATCATGACGCGTCACCGTTATTTTCAGGAGTCTGCTCAGGATTCGCGTCGTCCTTCGCGGCGTGTGGGTGTGGCTGGTGTCCGCCGGCGTTGATATCGCTGAGCGTAAACCCATAATCTTCGAGAGTTTGGACCGCCAAGTCCTTATCACCATGTTTATACTCGTGTGCCACCGCATCTAAGAATTCACCAACATTCGTAAACAGTTGTCCGTCAAGTTCGTACACGTTTCCCATTACAGCCTCCTCTTCTGTTTCTAGTATAGCGCGATTCGTGGCCTACCAGCCACCGCCGCCGCCTCCACCGCCTCCGCCGCCGGAGGAACCGCCGCCGCTTGAGCCGCCGGACGATGAACTGCTAGCCGATGAATACGCCGCGGCAGTTGAAAAGCCGCTTAGACCCGAACTGAATGATGCCGCGTTGAACGCGTTCACACCGTGGTACCATGACGGATCGCTACCTGTCGACGCGTAAATCTCGCCAATCCGTTTTGACCATTCTTTTTCCTGGCCGAATAACACGGCATATGGTAATACTTTTTCGTACAGCTTAATAAGTTGTGATGGATCGTTCGGGTCGACGCCACCGGTCTTTTCGGCACCCTCTGGGCTTTGCAGCATTTTTATGCGGTCTGCTTCGGCGACCTTTATGTAAAGTTCAAGTCCCTTAAGGTATCGGTACAGATCAAGGCCTTTGTCGGTCAACGGCCACAACGTGTAGCCAAGAACGAATGCGGTAATTGACGCGAAGAACAACAGCGGATTAAGCAAAATAATACTCGCGCCAAGTAGCACCCAGCCCGCGTTCGTAAACCAGCTTCGCTTGGCGTCGTCCTTTTGGCACAGGCCATATTCGCCACGCACTAAAGTTTTCAGTTTTTTGTCGTTATCAAGCGTTCGGGTGTATACCGAAGTGTTATTCTTTAACGTCTTCAGCGCCAGCCTTTCCCCTACTTTCGGTGATGAACCGAATATATCGTTCAGGATCTCGCGTTCCTCAGCCTTAAGATCGCTAATATCCTTAGCGATTTCAATATCGTATTCGGCGGCTTTGAACAGCGACTTTTCCCTGGTCTGGTAGATGTTTATGTACCCACGGACCGCAAAATCGAGCAGCTGTGCGGTGAATAACGAGCCCATGCCCGAATGCAGGCTGGCCGATGTCGTCAGGCTCGCATCTTTCGGTGGCGTATATTCGGCGATTACCGTGCCAAGGTCGCGCTTTCGGTTTGACCAATTGTTCCAGCGCACACTAAGCCATATAAGAATACCAACAGCAGCCGCACCGACCGCGAATATGGAAGCTATATAGAATCCGATTAACCTATCCAAAAGCGACGGTTCGTATTTAGCGAATGTCTGCGGCTTGAATCCGATTGCCAGTGTAACGTTCTGCCCTGCCATTAGGTTAGTGGCACTTGTAGTAAATGTCGAGCCGTTTAGAGCCACTTGGCACGGTGTGCTCGATCCGCTATAACCCTGATAGCAAGCGGTGTTGCCGTTCAACCTTGACTTCAGGTTGTCGGCCACAGTCAGCTGTACACTTAACTTATTAATCGGCACCTGCCAGTCTGTGCCGTTGGTGTCCCAATAGAATTCGTCGTCGTTCGTGTCATTGAAGTATTTGGTAACATCGCGCTGGGTGTACGTAATCACGTACGTTTGTTCGCCGTGCACATACCTGTCGGCATCGCCTATCCGTACCACCTTGTTATCATTCGAGTCATAGGTGGTGTAGTTCCAGTCGGAGCCATCGACTTTTTTGACCGATTCGATGTCTAGGCTGACCGAATGGTCGTCGTAACTTTTCGGAATGGCCCGTTCGATTCCGTGGTTTTGGTCGTAGTTCGGGAACTGTGCCGTAATCGTTTCGACGGTTTTCAGCACCGAACGGCCGCTGGAATCCTGCGACAATTCGTACTTAATGTCGTAGTTTGAAATCGTAAAGTCATTAACGCTCGCATGCGCAGCAGATACCCCAAAGAGTGCGAAAACTGCCAACCCCAGGCTCAACAGCAGCCGTTTCATGATTTTATTGTACAGCTAACGGCTAGTTCTTAATACGGAATTTGCGCCAAATCAGACCGTCGAGTAGCAAATGACTAAAGTATCCCGCCACCGCAGCGCCGTAGAGCACCAAACTGAACGCTAATACTTTGTCGCTGTACAAATACGGCACTAGAACGATTGGCAGCGGAATCAATATCATCGCCCACTTGGTATGTGTCCAACCGCGGTGATGCGTCAGCACCGGCAGCATTCCAACGAGTCCCAAGTACGCTGCAGCCTGCAGGTGACCTGAATAAATTAGTAGAACATCTACCGGGAATAAAATCCAATAGAATATATCCTGCCCTTTGCTGTTCGTATCAACATCTGGGAACAACGCAAACAACATACCGATTACAAACACCGCCGTAAGCGCCTGCCAGTCCTGCAGAATATGCGCATACTCGGCAAACTTCTCTACCGGCGCAAACGAAATCAGTGCTGTGAATGCTCCAGTTACAATTGCTCCGCCGACGAGATGCCCCTTATAGTTAGCCATTATCCTTTTGTTTGATTATTTATCGATTTATACACGATGTCAGAAAGGTGGAAATAACTCATTTTTGAGTGCGCATCAACAATAAATGCGACGTCGTCATTTGTGACAACCTTGAAATGCATTATAGAATTCCTAATCTGGCGAAAACGATTTAATTCGGGACCGCTTAGTGGAATACCAAACTCATCTAATCGTGTGAGCTTACGAGCATCAGTTGGTGAAAGCCCTATGCTGATTTGTAATTCGAAATAATCGTCTGATGCGGGCTTCAAGAACTCAATAGCCGTCAGTTCAAATAAGTCAAATTGAGTAATTCGGTGATCAACTGAATCGGAACGAAACTTTTGAGGCACAGGTAAGTCATCGTAGCCCACTTCCGCCACGTACTTTTCTCTTATATATTGTTCGACCTGTGCAATATGTTCATACAGCTCCTTCGAACGAAAGAATGACACGCGATCATATAGCACTTTATACCCTGCTTTTTTACCAGTCAGCTTGGCATAAAAATCACGGCTATTTCGAAAATCTGCAACTGTTATTTGTCTGCTTAACTTTTCATCACGAGGTTCACCAAAATATAAGATATGTGATGATGATTCCCAGACAGGCTGTATCCTAACAATACCATCCCCCTGAACGAATGGCGCACTCATGATATCTATATCAACGTCAGTAAAATATTCGCTGAATTCGAGTCCCTTTCTAGTCGGAACAAGCTCTATCCATAAACCGGTTCCAATAAGCTCTTCAAGTTTGCCTTTCGGCTTTACTATATTCACCTATAACTTAGCTCCAGGATAAAGTTGTTTGGTCGTGTCATCTATCTCGTGCCGCAGCTGTGGGAACGGCACGCCTTCGCGGGCGGTGACGCCTTCGAAAATCCAGAACACGCGTTCGCTGTAACCCCAGCCACAGGCTGGCGGCATGCCGTATTCCAGCATTTCAACAAAGTCGATGTCGAGCATCATGGCTTCTTCGTCGCCGGCGTCGCGCATACTTTGCTGTTCGACGAATCGGTTCAACTGGTCTATTGGGTCGTTAAGTTCTGAAAAGCCATTACCGAGCTCGCTACCGGCAATGACCGGCTGGAACCGCTGCACCGTATTGTCGTCGCCTGGCGTGCTTTTGGCGAGCGGGCTAATGAACTTTGGCGTGTTGATAAGCCATACCGGCCCGGCAACGTCTTTACGAATGTTTTTCCAAAGCTTGTCTATGCCGCGGGCAATGTTTTCGGTCTTTTCAACCTCCAGCTTATTCGCCTTCAACGCACCTTTTACTTGATCGATCGTGCAGTCGTATACGTCAATGTCGTAATGCTTCTTAATGACTTCGGCGTAGTCCCACTCTTCCCACTCTTTTTCTAGGTCAACATCAAAGTTGCCCAACTTGAACTTGAGCGTGCCGAACGTTTCTTTTAGCACATAACGGTACATTTCGGTCATGAAGTTCATGCCGTCGTGCCAATCGGCGTATGCCCAGTACCATTCCATGGCAACGTGCTCGGGCAAATGCTCGTCTGAATAATTTTCGTTCCTAAAGCGCGGTCCAACATCGTAGACCTTTTCAAAGCCACCACCAAGCAGTCGTTTAAGTGGTAGTTCGTGGCTGATACGTAGGTAAAAATCGTTGTCGAGCGCGTCCATGTGAGTCACGAACGGGTTGGCGTCGGCACCACCGGTAGTGTGCTCTAGCACTGGAATATTTATTTCGTAAAAGCCGTGGTCGTCTAAGAACTTACGGGTAGCTTGCCAAAACTTACTGCGGCGAACGAATCGCTGGCGCACGTCTTCGTTGACGTTCATATCGACGTAGCGGCGGCGCATGCGTTCTTCTTTGTTGGTAAAGCCGTCTTGTTTGGTTGGCATTGGGCGAAGCGACTTGGTAAGAAGCTTCAGTTTGCGCACGTCGACCGATATTTCACCGGTCTTGGTCTTGATGACCGGTCCACTTGCCTGCACAAAGTCGCCGGTATCAAGCAGTGGCAGTTCATTCATACCGACTTGGCTTTCAGCGGCGTTCAATGGTTCCACCGTGTCGGCCTTAAGGAATAGTTGTACTTGCCCGCTCATGTCTTTAAGCACGATAAATCCGAGTTTGCCGAACTTTCGTATACCGGCAATACGTCCGACGACGGTGACGTCTTTATTTTCAAGCTCGTCAAACTTACCCGTAACTTCAGCCAGCGTATGGGTTCGTTTACTTTTTGCCGGGTACGGGTCTACACCGAGTGCGCGTAGTTCTTCTAATTTGCGTAATCTTTCGTCACGAAGTTCTTTAAGTGTCGCCATAATCTGTTAGCTAGTATACCGTACATGCGATTTTAAGTGGTAATTTTACTAAAAAAGCTTGTGTTTTGTTTCCGTTTGTGGTAATATGCACACCAGAACCAGTATTTTTAAATAAACACATACGCAATATGAGCCTCCTGGAACATCAGACAAAGCCTACCGAACGCCTACCTTTGCTTGATAAGCTCCATATTCCCTTGCCAGGAATCAAGGGATTACTGCAAAAAGAAGTAGAACCGCCTACCGTCGAACCAACCTTCGGCTCGCTCGAAGCACTTGCAATTACATTACGGCATACAGACGAAACAGATGCTGAAGATACCCAAGAGATGATACTGAAGCTCGATGACACAGCCGAACAACTACTCGAAGACGTTGAAGCTACCGAAGAGCAAACGCACAGATCTCAAGCGTCACTTGCTAATATCTGGAGCGCGGCTAAGGCATGGGATGTTGCTCGCACGGATGCCACAGAAGAACTGATGGCACATCTGATTGAGAACTCGAGCGCCCTTACGGCACAAGCCGCACTAAGTAAAGCGTTTAAGAATGCCAGGCGGTCCGGCCGTTCTTTCGAGGAAGAATTAGACCGCTACAACGAAGAACAGCGTAACGCTGCCTAGTTAACGGCAACGATGCTGTAGTTGATGTCGCCCTTAGGAGTGGTGACGACGGCTTTGTCGCCGACTTTTTTGCCCATGAGTGCCATGCCGATTGGTGACTCGTTTGAGATCTTGCCTTCAACCGGGTTGGCTTCTACCGGTCCGACGACATGGTAGTTCACCTTTTTGGCGCCGTTCTTCAGTTCGACTTTGCTGCCAATACCAATGGTTGATTTACGGCTGGTCTTAATAAGCTCGGCGTTCATGAGGATATCTTCGATTTCAGCAATACGGCTTTCGACCAAACCTTGGTCTTCGCGAGCTGCGTCGTATTCGGCATTTTCGGACAAATCGCCATAGTCGCGGGCTTCCGCGATTTTTTCGGCGATTTCGCCGCGACGTGCCTTCAGCTTTTCAAGCTCGGCCTCAAGTTCTTTGCGGCCGTCGGCAGTAATCTGATACATCTTCTTCATATGGTTCTCCTATTGTTCTGTACAGAGAGTCTTATAAAGAGGTGCCTGCCCGGGCACCGCCTCGTTAATTTCATTCTTTAATAAGTGTAAATCCCCTTACGCAGGGGTGATTACATCAGTCTTTATTTTACCAATCGGTGTGACTAAAGTCAATCGATTTACACCGTAAATCGATTTTTCACCTCTGTTGCCGAAAGCTCTTCCGTTTGCCCTGTTTTACGCGTTGTAAACTCGAATTTGCCAGCCTCTACGCCACGGTCGCTGACTGTTAGGCGGTATGGAATTCCCATCAGTTCGGCGTCGGCAAACTTGGTACCTGGTCGTTCGTCACGGTCGTCGTAAAGTACTTCTACGCCAGCGGCGCTCAGTTCATCGTACAAACTGTCGGCAGCTTTTTGACCGTTCTCACCGATTGATACCAGGTAGACCATGTACGGCGCTATGCTTTCCGGCCAGACCAGCCCTTTGTCGTCAGACATCTTTTCAGCGATAACTCCCATTGCACGGGTAATACCAATGCCGTATGACCCGATGTAGAGCGATTGCTGCTTGCCATCTTCGCCGGTGAAATGCAGACCCATTTCGTCGGTTTTCTGCGTACCGAAGTTGAAAATATTACCGGTTTCGGCTGTTTTTACCTGTTCAAGCTCGTTTTTGTCGATACCAAGCTCTTTTACGGCGTCATCGATGACCTCTTCGTTCACGGCGATGTTCTTTTCGCGGTGAAGATAAATTACGTCCTCGCCGGCATCACAGACGGTTTGGAATTCGTGGCTAAACTTGGTGAACGCGCCACCGCTCGCGAATGTTACGTACGTGTCTTCGCCAATGCCTAAGCGGTCGTAAACCCGCTTGTAAGCCTCGATCGTTTTATTGTAGTAACGCTCAAGGTCCTCAGCCGACGCATGGAACGAATACATGTCTTTCATAACGAATTCACGGCCGCGCATGATTCCACTTTTGGCGCGCAGTTCATTGCGCATCTTGGTTTGGAACTGGTACAGACTGATTGGCAAGTCCTTGTAGCTACGCACGTACTGCTTCATCATTTCGACGATCGGTTCTTCGTGGCTCCAGCCTAGTCCTACCTCTGTTTCGTCTTGCAATTTCGTCTTAAACCAAATGTCGACCACCTTATCGTCCCATCGGCCGGTTTGCTCCCATACGTCTTTTCGCTGCAGGCTGGTCATGATGAGTTCGTTCGAATCAATGGCATTCATTTCTTCGCGGACTACTTGTTTGATCTTTTCGACCACGCGAATACCTAATGGCAGGTACGCATAGGCCCCGGCCATTTCTTTGTACACAAAGCCGGCACGAATAAGTAGTTGGGCATTTTTGGAAACTTCGTCCGCAGGCGCGTCGCGGAGCGTTTTTGTAAACAGTTTAGAAACTCGCATATCTTTTATATCCTACCCTAGGAACTCCCTGGCGGCAACGGACTGATGAACAAGAAGTAATATGCGATGCCGTTTTTAATCGCGTGCAGTAGCATGCCGGCCCAAATACTGCCCGACAAAAGCCGCAGTGCGCCAGCCATGATTCCTAGCGCGAACGTATCGAGTGCCGTCGCCCACTGGAAGACGACATGGCCATCGTCTGTAAAGCCAAAAAGGTGCAGCGACCCAAACACGGCCGCCGTAAGTAGCACCGCTAACCATTTTCCAACTCGCTCGTTCAATCGCCCCAAAAAGTACCCGCGAAAAAGCAGTTCTTCAGCCAGCGGAGCCATTAATACCAAGGTAATGAACGCTACGAAGTATTCTGCTCCTATGGTCAGGTTATCAAAGCCAATCTGCTGTCCGACGTTCGGGTCGACCACTTTTGTAAAGGTCATCGCTGCCCAAAGCACGCCGGCCGACAGCAAGTAATACGGCAGGACCGAAAGAATCGACAACCCGATATCGGACCACGATGGCAGCCTGGTGATTCCTAGCGTTTTTTTGCTCGGCCGTTTATGAGTCGCCAGCCAAGGCAATCCGACCGTGAGTGCCAACCCGAAGGAATATCCGATCGCTGCTAATATCGTGTATTCGAGTGCGGCGTTCAAATGCAACCCGCTGAAGGCCAACCCGTAGGCCATTGCCACGCCGGCCAGCATTTCACCCACAAAGAACGCAACGAATACCCACAGGCTCAGACCTAGGGCATAACTGGTCTTATTGAATAAGCTTGCTGACATCGGCGAACGTTACCAATACGATAAGTGCGAGTAGTGTCATGAAGCCGACGGTCTGAATCTTTTCTTCGCGTTCCTTCGTAAGCGGGCGCTTAAGGAGTTTGAACACCGTCATGACGAACCAGCGACCACCATCGAGCGCTGGAATAGGCAGCACGTTCATAACGGCGAGCGACAGTGAAATGATCGCGGTAAGCAGGAGTAGCGGCTTAATGCCCGCCTGTTGCATTTGTGGGAATATGACGCCCAATATGCCGACCGGACCCGACACGCTGTTGGTCGCGAAGCTCAGGGCTTCGTCGCCGGATTTTCGGGTCGATTCGTCCGGAGTGAAACGACTGGCAATACCCTGCGCCAAACTACCAACGACTTTTCCGAGCGACGCGAATGTTTCACCGGTCAGTTGGACTGTCGTCACGACGCCGACGATCGGCGCCGACCACGTGGCACGGATTTCACTTAGCTGCTGCGTCGTGCGCACTCCCAAGAACCCTTTGTCCGGCGAATTTTTGTCGCGCAGCGTAACTGGCACGGTGTATTCCTGGTCGGCACGTGAATACGTGACGTTAATGCTCTGCCCATGGAGTTGCTTTGTCGCGTCAGACAATTCACTCGGTGACTGTACGTCGTTGTCACCGATAAGTAGCAATTCGTCGCCCTCCTTCAGGCCTGCTTTTTGAGCCGGTGAGTCCTTTTCGACTGCGGCGACCTTGAGCGGTTCGATCGTCGTTTCGGTGTCACCAGGTACGCTAAACTGGTTCGGCAAGATCTTCGGTAGTCCAACGAGCGCCAGAATGGTGAACAGCACGATGGCTGCTACCCAGTTCATCAGTACGCCCGCCAGTAAAATCTTTGTCTTCTGCCAGTACGTGGCAGCGCCGTAGTCACCTTTTTTTGACGCCGAGTCGTATTCGCCCTGCAGCTTTACGAAGCCCCCGAGCGGCAGCCAGTTAAGAGAAAACAGGACGTTGTTACCCAGAATACTTCGTTTGAGCTTTTTGCCCCATGCCTTCGGGGGGAATCCGATACCGAATTCTTCAACGACCACGCCGTTGCGGCGTGCCACGATGCCATGCCCTAACTCATGGATCGCTACAAGGATTACAAGAATAATAAGTCCGGTCAGAATGCCAATCAGCAACATGTGTTATTTCCCTATTCGTCGTTCGCGATTTTTATATTCTTCAAGTATATCGGTTACGTCTTCCTTTGTCATGTCAGGCCAATTTTTGTCGAGAAACATCAGCTCGCTATAGGCCGAACGCCACAGCATGAAGTTCGACAGCCGCTTCTCGCCGCTTGTCCGAACGATCAGATCGCACGGAGGAATATCGGCTGCGTACAGGTTACGTTCAACGAGTTCCGGGGTAATTTCGTCGGCGGCTACTCCTGACTGAACAATCTTTTTGACCGCGTCGGCGATTTCTAGTTGGCCGCCATAGTTGAAGCAAAGCGCCAACGTGCCACGTTTGTTGTCCTTGGTCGCTTCTTCGGCTTCGTCAATGGCCTTTAAAATCTTGTCGCTCACGTTATCTCGTGAGCCTAATATTCTTAGCCTCACGTCGTTTTCCTGAAATATGTGCAAATCCGACTTTAATAGTCGCAGCACTAACCCCATTAACTTGCTGACTTCATCTTCGGAACGTTTCCAGTTTTCGGTGCTGAACACATAGGCCGACACGTACTTCACGCCGGCGTCTATGGTTGCTCGGGCTATATCCTGTATGGCGTTATAGCCCGCCAAGTGACCTTCATACGTTGGTAGGCCATGTTGCCTTGCCCAACGGCGGTTACCGTCGACGATATAGCCTATGTGTGTCGGAACTTCGGCCGACATACTAGATTTTCAGGACTTCCTGCTCCTTAGCTTTGAACGTTTCGTCTATCTTAGCTTGATAGTCCTGCATAAGGTTGTGATCGAAGTCTTTTTCAATCCGAGTCACGTCGTTTTCCGACAGTTCCTTGGCATCTTTCTTGCGCTTTACCTCTTTGAACGCGTCCTGGCGAATCTGCCGTAGAGCAATACGGGCGTTTTCAACTTTTTCGCCGAGTTGCTTCACCAGGTCATGGCGACGTTCTTCGGTAAGCGCCGGAATCGGCACACGGACCACGCGGCCGTCGTCGCTCGGATTCAGGCCAAGTGCCTGATCATCACGGATTGCCTGTGTAATAGCACCGATGTTGCTTGGGTCGAACGGTGATACCAGCAGTTGCTGAGCCTCGGGGGCGGTAACGTTAGCCACTTGGTTGAGCGGCATTTTTTGACCATAGGCTTCAACCACGACACCCGACAGCATATCGGGGTGGGCGCGGCCGGTTCGGACCTTCTTTAGCTCGTCGGCGAAGTGCTCCAGAACATGGTCCATCTTGTCTTGGTAATGTTTGGTATCGAACATAGATATCTCTCTTTCTCTACTTATTATTCTATAACATTGACGAAATAAGCGACAAACCTTGCTTGCAGGTTTGTCCGAATAAGGAGATGTTTCAATGATTTGGTCCAAATCATTATACTATTTGTATGTTGCTTCGGAGTATCAGTGTGCATAATGTCAGGTCGTACGACCTGGCGAACTTTACGTTGGATGACAATGTGACGCTGATACTCGGACCGAACGGATCCGGCAAAACGACCATTTTAGAATCGGTATATATGTTGCTTCGTGGTACGAGTTTCCGTGGCCGTGATCGCGACGTCGTACCTTACGAGGGTCTTTCAGCCGAGCTGAAGCTCGAGCTGGCTGATGCACCCGAACGGCGGCTACGTATTTCGGTCACACCCGAAGACAAGCTGACCAAACAGTTCACCGTGGACGGTTCTTCAAGTGCGCGCATGGCAGCCAAGGATCGGTTGCCGGTCGTACTGTTCGAACCGGATGAACTACGTCTGCTTACCAGTAGCCCGCAGCGTCGGCGTGATTTCATCGATGGTATCATTGCCCGCCTTTCCCCTACCTACGCAAGCGCACTCACCCGGTTCCAGCGCACCCTTTTGCAGCGGAATGAGCTGCTCAAGCAGTTTGACGTCATGAGTGAGAGTGATTGGCAGAACCACCTGTTCGCATGGGACGTGAAGTTTGCCGAACTTTCAGCCAGCATCATTAAAGCGCGCACTAATTTTATCCAACACGCCAACGAGCATTTGTCTCGGATATATTCTGACATCGCAGGGGTCGACCATACGGTTCTAGCCCGTTACCAGTCGATGTTCACGGTCATTGACGACGGTTTACAGCAAGCGATACTGCACCGTCTCGAGGCCAGCCGCACCCTTGACGCCCGGCGTGGCTATACCAGCGTCGGCCCTCATCGTGACGATATCGAACTGTCACTCGATGGCCACCAAGCAACCGAGTCAGCATCGCGTGGCGAAATGCGCACTATCATGCTGGCGTTCAAACTACTTGAGGTCGAGCTTCAAACTCATCATAGTGGCATAAAGCCGCTTATTCTACTCGACGACGTATTCTCCGAACTTGATATCGACCGTGAGAAGCGCCTTATGAACGCGCTTCGCGGTCACCAGACAATCATAACGGCGACCGATCTTCGCGACGAGCTAAAAATCGACGCATCGATCATATCGCTTACCTGACTTTACATCTGACGCCTGCTCATCTATTATCAAGCTAATCGACTAGGTTGATACAAACATGCAAAATAAGCTTCCCCGCAAACGATTCGGTCCGGCGCTCATAGCGCTCGCGTTGTTCGGAGTGCTCGCGTTAGGCATTATTAGCCCTGCCACCGCCCAAGCGGCGACTTGTGACAAGAACGAAACGGTGATCATTGAATGTGGCAATGACACGAACGGCATTTGGGCGATCCTTCTTATTGCGATCAATATCATGACGGCGGGCGTCGGGGTTCTTGCCGTACTTGGTATCGTCTATGCCTCGATTCTTTGGACGACCGCCGAAGACAAAGCCGACCAGTTGAATAAGGCAAAAAGCATCATTACGAATGTCGTAATCGGGTTAGTGGCGTTCCTGCTTATGTGGGCAGGATTGAATTTTATCGTGCCGGGCGGTGTGTTTGAACGCAGCTACAGCTTTGCAAGTAAAACGAATACCGTCGATTCGACGTTGCATATTCCAACTGGTACGGGAGACGGAAGCGGTCCGACCGGCAGTGGACCGGACGACACACCAGGCGGCACGGTTAACCCCGACCAGATCAAATCGGTCAATAACCTGCGCGACGCATCCGCATCGAGCAATGTCCTCAAATCAAATACACTCTACCGTTCCGCGCAGCTAAGCAAATTGACTGCCAAAGGTGCCGAGCAAATGGCGAAGCTTTTGGGCAAAAAAGCAACCATCATCGACCTGCGAGTTCCGCCATCTGCACCTGACAAAGCGATCGATGGCGCCAAGAACGTCAGTATTCCGATTGAAGGTATCCTTGACACCACGCCTATGGTTACTGATCCTACGCGGCGTTCTCAGCTCGCAAGGGCTCTTAAAACGGCAGCCAACGCCCCTGCTACGGTACATATCCACTGCGTCGCAGGCAAAGACCGTACCGGTTGGATGGTCGCCATGATCATGTACGCGAATGGCGCCAGTGACCAGCAGGTCATGCGGGAATACTTACTAAGCAACGACCAAGGCGTCGGCGTCGTCAAAAAGGAATGGTTAACGAACGGCGTGCAAGCTGCCCGAAGCAGGCACGGCTCCGTCCTTAACTATCTGAAAAGCATCGGTCTGACGTCTGGCGACATAACTAAATTAAAGAACAAGTTTGGAGCTTAGGGCCATGGACATGCCACCGTTCAACAACCAACCTTCACCGAGTGACCCCGATGTTAAGGACTGGTTTAATACGATTGACGCTGGAACACCGCTTGCGGCAGAACAACCTACTGGACCGAACCCTAAAAAGCGACTACTTATTGGCGCGCTGGTAGTACTGTTTGTTTGTGTAGCGACGACCGGAACATTGTCTGCTCTTGGAATTAATCCGTTCTCTAGTGCACCGGCGTGCCTGACCAAAGACGATTACAAGGTGCTCACGGGCAACGAAGCAGACGACCAGTTGTCGCCACAGTCGTTCTATACTGAGTCGTTTGGTTTCAAAAACGGCACTTCCGATTACGCCACAGACGTCAAAGAAAATGCTGAGTCATTAGCGAAAAAAATCGGTACGTTTTATCAGTCATATGCCTCTAAACGTTCCGTCGTGGTGACGGTCAGCAGCGACGCGACTCAAAAAGACACCGTGGACGCCGCGACCAAACGGACTCAAGTGCTGAATGACCTGCTTGTCAAGAATGGCGTTGACCAGTCAGCAATTCAGATCATCAAGCCTGTCGCTATCGACAGTAGCAGTGAATTGTCCGAAGATTCAGACGAGCTTTCCACCGCTAAGGCGTACATAAACGTCGCCTCAATCGCGGGCTGCAGACAATAGAGGAATATTCCCTTAGTTTGCCCAGCTTGCCCAACCACCAGGCGAAAAGCCGTTCGGGTCTGGGTTGGTCGTTGCGACGCCAACCAGCTGACACACCCCCCATCCGTACGTCGCTGCCGTACTGGATACTATAGCCCCTGTTTGCACCATAAAGTAATTGCCCGATTTTGAATTCGCCAGCACTACATATGTATCAGTGGTCGTGTTCCGGCAATACCGTACGTTGTAGCCCTGACTGTCTACGCCGTACGAAGCTTTTGAAAACTTAAGCCCAAGAGAGGCTGTAAAATCACTAGGCGTTGGGTACGCGCCGTTTTCAATCTTGAACGACTCAACGCGTTTGCCAAAGTTCTTCAAATCCACCTGTACGGCGGCGTCGCTCGCTTTAAACTGTGTACCCCTATAAGCAACTATCGTTATTGATGCGACGATACCGATAATAACGATTACGAGAAGCAGTTCGACGATCGTAAAGCCACGGACTTTCATAATGGTTATGATTGTATCATCGTTAGCGCACCAACAGGAGCCCTTTTAATTCGTCCAGGCTGCCCAAACGCCGGCCGAATAGCCGTTCGGGTTCGGGTTGGTCGATGACAACCCTACCAGGTTACACACGCCCCAACCATATGTCGATACAGTGGCCTCGACGACCGCTCCAGGCTTTACTAAATAGTAATTGCCCGATTTTGAATTCGCCACCAGTACATATTCACCTGTTGATGAATTGATACAGTACCGTACGTTCCTTCCTTGAAAATCCGTTCCATATGCCTGCTTTGCAAACCGAAGTCCAAGTGATGCCGTAATGTCACCCGCCGCCGGGTATGTCTCGTTATCGACCTTAAACAATTCCATTTTTTTACCGAAATTTTTCAAATCGTTCTGTACGGCACTGTCATTAGCTTGGTTTTGGACACCGTTATAGGCTACTACCGTAATGGCCGCCAATATGGATATCACCAAGATGACGATAAGAAGTTCAACGATGGTAAAGCCATTACGCTTCATAGTGCTTACGATTGTAGCACTTGTAGCCTGGCTTATAGCTCCAGGACCGGAAGAGTTACCGTCCGCCTACTCCTGTCAGTTCGTTCATTTCCGCCACCCATGAATCGAAATCAAGACCTCGTGAATAATTATCCAAACAGGCGTCACGCATAGTCAGTTCGCCACGCTGAGGGTCTTTATATACGACACCGCGATCAATGTTGAGTATGCCGTCCCTCATTGTCGAGCGAGGCGGGATTGCAAGTGGTTGATCCTGGTCGTTCAGCAATTGGAACTCAAGGTTACCGACGCCGCCGTACGTACCTGCCAAAATACCGACACGGCCTAAAATACGGTAGGCTTTCGGAAAATCCTCAATTTCAAATCGGGCGACATATAGTTCGCCCGATTTGAGTTGATGGTATTGGACACGCTGTTCGAAGGCCCTTTGGTACTCTGCTGGTTCGCATAGTCCCATGCCTTCGTACGTGGCCATAGCTTATTCCGTGACGCCTAGCTCAATGCGTTTAAATTGGCCGACGGTGATGTTTTCGCCACTCTTGGCAATCTGCTGCTTAATGCGGTCTTCCACTGTCATAGAGTCGTCTAGGACATATTGCTGTGCTAGGAGTACTTGTTCGCCGAAGTGCTTTTTAAGCTGGCCTTCAACGATCTTTTCAGCCATATCGGCCGGCTTGCCTTTCAGGCTGTCGCTTTCAAGCAGTTCCTTCTTTTTGGCGTCATATTCTTCGGCTGGAATGTCATCAAAGCTGACGTACTGCGGGTTCATGGCCGCGACTTGCATGGCAAGCTGGTGCGCCAGTTCCTTGAACTCATCAAGCCGGGCCACGAAGTCGGTTTCGCAGTTGACTTCGATGACGACACCGATGCGGTTAGAATGCACGTAGCTGTCAATAATGCCTTCGCGGGTTTCGCGGTCGCCTTTTTTCTCGGCCTTGGTCAGACCCTTCTTGCGCATAGCTTCAAGAGCCTTGTCAAAGTCGCCGTCGGCTTCGACCAGCGCGACCTTAGCGTCGGTCAGACCGACACCGGTCAGTTCTTTCAGCTTCTTAATGTCTTCAATCGTGACTGCCATAGGTATTATTTGCCCTCCTTAGTTGCACCTTCTTTGACCGCGGCTACGAAGTAGCTAAGTAGCAGTTCGGTACCTTTGATCGCGTCGTCGTTGCCAGGAATGACATAGTCGACTTTGCTTGGGTCAGCGTTAGTGTCCACGACACCGACGACTGGAACGCCCAGGTTCTTGGCTTCGCGTATCGCCCCGGCGTCTTCAATGGTATCAACGACGACGACTGCGCCTGGGATGCCAGAAAGGTCCTTAATGCCGCCGTATTTTTGGTTCAAAACTTCAATTTCTTCGGCAAAGCGCTGGACTTCAAGCTTGTTGTAGCGCTTTTCAAGGTCGCCAGACGCCATGCGGCGCTCCAGGTCGTGCAGCTTCTTGATCTGTGACGACATGGTTGTCGTGTTGGTAAGCATACCGCCAATCCAACGTTCGGTGACGTATGGCTGGCCGGCAGCTTCAGCCGTTGCTTTTACGATGTCCTTGTGCTGCTTTTTGGTGCCGACGAACAGTACTTTTTTGCCGCTTGCGACGGTCTTCGTCAGGAATGGAAGCGCCTTTTCAAGACCTTCGGCCGTCTTGACCAGGTCAATGATGTGCGTTTCCTGGCGCTTAGAGTGAATGTACGGCGCCATTTTCGGGTGCCAACGGCTGGTTTTGTGTCCGAAGTGGACACCGGCTTCCAGCAAAGCCTTCATATCAACAGCGACTGCCATGATATCCTTCTCCCTTCACACCCGCGCCTCGTTTATTCGAAGGATATATGCGGATGTTGCTTCGTTAAAATTATTACCGTTTGAATATACCAGATTTATCGTATCTTATCAAGCAGTTGTAAGAGGCCCCATGCTTCAGCGGGCTGGATGGCCGGCAACAAATTCGCCTCGGCTTTTTCCATATGCTGATTCGAGAGTTCCAAATAGCGCTCGACGAGCAAGGTGCGCAACTCCATAGCGTCGTAATGCGCGTGCCGTAAGGTATGGATCGCTGCATAGAGTTGAGTAAATTCTAAATATGGCGCGTCGGATGGTGGCGCGTCCCGCTCAACCCGTTGAATTACCGACCGAAGCGTCTGCATGCTCTGACCTTCAAGTAGTTCATCACTCTTTAAAAGCGCGTCGTTAACTTCGCTCGTAGTGCGCTCAAGGCTCATTAGAACGCTATCGTACATTTCTTCTGCGTCTGATGAGTTAATTACCCGACGGGATATCAAAAGCTCAAATTCCTTCACGAGCGCCTGGTGCGCGCCTTGCAGTTCTTGCATAGTCCGCTGCTGGGATTCATCAAGCGATATATCGACATTAAACCGGGTGGTCCGACCATCATCCCACACGATGAATGTGTCGTGACGCCAGTACGACTCTTCGTTTGGCGGCCGATGAATATGACACACTGTTCGCCCGTACTCATCATTGCGACCGACCACGACATCGGTGACATCAAGGTCAGTCACGTCGTCCGGCGATATGACAATCTCCCTGTCGCCCAAGAGCATTCCGTCATACGTAAGCAGTCCGTTAATGTCCCGGATTAGTACTTGTTCTAAATGATTGCCTGGATCATTATCCATATATTCATTATACGACTGGCATTTCTCCCCTCAGGACTCTAGACATTTCTCTCTGTAAAGTGTATAGTCGTATAGATATGAAAAGCAGTATTCACCCAACAAATTACCGCCCGGTCGTATTTAGCGACGAAGTGGCTGGGTTCGCGTTCCTAACGCAAAGTACTGCGCAAACGGATGACACCATCAAGTGGGAAGACGGTAACGAATACCCACTGGTCAAGGTGCACATCAGTAGCGCATCCCACCCCTTCTTCACCGGCGAAGAAAAGATCATCGACACCGAAGGTCGTGTCGACCGCTTTAAGGCTAAGTTCGCCGCCGCTGAAGCCCGCAAGGCTGAGTTGGCTAACAAAGCCAAAAAGAAGTCTGCCGCCAAGGCAAAAAAAGCTACCGCTGAAAAATAGCGGCGGTATATCAGAGGGACTGTTCGTTCGCGAGCAGTCCTTTTTGTTATAGTAAATTCAGATATTTAACCAATTGGAGCACCCAAGAATGGAACAAGTACAATCAGCCGCGTTAAAACGCAGCAACCATCTCAAGCTGGTCTGGGGCCTGGTGTGCTTGATCGCGCCGACGGCGATCTTTATCGGGGCGCTGCTTTTGTACGCGGTATCAAATTTTATCTTCTCGGGTATGGCTCCGGCGTCCGAGCCGTGTCCAAGCGGCCCGGGCTCGATTGCCTCGGGAATATGTAGAGCCGATACCGAAGACCCGGCTTTGTTCGCACAGGATAGTCCTGTCAAATCGATCATCAACGTCTTTATCTGGCTGGCTGGTCTATTGTCTGTCCTTACATGGCTGCCTGGCATCATCGTCGGCATCATACTGCTCGCGACACGAAAGGAAGTCCATGCCGGTAATCAATCTTAACCTCGAAGACCTGAACGTTGAAAAAGCCGAACTGACGGCCTTTTTGTCGACGCCCGACGCGTACAGCGACCCGGCATTCGGAGCCAAAAGCCGGCGCCTGAGCGAACTTGACTCACTCATTTCAAAGGCCCAGGAGCGCGAGCAGCTTGAAAAGCAGCTCGCCGAAGCCAAGGAACTGTCGACTGGCAGCGATGAGCTGGCCGAACTGGCAAAAGCTGAAGTTCCCGAACTTGAGACGAAGCTCGAAACGCTCAACGAAGAGTTATTCGTTCTGCTTACTCCGAAAGACCCGAACGACGAAAAGAACGTCATCATGGAAATCCGCGCCGGCGCCGGCGGTGATGAAGCCAGCCTATTCGCGGCCGAACTATACCGCATGTACCTCCGCTGGTGCGAAGCCCACGGCTTTAAGACAGAGCAGATGAGCGAAAGTGCCAATGACAGCGGTGGCTACAAAGAAGTCGTGGTCGAAATCAAGGGCGACGCCCCCTACTCGTTCCTGAAGTTCGAGTCCGGCGTGCACCGAGTGCAGCGCGTACCGGCCACCGAAAGCCAGGGCCGTATCCACACCAGTACTGTTACGGTGGCCGTGCTGCCCGAAGCCGAAGAGACCGACATCGTCATTGACCCGAAGGACCTACGTATCGATATTTTCCGCGCGTCCGGCCATGGTGGCCAATCGGTGAACACGACCGACTCGGCCGTGCGCATCACCCACCTGCCATCTGGCCTAGTCGTGTCGAACCAAGACGAGAAGTCTCAGCTGAAGAACAAAGAAAAAGCCATGAGCGTGCTACGCTCACGGCTGCTCCAAATTAAGATCGACGAAGAAAACGCCAAACTATCCGCTGAACGGCGCGGGCTCATCGGCACAGGCGACCGCAGCGAAAAGATCCGCACCTATAACTTTCCGCAGGATCGCATTACCGACCACCGTATAGGCTATTCCAGGAGCGGTATTCCGCAGGCAATGAACGGTGATATCGACGATATCATTGAAAAATTACAGGCCTACGAACGTGAGCTTAAGGCACAGAACGCCGAAAGCTAATGGATAGTCTTATCTTCTATTTCGATTGAAGGATGTTCTTCTTCGATCTGAACAGCAACGGCGTCTTTGTCGCCGTCGTGGTCAACATCACGCATAACGATACCGGCTTCGTTACCTCCCGGCAGCGACATTGCGCTAGTCGTAACGGATGACGACTCGTCTGGATTTGCTTCGACGAACGCCTTGACGCGTGGGTCACCAAGCACGGCTTCAGAAGGAGTGTTACGGTCCGGATTACCGGGCTTTACCCGAATTCCATCAATGACCAATTCATCTTTGGCAGGGTCGTACGGTTTCTGGGCTGATTCAGCGACCTCTTCGGAGAAGGTTTTCTTATCGTCAGGTAGTGGTGCATCGTGTGAACGTGGTGCGGCAAGCCATGCCGTTCCAAGGACGGCCGCGGTAGCACCAAGCGCTGTCAGTACACGTCCCGGACGGTGATCGCGAACTTGTTCTGGTTTGTGGACACTTTCAGAAGGTTCGAACTCTGTCATACCGACTTGTCGTGCGATCGCGTCTCGATCATTTCGGCCGATGTTATGAACGTTGTTTTTGTTTTTCGGTTCCATACGGACAATCTATCATACTTATGCTTATTTGTCAATGTTTTGCACATTATGCAAGAGGTGGGATAATGTAAGTATGACGATTTCAGCATGGCTTAAGGCGGCGACAGATGAACTGGCGGATGAAATCCTGCCTTCACCACGGCTTGATGCCGAAATCATTCTGGCGCATACCATTCGCCACCCCCGAACGTACTTGCATGCCCATGGCGATGAAGAACTGAGTGCTCGCGACGAAGATATCGCCAATGCCCGTGTTGAGCTACGAAAAGATCGCGTACCGGTAGCATATATCATCGGCCATAAGGAATTTTATGGCCGCCGGTTCGTTGTTAGTCCGGCCGTGCTTATTCCCCGCCCTGAAAGCGAGCAGTTGATAGACATGCTGCAAACACTTTTACCGCGTTCGGCGGAACTTCCCGGTATCGTTGAAAAACGATTGGTAGACCTGGGAACCGGCAGCGGTTGCTTAGGAATTACCGCGAAGCTGTTATTCCCGCAGTTCGAGGTCGCGTTAGTAGACAATAGCCGCCACGCGCTGACTGTCGCCGAGAAAAATGCTCGGTTACTAGGCGCGGAAGTAGAAACGTTCGTGAGTGACCTGCTGACAAACTACCCCTATTCTCCCGACATCATCCTCGCTAACCTGCCGTACGTCGACCGTTCGTGGGATTACCAGTCACCGGAACTGGCCAATGAGCCAGCCGAGGCGCTATATGCTGAAGACGGTGGATTGGCCGTTATTAAACGATGTATCGAGCAGGTCGCCGCGCGCGCAAAGCCCGGTGCCTTGTTACTGCTTGAAGCCGACCCAAGTCAGCTCGACACGATTTCCGTTTACGCGAAGAAGCATGACTTCAAAGAAGTCGGCCGTGATGAGTACGTGGTCGCCTTCAGGCTAGATAACGACTAGCGTTGGTAGGTCCCGAGCGTCGCGGTCAGTTTGAGCTCTTTGCCGTCCCGCAATACCGTAAGCTCGACCTTTTGGCCGGGTTCGTATTCTGAAATTAAGGTAGAAACGCTGGCGATTTCGCCTACATTATACCCGTTCACCTGCGTGATGATATCTCCGTTTTTCACTCCCGCCTTTGCCGCGGGACCATTTGCTTGCACGCTGTTGCCACGGTCCGAGGTTATGTAGTCCCCTTTATCGACTGGCAGGCGGTACTGTTCTTTGATGGCCGGAGTGATGGACATATATTGCACGCCAAGGTACGAGCGCTCGACCTTGCCAGTCTTGATAACATGAGCCAGTAGCCCCTTAGTAGCGCTGATCGGAATGGCAAAGCCGATACTTTGGGCGTCCTGCGCGATAGCAGTATTGATGCCAATGACCTGCCCCTTCAGGTTAAGGAGCGGACCCCCGGAATTACCGGAGTTGATGGCGGCGTCGGTTTGAATCAAGTCCGTAAGACTCTCGGTGCTGCCGTTTGCAGTGCCATCGCTCGAGGCCGTTACAGGGCGCCCGGTTCCTGAGACGATACCACTGGTCACGCTGTTCTGGTACTGTCCGAGGGCGTTACCGATAGCCACGACCGACTGCCCGATACGGATAGTCTTGGAATCACCCAGCACGATCGCCGGTAGACCCGATACGTTCCTGATTTTCAGGAAGGCAACGTCGTTTAAGGGGTCACTACCGAGTACATCGACGTTCTCGTAGGTCTTGCCGTCCGGAAGTACCACTGTTACCTTGTCCGCACCATCGATGACGTGCTTATTCGTCATGATGTAACCGTTCGAGCTGACGATCATGCCCGTACCGGCTCCTTCTTGCTGGTATTGCTGATTAAACAGGCGTGACACTTGGTTGGTCGTCGTCAGGATCGACACGACGCTCGGACTGACGGCCTTGGCGACCGCCGCGATTGATTCTTCGTTCGGGGTGACGACATTGTTGCCATCTTCTTTAGAGGTGTTCAGTACCGTTGATGAACGTAAGTCACCCTGAAGATAATCTTGTGCCCATGAGCCGGCAAAGCCTGTTAGGCCGGCGAGAATAAGCAGCACGATGATAAACAGTGGCCGTTTGGACGGCTTACCCGAAGCGTATTCGCTTTTCATAGGTGCTTCAGACGTCGCCGGTCCAGCTTGCACGTTAGCGTTCGGTTCGTGTGTTTGTTCCATGGTTTGGTTTTACTGTGCCTCCCTAAAAATTTACTTAATAAACTCAGGTCAGATTGTTGCTGCCCCACCGAACACGAATATCAGCACCCCGATGATACTGAGCGAAAGCAGCGCCGGCATCATGATATCGCTCGACTGAATCTTCCCGTTGCGATGGTAGCTAATATAAATGCGTTCGGCCATGAAGCTCAGTGCCCCTATAATAATGACGATTTGTGAAAGCTGCAATGACTTGCTGACCTGATAGCCGATAGTCCAATGATAGCCAAGCCACATAACCTCCGCCACGACGAAGCCCCACAGGATGCTAAGGAAATTGATATGCGATTCATGCTGGACGCTGAGTATGTGCCGCGCCGTAGCGTACCCGATAAGCCACGACAGCAGCACGACCGCCGAAGATGGCAACGAAGGCGATATTTGGACGATGGCGGTAATACCGAATATAAGTCCTACCGCGGCCTGAGCAACGACATGGCCCCGCTTTGAACGTGGCTTAAGGAATAGCAGCCAGGCGATGTACAACGCTGTCAGGCCTATTTGGGTCGGTAAATCTCCCGAGGCTGCGTACAGAAGTACGACCATGCTGATTCCCACGATCACATCCACCAGGTTAGCCCGGATATTCGCCATCCAGTACCGCGAACGGACCGCAAAGACACGCCACTTACTTAGCAGCACCAGTCCGAGTGCCGGCCATGGGACATTCACGACCAATACGAGTATGAGTAGCATCACCGCAAGGGCGATGTTCAATACGATATAGGCGACTTCGCTAATGAACGAACGTCGGCGGACAGACCGTAGTAATTCCATATACCCCTATTGTACCACCTGTAGGCACAGTTAGTTTGATGAGCTTAAGCTGGCCCGACCGATGATGACGACAAAGTCGACGCCGGCGTCTACCGCGAAGCTTGGGGCGGTCGTAATCAGTTCGACGCCATAGCGTTTAGACAAGGCTTTAGCCGTGCCGTCTTTGTCTTTTTTGTTAATTCGATAAATCGTGGTCGTCTGGTAGTCCTGCGTCGGTGCGTTGGTAGCATTCGATACCGTGAACCCGGCTTCTGTCAGACGCCCCGATTCAGTCAAGGCGACGCCGGCTGTTGTCGTACCGTTCATGACGACGATATTGGCGGCTTCACGGGCGACCGGGTCGCTTGAAAGGTTTTTGTCGATATATGCCTGGATTTCACTGTACTCGTAGGTACCGGCGGTCGGCACGACGTTTCCGCCGGCACCACCCCTCACGACTTCCTCGCCTTCTTTGATCAAGCTGATAGGAACGATGTCTTTTGACGGTATGTCGTTTCCGAGCTGCATGAGCGTCCGTATCTCTGCGGTTTCGAAATTCGTGCGAAGGTTATTGCCTAACGCGTCAATTAAGCCAGTCACGGCGCCGATGTTCGTTAACGTGCCGGCGCTCGCCGCTTTTTCACGGATGGCTTTGACGATTTTTTGCTGATTTATTTCGCGGTCGAAGTTTGAGCGGCCAAGGCCGTACGTCGGTGCCCTGTCGCCACGTGCCTGGGCAAGGTAAAGGGCATGCTCGGCATCGAGTTCTACGGGACCGTTCTTATAGTCAATAAAGTGACCGTTCGGTGGACATTGTTTTATCCTTTTGGCGTAGGTAGATCCACATTTCCAGTCAAAGTTACTGTCCATTACACCTGGCGCGCCGCCACTTCCCTGAATATCGACTTTAATTGAGCCAAGCGCCTTCACCGTATCTCGGACGACGGTGTAGTTGACGTGCGCGTAGTATGGAATATCAAGACCTAGGATTTCACCCACTTTTTTCTTAAGGGCATTCGCGCCGCCTTCTTCGTTGTTGCCATCTTCGTAGTAACACTGGTACAACGCATTGATCTTGCCGGCGTATCCTGCTTGGCAAGCTCCTCCGTACTCCACCTGAAGGTCGCGCGGAATACTCACCATGTATGCGTTCTTCTTATTCTGGTCGACACTGATAACCATGATGGAGTCCGTCAGACTTGCACCCTGGTGTCCAGGGTCGTCTTCACTCGTGCCGAATACCAAGATGTTCGAACGGCCGTTTTGGTCCATTTTGAGCGGCCGTGCCTGGAAAATATCGAATATATTACCTTGGAACACACTATTACTGGCAATGATCGCCTTAATGCCGACATATGCGCCAGCGGCGATGATAAGAAGGACGATAAGCAGCGCGAGCCGTTTCATGATCCGCTTCCGACGGCTCTGCACCGGTTTTTGTCGACGCCGTAAAAAGCCGCGTTTTACCTCTGGTTGTTCGTCGTCATGAATCTGAGCTAATGAATCATCGATTTCCGATCGGCTGACCCCACCGGCCGGGCGCAGCGTGGTCATAGGGGTATTCTGGTTAATCGGCCTCGAAGCTCGGCCGATGTCTGACCGAACTTCTGGAACAGGCCGTCCAAGTTGTTGGCTTGTTCCGCCACCGACGGTCGGGCCACGACGAGGAACGAAACCATCAAGTGATGAATTTTGTTTTCGCATAACTATTCTTCCCACCACTATAGCAAATAATTACCTTAAATTGGTTGTAAAAAACCATAAGCATAAGCAAGATTATTCGTCTGGTGGTGTATAGTAGTGCTCATGAACGCTACCTACCTGGACCGGCACCCCGGCGTTAAAGACGCCCTTGGCATCATGGTGTTTGTCGTATGCGTACTGATTGGAACGCTTATTATCAACGCGTTCATTTTTCGTAGTTTCAACGTTGAAGGGCCTAGTATGGAGCCTACCATGTATACCGGTGACCGGTTGATCGTGAACCGCTTACCTGTGACTATCGCCCAGCTACAAAACAAATCGTACGTGCCGGAGCGTGGACAAGTCATCGTGTTCAAGAACCCGCAATACGTCGCCGGCCTCGGTGAAGAATATATCGTAAAACGTGTCATCGCGTTCCCCGGCGAGCGCGTGGTATTAAAAGACGGGCAATACACCGTGTATAACGACGAGCACCCGGCGGGCTTCAACCCCGACGACCAAAATCACGGCGAACCTGGCAAATTCACTGCTGGCGAAGTCGATACTATCGTTGCCGACAACTCTTTGTTCGTCAGTGGTGACCACCGCGCCGAAGGCTTTTCAAAGGATTCACGTAACGGACTTGGCCAGATCCCCTACTACGACGTTGTCGGCCCGGTTGCGTTCCGTATCTTCCCGTTCGATAAGATCCGCACGTTCTAATCTCTGTTTGCCTCTCAGTAGACGCTTCGTGCGTATTTTAGAAATCGTAAAGCGACTGCAGCCCAAGCGCCTCGCGCGTGGCGCGTAGGGGGATTGAGAAAATACGAACGAAGCGTTTACTATGCCTGAAGCTGTTTTTCGATTCGCTCGCGCTCTTCGACGGACTTGAACTCAATGACGATCTTACCGGCACCTTTGGCATTCTGCTGCGTCAGCACACGAGTATTAAGCCGCTTTGACAGTCCCTGGTTCTCTTGGGGGCGTACCGTAGAAGGTTTACGGCCCGGCTTAGTTTCGATCGGTCGTTCGTTCGCCACATGCTCTTCGATTTTTCGGGCACTCCAATGTTCGGCAATAATGACAGGAAGCAGTGCCTTCGCGGTAGCTTCATCGGTTCCGATTAGCGGACGGGCTTGGCCTTCCGACAGTTTGCCGTCGGCGACGGCTTGCTTGATGTCATGAGGTAGCTTAAGCAGACGTAGCGTGTTCGATACGGCCGATACGGATTTACCGCCCACGCGCGCCCCGATTTCTTCGAGTGTCAGATTGAACTGATCTCGTAGCTTGGCGTACGCGGTCGCGGTTTCGAGCGGGTTAAGGTCGCGGCGTTGGATGTTTTCAATAAGACTCAGCTCAAGCTTGTGCTGTGCGCTTAAAGTGCGTACGAGGGCGGGAATGGTCGTCTTACCAGCTGCCTGGCTGGCGCGGAAGCGCCGTTCTCCAGCGACGATTTGGTAATTGCCATCCTTTAGGGGTATGACTACGATCGGCTGCAGTACGCCGTGTGCTTCAATACTCGCCGTCAGTTCGGCCAAACCGGCTTCATCAAAGTAGCGACGGGGCTGGTCCGGGTCTGCCTTGATGTTCGCGAGTTTGATATTACGGAGGTCGCTGACCTTGTGGTCGTCGCCGGCGCTTGGGTCGAATGATTCATCAAGCAGGTTGTCCGGAATCAACGATGAAAAGCTGCGTCCTAATCCTTTTTTCGCCATACTATGCCCCTGCCCTTTCAATCAGTTCTTTGGTAACGGATTTATACGCCCTCGCACCTTTAGAAAAACGGTCGTATGCCCCGATTGGTACCCCGTGGCTTGGAGCTTCAGCTAGCCGGATATTGCGCGGAATGACCGTCTTAAACACCTTGCCCGGGAAGTGCTTTTTGATCTCTTCGTGCACTTGGCCCGAAAGCGTGGTACGGCCGTCCACCATGGTTGGCAACACTCCAATAAGATCGAGCGTCGGATTCATGTTCTTTCGTACCAGCTTCATGGTTTCAAGTAGTTGTCCTAAGCCTTCTAAGGCATAGAATTCCGCCTGTACAGGGAGCAGCACATAGCGAGCCGCGATCAAGCCGTTCACCGTCAGAAGGCTCAGCGACGGCGGGCTATCTATAATCACATAGTCGTACGTTTCACCCGTGGTGCCAATGGCGTTTTTTAGCCGGCTGAACCGGCGGCTTGCTCCGGCCAGTTCCGCTTCGGTGTTCGCCAGGTACGGGGTGGCAGGCGCCAAGAACAGTCCCTTAACCGATGTCTTCAAAATGACTTCTTGTAGCGTTTTGGTTTCAAGCATGACATCGCTCATAGTGCCTGTCTCGAGTTCCTGTTTGTCGATACCTAGGCCGCTCGTCGCGTTACCTTGCGGATCAAAGTCGATTAACAGAGTCTTTTTGCCGTTCTTGGCAAGGTAAAACGCAATATTGACGGCACTCGTCGTCTTGCCTACTCCACCCTTTTGATTCGTGACCGCGATGACTGTCGGCATCTGTCTATTTTCCCCTCATGACTAGCTATATTGTAGCATGAGCGGCAATGAAAAATCCCCGCTTTATCTGGCGGGGATTTTTGTTATTTGCCGATTGAGGCTACTTGGATCCGGCTGTACTTTTGCCGGTGGCCCATTTCTTTGTGGACGCGCTTTTTGGCTTTGTAGCGGATGATGCGGAGCTTGTCGCCCTTTACTTCTTCGTCTACAACCTTGGCTTTAACGGCCACGCCCTTTACTAGTGGTGTTCCTACGGTAGTCTTGTCACCGTCGATTACCAACATAGCGTCGAGTGTGAGCTCTTTGGTTCCATCCGGGAGGCGGTCCACCAGGAGGGTCTCTTTTTCGGCAACAACATACTGCTTGCCACCGACTTTCACGACTGCTTTCATGATTTCCTTCGTTTTATTTACTGAACTTAGAGTATTTTAACAGATGTGAGCCGCTTATTCAAGGGCCGCTCCGTATGCTATTTGCCGACAACCACGTTGTTGGCGTGCAGCCAACCTTCGACCGATCCGCCGTCAAGATATTCACCCTGGGCTGGCACGACCTTTACCTTACCACCATTTGCAACGTACTGATTGATAGCGTCGGGCAGTTGATACTCGCCGTTATGGGCCGGCTGCAGACCACGGGCAAGATCGATTACCTCTTTTGTTAGCACGTATTTCGAGATATTAATCAGGTCGCTTGGTGCTTCTTCCGGGGTCGGCTGGTCTACGATCCTAACGTAATTACCCTGCTCGTCCGTTTCAATCACGCCGTATTTTGACACGTCGTTCTTGTCAACGCGCGCTGCGAGCAGTCCGCAACTTCCTTCCGGTGTGGCCTCGAGAAGACGCGCGACTTCGCTTGAGCCGTCTTCGTTCCAAATAAAATCGTCACCCATGAGTACGACGACCGATTCGCCCTCTTCAACGTATGGGGCGGCCAGTGCTATCGGGACGGCAGTACCGTACTTACCCTGTCCTGGCTGAACGATGAAGTGCAGCTGTACGTCGTCAATCGGGGCGATAAGTGCCAACTTGTCTTCTTTGCCATTACGTCGCAAATAATCGTTGAGTGGGATGTTCGAGCGGTAGTAGTCTTGCAGCTGTGTGCTTTGTTCGCCGACGACAAAATATAGATCATTAATACCAGCCTTCAGGCAGTCCTGTACGACATAGTCGACAAGTGGACGGTTGCCGATCGGCAGCATGCATTTTTCAATCGTCTTGGTAATCGGTAAGCGGCGGGTTCCCCACCCTGCCACCGGAATAATCGCTTTGGTCACGTTCATGACCTTAAGTCTACAGAATTTGGCCGCCGCCGTACAGCAGAATAATCGCTGTTACTAACCCAGCGGTAAGAATGGCCGTGTATAGTCCGTGGTGTCGTTTCCAGCTCTTTCGCATGGGAGCAGGCAGCTTGTCGCGGAATGCATGCGCTAGCAAACCGACGACGATCGTGAGTGACAATAGCGCGATCGATCCAAGCGTGAACGGTCCGAGTGACTGCAATCCTACACCAAAGCGAGTAATCGGGTTCATGCTGCCGTCGTTCGTTGCTAGCACTTCACTGCCGCTAACAACAGGGTCGCCAATGGGCGATCCATACATCGCCACTACGACGGTCGTCTGTTCGCCGTTCAGCGTACCTTCGGCCACGCCAAACCCTACATCTTGGTAATCTTGGCTTAACATGTTGTTCCGATGCTCCTCGAAATCCATCCACGCAGCTACGACTCCCAACGGTGTCTGGAAGCCCTTTGCTAAGTTTTCGGCGGCAAAGTCGTACCGATAGTTCACCTCGCGGAACCAATACCAAGGCGTCGTACCGTCCGGTGCGACGTGCGCCCAATACTGACGCACAAGAATGTCGCGTGCCTTCAAGCCCGCAGCGGAGTTAAGCTTGTCATTCAAATTCAACAGTGGGGCGCCGCTGCT
This sequence comes from Candidatus Saccharibacteria bacterium UBA2951, assembly GCA_002348615.1. GTDB lineage: Bacteria > Patescibacteriota > Saccharimonadia > Saccharimonadales > Saccharimonadaceae > UBA1020. The sequence goes on along the minus strand of DEBR01000003.1, from coordinate 35,676 downwards.
TTCCCGTACTTTGTTGGTCTCATCTAGTAACGACTGACGCGAAAAGTCGGTCGCGGCGCCTTTGACCGAACCGACTTTCGGGGTGATGGCCAGAAACTGCAGCGCTAAAACGGCCGCGAGCACGAGCAGGAGTCCGAGCGGTCTGATTAAGTGAGGGCGGTATCCGTTTCCCTTATGAGGTATGAGCGTATGGAGCAAGCCGCGCGCGGCTTTTTTGTGGATACCCCTGTTTTTACTTTTATATTTCGTCGAAGGCATGAAATTTACCGGTTATGCTATCACAAGTATAGCACTTACGGGAATTCCGGTATTTTCAGGAGTTATTACAGACTGAACATAGCGGTCAGGCGGCGCGGAACCGGCACGCCAAAGGCCCAGAATGCTCCTGCTAGTCCGGCGCCGCTTCCAGCCCACAAGAACCACGGCAGACCAAAAATCTGCCATCCGTTCTCACTCGATTGGATAATGCCTCCGTCGGTCGATAACGGTTTGATGGCGACGGTAGGTGTCGATATATCTTGGTCGGTGGCAGTCCCTGTGTTTACGACGTCAATGACCGCAGTAACGGGTTTTTGCTCCACTTTGTTTTCCGGCGTTTCGTCAACAGGTACGATGTCGAGTACCGGCGGAAGCTCTGCCTGCGTTATGACAGGGGCGACAAACAGCTCCTTAACATTGAAGTCCAACAGAACGTCCGGACTTACGTTTTTTGCCGTATCGGCCGTACGGACCGTCGCGGTGTAATCGCCGTACTCAAAATCGCCGTCGAACGTACAGCTCCACGCGCCATTTTCGCCGGCGGTTGCCGTACATGTTTTGTCGCCCACCGTGACACTTACCGTCGTAGCTGCTTCGGCCGTACCCGCGAACGAAACCGTCTGACTATAGGTCTCACTCGTGAATTCAACCGTCGGGGCAACCGGTACAGTCGCGTCGACACGTAAAGTCCAGACCGCCGACCAATCATGACAGGCAGATGGCAGCGCGGCCGAACACGACCGAACTTGCCAGTAATATACACCTTCCGGTAAGTCCCGAGCGTCAAATTCTGCCGAAACTAACCCGTCGACTGTTTTTACCATAGCTGTCGTGAGCTCGCCCTTAGCAGGGTCAACCGTCGGGTCGGTCGCGACGCGGATATCATACATATCCTGTACGTCCCCTACGCCGGTCGGTGTCCATCGCAGTATCGTATCAGCCGGCTTCGTCTCAGCCGCAGTCGTGGACTGCGGTTCGCCAGTCTGCAGTAAGGTCTGTGTCGGTTGTTGGTCGGCCAGAGGCGCCTGTTCTTCAGCCGGCACCTTATCCGGTTCGGCCGCGACTGTCGGGACAAGGGATTTGTGGAGCCACAGTGAGGCGGTTGCCGTGACAGCGACCATGACAAATACTCGTGCGTATCGCCATGCTGTCTTTCGGTGGTTACCTCGCGCTATCCTCACCCGTATTTGCTCCGTCACTCCATCTTTATTTCATATCGAAATGATTAGTGCTCTGCCCCTATTATACGCTAATGCTTACCTGCCTGCCCGTTTTTACGGCTTTGGGCGTCGTTCCAAGTGGTCAATCCGATCGTGGTCGAGACCGTAATAATGGGCAATTTCGTGCCATAATGTCCGCTTTATCTGCTCAAATAGGGCGGTTTCGTCGCGACTGACCATAAGAATCGGGTTTTTGAACAACGTGATTTTGTCGGGCAGCAGCCCAGGTTCGTTGCCAGTCCGGCGCGTAAGGGGCACGCCTTCGTACAAGCCAAGTAGCAAGTTGCCATGCCCGAGCTTTAGCTTTTCACGCTGCTGTTCGTCGGGTTCATCTGCCATGACGATAGCAACATTCTGCAGACCGCGTATATATTCTTGCGGCAGCTCATCCATCGCCCTTGTGATGAGCTGGTCAAACAACTCATCAGTCAGTTCTGTCATGCGGCTGCTTTCAGCATTTTGGCGACATGGTGCTCGTTAATACCGTTCACGATGTTCGTAAATCCATGCGAACGCAGGATTTGCCCGACAGTGTTCGAACGCTGCCCACTGCGGCAATAAACGATTATTTCGTCATCTTTACTTACCGCTTCCAGCTCTTTTGGCAAGTTCGGCTGCATGAATTTTTGCGGCGGTATGTTAATAGCGCCTTTGACGTGGCTAGATTCATATTCGAATGATTCCCTAGTGTCGATGATAATTCTGCTCATGTCAGAATAATATCATAATCTACTATACAATGTATAGTTTACTCTTCACTGACAAAGTTGAAGTCCGGGTCTTTACGGGCATCGTTCAGGATTTCTTCCCATTCGTCGGCCAAGCGTCCATCTAGTTGTTCCTGAAGTTCAAAATGTTCTTCTTCACGCTGCTCGGCTGAAATATCGTCGCCTAAGCCGTCTGCCATTGGGTCGACAGGAGCGAAACTGAGTTGGTGGTGGAATAATGACATGTTTTTGTTTATACCTTTATACATTCATAATAGCATAAACGGTATTAAAAGTCAATATGCCCAAACGTGTTTCAGGGCCCCTTCTCACTCATACGGAGAAGGGGCCCTTGGGGCGAAACAGGCCGGCCTGGGGGCGGCCAGTATGAAGTTGTCTTGCAGCGGCCTCCTTTCAGGCGGCGACCATGGGGTGGACGCGCATCTGGATGAGCTCGTCTACCAGCTCGGCTCTCGACGTTCCTCCGTCACGCAGGGCGATGTCCGCCAGCTGGACGGGAAGGTCGAGGAAGTGGCACTGCAGCAGGCTGCAGAGGTCTCCGAGGTACGACCGTACCTCGTCGGGGCGAAGTCGCTGGGTCAGCTTCCGGCCGTTGGCCGTTCTGACCTGTGAGATCACCTCATCGATTGCTCCTTCGCGGGTCTGTAGGGTCATGGTTCCCTCCTCGTTGTCCTCGCTCGCAAGATACGCTCTTCTTTCCTGTTCCTAGAAAAGGGCGTACCTCATGTCATGTTCAGTTGTGTTTGTCTTTGACCCGAAGTATTACCTTAGGTATACGCTTATGGTTCCGTAGCGTCAATAGGATTTTCAGCTATTTCTCATTTTTCTGTGCTACACAGTGCTCAACGAATGCGCGGTAGACATGGATACCAGTTGAGTCCGACTCAGGGTGCCACTGCATGCCGAAGTGTCCATACCCCTTCATTGCTTCGATAATGCCATCTGGCGCGGTCGCGACGACCGTAAACCCGTCTGCTAACATATCAATCGCCTGATGGTGGCGCGACGCGATGATATATGAACCTTTTTCCATACTGAGGAACTTACTTGTAAGAGTGACGTCGTGTGCGGTGACATCATGACCGATGTTATCGGGACGTTGGAATGGGATATCCTGGATAAGTGTACCGCCATAATGCACATTCAAACGCTGCATGCCATAACAAATGCCAAGAATCGGCAACTTTGCCTTGTCGCAAGCTTCTATTAGTAGCGTTTCCCACTCAAACCGGCTGCGTGGTTCTTCGAACCGAATCGTCTTTAAGATTTCATGATTACGTTCGACTTCAAAAAAACTGGCTTCGGGTAATGGTTTTTGACCGTACGATTCCGGATCAATGTCTCCCCCACCTGAAATGACGACTCCATCACACATGGCAACAATATCGTCCATGGTCATGTTGGGGTGCACGATAATCGGTATCGCGCCGACTTCGGCAATATGTCGCATATACTCTTCGCGAAGATATATGCGCTTAATGTCTCCACCAGCCGGAATGTTTATGCCCTCGTCAAAAGAAGGCACGATACCAATGACCGGCTTTTTATTTTTTGTCATATAACTATGGTAGCAGGCTAGACTTTTTCGAGCGAGATGACCAGGTCGCTGCCTTCGACCTTGACCGACTGAGCAAACGACAGATCATGCTCTACCATTTGCGTGGCAAGCGTTTCGTCCATGATGGTCTGCTCGTGTTCGTTGATGGCATTTACCAGTTCGTCGTCTTCGGAACTGAGCGACAACGCTATGCGGTCGTCGACGTTCAAACCGGCGGCTTTTCGGGCCGATTGGACGTGGCGAATGACTTCGCGCATGAGGCCTTCGCGTTTGAGTTCCGGCGTAAGTTTCTCGTCTATAGCTACTTCGGCACTTACTTTCACTTCTTTGACATTCAGTTCGTCGCGGAGAATCGGCTCGAATTCGACATGTTCGCCGAGTGCCGGTACGCTCACGCTGGCAAGCGGCTGGCGGACTTTCAGGCCGGCTTTGGCGCGCAGGCTGAGGCCTTGGTTCACGTATTCTCGAACCGTATCCATATCGTTCATGACCAGCTCGTTAATCTGGCCTTTTGGCAGCCAATCCTTCAGGTGGATCGATTCTTTGTCACCTGTCAGGTTCTGGTACAGCTCTTCGGCGAGGAACGGTGTGAACGGTGCGAGAACGTACGCTAAGCGGACCAACACGTAGTGGAGCGTGCGATATGCCATGTCTTTGTCACCGTCGTCTTCGCTCTTCCAGAATCGGCGGCGTGAACGGCGGACGTACCAGTTTGAAGCATCGTCCAGGAACGGCAGTATCGGGTCGAGCGCGTTCGGAATATCGTATTTGTCCATATGTGCTTCGACTTCACCAACCAGCTGGTGTACCCGGCTGATAATCCAGATGTCGAGCGGATTCGTCGCGTCTTCTAGTGGGTCTTTCAGCTCACCATCAAATTCCCAGCCATCGACTTCGGCGTACATAGTAAAGAAGTCGTACATGTTCCAAATCATGCCGAGCTTACGCGCGACGTCGCCGACTTCTTTGTCCTGCAGCGAAAAGTCTTCGCCGTTTAAGAGCGGGCTTGAAAGCAGCAGGAACCGAAGGCTATCGGCCGAGAACTTATCCATCAGCTCGTTGGGGTCTGTATAGTTGCCGTAGCTCTTACTCATTTTGCGGCCGTCATTTCCGGCGACGTTTCCTGTCACGATGACGTTCTTGAACGAGTTTTCACCGAACAGTGCCACGGCCATGGCGTGCATGTAGTAGAACCAAGCGCGGACCTGGCCGATATATTCGACGATAAAGTCGCCCGGGAAGTTTTCTTCGAACTTCTCTTTGTTTTCAAACGGGTAATGGAACTGGGCGAACGGCATGGAGCCGGCTTCGAACCAGCTGTCCATGACCTTGTCGATCCGGGTATACTCTTCCCCGTCGATGGTAAATTTCACGTCGTCGATCCATGGGCGGTGGTAATCGTCGAGCTCGACGCCTGACAGCTCTTTCAGTTCGGCGTAGCTGCCGACGATGCGCGTCTTGCCGCTTTCGGTCTTCCATACCGGCATGGCGGTCGCCCAAAAACGGTCACGGCTGATATTCCAGTCCGGAGCCTGCTCGACGGTTTTTTCGAAGCGACCGTGTTTGACATGACCTGGAAACCAATTGATGTTCTCGTTCTTTTTAAGCATTTTTTCGCGCTGGCCGTCGATGTCCATGAACCAACTTGGGTGTGCACGGTACATCAGCTTGGTGCCGCAGCGGTGACAGTGCGGGTAGCTGTGCGTGACGTAGTCGATCTTCCAAACGACGCCGCGCTCTTTCAGGTCTTTAGCGATTTGCTTGTTAATCTCCCAGACGTTGTGGCCCTTCCAGTCACCTTCGGTGAAGAATCCGTTCTCATCGATAACATGCACGGCCGGGAACTTTTCTTTTTTGGCGAGCTCAAAGTCTTCCTCACCGTAGGTGGGTGCCAGGTGGACGATACCGGTTCCAGCCTCAGTTTCTACATAGTCAGCATGCCAGACTTTATGAGCATTCTTGCCGCGATCAGCGAACAGCGGTTCGTAAGACAAACCAACCAACTGCTCGCCTTTGAATGACTTCCCGACTTTAAAGTCGAGTGGCTGATGTTTTTCGTCGGTAAATGTCTTTTCAACCAATGGCTTGGCGACGACATATGTTTCGCCGTCTAGCTCGACTTCAACGTACGTCACGCCCTTGTTAACCGCAAGTGCCGTGTTGGCCGGTAGGGTCCATGGCGTCGTGGTCCAGGCCAGCAGGTTACGGCCGTCCTCGAGCTTGAACTTCACGAACACGCTTGGTTCGGTCACATCTTGATAAGCGCCGGCGTCCATAGTGACTTCGGCTTTACTAAGCGGCGTGCCGTCGAGCGTGCAGTACATGAGCACCTTTTCGCCTTCGTAAATCTTGCCCTTTTCGTACAGTGTCTTGAACGCCCACCAAATAGACTCCATGTAATCTTTGTCCATGGTCTTGTACGCGCCCTTGAATTCGACCCAGCGGCCGATACGGTCGACGACATCTTCCCATTCGCTGCTGGTCTGCACCATGTTGGCGCGGGTGGCATTGATGTACTTTTCAATGCCATATTCCAGGACTTCCTGGCGCGAGTGGATACCAAGCTTCTTTTCGGTAAAACGTTCGGCGGGAAGTCCGTGGCAATCCCAACCCCATACGCGCTCAACGCGCTTGCCCTTCATGGTTTGGTAGCGTGGAACCGCGTCTTTGACGATAGAACTCAGCAGAGTTCCGTGATGTGGCACGCCGGAAATGAACGGCGGGCCGTCGTAGAATACATAGGAATTGTCTTTCGGACGGTTTTCGACCGACTTTTCGAACGTACGGTCAGCTTTCCAGCGCTGCACCCAATCCTTTTCGTATTCGATCGCCCGACGTCGCGTGCCTGATTTAAACTTCATCATCACCCTCCTCTGTCACACCGAATTCGCGGAGCACTACGTCCGGGTCTTCACCCATTTCAATCAACATACCGTACACGTAACCCAGCGCTTCTTCCTCATCCATATCCAAGATGAACTCTTTGTCATCCGGTAGGTATTGTTCGACGACATTCACGAATGCCTGGGCTCGTTCGCGTTCTGGGTCGGATGGTGGTACGTATTGTTCTGTCATATTTTCTCCAATTAAAAATCCCTTCTTCGACACCGGATCCCTATGCGGGAGGTACCATCCGGTTTCTAAGAAAGGACTCTTAGCACTTATTTGATCGCTTTGTCGCAGCGTTCGCGGCGGGGTCTACTAAGCCGTAAGGGCGGTTCTTCCCGCTCCGCATTCGAATGAATTCGAGGTTGATAGCCTCTCGGCGGATTACTTAGATTGTACCGCTAAGGGGCGGGAGATTCAATATCACACGAATCATTCAGGGTTCGGTGGCAGCGGCACGAACTTGCTGGTGCGTTTTTTGTATGCTTGCCAGCCCGGCTTGGATTCAAATGATTTTTCCGTAAGCGGCACGCCTGACACGAACAGAAGCAGGTACATGATGAGCACCGGCGCGATGACGGCGACCCAGCCGTACGGCGTCGAGAGCGCGATAATGAAAATACCGAGCCACATGGTTGCTTCGCCAAAGTAGTTCGGATGGCGAGTGTACTTCCAGAGCCCCTCGGTCATCAGCTTGCCTTTATTCTTTGGATTCGCCAGAAACCGTTTCAGCTGCAAATCACCGACTGCTTCAAACAGAAAACCGATAAGCCAGATGGCCAGGCCGCCGTACGCGAACGTATCGAGCGGTGTCGGAAGCGAAGTGTTTATGTGGATGACGGCGATAGAAATGACCGTTGCCAGCAGCCCTTGGACGACAAAAATGCGGAGGTAGGTATTAAGCGCCAGGTTGCCCTTCCAGGTGCGGCGAAGTTGCTGGTAGCGCTTGTCTTCGGAGTGATTCCTGATTCGTCCCCACATGGCGTAGCTTAACCGAGCCGCCCATAGGATAACCAAGACGGTCACAAGCGTCTGTACGTTCAAACCGATAGGAAGGTCGTAGCTGTTCATCAGAAAGCTTGCGACCGCGGCAACGACGAATGCCGGCCCCCATGCGATGTCAACGATGTCGGTGCGTTTAAGCTTCCAAGACACGATGAAAGCGGCTGTCATGAACACCAGTACATAGGCGAACATCCAGGTCATTAGCAGCGCTATCCTCTGAAAAAACCCGGTAACGAAGAGTGTCGTGACTGCCGCCGACAAATACCAAGCAACGAATACGATTAACGCGGCCGTTTGGTTACTTACCTTAGAAATTTTAGACAAAAATACCATCGCCGTATTTCACCAGGATCGCGACGATTAGCGCGACGATTAATCCGAACATGACGAGCTTGTCGTAATCTTTTTCAACGTACGCATGCAGCTTTGCTTGGAGTTTTTTGGGTAAATACAAATTATTTTCGCGAATGTTATACCGGGTCATCGCAAACCACACCAGGATAGTCGTGAGCGTGACCAACAGGCACCACGGGCATAGCGCCTGAATGACAAAGAAGCTGATACCGAACAGAAGCAGAGCGTAAAGCAGCCCGATCGTATACCCGATTTCAGCGGCGTACAAGAACTTCCGTGGAAACCTAATGCCAGCCAGACCGGCGATCGCCACGGTAATCACGACAGGCTCGGCCATCATCCCAAGGAAGCTGTTCGGGAATCCGAACATCGATGCCGTCGGATGGTTCGCGACCGTCGCGCAGTTCAGCACGATATTCACGCTGCATGACAGTGGCGCGTCGGGATTTTTGGCCAATTGGATCGCCTCTTGGCTAAGCACGAACGAAGCTATCAGGCTTAGTATCGACCCGACGAGCATGCTGGCGAAAATCCAGCGGTTATCGCGTAATTTTTTGTCTTCGTGTCGGAAAAAGTCGATAAATCGTTTCATATTATGTATAGTAACTTAGCTCGGAAATAGTTGGTAGTGGCAGACCGCGCCAGTTATTCTGCAACTGGCCGTCATCAGATAACGCGATGACGCTGGGGTATTCAACGATATCGTAGACTCGGCATAATTCGGCACCATCCGAGGTGTCTGGGTCCATGGTTTCAAGTTCGCGCCCGGTCTGTCTCGAGAAATCTCGCAGATAATCCTCGACCGCGCGGGCGTGGTCACTTTCCGGTCTATAAATAATAACGGCCTTCATTATTTTTTCTTCTGGCGCTTAGCGAGTATCTCGACGAAGTCATCGAGCGTCTTGAAATCATGGAAGACGCTAGCGAATCGCACATACGCCACCTGGTTGCGCTCCTCAAGCTTGTCGAGCACCATGGCGCCGATCTGTTTAGAAAATACTTCACTATCGCCAATGTTATAAATCGCATCTTCAACGTCGGTTACGATTTCTTCGACTTCGACTTCGCTTGAAAAGAATTTTCCTACGGACTGCTTAATGGCACTGGCCAGCTTGTCGCGATCGAACAGTTCTCGCGAGCCATCTTTTTTAATCACGGCCAGGTTCGGCTTTTCTATCCGCTCATAGGTCGTAAAACGGCGTCCATCAGGTGTCTCACGGCGGCGGCGGATGGTTTTGCCATCACCAACCTCTCGCGACTCCAGGACGCGGCTGTCACCGATGTTCAGCGGGGCTGGCATAGACTACAAGCCTCCTATTCCTTATCGTTGTTCTTCTTTTTGCGACGGCGCAAGAATGCAGGCGTGTCGTCCTCGTCTTCTTCCGGTTGGTTCCAGATATCAGTTGCCGGCGTGTCGTCGGCGAATGATGCTGCCGGGTCTTCTTTGTCGAGTTCAAGATTAACCGATTCGACCATTTTCTCGTCGACTTCCGTTCCTGTCACGCCGGGTTTCGCTTCCGAAGGGTTCGGCATGCTCATGTTCGCTGCCTGCTCTTCAAAGTAAGCGCTGTCAAAACCGGTCGCGATGACGGTGATAATCAGTTCGTCTTCCAGTTCAGGTTTAAGAGTAGCCCCGAAGATAATGTTGGCGTCCGGAGATACTGCAGAAGTAATGATTTCGGCCGCTTCCTGGATTTCGCTCATGCTCATGTCGTAGCCACCGGTGACATTAAATAGCACGCCCTTGGCGCCGTCGATACTGACTTCGATAAGCGGACTTTCAATGGCTTGCTGAGCGGCTTGAGACGCACGGTCATCACCGCTGGCGCGACCAATACCCATAAGAGCCGAACCCGCGTTGCTCATAATAGCTTTTACGTCGGCGAAGTCCAGGTTAATCAGTCCGTGCTCCGTAATCAGCTCCGAAATGCCCTGCACACCCTGGCGTAGCACGTCATCGGCGATCTTAAACGTTTCAAGCAGTGGCGTACGTCGGTCTATCGTCTGAAGGAGTCTGTCGTTTGGAATGGTAATCATGGTGTCAACCTGACGGCCAAGCTGCGCGACGGCCCAATCGGCATTCACACGGCGTTTTTCGCCCTCAAAGCTAAACGGTTTAGTGGCAACACCGACCACAAGTATTCCAAGTTCACGGGCAACTTCGGCCACGATATGACCGGCTCCAGAACCGGTCCCACCACCGGCACCGATGGTTACGAAGACCATGTCGGCGCCTTCAAGTGCACCCTTGATGTCTTCCCGTGACTCCATGGCCGCCTGCTCGCCGACCGCAGGATCAGCACCGGCTCCAAGTCCGCCGGTAGCGTCCTTACCGAGGTGAATCTTTACATCCGCTTTCGAGTTATGAAGCGCCTGCGCGTCCGTGTTCATAGCTATGAACTGGACTCCCTGAAGTCCCGCGTCTTTCATGCGGTTGACGGCCGAGCCTCCGGCGCCACCAACACCAACTACTTTTATGCTGGCAAATGTCTGTATTTCGCTTGGTTTGACTTCAGGCATTAATCACTACCCACTTTCCTACTGAAAATCTTTCATTTTCCCTATTCAAAATGTTTGCTCATTCCAAGTATATCACCCTTGAACAAGAATATTAAACCTTGAATCGGCCAAGGAATTTTCGAGCGCCATTGCTCGCTTTTTTCAGGGAATCTTTGGCGGCCTTTGAACCGCGACCAGCCGAATGAGCACCATTTTTACCCCTGTTATCAGAAATATTCCCACCATCTACGAGCATAAGTCCGCAAGCGACTGCATACTCGGGTTGTTCAATGTTTTCGACTGCCCCTCCTAGCCCCGCAGCATGACCGACACGGGCGGCAAGGCCAAGTTTTTCTTTGGCGAAATCGGCGATTTTTTTCATGTTAGCGCCGCCGCCAATGAGCACGACGCCGCTTGGCAGCTGTCCGGCACGGCCGGCTTTTTTCAGCTCGCCCTGTACTGCTTCAAAAATTTCTTCAAGCCTTGCTTCGACGATCTCGTCGATATCCGCCGTACTGAACGTATGGATTTCTTCGCCGTCTTTGATACTGATACCTTCGACAGAGCCTCGGCCGGTAGCGATAGCATGGCCGACTTTTACCTTTTCAGCGACTTCGGGGTCAGTCTTGAGGCCGATTGCGAGGTCGTTCGTAATGTTCGCGCCGCCGGCTGGTACGACGCCAACGTATTGTAAGTCACCCTCTTCAAACACTGCGACCCCAGTAGTTGTGGCGCCCATATCAATCACGGCGACACCATTCTCAATCTGCTGTTCTTTAAGTACCGCCTTAGCACCAGCCAGTACGCTTGGTATGATAGTGTGCGCGTCTACCTTGGCCATTTCAGCCGTTTTTTGCAGGTTATGCAGGTGCGGCGCAAGCGCCGATACTACGTTGGCACGGATTTCAAGCCGGGTTCCGGTCATACCGAGCGGGTCCTTAATATTATCTTGTCCATCCAGACGGTAGCTATGCGGCACGACCTCAAGGATTTCGCGGTTGGCCGGAACTTTTCCAACGGTCGCAACGTCTTCGATCCTAAGCAGGTCGTCACGGTTGACCTCGTGATCCATAGCGCCCACTGCTATCATGCCGTCGGCTTTGACACTGACGATGTGCGAACCATTGATACTGATGGTCGCGTAGTCTACCTGATAGCCGCTCATCCGCTCGGCTTCACCTAGAGCGGTGTCGATTGCCGCTGCCGGACCGCTAAGATTGGCCACGACACCCTTTCGCATGCCGGCGTTCGGCGCTGAGCCGACACCGACGATGGTCGGGTTTCCACCTTCGCCATCGATATGTCCCACGACGCACCGGATGGTAGACGTACCGATGTCAATCCCTACGGCATATCGAGAGTTTTCTTGCATAAGCTTGATTGTAGCATTGGTGCCAAAAACTATAAAGTAGTTAGAATGTCAGCACCGGTTTCGGTGATGAGCACGGTGTGTTCAAAGTGTGCCGTTAGGCTTCCGTCTCGGCTCGCGTACGTCCAGTCGTCGTCCAAAGGTCCCTTCACCCGTCCGTCGCCAAGCGTCGCCATCGGTTCGATCGCAATCGTGTCACCCACCCTGAGCGTCGGTCCGGTTCCAGCCGTTCCATAGTTCGGTACTTCCGGAGGCATATGCATACTTGTGCCGACACCGTGTCCGACCAATTCTTTCACGATTCCAAGATTAGCGTCCGTCAGCACTTTTTCAACGGCTGCCGAAATATCGCCGATGTGCGTTCCCTCGCCTTTGATGGCGTCGATGCCGGCATACAGGCTCCGCTCGGTGTTCTTAAGCAGATGTTTGACCGCGCCACCAGGTTCATCACCAATCACGGCAGTAAATGCTGAATCAGTCTTCATACCTTTGTAGGTAATGACGAGGTCGAACCCGACGATATCACCGGTCTTAAAAGGCTCGTCGGTTGGCACGCCATGCACAATAGCGTCGTTGACGCTAATACAGATAGCAGCCGGAAATCCGACTTCGGCAGTCTTGTAGGTAGCTTCGGCTCCGTGCCGTTTTATTTCGCTATCCACCCACGCATCGGCCTCTATTCCGGTCATGCCAGGCTTGAGTTGTTTACGGAGGCCATCAAAAATTGTCGCGAGTATACGGCCACCTTCGCGCATTGCCTGAATTTGTTCAGGACTTTTTTTCGGCTGCGTCATTATGACCCTAATCCGCTGGCTTCTATCTCTGCCTGGATTTTGTCGTGGACTTCGCCCACCGTACCGGTACCATCGATATGGACGATCTTAATGTGCTGCTCGGCGAACAACCCAAGCACCGGGTACATCTTCTGTCGGTAAATCGCCATACGTTTCGCAATCGTTTCCGGCGTGTCTTCCATGCGACCGCGAAGTTCGAGTCGCTTCATGATTTCCGATTCCGGGACTTCAAGCACGATGACAAGATCTATCTTGTCGCCGTTCATGTCCATGTACTTCGACAGCCACTCTGCCTGCGCCTTGGTACGGGGGAATCCATCGACGATGACGTTCGAGAACCCCTCGTCTTTCGCCTCTTGAATCGCCTTATGAAAGACATCATACGTTACGCCATCGCTCACCAGGTCACCTGATTTCAATATTTGTATGATTGTCGGGTCGTTGCTGTCACGCAGCAATTGTCCGGTCGAAAGCCAGTCCCAATCATGCCTGGCAGCGATCATTTGACCTTGCACACTTTTTCCGGCGCCGGTCGGTCCAAAGAATATAATCATATGCTTCTTATTGTATCAGTTAGGTAGTTTGTTCTTAACGACTCTCGCGACCATGGCGCCGTCGGCGGTATTACCGACTTTATCTTTGACGGCCTTGATGACAAGCCCCATCGACTGCATACCTGTCGCGCCCATCTCATCGATTGTCTGCGTCACGATGTCAGTAACTTCCGCTTCGCTCAGCTGCTTAGGCAAATATGTTTCCAGCACAGCGATTTCTTCTTTTTCGGTCGCGGCGAGCTCCGGTCGGTCGTTTTCTTCGTATAGCCGGACGCTTTCCTGACGTTTTTTGACTTCCTTCGCCACGATTTTCTCAATCTCTTCGTCAGGCAAGCCGGTATCACGCTTACCTAAGGCTACTTCTTCGTTCAATATCGCCGCCTTCAGGCTGCGCAAAACGTCCCCTTTAAAACGATCGCCGCTTAACAAAGCGGCTTTCAAATCGTTTTGGATTGTTTCAGCGAGAGCCAACTAGCGTACTCCAAGGCGCATTTTGGCCATCTTGTCAGCCTTGCGGGCTTTACGGATGATCGCCTTGTTGCGTCGTTCGGTTTTGCTGATAGGTTTGCTGAACCGCATGCTTGCTTTGGCAGTGCTTAACACACCGCTCTGCAATACCTTGCGGTTGAAGCGGCGAATAACGTTTTCGTTTGCTTCGCGCTCGTCTTTACGTGTGACTTGTACCATATAGACCCTATGGTAACAGATTGGACGTGGCTTATCAACACCTTGGGGTACGGTGGTGACAATTAATCCAAAACTGTTGTATAATCACCGTAACTTAACCATAAGGAGAATTCATAATGAATCCCGATCAAAACCAGCCCCAGAACGAACAACCGGACACTACTCCTACCCCTACAAGCAAGCCGAGCAACCCAACACCCGCTCCCGATTCTGCTCCTGTCGTTGAAAACATATCGGTCGAGTCAGAACCGGCACCACAAGCCGCGCCAGCCGTCGCTGAACCCGTGGTTGCGCCCGCACCTGAAGCGAAATCTAAAAAAGGCCTGGTCGTCGCAGGTGTGGCTCTGGTCGTCGTCGGCGCAGTAGTCGGCGCAATTGTCTATTTCATGTTACTGAAATAGCAAGTTAGCTAGATTCAATGGTCAGGTGAAGCAGTCGGCCTTCGACATTCCGCCGCCCCATCCATTCGTTAATATCGGGCTGATACCAGGCCGATATTTTCGTACCGGGTTCAACAAAAAATTCCTTGGGTGCATTAAATGCTAGGAGATGTAAAACAGTCCCGTCGTAAGCCTGACTCTCCAGCTTCACATGCTGCGAATCCGCCCCCATTTTTCTAACATGCAACACTTCAAGCGCCTCACTTCGTAAAACCGGTTGGGTATTGCCGTTGCCAAATGGCTCCAACGTTTCAAGCATACTTACTAAGTCTTCGGTCACATGAATCAATTCGGCGACAACGTCCGCTTTTGGCAGCAACAAATCGGCCTGATTTTCGAGCTTTTGATCAAGGTAATGCTTATTCACTCGTTCCCTAAATGCCTGAATATTTTTGGTTGGTAGGGTTACACCGGCTGCCAATTTATGCCCCCCGCCTTTCGTGACGATATCGCTCGCGCTTTTAATGGCTTCGGCCGCGCTGAAATCACCGTAACTCCGGGCCGAGCCTTTCGACTCTTCGCCAATTTCTTGCAGTACGAATGTCGGTTTCTTAAACTTTTCGAGTAGTTTCGCCGCCACGATGCCGACAATGCCGTGGTTCCAGTCCGGAGAGCTCACGACGAGCACGTCGTCGTGCTTATAGAGTTCCGCCTGTTGCACTGCTTCTTTATAAATTTGGTCCTGCTCCGCCCGCCTTGCCGAATTCAGGGCGTCGAGTTCCTGTGCCTTTTCGAACGCTATCGTCGGGTCGGTCGCGGTCAGCATATCAAGGGCAATCTGCGCCGTTTCAAGCCTGCCTGCGGCGTTCATACGTGGCCCGAGCGCAAATCCCAGACTGCGGGAATTCACTTTGTGCGGTTCGACCCGTGCCACCGCCATAAGTGCTTTTAAGCCTGGTCGTCTGGTTTTACTCAGGACCTTTAATCCCCAAAATACGTTCGCTCGGTTTTCGTCGACCAACGTCACCACGTCGCACACCGTGCCAAGCGCGACCAAATCAAGCAGCCACTTTTCCTGGCCAGCTTCAAGCCCCTCCAGCTCAGTCTGAAGCGCTTGGACTAACTTGAAAGCCACACCGACACCGGCGAGGTCGATGAATGGATACGAATGATCAGTGCGCTTAGGATTAATGACCGCAACCGCTGGCGGCTGCTCGTCGGCCACGTTATGATGATCCGTCACGATGATATTGACGCCAAGCTCATTCGCACGTTGGATCGGCTCAAAGCTTAGGCTGCCACAGTCGACAGTCACAATAAGGCTCGAGCCGGTAGAGGCTATTCGCTCTATCGCGTCGACCGTCAGCCCGTACCCTTCGACGAACCGGTTGGGAATAAAGGCGTCGACTTGTTTAAAGCCGAACGACGAAAACGCATCTAACAGCACCGCCGTAGCCGTAAGACCGTCAATGTCGTAGTCGCCGTAAATCGTAATGTGCTCTTGTTTTTCCCTTGCGACTTTCAATCGGTCGACCGCCGCCTTCATATCCGGCAGTAAAAATGGATCATGCTTAGTATCGTAACTCGGATTCAAGAACGCGTCGCGCTGCGCCTGGGTCTTCAGTCCACGTGAAATAAGAATCTTTTCAAACAATGCATGAGCGCTCATGCCTTTATTTTCTCATACTCGCGCTTACTAAACTGGAGAGATGTCAGTCGATGCGCGCTTGGTACGTGCCGTCTGGTGCTGCTGGCTTTTAATGACGATGCTTTGGAGTTCTTTAAAGATTGGGAACTGCTTGTTCGTAGAATAAATCTTGGTATTCCCCTGCTTCTCACTCGTCAGAAAACCGACTTTCTCAAGCCGCTTCAGCTCACGCTGAATGTTGCCCGGGTCTTCTTTTATTAACTTGGCGAGGCCGCGGACATGGGTATGGAAATCAGGATACTTCGCATAGACTACTACGATTTTTCGGCGCACTCGACTAGTAATAAAAACGTCTAACATACTCTCCTGCCACAGCTATTTAATTAGAACTTGTTGGGTTTAGTACTTACTATCGTAGCACAATCTTACAACGATACTCAAGCCTAAGCTGCAAGAAACGTATGAATTGTTACAAAACCAAACTAAAGGCGAAGCGCAACCCATTTGTTCCTGCCAGGAGCAAAGGACAAATAGGCGTGAAGCGGTTTGGCGTGGAACAATTCATACGTTTCTATTGCCAGTTCAAGACGATCTGGTTGATCTTGGCGATCGTATCCTCATGCGACGGGACCGTATTATCGGTATAGTAATGGTTCGTTCCCATGTAATTCTCTTTCACATCAAGAATGTGAATTTCGTCCGCCGTGACGTGCAGCTTGTCGACTGCCGGCACTGACGCCACTGGTGTCGCGACGACAATCCGCTGCGTTCGGATAGGCTTCAAAAAGTCCATGGCAACGTCAATCGACGCACCGTTATCTATACCGTCAGCAACCAAGATGACCGTTCGATCCAATAGCAGGCTTTTGTCAATCAGCCCGCCGTCACCAAGTAAGCGGTTGATTTCTTGGAACGCCTCGCGTTTCTTCTCATCAAGGTAACCGTGGAATTCGGATGTGTACTCCTCGATTTCACCCACCGAGAACATGCCGTTATACGTGAAGGCACCACTTTCAGACACACCCCCGAAGCTCATAGACTCGCCGGGCACTTCAATGTCTTCAATCAATAACATGGTCAGAACACAGTGCAATGCGGCCGCGATTTGTTCACCGACCAATACCGCGCCGTCAGATAAGGCGACGACGGCACAGTTTTCATACCGGTACTTTTCGAGTAGCCGTGCCGCCAGCTTCGCACCAGCATCGGCACGCGATTCAAAATACATATGTTTAGTGTAACAAATAATTAGAAGCGGCTCGCTTCGACTCGTATGAGCTTCTTTTTGTAAGTACTCTATAATCGTAGGCATGAAGTATTACGAGGTGGCTCCGACACAGATCGTCCGTAGCGGCGCCGATTCGTTTACGTATGCTTCAGAGCACCCGCTTGAAATTGGCCAGTTGGTACGTGTCAGTGTTGGCAAAAAACTCATGAACGGACTTGTCCTTAAAGCTGTTCAACACACTCCAAACTATGTAGTAAAACCAGTCGAACAGGTGCTGGAAGACCGTCCATTGCCGAAGGAATATGTTCAACTGGCCGAATGGTTGAGTGGTTATTACATGACCCCGCTGGCCGTCGTACTTCAAACATTGTTGCCGAGCGGACTACACAAGAATCGACGCGTGAAAGCCACCTTTTCATCTGTTGATAATTATAAACGAACACATATTGTACTCAACTCCGATCAGCAGAATGCACTGGGCGACATTAACAACGCTGGCTCTGGCACCGTCATACTTCACGGTATTACCGGTTCTGGAAAGACCGCGGTGTACATAGAACTTGTCAAACAAGCGCTCGCGGATGGTAAATCCGCCGTAGTACTGGTACCCGAAATATCCCTTACCTCGCAGGTCGTCGCGGAATTTTCGTCTCATTTTAAGGACGTCGTACTTACTCATTCCCGGCAGACCGAAGCTGAACGGCATGCGGTTTGGCGTACCGTGCTTATGACTGATACTCCGCAAGTCATCATAGGGCCACGTTCGGCCCTGTTCCTACCGGTACGGTCTTTGGGGCTTATCGTTATCGACGAAGCTCACGAGCCAAGCTATAAGCAGGAGCAGTCACCTCGATATCATGCTTTGCGAGCCGCCCATTTCTTAACTGAACAATCCAAGGCTAAGCTCGTGCTCGGTAGCGCGACGCCATCGATCGTCGATTACTATTTGGCGAAATCGACCGGCCGTCCCATTGTCGCAATGGAGCACCTCGCCATAAAAAATGCGTACAAGCCGAGTGTTCGACTTATCGATATGACCAAACGAACACATTTCAAGCGACATCGATTTTTATCCGACGCTGTACTCGCACAAATCGAACAGGATACCGGTTCAGGAAAGCAGGTACTGGTGTTTCATAACCGCCGTGGCAGTGCCCCGACAACGTTATGCGAGAATTGCGGCTGGCAAGCTGGTTGTCCAAACTGCTTCGTGCCACTTACACTTCATGCTGACGCGCACGAACTGCGCTGTCATATATGCAATTTCACTTCACATGTCCCCACGAGCTGCCCGCAGTGTGGTCATGCCAGTATCATTCATAAAGGTATCGGCACCAAGCTGATCGAGAGCGAATTAAAAAGGCTATACCCTAAACTTACCATCGCTCGATTTGACGGCGACACCGCGAGCGACCAGACGGTTGAACAGCGATACAAGGAGCTTCACGACGGATCCATTGATGTCATCATCGGCACGCAGGTTATCGCGAAAGGACTTGACCTCCCTAAGCTCCATACCGTCGCGGTCGTGCAGGCAGATGCAGGCCTCAGTTTACCCGACTACGGTTCGGCCGAAAGAACCTTCCAGCTACTCGCACAGGTCATTGGTCGCGTCGGTCGACGCCCGCACGATACAAACGTCATCGTGCAGAGCTATCAACCTACCCACCCCGTCATTACGCTCGGACTTAAACAAGACTATGCCGGGTTCTATGCCCTGGCGGTGGAACAACGCCGCCGTAGTCACTTCCCTCCGTTCACCTACTTGCTAAAACTTCAGTGCGCCTACAAGACCGAGGCGGCCGCTATCCGTAACGCCAAGGCACTGGCCGAACAACTAAAGCGTTCGTTGCCGTCCGACGTCCAGATTCTTGGCCCGACTCCGGCATTTTATGAACGTGCCGGCGGCCAATATCGGTGGCAGCTCGTGCTGAAATCACCAAAACGCGCGTATTTACAGCAAGCCGTCAGTCAACTGCCGCCAGCAAAATGGCAGTTCGAACTCGACCCCATCAGCCTGCTCTAATCTGTTACAATGGTCATAATGAAAAAAGAAGCCATCATAACGTTGCCTAATACGCATCTACGTGAAAAATCCAGCCGCGTAAAGGTACCGGACGATTCGACCAAGCAGCTGATTGACGACATGACTTCGGCTGCGCTCGACTGGGAAGATTCCCGACCGCACGAAATCTCGGCTGCGCTAGCCGCGGTCCAGATAGACCGGCTAGAACGCGTTGTTATCGTCCGGAGCAGCTTCGAGGACAAAGCCGACCGTGATTTCACGGTGCTTATTAACCCTGAAATCGTCAAATACGAAGGGGAGGTTGTCAGTGACTTCGAAGGTTGCCTAAGTGTCAAGAATGTCTACGGCCGTGTGCCTCGCCACACCAAGATCCGTGTCAAAGCACTCGATCAAGATGGCAACGAAGTCCGTTTTCGCGCCGAAGGCTTTTTAGCTCGCGTCGTCCAGCACGAGGTCGACCACACTAACGGCATCGTCTTTATCGACCACATCAAGGACCAGCCTGACGCTTTTTTCAGGCTCGACGACAACGGCGAACTCCAACCGCTAGGCTATGAGGAGCATATAAAAGATAATGTCGAACTCTGGTCGTAAACTGGTTTTCTTCGGTAACGAGCGCCTCGTCAGCGGACTCGACCATACCGAGACGCCGGTACTTCAGGCGCTTATCGATGCTGGGTACGACATAAAAGCCGTCGTCGCGAACGACTCCGGTACGCGTTCGCGTAAGCCTCGTCCACTTGAAGTCGCCGAACTCGCCAAGCAGTACGACATTCCCGTCCACTTGCCTGAGCGACCGATGGATATATACGATACCCTGGCTGCCTACGGTGCCGACGCGGGCGTGTTGGTCGCGTACGGCCGCATCGTACCGCAAAAGCTGATCGACCTGTTCCCATTCGGCATCATCAACATCCACCCATCGCTCCTTCCGAAATATCGCGGCCCAAGCCCCATCGAATCCGCCATCGCGAACGGTGACGAATCCACCGGTATTTCTATCATGAGTCTGACAGCTAAAATGGATGCTGGGCCCGTCTACCACCAGGTAGAATTCAACTTACCAAAATATGAGACGTCGCCGCACCTCAGCCAAAAATTAGCGACGCTAGCGGCCACCGAACTTATGGCGGCGCTTCCCAGGATATTTGACGGCTCACTCAAGCCGACACCGCAGGATGAGTCGAAAGCCACTTACTGCCAGCTGATTACGAAGGCAGACGCCAAGCTGAACCCTTCCGCGCATACCGCAGAGCAAGCCGAGCGACTGGTCCGAGCCTACAAAGCGTTCCCGCGGGCTCGTCTTACCATAGCCGGTCAAGACATCATCATTCTTCAGGCGCATCTTTCGGCTACCCAGACGTCTCCGCTTGATATACCCTTCAAAGACGGCGTGTTAAGTATCGATGAACTGATCGCGCCAAGTGGCAAAACGATGACTGCCGGCGCATTCATAAAGGGCTATCTAAAATAGCGATGACTAAAAAATCCGCCGTGTCGGCGGGTTTTTTATTACCTGGTTGGGTATTGTGGCATGTCACCCGGAGTGCCCGATGGCTGTGCCCCGCTGTTCTGCGGTGGTAACGGCATGTCTTCAGGTTGGGCAGGTGGTGCTACCGGTTGCTGGGGTTGCGGTTCTGGCTGTGCCTGACCGCCCATGCCTCCTAGAATCGCGTCCCGGTTACTGATGATTTCACTCTTCAGCTCATCCAGCACTTGCGCAACGACGTCGCGGTAGTCCGGTCGGTTAACTTCAAGCCACTTGGTCGCCGTAAATTCAGCCACTAATCGCGGGTCGGTGGCTTCGAGGCCGGTCGCCTGCTGTAATTTGCCGAAGGCTTCTTCGGACTGATAGTTTGGCGCGTGCTCGGCAAGCCAGGCTTGGACCTTCTCTTGGTCGCGGTCAATAATCTTTTCAAATTCCTCTAATTGGGCGTCTGATAGCCCATCCGACAGCCGTGTACCAACCCGAAGTTCGAGTTCGCTATAAATATGCTGCAGGAATGGTTTCTTTTGTTCTTCAGGCAGGCTGTCGAGGCCGATGTCCTTCAGAAATTGCTCATCCAGTCGAAACATAAAACGGTCCTTTATCTAACGTCGTTTACCCTATTGTACCTCAACGACGCAAGGAATGAGAATACTTATAGCTTGACGCCGTTGTGCTGGGCCGCCTGGGCAATAATGTTCAGGTCATGGTCCGTCAAACGCATTGAACGATCCCAGCCCCAACGACCATCATCCATGGTGTATGTCTTACCCTCTTCGTGCAGCTTCTCACCGGCATCTTGCCAGATTGATTCCCACTTATTTTCAGGAATGCCCATTTCTTTCAACGTCTGGAAGCCACCCTCGCCAGGTTCAACGAAACGGGCTTCTTGACTGAAGTCTGACCAATCCGGACCGATGTTAGTGACGTCGGGGTTATTCGGAGCGTCATCAAAGCGGTTTGGCACACCGTCACCATCACGATCGTGATCGAACTGGTCGGCAATACCGTCATGGTCCATATCAGGTTGTTGGTCAACACCGCCTGGTGTTACGTCTTTGGCATTCGGGCCGTTCCACCAGTCCTTGACCGCGTTAACGGCATCACCGCTGTGAGCTAGGCCGTAACCGACACCTGCACCGACGGCGACAGATCCGACACCCCAGGCCAATGCCTTACGACGCTTCACTTGCTCTTGCTTCGTGTCGTGTTCAAAGTCTTCGTTGTATGTGCGCGCGGCAGCACTTACTTTATCGGCGACGGAAGCACCGTCACTTTCTTCAAGATAAACGAGATTTTCGCCATTCTCATCAATAAACGATTCTTCGGCGGTCTGCATGCCACGGTGACGGTCGTTTGAAGCGTAGCCCTTAACAAACCGACTTGCACCGACCGCGACGGCAGCTCCAGCAGCGGCACCAGCGGCACCAAGCAGTAATGCACCACCTGCTCCAACGGCGACACCGACGCCAAAGCCTTTTAATAGTCGCATACCGAAACTACCTTTGTTCATGAATTTCACGAACTTGCCTACTTTTGTACCTTGCAGCTTCTCGGTTGTCAGTTCACGCAAACGACGTTGCTCTTCAAACAAGTAAGCTATGACGATCGCGTTCTTGGTCGTCTCATCATCTTCAGGATTGATACGGCCTTCAAGTTCCAAGATTCCAAGCGCCTGTACTTTGGCATGATAATCGTCGCGCACGGCATCGTGGTCCTTGGTTTTACCGAAAGCACGACCCTGTCGTTTAGCGGATACTGTCGCCCACGACTCACGGGCACCATTGACGTCGAAACGCGCATTTTCCAGTAACGCTTCTTCGTGAAGAGCGTCCATGTCGACAGACGGCTCAGTACCGTTCACGTCTTCAGTATCATTCACATCCGATGTATCTGTGTCCGATTGATTGGCAGATTCATCCGTACCAGCGGTTTCGCCATCAGCAACATGGCGACCACGTGTCGATTCGGTTGGGTATTCGGCAAGTATGCGGCGGAATACCAAGTTACGGGGCGGTACCTCTGCGCCATCCTGTCGGACTAGCCACTCGTCCTCGTCGTACTGAATCACCTGCATATATATGTCTTTGGCCAGTAGATACTGAGCGTGGGCTTCTTCGTCATCGCCGTCAACAATACCGTTTTCAGCCAGCAGTTCGTCAACCTTCCGTTCACGATAGGCTTCGTAATCGCTCTGATCGTCCTCGTGAGTAAACTGTTCCGCCAGTTGAGCGTCGTACCCGACTAATCCGTCAACGAATTCCAATTGAAGCGCCGCAGGTGCGTTCGCGATTACCGGATATCGGCTCGATGATTCGGTTGAGGTGCGTGGCGCGGTTTCAGACATGATTATGGTAACTTTCGTGGTAACGATTAATTATTGGGAATATCTTAGCATAAATAGTATATTAAGTCAATATTCTTATGGATATACTTGACATATCTACAATAAAATGCTATTATGTTTAACGTATCAAGTTCGAGGTCTTTTGGGAACTCACTGAGGTACATTGACATCTCATCAATCCACGTACCATTACAGCGTATATGTTGGGTAGGGATGGCCGACCGTATGACGGCCTGCCTTCCCTATCCGACATGAGCTGCAGCAATGTCGGATCGGCGGTTTCCCCCTCAAGGAAGGCCGTGACTTCACACTTCCACGTCCATCGAACGAAAGAAGAATCGCCATGTCGGACAACGACACCCTGCTCCCCGAGATCAACATCGGGAAGCTGGTCGAGGCGCGGGCAACGTCCCGCCTCGACCAGGCCACCACCCGCTACACCGACGCCGTCGCGGACGCCCACGGCGCCCTCATCGGCATCGCCGAGTCGGCTGCCAGCCGGCACAGCAAGCCCGTCGACGCCCGCAACGCCGCGGCGACACTCCTCGAGCACTTCGCTCAGGGCGTCGCCATCCACGGCGACCGCATCGTCGACAGCATCGGTCAGATGGAGCAGCAGACGGACGGCGCCAACCAGGCGCAGGTCCAGCAGCTCCAGGGACAAGTGCAGGCACTGACGGCCAGCCAGGACCGTCTGCGGGACGAGGCGCGCCACGCGTCCAACCTGCAGGCACGCCTGGACCAGGCCGAGGCCGAGAACGCCCGCCTTCAGCGGGAGCTCGACCAGGCCCACCGGGACGCCGACCAGCCCAACCCCCTCCAGACGAGGGTGGACGAGCTCGAGGCTCAGCTCCGCACCGCGACCGCCGACAAGGAGGCGGCTCAGGCCGAGAACACCCGTCTTCAGGGTGAGCTCGACCAGGCCGTCGCCGACAAGGAGGCCGCGGAGCAGAGCGCCAACCACTGGCACCAGCAGGCCGTCGACCTCGGCTACGTCGAGCCCGGCAGCCAGCCGGCGCCCGACCCCACCCCGGGCCCGGTGGTGCACGAGCCCGACGACCACGTCGTGCCCGGCATGCAGGAGCCGGCCCCCGTCCAGGGGCGCCGCCGCCTGCGCGACCGGCTCCCCGGTCACGGCCGGAACCAGGGCGCCCAGGACGGGGGTGAGGAGTGATGTACCCCATCACCTTCATCCCCCTGTGGGCTTCGATCGTCGGCGTCATCGCCGCGGTCATGCTCAGCTACTGGGTCGCCGATGAGGACAACTCCGCTCGCCCCCTGGGGCTCGGCGCCGTCTTCATCAGCCTGGTCACCGCCACGTGCTGGGTCACCGGCCTGCCCGGCTGGACGGCCGTCGTCGTGATCCTCACGACGCTCGTCCTGTTCCTCGCCGGCATGCTGGCCCCGGACCGGATCGACGACTGGTTCCACTACGGAGCCCTGCTCGTCGCCGTGTTCGGCAAGCTGGTGGCCGGTCTGCTCCCCATCATCTGGGGAGTCCTGACCGGTCAGGTCACGGTCCCCGTGATCGTGCTGGTGCTGTTGGTGCTCTTCGCCGTCGTCGGGTTCCTCGGCTGGCGGTCGGAGCGCTTCCGGCGCGTGGTGGGACGGCTCAACCCGACCGTCTGATGTGATGTCTTCCCGTCCGGGAGTGTATGGAACCGAAGTTCGGTCCCCAGCGCTCCCGGCGGGAGACAACAAAAGTATTCGCCCCGAACAGGGGTATTTTTTATGTTCCATTGACAATTTATAATACTTATGCTAATCTTAATCACATAAACTTCAAAAATCAAACAAGGAAATAGAACACTATGTCACTCGCAGACCGCCTCGCGGAAGCCCGCCGTAGCCAAGAATCTTCTCAAGAAGCAAATGATGCCGCTGCCCAGTGGGAAGTCGCCCCTGGTGACCTTTCTGCTCCGGCCACCGAAACTGATCCGTTTGCACCTATCGGCGCCGAGACATCCTCGCCTTCCGCCCCTATTCATGTTGAGAATATCGATGGTAAACTTGCCACTTTGCGTGAACTAAACGGCACAGATGCAGTAGAACCCGTCGTAGGTACTGAAGCATCATCCCCGATTTACGATCAGCTTAAGGCGAAATTTGATGGAACCGCCGCTGAAACCGACCCAGCTACCAGCAGCGTCGACCAAAGCGCCAGCCGTATTGGTAACTTGCTCCGCGGCAGCGCTGACATAGCTGACACGGCATCTGAAAAACTGACCGATACCAAGGAATACGCCAAAACCAAGCTGCGCAGCCTTGGCCGAGCAGCTCTTCGTGCGGCTCGTGCTACCCGTGAACTTGGCGCCGGCGTCAAGGCTATCGCCACAGAAAAGGCATTAGACGTTGCCGACCGTGTCGACATGGCTGCACAGCGTGGCGTTGAAGCCGTCGGAACAAAGATAAAAGACACGTACAATGGTGCTATCGATAAAAGCATGGAATCACTCGACAAGGGTGCCGACTACGTAGGTAACAAGATGATTGGCCTAAAAGAAGGCATCAAAGAAAAGCTGGTCGCTCGTAAGAATGCTGCCCTTGCCCGCCGCCAAGCCCGGCGCGAACGCTGGGGCCAGCGCTGGTCTTCGACCAAAGAATCAGTTCGAAGAGCGTACGACAAAAGCGGCGACGCCTTGATGAGCGGCTTCGCTAAGCTTGAAAACGGTGCCGATTACGTCGGTGACAAGATGCTGAGCGCCAAAGATAAGGCGACCGATAAAGTCGAACGTACCCGTGCATCTGTCGCCGCTACCCGTGCCATCGGTCGTGCGGCCATCGACGCCCGTCGTTCATAGGCTGAACAATAAAAACGGTTATACTAAAACGAAACAGCTAAACGAGGATACCCTATGAACCCGATTATTACCCGCGATCTGCTTGAGACAGCCGGCATTAACCTAGAAAACCAAGATATCGATGCCCTGCTCGATCACCTAAACCAAGAGCTTGAAGAACGTGTCGGTGCTGAAATCACCGCGTCGCTCAGTGACGAACAGCTCAAAGAAATGCTTGATATTCAGGCGCACGCCAGCGACGAGCAGCTTGCCGAGTGGTTGACGACAAACGTACCGGAACTTGAACAAATTACGCAGGACGAAGTTGATATCATTCTAGGTGAACTTGCCGAAAACGCCGAAGGCATTAACGACGCGGCAAAGTAGTTCAGCGCTTCATTAAAAATCCCGCCTGATTGGCGGGATTTTTGTTACTTCAGCGTCCGCTTGACCAGTTCACGGCTAAAGAATTCGAGCTTGTCGTCGATTTCAAGAATAAGTTTCTTGTTCGTCTTAAGGCTAAGGCCACACATATCGCCTTCGTGGACGTCTTTGACTTCCGATTGGTTGCGCTGTACCTTGGTAACCTCGACTTCGGCGAGTTGCTCGTCGCCACGGATGACCCGGGCAGAAAGGCCCGGCGTAATCTTACCGCTCGTTACTTCACCACCACAAATGACTTCGTCTTTGAGCGTCCTAAAGACACCTTTGATGGTAAGCGTACCGACTTCCGTTTCGACGACTTCCGGCGCGATCAAGGCTTCCATGCTTTCCTTGGCGTTATCAAGCAGTTCGTAAATCACCTTGTAAAGCCGGACTTCCACCTTGTCGCGCGCCGCTTGGCGCTTGACGGCCGGCGGGAGTTCAACGTTAAAGCCGTAAATGACCGTCCCTTCGGTCGCAGCCAGGTGTACGTCGTTTTCAGAAATATTACCGACACCTGAACCAACGACACGCAGACTGACAGCACCTTGGGTATCAATCAGGCGAAGACTGTCGATAACAGAGGTAAGCGACCCCTGCACGTCGGCTTTGACGATAACGTTAAAATCAGCGGCTTCCTGCTTTTGGCTCATAAGCTTCAGAATGTCGGCCGAGGTGACATTCGTTTCGGCGGCTTCGCGTTCGCGCTCCAACCGGTTAGCAACCGTTGCCTGGCGGGCTTCTTTTTCAGTCTTCACGATGTTGAACTGGTCGCCGAACTGTGGCAAATCTTTGAATCCGGTCACGGTGACAGGGGTGCTTGGGCCGGCTTCTTTGATGGCTTTGCCAGCGAAATCTAGCAAGGTACGAACCTTACCGTAGGATGTTCCAGCTACGAGGTATTGACCGGGGTGGAGCTTACCGTGTTCGACTAATAAGCCGACCACCGAGCCACGGCCGGTTTCGGTGTGAGCCTCGATGACCAAGCCTTCGGCTGGCACGTGCTCATCGGCCTTGAGCTCCTCGAGGTCGGCGATAAGCAGCACGCTTTCAAGCAGTTTGTCGAGGTTTTGGCCGGTCTTGGCTGAAACTTCGACCATAATCGTGTCACCGCCCCATTCTTCGGGGTTCAAGCCGTGCTCGGTAGCAAGCTGTGTCTTTACCAGTTGCGGATTGGCGGTTTCTTTGTCCATCTTATTGATGGCAACAACAATCTTGGCGTTGGCTTCGCGGGCAAAACGGATGGCTTCGACGGTTTGTGGTTTAACGCCGTCATCGGCAGCCACGACGATAATGACCACGTCGGTCAACGTCGCGCCGTGTTGGCGAAGTGCCGCGAAAGCTTCGTGACCAGGAGTGTCGAGCAGGGTGATTTTGCGGTCGTTTTTCGTAACCTGGTAGGCACTGATGTGCTGCGTAATACCCCCGGCTTCGCCTTCGACGGTCTTCGTTTCAAGAATCGCGTCGAGAAGTGATGTCTTGCCGTGGTCAACATGACCCATCACTGCCACGATCGGCGGTCGTTCGACGGCTTTGTCGGACAACTTGTGCTCTTCACGTACCGGACCGGTAGCGACTTCCTTCTTTTCAAGGGTGACGTCAAGGCCGAGTTCTTCGACGATAATGGTTGCCGTTTCGAAGTCGATCTTTTGGTTGATTGTGGCGATGATACCGTTCTTAAACAGCTCACCGATCAGCGTCGTGACGGGCAGATTAAGCAGTTCGGCAAGTTCGCCGACGGTAATGCTACCAGCGACTTGGATGATTTTCTCTGGACTGTCGGCGATTGCATCTGCCATATCGGCGCTTCCTTTCTGCTCGGACGCGCCGAGCGGCTTATGGGGTACTCATTACTTTTTCTTGAGACTGAGTGAGATCTTGCGGTTGTCTTTATCGACATCAAGAACGGTGAATTCTTTACGCTCGTTCAGCGTGAAGACCTTTTCAGGGTCAACACCGTCGGTCGCACCCATTTCAGAGATGTGAACCAGGGCTTCAACGGCCGGGCTGAGCTGCACGAAAGCACCGAACGGTGTAATACGGGTGACCGTACCTTCAACCTTTGTACCTGGCTTCATAGCTTCGACTTCATCAAGCCATGGGTCTTTGGTGAGCTGCTTCATGCTAAGGCTCAAGCGGTCTTTGTCGATAGAGATGATCTTCGCTTCAAGCGTGTCACCGACCTTTACGTAATCGCTTGGGTTGTTCACGCGTTCCCAGCTAATTTCAGAGATGTGAACAAGGCCTTCGATACCATCGACGTTCACGAAGACACCGAAATCGACTACGCCGGTGGCGACACCCTTCACGGAGTCACCGACCTTCAGGCTGGCGAAGCGTTCTGCCAGGCCGTCCTTAATGGCTTCTTTTTCGCTGAAAATCAGCTTGTTAGCACGGCGGTCAGCATCCAAAATACGGACTTTCATTTCTTTGCCGATAAGCGCGTTCAGGCGCTGCAAAATTTCGTCTTTGTCGCTTGAACCGACACGTGGGTAGTGTTCGGCAGACAGTTGAGATACCGGTAGGAACCCGCGAACGCCTTCGTATTCGACCAATAGGCCACCACGGTTAGCGTCGTATGGAGTAATATCGATGACTTCGCCGGCTTCGGCTTTAACGATGACTTCTTCCCAGCCGCGGTCCTTAGCGGCTTTTCGAAGGCTCAGCAGGCTGTAGCCGTTTTCAAGTTCGGAATCGACGATACTCGCGGTAACTTCATCACCGACGTTCAACGATTTTCCAAAACCGACTTCACGGCGTGGGACCAAGCCAACACCTTGAGCGCCGAGGTCAACTAGAACCTCGTGTTTTTTAACTGATAATACGGTTCCGGTGATGGTTTCACCGGCGACCAGTTGCTTGACACCGCTTTCTTGTGCGAGCAGGTCATCCATTGTAAGGGCGTTTGCCATAAGTCTAAGAAGACTCCTTCGTTAATTGATATTAGTTGGGGTCCGTCCTACATGAGTCGTCGGAACGGCCTCCCTGACTACGCGTCATTGTACTCTATAAGAGGAAAAATGTCTAGGAGAGAGCGCGGCGAGCCTGCACGAAGTGCGCGGCAGCGAATGTCAGCAGCGCGATGGTCACCATGGTCGTCATGACATCCGATGGTCCTGTTTGTGGCAAAGCGTTTGATTCGACACCCTGATTCGAAGCAGTGGAGCTCTTTGACGAGTCGCTGTCCGTTGGGATATCAGGCTGTGTTTTATCCGAGCTACTTGATGTGCTGGTATCTGCATCATCTTTTTTGGCGGCCTGGTCGCTGTTTTTCGATGTGTCCTCAGCCTTTTTATCGTCCTGACTGGCCGTGGTTTCTTCCGACGCCTTCTGGGCATTGTATCGATTCAATCCGTAAATACCACCGACCAGTACCAGCGCCAGTAGCACCCCGACGATAATAAAGCCGGCTAATGAACCATTCTCACCACCCTGGTATCGTCCTCGCATAACGTTTCTCCCGCAGTTATATCTTATGCAATAGCTTATCAACTTTGGCAACGCATTACAACTTCCCGCCCCCGTCTGTTACACTGAAAAGTACTATGATCGTTGCGGTAGATACGGGGGGCACAAAGACACTTGTAGCGGTGTTCGACACCGAAGGTAAGGTTGTGGCCGAAGAAAAATTTCCGACGCCGGAAGATATCGCGGAGTATATTGCCACGCTTAGTACGACAATAGACAAATTGATGGACGGCCAGGCGATCACCTGTCTGTCAGTGGCTTTGCCCGGTACGATCGTCGATGGTCGCATGGTATGGGCGGGAAACCTGCCATGGCGCGATATCGATGTCCGCAGCCTGCTTGGATCACACTTCGACTGCCCTATCATCGTCGAGAACGACGCGAACTTAGCCGGCCTGGCAGAAGCCCGTGCTTTAGAGACAGTTCCTGATTTATGCCTTTGCGTGGCCGTTGGTACCGGCATCGGAACCGGCGTTACGGTCAAAGGCCGTATTGATCCGGTGTTAAGCCGAACCGAAGGTGGCCGAATTATGCTTGAACGAGACGGCGCCTACCAAATTTGGGAATCATTTGCATCCGGAAAGGCGATCCACGAACGGTACGGCAAGCTTGCCAGCGAGATTGAAGATACCGAGACGTGGAATGCGATTGCCAGCGATTTTGCCAAAGGCCTGCTAGCACTCACTCCGTTCCTACGGCCTGATATCGTTGTCTTCGGTGGCGGTGTCGGCGCCTACCTCGATCGCTTCATTGACCCTCTCATGGACATCCTTCGCGCCTACCTGCACGACGACTACGTCCCGACGATCGTTAAGGCCTCCCACCTAGAAAAAGCCGTCATTTACGGATGTTACTATCATGCCCTCGACTCCGTCGCTGCTTGAACGTATAAGCGAAGATTTCGCCGACCTAACCTTTGAAAACGGCCAACACTTCGAGTGGCAACCAGATAGCCGTACCGTCGTATATGACATTGATGACCCCTATTTCGACGCCCATCTGTTGCACGAAGTCAGCCACGCCATACTGAATCACACCAAGTATGACCGCGACATCGACCTTATCGCCATGGAACGAGACGCTTGGCAGCTCGCAAAGGTTGAAATGGCTGAGCGTTACGGGGTTCGTGTGCCGGCTAGCATTCTACACTACGATATGGATACCTACCGCGACTGGTTGCACTCACGAAGTACCTGTCCGCATTGTGGATCAAATGGTTTACAGGTTAAAAAACGTGAATACCGCTGTGTCACGTGCCTAAGGTCCTGGAAAGTAAATGAGGCGCGCTCCTGCGCTTTACGGCGCTATCGCATCACCTAAAGAAAAACACCCCTTAGGGCGGGGTGTTTTTCAAAGTGTAAAAGCTATTTAGGCAGCTTTTACGGTGTCGCTAGCTTTACGGCGGCGAGAAATACGACCACCCTTGGCACCGGCAATGCGAGCCAGCTCAGGGTTAGCGGCGAAACCGCCGGTCTTACCGTTCTGTCCACCTTTACGACCGATCTTCGCGTAGAAGTTAGGGTCTTTTGCTAGGTTCTTAGCGGCAGCTTTCTTGCCACCAGTTACTGTTCCAGCCATTTCTAGGCTCCCTTCTATTAAAAAGAGCCTCTCACTTAACAGTGGTCGGCCCTCCAATTACCTCACATACGAGATGTGTATGAAATTATATTAGCATAGCATAGGCTTTTTGTCAACGTTTACCATATACATTTTTATGTTTTAAAAGGTATTGTACTTATGCATACGGTGCTATATATTAGAAGCAGTCCGTGTGATTACTGCGAATTGTCACCCGTACTAAGGCACCTGTTTGGATCCAGAAACCTGATTCAGACGTGAAACAACGACCTGCTCTGCGAGACGGGTCGTTTTTTTGTAATTAACAGGGGTTACAGGGTGTCGGTTGCAGTCGTAAGCGTGCTAAACAGCTTCTGAAGCGCGTCATCCGATACGTCGATGATTGCCGCCAAATCGGCGTATGACTGCTTAAGTTGGGCTTCGGCAGTCTGGTAGGCTGTTTTATCTTGTTTCTTTGAAGCCGTGTCCAAGGCGTTCCAGGCCGTAATTATGGCCTCTGTGCGTGCTTTTGCAGCCGCCTGGACCGGCTTAACGCTCGAGACGACCCGAATACTGTTTATGGCCTTAGCAGCGCTCTCGGCAGCTGTTTTTGCCCTTGCAGGCCAATCGCTGGCGCTTGCGTCTACCTTAAGTGTGCCGATTTGCTTTGTTACCTTTGATTCATCCGTCAGGTAGTCATTGATGTCTGCCGCAGCCTGGGCTACCTTAGCCAACTTCTTTTCCTTAGCCCGACACTGCTCGGCCCCTGTCTTGGCATTCGGTAGTACGGTTTGCTGCCAGTCGTTCCACCAATCACCCTTGCACGTATCATCTTTTTTTAGACCGGCCAGTACACGGAGGCTGGTCAACCGCTTCGTCCGACTTCCTTCAATAATAGTAGGGATGAGTCGCTTAGCCTGGCTGACTCGGTCGTCAGTCCGGCGAAAACTGGCTTGCTGACGGGCGTTGCCGGCGAACCAAACCCATACCGACAAGAGAATCAGGGCGAATATTACGCCGATTAGCAATTTTTTACGTGCTAGTAGGAAGGTTTTCATGGTCAGATACCCAACTGACTCGATGTCAGTTCAGACGTTAGCGGCCACGGATTGAATTTGCACCCCTGTAAATCCATCGACTGCTGCTGCATGACCGGCGCAAATTGGCCCGCCCCGCCACAGCTTTGATGGTCGTGCCCCAGCCAGTGACCGGTTTCGTGGTTCACCACCATATGGCGGTAATCACGGATTGAACCGCCCGCCGCGTTCCAGCTCGGCGTCGCTCCCATCCAACGGTCCTGGTTGATAATCACATACCGGCCGGCCCGACAACTGTAGTCACTACTACACCCGCTTGAGAATGTCGGGAGTTGGCTGGCTTCCGCCAACACCAACGTGAACCTCCCACCACTGGCGACTTCGACGAACTTGACGTTCATGCGCGACCAGCCACGCGGGTCGTTCAGCGTCTGGTTGGCGAGTAACTTGAACTCGCTCAGGCTGGCATAGACCGCGCCCTTAGTCATGACGTCATAGGTGACGGTCATGGTATTTGCCGCCCGGTGAGCCGCGGCAGCAGCGGCCGCTTCAGCCGCAAGTTGCTGCTTCAACCAGTCGGGTTGAGGGATATCAGGTAGCTTTACCTCTGACACTGTTTCGCGCATGGAAGAATAATCAGCCGGATTTACCGCACCTTCGGCGCTTACCACCTGAGAACACACGAGCATCAAGCCGCCTATTAGTCCGACACTTCCAGCCAAAGCAATTTTTCGCATGACCTTACTATACATGGCTTACGGGAGCATTGCCCAGAGCGCCTGACGATGAGAGCCTATGCTCGCATAGGTGTAACTTCCCAGTTCGATGACCATGCTTTGAATTCCCATGTTCCGGTATGACCAGTCCTCGTACGCGCCGGTAATATCGTAGTCGAAAGTCGTTGAGCTGCTACCGGTCGCGTTGCGATAGCCGACCATCGACGAGTACTTAGCAGCCATGGTCGCCGAAAGTCCCCCGGGGTCACCGATCACCAAGCTCCCGACCGCATGAAATGATAACAGTAATCGCGGACTCAACTGGGTCGTCAGCACGGCCAATGCTTTCGATTCCGGTTCGCTCAGCGGAGCCGTTCCTCCCCCGCCCGCATGCTTTCCGTCAGTATCATTGATATCACTCGTCCAGTTACTTGTGGGAAAGTTGCGGCTTAAATTGACGCCGCGCGAGTTTGTACGGGTCTCGGCCACGAGCCCGTCAGGGTTGATGGTCGGAACGACGACGACGCGTCGGCCTGCAAGCTTGGTCGGGTTCGCTTCAAGTTCATCGATCCACAACTTCATCAGCGTACTGGAACTAGCCTCGTTACCGTGGATCGCTCCTGCGTATAGCGTAACCGGTCCGGATGAACCGAAATAATAAGCGATGAGCGGTCTCCCTTTCACCGAATAGCCGTATACCCCTGTCGTGTGGCAGATCGTTCGCGCCGAAAACTTCCAATCAGACGTCGCTGCCACCATGTATTTGCTCGTAAAGCCCTTCGAAACCGTGACGGAAAACGGCTGACACAGACCGGCACCTTTGAGCTTGATACCGACTTGGTTATCGGATACCCTGCTGATCACCGCAGGAATACCGGTGATCGTAACGTACTTTGTTACGGTCGCCGCATCCCCGACGGCTTGGTCGAATGTAAGGATTATATTCGCGTTTCTGTCGACCATTGAAGTGCCAACATTGACTGATGCGACTTTCGGCCCCCCTGAAACAGTAAATCCTACTGTTACCGGTTCTATCAGGTTGCTGCCATCTGTTGCCTCAAGTGACGCGATGTGAAGCCGGTAAGAACTCTCGCGGATTAATTGCTCATCCAATGAGACCGTTAGCGTCTTACCGCTGACTTTTGCCGTAACGTTTTTTATAGCGCTTCCGTCTTTTGCGTTTTCTAAGATGACATCCGTAGACCGAAGCGGCTTATCGGTATTAAACATGAAGCTCGTCGGTTTGTCGTACACTATTTGCTTGTCGACTAATGTGCCGTTTGTTATCGATACCGCCTTCAGTGTGGTAACAGTTGTACGTAGCGGCGTATCGACTGGCTTATTATCAAACCATCGCTCCAACACCACTGCATAAGATGATGACTGCTTGAAATGTAGCTCCGTAAGGTCACACGTCACTCCATCGCTCGTTGATTTACACCTTGTAATGTCATTATTGCCTTTTAAGTAATACGTGTACACACGGTCGCCCGTCGACAACTTGATTGTCAGCGGCTTGGTCGCCGGAACCGGCGATTTTAGCGCCGTTGCATTTGCTTTCGGCGCGGCAGGAACGGTCACATGGTAAGTCGTGCGGCCAAAAATAACGCCCAGCGGTGCTTCGGCTACGGTGCTCAATCCCGGCTTCGGCGGCTCAACCGCCTTAAAGCACGCCTGAGTGGCTAGCACGTCGAGACTTCCGACCGATTTGATACCTTTGTGAGACAGTTCGAATCCTGCTTTTTCTTGCTTTAGAAGCTGCGGAAATAGACTGATGTGACTAACGCAGTTCTGACCAGAATAGCTGAAATTAACCTGTTTTGGTATAACGAATACTAACGTATACAGGACCAGGACCAAGCCTACCCCTGCAAGAATCATGTATTTCTTCGGTGTTTGTGTTATGAAATCGGTAAACTTGCGCCGTATTACCGTAATGTTCATCCATCTTATTTTACCATGAGCATTTTGGCCAAGAAAAAGCCCCTCCTGTTCGGAGATTTTTATTTATACTTAGGACATTATTTATTTGTTGCGCCCAAGAACACTGGTCAACACACCCTTGCCAAAGGAGCGCTTAGCATGGACCGGTCGTTCGGTTGAGCTATTTTGGATAAGGTCAAGCAAGTATTGATCTACCTCCTGCGGTGGTCGGCTCGTATCGATTTCAAGCGCGTGGGCGAGGTCGCTTGCCTGTAACGGCAATACCGAACCGTCATGGTTCACCCAATAGAAATCATTTTTTCTGCCGACACGGTGGCTTACGTTCCAGCGACCCGATGCAGCGAGGATGGTGATGGATTCCTTTGGATTATCACTTGGATATATGACTTTTTCATGTTCCTTTGCATGCTTTTCCATCTGTCTGAAGTCAGTAGGTTCACTAAGGTCATGTCCTTCGTAGTCGTCTTTTGGCGCGATACCCTCCAGAAGCTCAGCTAGCTGCTCTTTCGGTGAAGGTTCGATTTCGTGGGTACTGTTATCTGAAGGAAATTCGGTCATATGTTTGTTCTATAGTTATTTGACAGAATGATAGCATAAGAATTATAAAAAGTCAATAGCCAAGAAATGAGGTCCTGCGTAGAGCGCTGTATATCTTGCCGCCAAACGGAGTAAGAGAAAAAGAGCTTCCTATTCGGAAGCTCTTTTTATAATTCGGCACCGTGCT